>JARLJI010000207.1 GCA_031291295.1 Rhodoferax sp. | reverse complement strand
CTGCAGGACAAGAACGGCCAGATCGCCCTCACGCATTCGGTCTCTGCAGGCCTCGACTACGCTTCCATCGGCCCGGAGCATGCGGCGCTGCACGACTCCGGCCGCGCCGAGTACACCGTCCAGGACGACGCCGCAGCGCTCGACGCTGTGGTGCGGCTCTCGCGGACCGAGGGCATTCTGCCCGCACTTGAGAGCGCCCACGCCGTGGCCGAAGCGCTGCGCATCGCGCCCGCCATGGCCCCTCATGACATACTGGTGGTGAACCTCTCTGGACGCGGCGACAAGGACATGGGCATTCTGGCCCGCGAACTCAAGCTACAGGGAGCGTAGTTTTCTAACGTCCGATGGCGATTGAATTCCAGCACAAGCCGGGTTTGGTCATCTACCTCACCGCCGGCGATCCCTCACTCGAAGCCACGCGCGCCATTGCGCTTGAGGCTATCGACGCGGGCGCGGACGTGCTGGAGCTGGGCGTACCCTTCAGCGATCCGCTGGCCGACGGCCCCGTGATTCAGCGCGCCAGTGAGCGGTCGCTCACGCACGGCACCAGCCTCAAGGATGTTCTCGCACTGGCGCACCAGATTCGCACCGCGCGGCCCCATGCCGGACTTGTGATCTTCAGCTATTTCAATCCCATCCTGCGCTACGGGCTCAAGCGATTTGCGGACGACGCGGCCGCGGCCGGGGTCGACGGCGTGCTGGTGACCGACATCATCGTCGAAGAGGCAGGCGACTACCTGGCCGAGATGACCCGCGTGGGCCTTGCGCCGGTGTTTCTGGCCGCGCCCACCAGTCCCGACGATCGCCTGGAAGCCATTGCCACGCACAGCAAGGGGTTTGTTTACGCCATCTCCCGCACCGGCATCACCGGCAAGCAGCAGAGCCTCACGTCGGACGCAGCGTCGCTGGTTGCGCGCATCCGGCGATGGACCGGGCTGCCGGTGGCCGTGGGATTTGGCATCTCCAACGCGGAACACGTCGCCCAGGTGGCGGAGTTCGCG
>JARLJI010000206.1 GCA_031291295.1 Rhodoferax sp. | reverse complement strand
CTTCCACGGTGGCTGTGTCGGGAGGACGCTGGAGAAAGCTGGCGAGGTACCGAACCGCGCGAATGTAGGCAGCCTGGGTCTTGGGTCCGAGCTTGCGCATGCGCATGTCATCGAGCATGCGTTGGCGCAGCGCAGAGACCGCTGGTGTCGATGGGGTCATGATCGTGCTCCTGTCGAAGAACGAGGCCGATTGCCTCGCTTCTCAACATAGACAGGGACGCGATACTTGAAAAACGACGAGCCTCAGCGGTGCGCTACCGCGCGAGCGGTTTAGTCCTTAGACTGAAGGCGGCTGTACAACAGGCTGAACTGCCTGCTCCAAACCAGTCATTCGGTCTTCAGGTTGAACGTCCGGAATGCACCGCCGGAATTATCAACAGCTACACCCGCACCCGGCCAGAAGCTGCCGTTCAGCATCAATTTTTGACCGGCCGCTTTGGGCCGCTCATTGCTGCCTTTCGATTGCTTAACCGAAGTCGGATTCACGCCTATACGGCATCTAGTTGCGTTCGAAAAGCAGACCATGATGCTCCTTCGGGTCGGCACCTCACTCAAACCGCTCATCCCTGGCTCGATCCTTCGCAGTCTCCCACTCCCGCTCTTCCTCAACTTCTCGCGCGAGTTGGGCCTTGGCCTCGGTAATGATCAGTGTGAGGCTACTCGCAGTCTCCTCCTCCAAGCTGTCGAGCAAACGAGCATTAGCTTCCATCAGCGTGGCGCGCGAGCCGCCCCAGATCATCGGTCGGAATCGCTCGACAAATACGGTCAGTACGCTCCCTGGGTCGGGCGCATGGGCAAGGAGAGCTTTCGCTTGCTCCGACCAGACCTTGGAGCCACTTTCTTCGGCACGACGTGCGAACGTGACAAAGGAGGCCGCGAGCGAAAAGCGCTTCTCGCGCTCTCGGTTGCACCAAACAATCAGGTCCTCGCACGAGATCTCGTCCGCTGGATTCGACTGGTAATCATGCAGGTGGTCGAATACCATGACACCCTCCTGCTGCTCCCTGTCGTCTCCCTTGAACAGGGCGTCCAGAACGGCCGTTGGTTGAACCGTTAGCAAGGCTTTCATTAGTTCGTCGTTGTCAAACGAGTAGGTATCGTTTGCCGCAATGGCCTGCCTCATCCGATCGGCTAACTCCGCCGCAAAGGGCGCGGCTTCTGGCCCTGCTAAACAAGTTCGTACGACTTCCGCCGCCTTGTAGTCGTCCTGTTCACCTCGCTGCTTGAACCTAACGCGTCGCATTAGCTCTCGACCGGCCTCGATAAGTTCGGGCTCGCGCTGTCTCTGTGCCAAGCCGTCCGAGAAGAGGCGCATGTAGAGGATCTCCAACGCCACGTCGAATCCATCAGGCTGGTCGGCAATAAGAAGGAGCAGATCTCTCAGGTCGCTACCTTCCAATTGGCCCGTTGTTCGCCCGTGCGCCAGATTCCGATACATCCCGACCTGCACCTGACCCGAGTTGAGAGCACGCTTCAGTCGCTCGACACCACGCGTATCGAGCTGCACCGCAGAGTGCAGTATGGGAACGAACGTGACCAGGGTTGGGTGGTCAAGCGCTGCGTCAAGGAGACATTGCGCGAGATCCCTGTCTTTCTCCCAGCATTCGGCTAGGAAGCCCCTGAGCACTTGGACGTTGCGTTGCTCTGGCGGAAGTTGACCCAGGCCCTCTACGAGTTTTGACCATGTGGCGCGGCTGCCCTCCGATGCGCGGGCGAGCCCGCGACCGAATTCCCACGCCCGGTTCCCGCCACGCAGAAGGTCGGGCAGAAGATCTGCGAGTGCCGCTTCGTCGACGGCGACCGCCGCGCCGAGTTCTTGGGCGATCGCGTCGAGCCTCTCGAACTCGCTCGCGATGTCGCCTTCGAGCTTGATGTCCTCCAAGTCGAGCCCACCCAAGACTGTCGCTCGCACCCGCCCCGGGAGATTGGTCGGCTTAAGCTCGGCTTCCAAAGCGGACAGGCGAGAAAAGCTGGCAGGGGTCAGCCGGTCCTTGTCGAAACGCATGGTCTGTCGACACGCGGCCCAGCCCTCTCGCCAAAAACCGTTGGCAGCGAACTGGCGGACGAGGCCTTCCAGATGGACAAACATTTGCGCCGAGGTCCACTGACCGCGAAAGTTGCGTGCCACCAGATCGCCCAATTCCGGAATGAGCACTCCTTCTGTGAACGCCAACCATTCGATCAGCGCCAGCGCGGCGCTGTGCCACTTGCTGACGTCGTCGTTGCTTCTAGGCTGGTAGCCGTAATCCCGCGACCGCGCTCCGAACTCGAAACGATGATGCGAGGTGAAGAACGTCGTCTTTAGAATCTTGTCCAAAGCGGCTAAGCCAAGCGAGCGCTGCTTAAGCTCGCCGGATCGGAGCAGCCGCTCGATTACCCCAAGGCGTTGCTCGATAGTGGCGTGTGTCCCGGACAGATAGATTGTGAAGAGTGAAGCGAATGTGTCCGAAGCTTCCTTGGTCTCTCGTTCACCCAAACTCTGCGTCGTCGCCAACACCAGCAATGAGGTGCTTCGCTCAAACAGGGCCGGGTCATAAGCCAGAGAGCGCAGCAGCAACCGATGCCGCCTGAGGACAGCTGCGACCACCTCAAGATCCCTGCTGCTAACCCGCTCCAGGCCCGCGAGTGCAGCACTGGGCGAAACTGGGGCTACGTTCTCGAACATCGCTTGGCCGAGGTCGTTAAGCCCCGTCACGTTACCTAGCAGGCCACCGGGGGCAAGCCATCGATCAACAATGGCGATGGCGTGGGGATGATCGTGCAGGAATGCCAGCCGCCGCGAGAAGGATCGGGCAAGTCGATCCGTTCCGCCCGTCACGAGCTGCTGATCGATGAGATCGTACGGCGTGTCCTCGAGGGCGCGGGCGGCAAGCCGGTTCGCGATGGCGTGCGGCAGTACGGCCCGCCACACGCTGCGATGCTGGACAAGATCCCGCCGGAACAACTCACCGACGTTCCGATAGAGCTCCCGAGGCGTTTGATCCGCGAGTGCGGCCAAGCGCAGTAATTCCGCCTCGTCCCCCGCCATTGCTTCGCCTTGGAAGGAATAGACAAGCGAGCATGCTTGGGCTGCGAGGAGTAGCGCGTCGTTGGGATCGTGTCTCTGGCGGAAGAGGCGTTGGAAGAGCTCATCGTCCGAAAGATCGGCGACCGTCTCGGACTTCTCGACAGTCCCCGCGAGGGCGATCGCGATCCGGGCATTTCCGCCCGACGCCTCGGCGACGGTGCGCGCATCGACCGCGGACAGGTGCGAGAAGCGGCGCCGGACCAGCTTTTCGATCAGTTCGGGAGAGGATGTGTCTAGAGTGACGACCTGCGTCCCTTCGGGCTGGTCGTCACGCACGTCGTACTCGACCGTGAGGACGCTGACCGTGCTGCCGGAGGCAGAGCATAGGTCCGAGAGCCTGCGGTGAAGATCCGGAGGGCAGTTGTCCACGATAAGGACCGCGCGCGTGCGGTTCGCCATCAAGTCGGAGGCGAGACCTGTCGGCTGCGGGTCCGGGTTGTCCGACAGATTGGTGTAGACGGCGAGCGACGGCGGAAGAGGCCGCGAGCCGATCCGCGCGTCGAAGAGAGCCTGGACCAAACGAGTTTTGCCTACTCCCGACAAGCCAACCAAACGCACCATCTTGCCAGGTTGGGCTAGCCCGTCGCGCAGTTCGTCAATGGCATTAGTGACTGGCTGCGGAGGCGCGTCGCGGTGCCCGCTAAAATGGAGTCGAAGCTTGTCGTCGAGCAGGTACTCTGTGTCGACGCCCTCTGCCGCACCACTCCATGGACCGTATGGACGCCAGCCAACGAGAGCGCGGCCCACCTTCTCCTTGACCCAGGTGATCAGACCTGGGTGCTGTCGCACCCAGGTCGCCAGGCGGGTGCGATCATAGAAGTCGGTGTGGAGTTGAGCCGCGTTATCGACCCCAGTTAAAGCCTCACGCAACGCATTCTGCCGATTGCGCAGCGCGCTGTCGGCCGTTGAGCCGTGCGAGCTCACGATGACGTAGGCGCCATCCACATCGGCGAGTTCTTGGATGACAGGCCGAATCACACCATTCGGGTGCATCTCAGCGAGGATAGCCGCCCTCGCCATGTCTGGCGTCTTGACCTGGAACCCTGTCGAGAACCTTGGGATATAGCCGTTGATGGGAGTACCTAGCGGCAGCGCGACACGCACGTCGAGGCCACCGTCTGCGGCCGTCTGATTGCCCCCCCAGGTCACCGCAGCGGTCGATAGTCCTTGGCTTGCAAGCTCGGCCTCACACAGGCGGCCGACAAGCTCCCGCAGATCCACATCGTTTAGTTGAGCAATGTCATCTGAGGTAACGTCAAACATCTTGCTGATAAGTTTTAACCTGCGGCATTTGAGAAAAGAGCTGTTTTTCGAGGAGGGACGAAAGCGGATATGTTGAGCATCCGCGCGCAGCCTGGTGCAGGCCTTCAACTTCTTATTATGAGCGATCGCTTTTGGCCGGTAGTATCGACTCGTGGTCGAGATGCGAGAGGCCGAAACTGCGAAGCAGACATTGGCCGACGAAACTCGAGTGGCGGCAATGGGTCGTGACCGGGTATTCGCCAACAACCGCTTACTGGCAGTTCAATTGTATGATTTGACTCGTCAGTCAGCTGCCGATCGTGGTGGACGGCGACGGGCTCATTGCTGCCCGTCGCCGTCGATCACTCAACGACATGTATGTATGTGGGCGACGCGGTCGTAGACAATTGTTCTACTCTCGGTCACAGACAACCAGTGGCCTGCGACGAATGCTTCAAGATTTCAGAAGTTGGTCATGAGCCTTGACGCAAGACCAGCAGAAATGTGTCACTCCAGTGTGATTTGGCGTGACTCGTTCGGCGCGAGCGCTGCCTCGATGACGACTTGGCGCCAACGACTCAGGTCCGCTTTCATTCTTTGAGCGAGCGCATGCGCGCTTCCCGGTTCGGTACGTGCGCCATGTCGCTCGAAGCGTTCTATGACCTCCGGATCGGCCAGAACCTCGTTTAAAGTCCGATTGAGGCGCTCGATTGCCGCTGCAGGTGTGCCGGTCGGCGCGAACAATCCGTACCACTGCATGACATTCACGCCCGGGACGCCCATCTCTGCGAGCGTCGGCACGCCCGCCAGCGCGTTGAGGCGGTTCGGTCCTGCCACCGCCAGCGCCCGCAGTTGTCCGCCGCGTATGAGAGAGTATGCGGTGAACAGACTCGGAAACATGATCTGCGATCGCCCATTGACCGTATTGGCGATCGCCGGTGCGGCCCCCTCGTAGGTCGTGCTGGCCATCGACGTTCCGCTGTTGAGCTGGAACAACTCGGCTGCAAAGTGAGGCGGCGTACCGTCGCCGGCCGATGCATAGCTGAAGCAACCCGGTTCGTGCTTCAACCTCACAACGAGGGAGCTTAGGTCGGGTGCGCCCTTGTGCGGGTGGGCAACCATCAGGGTGGGAGAAGAACCGACGAGCCCGATGGGTTCGAAATCGTTCACCGGATCGTAGCCGAGCGTCTGCAAGGCTGGGTTCATCGCGTGCGTGCCAACATAGCCGAACATCAGCGTGTGGCCGTCCGGCTTGGCGTGCGCCACGTACTCGCTTGCAATTGCGCCATTCGCGCCGGCGCGGTTGTCGACGACAACTTCCCGACCCAACAGTGGGCTCAACTTGGCGGCGATGATGCGCGCCATGGTATCGTTGCCGCCGCCTGCCCGCGTCGGTACGATGATGGTGATAGCCTTGCTCGGGAAGGCACCACGCGTGAAAACCCGCGTCTCGGGTCGTGAGAAGACGTAGTCCGGCAGATGCAGTTCGCCCTGCATGATCTTGCGCGCCGTGCGGACAAGCGCAGCGCTCGACACCGCGGCATCGGCACCTTCGCCTTCAATCTCCACCTCGACATCGATCTGCCCAGCCGGATGCAGCACGACCAGGCTGTTCCGCCCCGGCGCGCGTGCGGCGGCGCTCGCCACCGTGCCCGGCAACGCAAACGCACTGGCCACGCCGATGGCGCCCGTGACCGCGTGCGACGCGTGGCACTTGCGCGGCGTGAAGTAGCGCGAGGTGATGCTGTTCGGCGAGTCGCCCGCACTCACCAGGACCGGCTTGGGGATCACACTGTTCGACACGTCGCCCAGCCCCATCATGCGACCGGCCTGAAGGCGCAGCGCCTCGAGGCGTTCGAGCAACGCGTTATTGGCATCAAGCGCCGCAGGCTTCTCACGGCCGTTCACTTCGAGGTCGCTGGCGCGCACGATCATCAGGGGCATCGCCGCATCGATGCAACTCACCTCAATGCCGTCGATGATGTTGATGCGCTTGCCGGTCGGAAACACCTGCCCAGTCACAGCACCCCACGCGTCGAGGAAATTCAGCAGGATCGGCGCCGCGGTCCCAGCCACGCCATCGATGCGCGCATCGCCTTCATAAGTAACGCGGCCGCCGGGCGTGCGCACCGTCACATCAATGCGCGAGCGGGTGTTGACGTTGAAAACGCGCACCTGCGTAACGCCGTCCTGCGCGGCGATCAACCCCTGCTCGATGGCGAACGGCGCGACACCCGAGAGCATGTTGCCGCAGTTGGGCCGCATGTCCACCGAGCGATGGCCCACGCCGACCTGTGCGAAGAGATAGTCCAGGTCGCATCCCGGCTCCTTCGAGCGCGAAACGATCGCGACCTTGCTGTTGAGCGTGCTGCCGCCGCCGACGCCGTCGAGTTGCAGTGGATCGGATGCGCCGATGGCACCGATCAGCGCCTGGTCGCGCGCCTCGTCGCCTTCGGGCAACCATTCGCGGAGGAAGAACGGGCCGCGGGAGGTGCCGGCGCGCATCAGCACGCAGGGAATGCTTTGACTCATGCTCAATCCGCCGTGATCTTTGCAGCCTGCACGACTTTCTTCCACTTGACCTGCTCGCTCACGACGTATGTGCGCATCTGGTCGGTGGTCATGGTCGAGACTTCAGCGCCGTGGTCTTCCAGGCGCTTGATGACGCTTTTGTCGGCCAGCACTTCGTTCAGCACCTTGTTGAGTTGCTCGACGACTGCCTTGGGCGTCTTCGCCGGCGCGAAGATGCCGTACCACTGCGACACGTCGACGTCGTTGATCCCCTGCTCTTTCAGCGTGGGCACGTCGGGCATCAACGCCGAGCGCTTGTTGCCGGCTATGCCGAGCGCCCTGAGCTTGCCTGTTTTCAAGTAGGGCATTGAGGTGAACAGGCTGGGAAACATCACCTGTGTCTGGCCGCCGAGTGTGTCGGTAATCGCAGGCGCCGACCCCTTGTACGGTACGTGCAGCATGCTGGTTCCGGTCGACAGCTTGAACATCGCGGCCGCGAAGTGCGGCGCAGTGCCATTGCCGGCTGAGGCGTAGCTAATCCTGTCGGGGGCAGCCTTGAGCAGCGCCACCATTTCCTTCGCGTTACTCGCCTTGACGCTGGGATTGACCACCATCACCGTGGCCGAAGAGCCCACCATGCCGACCGGCTCAAAATCCTTTACGGGGTCGTAGCGCAGCTTCTGCAGCGACGGATTCATGGTGTGCGTGGCAACATAGCCGAGCATCAGCGTGTAGCCGTCGGGCG
This sequence comes from Rhodoferax sp., assembly GCA_031291295.1. Classification (GTDB taxonomy): domain Bacteria; phylum Pseudomonadota; class Gammaproteobacteria; order Burkholderiales; family Burkholderiaceae_C; genus Rhodoferax_A. The sequence goes on along the minus strand of JARLJI010000206.1, from coordinate 17,188 downwards.
CAGCGCGCATGACGTACTCGCTGGCAATCGCACCATTGGCGCCGGCCTTGTTGGCGACGATGACCGGCTGCTTGAGGATGGTCGACATGGACTGTGCGACAACACCCGCCATCGCGTCGTTGGCGCCGCCCGCCGAGGTGGGCACCACGAGCGTGATCGTCCTTTCGGGAAAGGCCGCGGCTGCGCCGCCGCTGGCCAGGACCACAGCCAGTGCGACTGCGCCGGCAAGGTGACGTTTCTTCAACTGCATTTGTCTACTCCGGTGGATTCTGGTACCCGGCCTCTGTTGGACTGTTGTCGTTGGACCGATGTACGTATGTTCCGCGCGGCGTGGCCTTCTGTAAATTGCAGGTTTTCGATGGATTGATGCATACTTTCGATCACTGATTCCCATTCTTGGAGACCAGCCAGTGGCCATCAACTTCAACCTGAACGACCTGCAGGCCTTCCGTGCCGTGGCCGAACTCAACAGCTTTCGCAAGGCGGCCGATGCGCTGCATGTGTCGCAACCCGCCTTCAGCCGGCGCATCGACAAGCTGGAGGAGGCGCTGGGCGTGCGCCTGCTGGAGCGCACCACGCGGCGCGTGAGCCTGACGTCGGTTGGCCGCGATTTCGACCGAAAGGTGCAGCAGTTGCTCGACGACCTGGACCAGACGCTGCTCGGCATCCGCGGCGTCGCGGGCACGCGCATGGGCGAGGTGACCATTGCCTGCGTGCCATCGACCGTCTACTACTATCTGTCGCAGGTGATCTCGCGCTATCACGAGCGCTATCCGAAAATCCGGGTCAAGGTGCTCGACGCCGGCGCCAACGATGTGCTGTCCGCCGTATCGCGCGGCGAGGCGGACTTTGGGCTCAACTTCGTTGGTAGCCAGGAGACCGACATCGACTTCACGCAACTACTGGAGGAGCGTTTCGTCGCCGCTTGCCGGCGCGACCATCCGCTGGCGAAGAAGCGCCGCGTCACCTGGACTGAACTGGCCGCGTACGACTACATCTCGGTGAGCAAGGTGTCGGGCAACCGCCTGCTGCTGGACCAAGCGTTGGTGAACGTGCCGGGCCGCCCGCAGGCCATCTACGAGACACAGCACGTGACGACGATGCTCGGGCTGGTCGAGGCCGGGCTGGGCGTGGCTGCGGTGCCAGCGATGGCCATGCCTGCCGCCGATCACCCACTGCTGGTGAGCGTGCCGCTGATCGAGCCGCTCATCACGCGCAAGATCGGGTTAATCCGGCGCAAGGGGCGTTCGCTGTCGCCGCCCGCGCAACAACTCTATGGATTCTTCCTGGAGATGAAACCAAAACGCGGCAAACCGGCCAAAGGCCGCGCCGCCGCGCCGATTTCCGTTGCTGTGGATCAGTGAGCCGTGCCGGGGGCGCCGATCGCCACGGGCTGCCCGTCGCCAACTTCCAGCTCATGCTCGGTGTTGGCGTAGTTGGTCGAGAGTTCGCGCATCAGCACTTCGTGGTCGCAGGCGTTCTCCCATTTCGACACGACGATGCAGGCCACCACGTTGCTGATGGTGCTGGTCAGCGCACGCGCTTCCGACATGAAACGGTCGATGCCCAGGATCAACGCTACCCCGGCCACCGGCAGATCGGGCATCACGGTGAGCGTCGCGACCAGCGCAACGAAGCCGCTCCCCGTGACGCCTGCGGCTCCCTTCGAGGTCAGCAGCATGATGCCCAGCATGCTTGCGATCTGCCCCCAGGTCAAATGCACGTCGCACGCCTGGGCGATGAACATGGACGCCAGCGTCAGATAGATGGCAGTTCCGTCGAGGTTGAACGAATAGCCGGTCGGCAGGACCAGCCCTACGATGCCCTTCTTGCAGCCCAGGCGCTCAAGCTTTTGCAGCAGGCGCGGCAGCACGGGCTCGCTCGACGCAGTGCCGAGCACCACCAGCAACTCCTCCTTGACGTAGCGCAATACCTGCCAGAGCTTGAAGCCGTGCAGGCGCGCCAGCAGGCCGAGGACAACGACGACGAAGAATATGCAGGCCACGTAGAGCGTGGCGATCAGCAAGCCAAGCGAACCGATTGATTTGATGCCGTAACGTCCGACCGTAAACGCCATGGCGCCGAACGCGCCGATCGGGGCAAGACGCATGATGATGCCGAAAACCGCAAACAGCATGTGCGAGAAGCCGTCAATGCTGGCAAGCACCAGCTTGGCGGAGGTGCCAATTCGCGTGAGAGCAAAGCCGCACAGAGCCGCCAACAGCAGCACCGGCAGGACCTCGCCTTCGGCGAAGGCCCCGAAGAACGCATTGGGAATAATGTGCATCACGAAATCGGTGAACCCACGAATATGCACCTGGCCTGCGAACCGGGTCACAACGGAAGCGTCCAGGTTCTTCGGGTCGATATGCATGCCTACGCCGGGCTTCATCAGGAGCACGGTGACCAGGCCAATAATTAGTGACAGGATCGTCAGTGCATAAAAAAGCCCCATCGCCTTGATCAACGTCTTTCCGATCTCCCTCGAGTCGCCCAGCGAGGTGATGCCAGTCACAATCGTGCAAAACACCACTGGAGCGATCATCATCTTGACGAGCTTGACGAAGCCGTCCCCGAGCGGTTTAAGTGCCGCACCGAACTCGGGCCAGTAGTGCCCCACGGCGATGCCCAGGACCAGGCCGATCAGGACCTGAATGTAGAGGAGCTTCAAGAGCTTCTTGATTTTCATGATGTTGTCTCCGGCCTGAAGGGGGTCAGCCGCGGGCGGCCAGCACGCGGTCGACCATCACGCCGGCCTGCCCGAGGTTGTTGGCCGGGTCGCACATGGCGTCGAGTTGCGCGCGGGTAACGTGCTTGTGGATCTCAGCGTGCGCAGCGAGGATCTCGATCAGCGGCCGGTTCTCCGTGATCGACTGGCGGCACAGGTCATACACCAGGTCGTGCGCGTATTCACGGCCGATGTAAGGGCCCAGGCCCATCATCACGGCCTCGGACATGACCAACCCGTTGGTGATGTCGATGTTGGCGCGCATGCGGGTCGCATCGACTTCGAGGCCCTTGAGCACGAACTTGGTTTGCTTCAAGGCGCCGGACATCAGGCAGAAGATCTCGGGCAGCGACACCCATTCGATTTCCCACGGGCCGGTGGAACGCTCATGGTCAGCGACCATCGCGTCCATCAAGGCAGCCGCATGCTGGCGCGCCACCGATACGTTGGCATGGATGTAGAGGCACGAGATCGGGTTGCGCTTTTGCGGCATGGTCGACGACGAGCCGCGGCCGGGTGCGAAGGGCTCGAACACCTCGGCCACCTCGGTCTGCATCATCAGCTTGACGTCCATCGCGATCTTGCCGAGCGAGCCACCCACCAGCCCGAGGAAGGCGCCGACTTCGGCGATGGTGTCGCGCACCGTGTGCCAGGAGATCAGCGGCTGGGCCAGGCCCAGTTCCTTCATCAGGCCGGCTTGCGTCTCCATCGCACCTTTTTCAAGCGACGACAGCGTGCCCGACGCGCCGCCGAACTCGCCCATCAGCACGCGCGGCTTGAGTTGCTGCAGACGCTCCCGGTGGCGGTCGATGCCCGCGAGGATGCTGGCCATCTTGTAGCCGAAGGTGATCGGCGTCGCCTGCTGCAGGTTCGAGCGGCCGATGATCGGCGTGTCGCGGTACTTCTTCGCCAGCGCGGCCAGCGCGTCGCCGATCTCGTTCAGGTCCTGTTCGACCAGCGCCAGGCCTTCGCGCATCTGAAGCACGGCGGCCGTGTCGGTGATGTCCTGCGTGGTCGCGCCCCAATGGCAGAACTCGCCGAGCTTGTCGCGGCAGTTGGCGTTGATCTGGTTGACCACCGCGATGATCGGGTAGCCGATCTGCTCGGTCTTGGCCTTGAGCTTGACCCAGTCGATCTGCGACAGCTCGCAGTTCTTGACGATCTCGTCGGCCGCTTCCTTCGGGATGATGCCGAGTTCGCCCTGCACCTTGGCAAGTGCGCGTTCGATGTCGAGGTACTTTGCGGTGCGGTTCTCGTCGGACCAGACGTCGCGCATGCGCGCGTCGCTGAACATGTCGCCGAAAATGCGGGAGTCGATGATGGTGGAGGCCATGGTGATTGTCTCTTTCTGCTCTGGAAGTTGGGGAATGGGATTCAGTCGCGGGCCAGGGCCAGCGTGCGGTGGGCCTGCAGCACCACAGGACGGTCGACCATGCGGCCGTCGAGGCGTGCGGCGCCGGGGGATGCGGCATCGGCCAGCAACACGCGGCGTGCCCAGTCGAGGGCTTTTGCGTCAGGGCGCAGGGCGGCATGGATTGGTTGCACCTGCTTCGGGTGGATGCACAGCTTGGCGCCGAAGCCGAAGCGGAGCGCGTCGGCCAGGTCGGACAGCAAACGCGGCTCGTCGTCGAGTTGTGGCGTGACGCCTGCCACCGGCGCAGGCAAGCCCGCCATGCGTGAGGCGATCGCGATGCGGCTCGCGGCGTAGGCCAGGCCGGATGCGTCGTTGCTGATGTCCATGTCGAGATCGAGTGCGAAATCGAGCGTGCCGAAGAGGAGGCGCGACGCACCGGCGGATGCCACGTTACCGACATGCGCCACGCCGAGTGCGCTTTCGATGAGCGCGAGCACGCTGGCGCAGGACAAGGCCGTCTGAGTCGCGGCGATCTGGTCGGCCGACTCGGCCTTCGGCAGTAGCACGCTGGACACACCGGCTTCGCGAAGTGCCAGGAGGTCGTCGGCAAACCACGTCGAACCTGCGTCGTTGATGCGCACGACGATGCGCGACCGATCTGCGGACGAAGCCGTGGTGAACCATTGCGTGATCGCGCTGCGGGCTGTGGCCTTGTCGTCCGCGGCTACGGCGTCCTCCAGGTCGAGCACGACCGCGTCGGCGCCGCTCGCCAGCGCTTTCGCGAAGCGTTCGGGCCGCGTGCCGGGTACGAACAAATAGGTGCGCGCCAGGGTCTGCGTATCGGTTGGCATGACGCGGCCCTCAGACGGCTTTGGAACGGTGCAAGCCGGCGATCTCGGCCGCGCTGTAACCCAGCTCGGCCAGGATCGCGTCGGTGTGCTCGCCCAGCGCGGGCACCGGGTCCATGCGCGGACCGGTGTCCCAGGTGCCGGGCGGCAGCATCGCGGGCACCGGGCCTTTGGCTGTGCCGACCTCGGTCCAGCGGCCGCGTGCTTCGAGCTGCGGATGCGCCCACACGTCGGCCATCGTGTTGACCTGGGCATTGGCGATCTGCGCCAGTTCGAGCCGTTCGACCACCTGTGCTCCTGTCAGCGGCTTGAAGGTGTCCACGATGATCTGGCGCAGCGCGACACGTTCGGCTACGCGCTTGAAATTGGCGGTGAAGCGCGGATCTGTCGCGAGTCCGGGCTGCTGCAGCACCTTGTCACAGAAGCTCACCCATTCGCGCTCGTTCTGCAGACCCAGCATCACCGTGGTGCCATCGCCGGCCGGGAACGGGCCGTAGGGGTAGATCGTCGCGTGGCTGGCGCCGGTGCGTGGCGGCGGCGCGGCGCCTTCGAAGGCGTAGTAGAGCGGGTAGCTGGTCCATTCGGCCAGCGACTCCAGCATCGAGATGTCGATGCGCTGGCCCTTGCCGGTCTGGCCGCGCTGCAGCAGTGCCGCAAGGATGCTGCTATACGCGTACATGCCGGCGGCGATGTCGGCAATCGACGGGCCGGCCTTGCAGGGCTCGTCGGGTGTGCCAGTCACCGAGACGAAGCCGGCTTCGCTCTGGATCAGCAGGTCATACGCCTTCTTGTCGCGGTACGGGCCGGGGTTATCCTCGTTGTCGCCGTAGCCGGAGATGTCGCAGACGATCAGGCCCGGCTTGACGGCCGAGAGCTTCTTGTAGCCCAGGCCGAGGCGGGTTGCCGCGCCGGGCGCCAGGTTCTGCACGACGACGTCGGCCTTCTCCATGACCAGGCGCTCGAGCACTTGGGCTGCCTCGGGGTGCTTCACGTCGAGCGTGAGGCTTTCCTTGGAACGGTTGGTCCAGACGAAGTGCGACGCCAGGCCGCGCACGCGCTCGTCATAACCGCGGGCGAAGTCGCCGGAGCCGGGGCGCTCGATCTTGATGACCCGGGCGCCGAGGTCGGCCAGTTGGCGAGTCGCGAAGGGCGCGGCGATCGCGTGCTCGAGCGTGACGACGGTGATGCCTTTGAGTGGCTGCATGTCTTTGTCTCTTTCGTTGTTGGGAAGGGGTCAGCGCAGCACTGCGGTCGCGTCCATCGTCAGCCAACCCTCGTGGTCCGAGGCCCAGAGCCGGATGGTCTTGCCGTCGGCCTGCGGCTGGCCGCTGACATGGAAGGCGTTCAGGTCGAAGGTCGGGCGCACGGCCTTGAAACGGAAGCTGGCCACGTCGGCGTCGGGCAACTGGCGACGCAGAAGGTCCATCAGCAGGGTCGCGATCAGCGGGCCGTGCACGATCAGCCCGGGGTAGCCCTCGACCTGGGTGACGTACTGGCGGTCGTAGTGGATGCGGTGGCCGTTGAAGGTGAGCGCCGAATAGCGGAACAGCAGCACGTCGTCCGGCACGATCTCGCGGCGCCAGGCGGCGTCGGCCGGCGCGGCCTGAGGCGGTGGCGCAACGTCGCTCGCGCCTTGCGCTTCGCGATAGACGATGTCGTGGAACTCAACCAGCGCCGGCTCGGCGGCTTCGTTGCAACGCACCTCGTGGCGCACCTTCACGAACACCAGCTTGCCGGTGCGGCCTTCCTTGGCGGTGACGTCGTCGATCGTTGAGGTGCGAACGACCCGGTCGCCTACGCGGATTGGCGAGTGGAATTCAAACTGGCTGCCGGCCCACATCCGGCGTGGCAGAGGGACCGGTGGCAGGAAGCCGCCGCGTTTGGCGTGCCCATCGGCGCCAATGTCGCTCTGGCGATGCATCGGCAGAAAATAGAGCCAGTGCCACAGGGGCGGAATCGCGATGCCAGCGACCATCGGCGTGGCCGGGTGATCCAGCGTCGCCGTCAGTGCCAGTAGGGGGGTGGGATTGATAGTGTCTTCGACCCTCTCGCTGCGTCCAATCCATGATTGCAGCTGATCTCGCTGAGCGTCCACAGTAGTCTCCTTCGTTGACTGCACCGAGTGGCAGCAGTTCTGGGGACCGAGTGTGCGGCGCGGGCACTATCAGGGCAATTGCAATATTTAGATATATTGATGCATTCAGTGCAATAAATGGGGGCCAATTTGAGGGTGCGAACTCGCAATCTTTCGTACTACGGTTGCGGCACTCCCCTCGGAGTCATGCATTCAAAGTGATGCACCGCTGCCATGCGCAACACTTGACAATCCAGAAGATGCAATCCATCGCCCGCCGCTCAGCGAGCGCTTGGCCTGTTCCTGACTTTCGGCCGGCGAATGTAGACGTCAGGTCATTGCCGGGTGCGAGTGCAGCGAACATCAAAAGCGACGCCACGTTGCCGACGGTCGAGGTGTCGAAGTCAATGTCAGGTATGGAGCGAGCATTTTGGACAGTCATATGCCGGCAGTCAGTCTGCTGCTGCCGTCTGCATCGCAGCGGAAGCCGGTATTGGCCAGTGTCGGCTTCCTGGATACCCAGCAAACAATCGTGTTTTGGCAAACAACTAACGCCGATCAAATTTCTGTTTGCTCGGCCATCTCCAAAGCATCGTCCACCTCGATGCCCAGGTAGCGTACCGTGCTTTCCAATTTAGTGTGGCCGAGAAGTAGTTGCACAGCTCGCAGATTCTTGGTGCGCCGGTAGATCAATGATGCCTTTGTCCGTCGCATCGAATGTGTTCCGTATTCGGACGGATTTAGCCCGATCTCTGTCACCCAAGAATCCACAATGCGGGCATATTGCCGGGTTCCAATGTGAGGTGACTCGTGAATACGACTGGGGAACAAGTAATCGTCCTGTCCGAGGTTGGCGTCCTTGATCCAGTCGCTCACCGCGTCGCGGGTCGGCTGGGTAATCTCGAACTGAACAGGTCGAGATGTTTTCTGCTGCATCACGGTGGCGCGGGGTGAAACACGCTCGCCATGGCAGATGTCGCGCACCCGAATCTTTACGAGGTCACAAGCGCGCAGTTTGCTATCCAACCCCAGATCAAACATGGCAAGCTCACGAATTCTGTGCTGAAGTTGAAGTCGGGCCCGAATTGCCCAAATCTCCTTCAGTTTAAACGGTGACTTTTGTCCGACTATCACACCCTTGTTCCAGGCGTCGTGTGGTACGTGTTCGATTGCGTTTTCCATGATGAACTCCTTGTTGATTGAGGGAGTCCGAGTGTGTATTTATCGCGGGGCACCACAAGCAGCTTTTGTGGCAGCATTGTGGGCATTAGCCACCCGCTGCTTCACCTCCATGTCGATGACGGCATTCGCTGCGATATCGACCTTGATGACACGATCGACGCCCGCACCATCTGTCGCTTCGAGGACGCGCTCCACGACGTTCTCGCTTCGGTAATTAACCAACAGGTCGGCGCCCGCCCTGCGGGCCCACTCGACCTTGACGGCTGAACTCACCGTCGTAATGACCTGCCGCGCGCCCAGCAAATGCGCAAACTGCACCCCGTAGCGGTCGACCGCGCCCGCACCGCCGGCCACAAGTACCCGCTGCCCTTTCACGCCGCCGTCAGTCAGCACGGCATGGGCCGCACTCAGCGCCGGCATGCCCGGGCACGCACCGACCTCGCCCGGCACGTTGTCGGGCAGGGCCACGGCCTGTTGCTGCGGCAGAACGACGAGGCCCGCCGCTGTCGCATTCGGTCAACCCCACGCGGCGTTCCAGACCCATACACGCTGACCGACTCGTGCCGGATTCACTTCGGACCCGACGGCATCAACGACACCCATGCCATCGCTGCGCGGAATGACCCGCGGAAACGGCATAGCCGGACCACCCAACTCGGACTCGCACCTCCCCGACCGCGGGCTGTGGGTCAGGCAAATCATCCACAACGAGCACTTACTCGGCAGGTCCGGTTTGTTCGTAGAAGGCCGCTTTCATCTCATGCTCCATTCGCTGCGATTACTTGTTGGCAGGGGGGGCTGTAGTCGGCGCCACAGCAGTGCATATCGAACGTCTCTTCCGTGCATCTGATGGGCAAACTGCAGCGTGTTCCATCAGGGGTTTCCCGCGCACTCACAATCATTTCACGCAGTGAAATCCCGTTTGGAATGCCTACTGCCTTAGATCGGTGGTCGCACATCATTCGTTCCAATCCTCGGCCGAAGACGGATCGAGGCAAAGCAAACGACGCATGGATATCGAAGTGGGAGCATGCCCCTTCCGACCGGCGTGATGGAGACAACATGATCGACTTGAGTGGCAAAGTAGCTGCCGTCACGGGAGCTGCAGGCGGCATCGGCGCAGAGGTGGCCCGCACATTGGCGAAAGCGGGTGCACGTGTCGTCTTGGGCGACGTGCAGGTCGAGCGCGGCGAGCAAGTCGCGAAACAGATTCGTGACGGCGGCGGCCACGCCAGATTCATTGCCCACGACACGTCCGTGGAGGCTCAATGGATCGCGTTCATCGACACCGCGCTGGACACCTTCGGTGGCCTGGACATCCTTGTCAACAACGCCGGGATCGAGCAGACCTGCTTCATCGAAAACATCACTGTCGCCGACATTCAGAGGCTGCTCGCCGTGAACGTGACCGGCGTGCTCATCGGGCACAAACATGCGGTGCGTGCGATGAAGCCGAACGGTCGCGCCGGCAAGGGCGGCAGCATCATCAATCTGTCGTCGGTGGCCGGCCTGATCGGCACGCCGGGCTTGGGTGTGTACTCCGCGTCCAAAGGCGCGGTCCGCTTGCTGACCAAGGCAGCCGCCGTCGAATTCGGTCGACTGGGCTATGGTATTCGGGTGAACTCCATCCACCCTGGCCTCGTGGAAACCGAGATGGGCGAGAAGCTGCTCAACGACTTCGTGAGCCTGGGAATGTTCAAGGATCGCGACGACGCCTACGCGCAGATGAAGGCGGCGCATCCCCTGGGTATCACCGGCCTGCCGAGCGACATCGCCAACCTGGCGCTGTTCCTCGCGTCCGACCTGTCGCGCTGGATGTCCGGCGCCGAACTCGTCGCCGACGGCGCGATGACAGTCAGCTGAATCCGAATAATCGACGCTGCGAGCGAGGAGATCAACCCCATGAATGTGATGAAGATGTTCGACCTGAGCGGCAAAGTTGCCGTGATCACGGGCGCCGGCAAAGGCCTTGGCTACCAGTTCGCCGAAGCGATGGCAGAAGCCGGCGCCGATGTCGTCTGTGCCGACATCGACATGGTCAACAACGAAGTGACCGCTGCGCGCGTTGAAGCGCTCGGACGCAAGGTACTCGCCGTCAAGTGCGATGTGACTCGCGAAGCGGATGTCGCCAGTCTTTTCAAGTCCGCCGAGAAGGCCTTTGGCCATGTTGACATCGCGTTCGCCAATGCTGGCATCGCGGACTTGGCTCCGCAGCCCCTGCACGACTACCCGACCGACAACTGGAATGCAGTCATCGCGGTCAACCTGCAGGGCGTCTTCTATACCGACCGCGAGGCGCTGAAGATCATGGTGCGCCAGAAGAGCGGCAAGCTGATCAATGTCGCCTCGATGTGGGGTTTGGCCGGCGCGTCAAGCGTGGCGCCAATCCCGGCATATAACGCTGCCAAAGGCGCCGTGGTGAACCTGACGCGTGAACTGGCGCTCGAGTACGCCACGCAAAACATTCAGGTCAACGCCATCTGCCCGGGATTCTTTCGCACGAAATTGGCTGCTGGCGCTTATGACGATCCTGAATTCGTGGCCGCGGTCACCGCCTTTACACCGATGGGTCGCGTGGCCGACGCCAGCGAAATCAAAGGTACGGCACTGTACCTCGCTTCCAGCGCTTCGAGCTTCACGACCGGGTTGCTGTTGGTCACCGACGGCGGCTGCATGGCCAAGTAGATCCCCGCATGGTTCCCTCTTTCACAAACACTAGGAGATAGACATGAACGCAAGTGATAACCAAATCGCAGAGACAACAAGAGAGTCCACGCCTTCGCGGCGGACGGTTCTCGGCGCAGGTGGCGCCATTGGATTGGCTTTGCTGGACCCGAAGTCCGTCTTCGCCCAAGGTGCCGATGGTGCCAACACGATTCGGGTCGGCTTCATCAGTCCGCGCACCGGCGCCCTGGCCGGCTTCGGGGAGTCCGACGGCTACGTACTCGAGTTGGCGCGCAAGTCGCTCAAGGGCGGCCTGACCGTCGGCGGCAAGAAGTACGCGGTGGAGATACTCGAACGCGACACCCAATCCGATCCGGCGCGGGCCAGCCAGCTCGCCAAGGCACTGATTAACTCCGACAAGGTCGATCTGATTCTCGTCACCTCGGCGCCGGAGACGGTCAACCCAGTTGCCGATGCCTGCGAGGGTGCGGGCGTTCCGTGCCTGTCGACGGTGGTGCCCTGGGAAGCCTGGTACTTCGGGCGCGGCGCCAAGCCGGGCCAGCCTTCGCCGTTCAAGTGGACCTTCCACTTCTCGTTCGGCGTCGGCGAGTTCGTCAAGTGCTACACGTCCCAGTGGGGCCAGCTGTCGACTAACAAGAAGGTCGCGGCGCTCTACCCGAACGACGCTGACGGCAACGCGATTCGTGCCAACCTGGCGCCTGCGCTGCAGAAGGCGGGATTCACGATCGTCGACGCCGGCCCTTACGAAGACGGCACCACCGACTATTCCGCACAGATCGCGAAGTTCAAGGCCGAGAAGTGCGAGATCTTCAACACTTTCCCGATTCCGCCTGACTTTGCCGCCTTCTGGCGTCAGGCCGCCCAACAGGGCTATACCAAGATGGTGAGGATTTCCCAGGTCGCCAAGACGGGCTTGTTCGCGTCCAACGTCGAGGCGTTGGGCTCGCTGGGCTTCAATCTGTCGAGTGCGTGCTACTGGCACAAGACCTTCCCGTACAAGTCGCCCCTGACCGGTGTGACCGGTGTGCAACTGGCCGACGGCTACGAGAAGGCCTCCGGCAAGCAATGGAGCCAGCAGCTCGGCGCGTCGATGTCGCTGCTCGACGCTGGGTTCGAAGCCCTCAAGTCCAGCACCAATCCAAAGGACAAGGTCAGCGTCGCCAAGGCTCTCGGCTCGCTGCAAACCACGACCATGGTCGGCAAGATCGATCTCGGCAAGGGGCCGGTTCCGGGCGTCGCCACGACGCCGCTGATCGGCACGCAATGGATTAAGGCGCGCGCTGGCGCGATGCACAAGTACGACTACGTCATCACCGAGAATGCTGGCGATCCCAACGTGCCGGTTGCGGCGAAGCTTCTTCCATTCGCCTGAGACTTCGCGGGTTCCCGGCACCATGCCTTCCCAAGACACACTTCTATCCGCGCGAGGCCTTCGCAAGCAGTACGGTGCCTTGGTCGTTCTCGACGGTGTGGACTTCGAGGTGCGGCGCGGCGATGCCATTGGCATCGTCGGGCCGAATGGTGCCGGCAAGACGACGCTGCTGAGCGTGCTGTCTGGCTCCCAGGGCGCATCCGCCGGCACGATCGGCTTTCAAGGCGCGGACGTGTCAACACTCGACGCTGCCCGACGCTGCCGTATGGGCATCGCCCGGACCCACCAAGTGCCACAACCGTTCAGCGGCATGACGGTGTTCGAGAACGTCTTCACGGCGGCGACGCACGGTGGCGGATTCAAGCGGGCTGAGGCCTACGACCGCTGCATCGACGCCCTTGATCTGTGCGGCATGACGAAGGTTGCGAACCGGCGTGCCGAGACACTCGGACTGCTGGATCGCAAGCGACTCGAACTCACCCGTGCGCTGGCCACCAACCCCCAGGTACTGCTGCTCGACGAGATCGGCGGTGGCCTCACCGACGGTGAGGCCGCCGAACTCGTGCAGACCATCCGCGTTCTGCACGCACGCGACATCGCGATCGTCTGGATCGAGCACATCGTGCATGTGCTCTTGCAAGTCGCGCGACGGTTGGTTTGTATGGATGCGGGGCGCGTCATTGCCGAGGGCGACCCGAAGGAAGTGCTCGCCAACGCCATCGTCGTCGATGCCTACCTCGGGGGCGGACGATGAGCCTGCTGACGATCGAAAAACTCGAGGCCAAACATGGTCTGCTGACCGCCGTGCAGGGTATCAGTCTGGACGTCGAACAGGGCGAAACAATTGCACTGGTTGGCGCCAACGGTGCCGGAAAGACGACGCTGTTGCGAACGCTGGCTGGCGTGCATCCGGTCGCAGCAGGTCGCATCGTTTTTGACGGACAGGATGTGAGTAGCATGCCGGCCAGCGTCCGAGTGGCGGCCGGGCTGGCTCTTGTGCCCGAGGGCCGGAAACTCTTCTCCAGTATGACCGTGGAAGAGAACCTGCTGGTCGCACTCTCGGCCAAGCGCGATGGCCCGTGGAACCTGGCCACCGTGCTCGAAGCCTTCCCGCAACTCAAGCCCAAGCTGAAGGCGATGGCCGGCACCTTGTCGGGCGGCCAGCAGCAGGCAACAGCCATCGGGCGCGCACTGATGACCAATCCGCGCATGCTGCTGCTTGACGAAGTGTCGCTGGGTCTGTCGCCGTTGGCCGTGCAAGGCGTTTATAACTCCCTGAGAAAGCTCATGGACAAAAAAGCAGGCAACGGCACGACCGTTGTACTCGTCGAGCAGGATTTGCAGCGCACCTTCGCAGTGGCCGACCGCATCGTGTGCATGCTTGAAGGCCGAGTCGTCGCCAGCGGGCGCGCCGACGAGATGACCCGCGACCAGGTCATGGCGTACTACTTCGGTCATCGGCCCCCCGCCACTCACGAGGCCCCCACGACATGATCTGGCTCAACCAACTCGTCCAGGGCCTGATGCTCGGCGGCTACTACGCGCTGCTCGCCTGCGGCTTGTCGTTCATGTTCGGTGTGATGCGGATCATCAACCTGGCGCATGGCAGCCTCGCGGTGCTGTCCGCCTATCTGCTGTTCTTGCTGGCTGATCGGTTCGGCGTCCACCCGTTGCTCGGACTCGTCGCAGTGGTGCCGGTGATGGCTCTGGTCGGATGGGTACTGCATCGGCTGGTGCTTGAGCGCAGCGCGCGCTTGGGTGCGATGTTGCCCCTGCTAAGCACCTTCGGACTGGCCACCGTACTCGACAACTCGATGTTCCAGGTCTTTGGCGCCGATACGCGCTCGCTGGCGCCCTACATCGACACGCTGAGTTATGACGGCTGGACACTGCCGGGCGGAATCATCGTCGGCCAGCTTTCGGTACTGACCTTGGCCGTCGCGATCGGCCTTCTCGGCGGCTTGCACCTGATGTTGAGGCATACCGCGTTGGGCCGGCGCATACGAGCCGCCGCAGACGATGCCGACACGGCCCAGTTGGTGGGCGTCAACGCTCGGTCGGTCTACGCGGCATCTACCGCGATTGCCATGGCCACGGTGGCCATCGCCGGTGCCTTCCTGGCGATGCGCGCCACTTTCGACCCGTACACCGGGCCACAACAGCTGATCTTCGCGTTCGAAGCGGTCGTGATCGGTGGTGCCGGGTCCCTTTGGGGCACGCTGATTGGCGGCGTCGTTCTAGGCGTTGCGCAAAGCATCGGCGCGCAACTTCACTCACAGGGCTTTTTGATTGCCGGCCACGCAGTCTTCCTGGTCGTTCTGCTCGCTCGGTTGTACGCCGTAAACGGCGTCCGCCGTTGGGTCCGAACGCTGCGGCCCAGCGCTACCACGCCATGAACATGAACATGACTTCACGATCGTCAACCATTCGCGTCACACGCTGGACGACGCCATCGATTATCACCGTTGCATTGGTCGTTGCCACGCAACTGCTGCTTGTTGCGGGCCCGTTGTTCCTTTCAGCCAACGTCATCGAGCGACTGACGACGCTGTTCATCTATGGCATCCTGGCGTTGATGTGGAACGCGCTGGCCGGCTACGCCGGGCTGCTGTCGGTCGGCCAACAGGCCTTTTTCGGCCTGGGCGCGTACGCCGCCGTTCGCTTGGCCGATTTCGGCGTCAACCCTTATCTGGCGTTGCTGCTGTCGGCTACGCTGGTCGGTGTGGTGTCGTTACCCATCTCGGTCTTCATGCTGAGGCTGCGTGGTGCAGAGTTTGCCATTGGCATGTGGGTTCTCGCAGAACTTCTGCACCTGATGGTGAACCTGGACAACCTGATACAGGGTGAGACGGGGACGTCGCTGATCGCATTGCAACGTTATGCGGCCGACGATCGGCGTGCATACACCTACTGGGCGGCACTCGTCACGATGGCTGCGCTGGCGTGGTTCGTTTTCGTGATGCTTCGCGGCAAGATGGGAACGGCGGCGCAGGCCATTCGCGACAACGAGGAAGCCGCCGGCTCGGTGGGCGTTCGGGTACTCGCATCAAAGCGCTTGATCTTCGTGCTATCGGCCTTTGGGTGCGCTGCGGCAGGTGCGTTGTGGGTGGCGAGTTCGATTACGTTCCAGCCCAAGACCTACTTCAGTGTGCAATGGACGGCCTACATGATTTTCATGGTGCTGGTCGGCGGCATCGGCACATACGAAGGGCCGATCCTCGGTGCGGTTTTGTTCTTCACCATGGAGACCTTGTTCGGCGCGACCGGTGTGGCCTACCTGATCGGCCTTGGCGCGACCGCGCTCCTGTTTGCCCTGCTGCTGCCCCGAGGCATCTGGGGCGAAATCGAGCGTCGCCTCGGTGTGCAGCTTCTGCCGGTAGGGTATCGGTTGAGCGGCGGCAACGGTGGCCCACCACCGAAACGATGAAGCCTCTGTCACCGCGCTCGGAGGCTTTTGCCCGCCAGAACGATATGCTTCACGCGTTTGTCCGGGTTGGATCATCCCGGCAGCCTTTGGTGGCACATGGCGCACTCCAGGGGTGGTCCATCGCCATCAAGGACTGCTTCGACTTAGCCGGCGAGATCGCCAGCGTCGGTACGCCGATGTTCGCGGCGCGTCGCGCGACTCGAACAGCAACCGCTGTCCAGCGATTGCTGGATGCCGGGGCCTGCATCGTCGGACACACACAAATGGTCGAGCTGGCATTTGGCGGCTGGGGCATCAACGCCGCGCTGGGCACGCCACGCAACCCCTGGGACGGCCGCATTGTGCGCGTGGCCGGAGGGTCAAGCAGCGGTTCGGCGGTCGCGGTGGCAGCTCGCATGGTGCGGGCTGCGTTGGGCAGTGATACTGCAGGCTCGATACGGATGCCGGTGGCGTTGTGCGGGGTCACCGGACTCAAGACCACCTACGCCCTAATCCCGGAAGACGGCGTGTTTCCCCTTGCGTCGTCTTACGACAGCGTTGGCCCGATAGCGCAAACCGCAGATGACTGCGCACGATTGTTCGAGGTGCTCGCGCAGACGAACGTGGCGCCGATACAAGCACCGAGTGGCATGCGCATCGCAGTATTCGACAGCGCCGCCTATCCGGTCCCGGTGGAATCCGCCGTCCAGCAGGCCCTCGACGAAGCAGCCGACATCTTCGTTCGCCTGGGGGCGCGTCTGCACAAGAGCGCGCCACCTTTCGCGCTGGCAGAGCTGACACGTGACGCCGGCACATTGATCGGTGCAGAGGCATGGGCCTTGCATCGTGCCCGGTTCGAGTTGGATACGAACGCCTTCGGAGCCGATATCCAGCGCCGCTTCGAACAGGCGCGCTTAACAGAATTAAGCACGATCGCCGTGGCTCGCGCAGCTCGCGTTGAGGCCAGCGAGCGCTTTCGTCAGTGGTTTCCCGCCGATGAAGTCTTGCTCATGCCCACTGTGCACTGCAGCGCGCCGGCTCTCGATTCGGTCGACGAGCGAGGTTCGCCGCTTGGGCAGTTCACGCGCTGGGTCAATCATGTCGGCGGTTGCGCGCTCAGCCTGCCGGCGGGTTTCGACGCACTTGGATTGCCGGTCGCAATACAACTCGTCGGGCAAGCACGGACCGAAGCGCGCCTGCTTGCGCTTGGCTCCGCATTCCAGCAGGCAACGGACTGGCATCGCCGTGAGCCGGACCTCAGGTGGGCGACAGGCTTTTGACCCCGCGAGCTGCAAAGACCCGGCACGGAGCTAGCTTGCTTTCGGGTCGAGCTTCAAGAGCCGCACCGCATTCTCTTTCAGTATCAGGGGCTTCACCTCGGGCTTGAAGCCGGCCTCCTCGAAGTCCTTCATCCAGCGATCCGGCGTGATCAGGGGGTAGTCGCTGCCGAACAGGATGCGGTCCTTCAACAGCGTGTTCGCGTACTGCACCAGTTGCGGCGGAAAATACTTCGGGCTCCAGCCCGACAGGTCGATCCAG
>JARLJI010000205.1 GCA_031291295.1 Rhodoferax sp. | reverse complement strand
GAGCCGATGATCATGCTGCCCGAGGGCATGCCAGGAGCCGGTGGCTACCGCGAGCACGACATCCTGGTGATCACCAAGGATGGCAACCGCAACCTCACCGCCTTCCCCTACGGTCCGCAGCACAACATCATCAAGGCTTGAATAACACGCCAGGCCGGGTTCCGATTTACCGCCAGCCCGGCCATTCACACGAGGAGACACGAGTATGAGTATGAGTACCAGCAAGCCTTTAGAGGCGAATAAAAAGATCCGGAGCCCTGCTGCGCGGCATGATTCGGCGCGGGCAACCGCCGCGCTTGACGCGAATGGGCCGGTAAGCAGCGGCTTGCTGAAAAAGGCTGCCGCAGCCAGCTTTATCGGCAATTTTGTGGAGTGGTTCGACTACGCCTCTTACGGCTATCTCGCGACGGTCATCGCCGCCGTGTTTTTTCCGCAGGCTTCCCCGACCAATGCACTGCTCGCGACGTTCGGCGTGTTTGCGATCTCATTCATTGTTCGCCCCATCGGCGGCATCGTGTGGGGTCACTTCGGCGACAAGATCGGGCGGCGAACGGCGCTCTCGCTGTCCATCCTGATCATGTCAGCCGCGACCTTCGTGATTGCCTTTCTTCCGACCTACGAACAGGTGGGACTATGGGCGCCGGCGTTGCTGCTGCTGGTTCGGATTATTCAGGGCTTTTCGGCGTCCGGCGAATACGCAGGCGCGTCGCTGTTTCTGGCGGAGTATGCGCCCGAACGCAAGCGCGGCTTCTACACCAGCATCGTCCCCGCCAGCACCGCCGCAGGCCTGCTGTTCGGCTCGCTGCTGGTGGCGCTGATGCATGCCGTACTGACCACTGAGCAATTGCAATCCTGGGGCTGGAGGCTGCCGTTCCTGCTGGCCGCCCCGTTCGGCCTGATCGGCCGCTACATTCGCGTGCGCCTGGAAGACACGCCGAAGTTCAAGCAGTTGGAGAAGACGCACCACGTTGCCAAGGCGCCAGTCACGGAACTGCTGGCAACGCACAAGCGCGCCATGATCATCGCATTCGGCGTCACCTGCCTGAATGCCGTGGCCTTCTACATCATCCTGAGCTACATGCCGACCTACCTCTCGACGGAGTTGGGTGTCGGTGAAACCGAGTCGTTCCTTGCCACGACCATCTCCCTGGTGGCGTACATCTTTTTCATATTCTTCATGGGCACGCTGTCGGACCGCTTCGGTCGAAAGACCATGCTGATTGCCGCGTCGGTGCTGTTCATTGCGCTGACGGTCCCGCTGTTCAAGGCCCTCGGCACGGTGGGCTTCGTCGGGATCGTCGTGATCCAGGTCGCGTTCGGCGCCTTGCTGACCATGAACGACGGCACCCTGCCCTGCTTTCTCTCCGAGATCTTTCCAACCAAAGTCAGGTACAGCGGGTTTGCGTTCACCTTCAATTCCGCCAACGCATTGTTCGGCGGCACTGCACCGCTCATTGCAACGTGGCTGATCAGCGTGACCGGCAGCAAGTTGGCGCCGGCCTGGTTTCTCGTTGCCGCTGCGGTGGTTGCGCTGGTCGCCATGCTCGCCAGCCGGGAGACGGCCTGGAGTGCGCTGCAAGACGAATGAATGAGTGGGCGGCGTCCGCGTGATGGCCTGCTATCAGCACGAATCCGTTGCCGAAGTCGTTGATCGGTCGGGCATCCTCGAGGGGCGATTTCCATCGTATCCCGGCCGCCTGGAACACATCACCATTCATTCTTCCACCGACAAGGGCCGCATCCCTGGTATGTAGTCATCCCCGATGCTGGCGCGGGCGTGCTGGCGAAAGGCTGCAATCAAGGTGGTCTCTTGCGCCCGGCGCACCAAGACGCCGACGGACAAAAGGGGCATACGATTGGCAATGGGCACAGAGACGATCGGTTTGCCATCCAGCGCCGCCTCGTTGAGCGGGCGCGACACGACCACCGAGACGCCCAAACCGTTGGCCACCATGGTGCGCACCACATCCATCTGCGTTGTTCGCATTCCGATTCGGGGCGTGAGCCCCGCATGCTGGAACACCGATAGAAAGTAGTCGCGGCTATAGGGCAAGTCCAGCAAGATGTAGTCGTCATTGACCACGTCTTGAAGATCGATACGGGTCTGACGGGACAGCCGATGGTTGGCAGGCATCATCAACAAGGGTGGCAGCGACGCGAGGGTCTCGAACTCCAGGTCCGGCGGAATGTGCATCTCGTAGGTGATGGCAACATCAACCACACCGCGCCGCAGATGACTGATCAGCTGGTCCTGCGTGTCTTCTACCAGCTCGACCACAACCGCCGGGTGCATCTTTGCCCAGCTCTGCACCAGTTCGGGCATGACCATGGGCGCCAGCGTGGTGAGACAGCCCAGCGTAACGCGACCCTTCAGCTCGGTGTCTTGCTGGTTGACGGCCGCATGCAGGGCACTCGCCTCTTCAAGCAGAGAATTTGCGCGCTCCAGCACGTCCTGACCCACCGTGGTCAGGCTCAGGCCGTTGCGTTGGCGGATGAACAGGAGAACGCCGAGCTGCTGCTCGAGCTGGGTGATCGCCACCGAGATCGACGGCGCAGAGATGTGAATGCGCTCGGCAGCCGCGGCTATGCTGCCCGCCTCGGCGGCGGCAACAAAATATTCGAGCTGTCTGAAGGTGAACTTCATGGCGTGCGCAGTGTGTCAGCGATTGTAGGCACGTGGCGCTTCGCGCAGCGCTCGAAGTTTCCTACGGTCGCCATCGAAAAATCTTTCTGGTGTGAGCGCCGCGCCGCAAGAATAATCCGGCTGTCGCTGAAACCATTCCCCCAAACATCATGAGCAAATACAAGACCATTCCGATCACGGAGTTCGATTCGAGCACCACCGCCCATGGCCAGACCGTGGCACTGCCGCCGGCCGCGTTCACTGACGAGGCGTTCTATCGCTTCGAGCTCGATGCGGTATGGGGGCATGAATGGTTCTGTATCGGCCATGTCGGGGATATCCCCAACGCAGGCGACTACTTCACCGTGGCGGTCGGCGACGATCCCTTGCTGGCCGTGCGCCAGCAGGACGGTTCGGTACGCGTGCTGGCCAATGTGTGCCAGCATCGCGGCCAGCAACTGGCCGAGGGACGGGGCAATACCCGGCGCATCCGCTGCCCGATGCACTCGTGGGTCTTCGATCTGTCAGGCCAGTTGCTGTCGGCTCCGGGGCTTAACGATGATCCCGGTTTTAACAAGAGCGCGGCCTGCCTGCCGGTGATCCGCAGCGAAGTCTGGGAGAACCTCCTGTTTGTCACCTTCGACGACTCGATCGCGCCGTTGTCGCCCCGACTGGCAACACTGAAGGAGCAGCTTGCCAATTACCGGCTGACCGAACTGCGCCCCGCTGCGCCGCTGGAATTCGACCAGATCGAATGCAACTGGAAGCACTTCGCCGACGAGTGCTACCACTGCCCCGGCCTGCACGGCCAGTCGTGGGGCAAGATGTACCCGACGACTTCGCAGACCGTGGACGAATCGGCGATCTACAACGACCTGGTCAACGGCATCTTCGCGTACGACCTGGTCGGGCCGTTTGCCGACGCCAGCCCCACCCGCACCGGCAAGGCGCTGCAGCCCATCTTGCCAGACCTGACGGAGCACCAACGGCAGCGGCTCGCCTACATCTCGGTCGTGCCCAACCTGCTAATCGTGGCCATGCCGGACAAGGTCAAGTGCTTCATGTGGCTGCCTACCGGCCCCCACGAGTCGAAATACGGCGTGACCTGGCTGTATCCGGAGTCGACCCTCGCCAGTAGCGGCTTCAAGGAGACCTGGGAGATGGAGCGCAAAGACCTGTACCCGGTGATGGTCGAAGACTATGACGGCTGGCGTCGCTACCAGGTCGGCGCGCGCTCGCGCTTCGCACCGCGAGGGCGACTGTCGCCGCTGGAGCAGATGATGGGGCGCCATCAGGACTGGTTGATCAAGAAATACCGCGCCGCCGACGCGACCCAGAGCCAGGTCATGGTCACGCAACGGTTTTGACAATGTCCACCTCACCCTCCCCGCCCGGCCGTGAACTGGTGGTGCAGCGTCGCTACGCGTCTGCCCGGCAGACAGTGGCATTCGAGCTTGCCAATGCCGACGGGCTGGCTCTGCCGGATTGGGCGCCGGGCAGCCACATCGACGTGGTGTTGCCACTCGCGAATGGCGAGTTGGTTCGGCAGTATTCGCTGTGCGGCCCCGTGGACAACGCCCGCCTGTGGCGCATCGTCGTTCACCGCGAACGGCACGGCCGGGGTGGCTCGGCCTACCTCTGCGACCAGCTCGTCGAGGGACAACGTCTTTATGTGCGTGGGCCTCGCAACAACTTCCCATTCGTACCCTCGCCACGGCTCACCTTGCTGGCCGGCGGCATCGGCATCACCGCGCTGCTGCCGATGGTGGCCGCCGCGCAGGACGCAGGCTGCGACTGGCGACTCCTGTACCTGGCGCGATCGCAGGCCGACATGAGCCTGCTCGACGAGATTTGCCGGCTTCCTCCGGAGCGCGTCACGCTGCATTGTTCGGCGGATCGCGGCCGGCTGGACCTCGCGGCATGGACGCGCACGCTGGGACCCGAGGAAGCCGTTTTCGCCTGCGGCCCGCTGCGTCTGCTCGATGATCTGGAATCGCTGCACGATCACACGGCACGCTGGCAATTGCACCTGGAGCGCTTCGAGAACCCGAACTTCGCGCAGGGCGAACACCGAGCCTTCGAGGTCGTGCTCGCCCGGTCGGGCCGCTCGGTGCGCGTGAACAGCGAAGAATCCATCCTCGACGCCCTGCTGCGGGAGGGCCTGGCGCTCGACTGCTCATGTCGCGAAGGCGTTTGCGGCAGTTGCGAGCAGCGTGTGCTGCAAGGCGTGCCAGACCATCGCGACGCGGTGTTGACCGCTGATGAACGCCGCCAAAACACGCACATGATGATTTGTGTCTCGCGCGCCACCACTCCAACCATCATGCTCGATCTGTAAAAGGTATCTCATTCATGGACATCAGGAAAATAGTCGTTACCGGCGGCTCCGGCCGCGTCGGCGCCTATGTGCTGCGCGAACTTGCGCCCCATTTCGACGTGATCAACGCCGACCTCAACCCGGGACAGGTCGATACCCGCTTCCTGCGCACCGACGTGATGAACCTCGAGCAGGTGCGCGCCGCCGTCAGGGGGGCCGATGCAGTGGTTCACCTGGCCGCCATCGACTACGACCACAAGGCCGCGCCCGAGCGCTACATCGACGTCAACATCCGCGGCACATGGCACGTACTGCAGGCAGCGGCCGAAGCCGGGGTCAGAAAGGTGGTGTTGTGCTCGAGCGTCTCGGCCTGCGGCCTTTCGGAAATGCGTGCCGACTGGCAGCCGCAAACCCTGCAGGTCGATGAAAGGCACGAGTGCCGGCCGTTGCAGGCCTACAGCGTGAGCAAGCAGGCCATTGAGCAGATGGGCCTGAGCTTCACCCACGGAACGTCGATGGAAGTCATCTGCCTGCGACCGCTGGCCGTGGTGATGCAGGAAACGTTCGGCGCCTTCCTCGAATTTATCGACGAACCGACGCGCCACTGGCTTTTCTACTACGTCACCGCCGCCGATGTGGCGCGCGGCTTCCACGCGGCGCTGAGATCGCAAGGCCTTCGCTACGGCGTGTTCTTCCTCAGCGCCGCTGACACCTGCCGGCGCGAACCCACGCTCGAGTGGTACCGCGAACGTATCGGTACGCTTCCCGAGATTCGCGTGCCGCGTGTGTTCCAGAACCTGCCGCGCGCGTCGATCTTCTCGTCGGCGCAAGCCCGCGACGTGCTGGGCTGGGAACCCAGTTCCGATTTCGAGAGCCTGCGCCGGCAGTGGCGCTGAACAACCCCACGGAGAGGACATCCATGCAAGACACTGTGCGCCCCGGCGACGTCGACTGGACCGGCGACAACCCGTTCATCTACCTGAAACACGATCCCGCCGCGCCCGACTGGGCCAGCTTGTCGCTCTACTTCCGCGTCGCGCTGTCGCCGCACGGCAGCGGCAGGGCGATGCTGGTGCTGGAACAACCCTACGAACCGGGCGCGTTGAACGTCATGCGGCTGTGTCTGACCGACAACGCACCGCTGGCCCACTACCTGCTTGAAGGCTTCGTCAAGAAATTTGCCCTGTTCCGGCCGTGTACCGCACTGATCGACGGCCTGGAAATTGTCGATGGTGCGCATTTCGAGACACAGCTGCACGGAGCCGAGTCGCACACTGAAAGCGCGCACCATGACGGCCGCGGCATGTCGGCGACGATGACATGGCAGAACCTCGGGAGTGCGTTCGCCGTCGATGTGCCACCGGCCCAAACACAGACCGGCGTGCACGAGATGTTCAGCGTGTTCCAGCCAGCCGGCGCCGCGTTTGTCAGCGTCAACGGCCGGCGTCTGCCTGGCCAGACCGTGGAGCGCGATTTTTTTGGCGGTCGCGCCCAGTCGGCGGCACTGGCGCACAGTGAAACCTGGGTCCGCGCATGACCAGCTCACTTGAGCTGGCGTCTGACCAGACTGCGCAGGCGCGCTTGACCGCTGTGCGTCCGACGTGGTGCGCCGTGCGTCGAGTGGCCGACATCGTGAGCGGTGACACACGCACCGTGTTCCACGCCGGTCCGCCGTTCGAGTCCGCCGGCGACATTCCGCCGCCGCTGCGCCATTCGATTTGCGTGGCGGGGGTGTATGAAGGATGGGCTGACGATTTCGCCGCGGCGGCGCGCCTGCTCGACGACGGAGCCATCCAGACGGCTTCGGCGCAGGATCACGGACTGCTGGTGCCATTGGCTGGCGTGCTGTCGCCGGGGATGGCGGTGCTGGAAGTTCGCGACGCAGCGTCGTCTTCAAGCACTGCCGTTGTCCATGTGGCGATCAACGAAGGGCAGGCGCATGCAACACGCCTGGGCCTGCTCGACGCCGCGCTGCCCAATCATCTGCGCTGGTTGAACGGACCGTTCGCCGACTGGCTGGCTCAGTGCGTGCGGCAACCCCTGGCGCTCGCCCCGCTGATGGCGCAGGCACTACGCGACGGCGACGATTGCCACGCCCGTACCGTGGCCGGTTCCCGACTGCTCGCGAAAGCGTTGCTGCGCGACGCTCCAACCGGGGCAGTCACCGATGCGGCGCGCGACTTCATCGCCGTATCACCCGCGTTTGCGCTCAACCCATGGATGGCCGCGGCGGCCTTGTGGCTACGCGCCGCAGAAGGCGTGCCGGGGTGCTCGTGGGTCAGCCGTGCCGGCGGCAATGGCTTGAGTTTCGGCGTCCAGCTGGCAGGTCAACCCGGCCGATGGATCACTTCCCCTGCCCCCGTGCCGGCCGGAACCTGCGAGCCCGCCCACGCCGCGCGTCACGCCATTGGCGCCCTCGGCGACAGCGCCGTGGTTGATTTCCTCGGCCTGGGCGGCCAGGCCCTCGCGCATGCGCCCATCCTGCGCAATGCACTAGAGGCCTCGCTGCCCGACGACGTCCTCGAACGGCCCCACGATATCCTGGCGGCGCCGGGCGTGCTCGATGGACTTGCGCGCAGCGTCACCAACGCGCAACGCTGCGTGCGCAGCGGTTGCGGCCCGCTGGTGCTAATCGGCATGATCGACGCTGCGGGCGAAGCTGGCCGCATCGGTGCTGGCGTCGTCGACGTACCGGTCGCCCTCTTCCGGGCCGCACTGGCCAGCCTGCCCTCCTGAAGGCTCCCCATGACGCTGCATCAACTCACGCTGTCCGGGATGCTGGCGGCCATCGAGGCCAGGCAATGCGAGGCCATTGACATCGTCGAGAGCTGCCTGGACCGCATCGCCGCGCTGGAGCCGGCGGTGGGCGCATGGGCGCATCTGGAGGAGCGTGCCGAGTGGCTCGCGCGCTGGCGCCACGACGAATCTCGATATCGGCAGTTACCCTGCAAGGGCCTGCCGCTCGGCGTCAAGGACACTATCGACGTGGCTGGAATGAAGGCGGAGCGCGGCTCGGCGATCTGGACTGGCCGGGTGGCGGCGGAAGACGCCGCATGCGTGGCCCGACTTCGCGCCGCAGGTCTGCATGTGGCGGGCAAGACCGTGACCACGGAGTTTGCCTATTTCTCGCCTGGCAAGACGGCCAACCCCCATCATCTTCAACACACACCCGGCGGGTCGTCCAGCGGCTCCGCAGCGGCGGTGGCAGCGGCGATGGTGCCGGTCGCCCTGGGTTCGCAGACAGCCGCCTCGGTCATACGGCCGGCCTCTTACTGCGGTGTGGCGGGCTACGTGGCGTCGGTCGGCATGTTCTCGCTACGCGGTGTGATGCCGCTCGCCGGCTCGTTCGATGCGCTCGGCGTTTTGGCACGATCGGTCGAGGATTTGCAGCGTGTGCATTACGGCTTGTGCGGCGAGCCGTTCAATGTGGCGCAACAGCCGCAAGGCCCAACAACCCTGCTGGCGATCGATGGGCGAGCTTTCGGCGACATTGAACCGGCCATGCTCAACGCATTCGAATCAGCGCTGCAGCAGCTGGCGGCACGCGGCATCCGGATCGTGCGGCCAGGCAACCGGGAGTTTGGGGCGTCATGGCCGCGCCTGCACCAGCGACTGATGGCCTGTGAGGCTGCGCAAACCCTGGCCTTCGAATGGGCTGCTTCGCGTGAGGCGATGAGTGCCCCGCTGCGGGACCTGATCAACGAGGGCGGCAATACCAGCTTCAACGATTGGTCAGAGCTGCACGCACAGAGCGAGGCAGCCAGGGTCGAGCTGGAAGCGCTGCGGGGAGGCTGCGATGCGATCATCGCGCCAGCCGCGCCGGGTCCCGCGCCGGCGGGGCTGGGGGCTACCGGGGCTCCATTTGCAAGCCGTCCTTGGCAGTTGTTCGGTCTGCCGCAGGTAACGCTCCCGCTAACCCGCGATACGCACGGCCTGCCGCTGGGCATCCAGGTGGTCGGCCGCACGCGCGGTGACCGCGCTCTCTTGGAACTCGCTTGCTGGCTGGAACGCGAAATGGGTTGGCGACATGCTCCGCCTGTTGATTCTGACTTCAGCGCTCGGGGTTAACCCGCGGACGCCAGCAAGCTTGCTGGACGCATCAACCGGATTTGCGTAAATGAGATACTTATCGTCGCAACTGCAACTCAGACAAAGGCGAAGCTATCTACAGTTCGCTCCATTGATCAACCACCGATGGAGCCCACTGAAATGATGATGAACATGCCCGACCTGATCCGCCTGCGCAACGGCGAGAAAGTCCAGAACACCTTC
>JARLJI010000204.1 GCA_031291295.1 Rhodoferax sp. | reverse complement strand
GAGCCGATGATCATGCTGCCCGAGGGCATGCCAGGAGCCGGTGGCTACCGCGAGCACGACATCCTGGTGATCACCAAGGATGGCAACCGCAACCTCACCGCCTTCCCCTACGGTCCGCAGCACAACATCATCAAGGCTTGATGCGACCATGGGTGACCACGCAGCGCCTCTGCCGGGCAGGATTGACCCGGAGTTGAGGCCTGTGATCGGGCCGGCGGGGCTGGATAGTGGCAGGATAGTGGCAGTCGGTGCGAAATGACACGAACAAGCAAGGAGACAAATACATGGCCCAACCTTTCGTCCAGCTCAAAGGCGTGCAAAAAACCTACGATGGTGAAAACCTCGTGGTGCGCGACCTCAATCTCGATATTCGGGAGGGCGAATTCCTCACCATGCTTGGCCCGTCAGGCTCGGGCAAAACCACCACGCTGATGATGCTGGCCGGCTTTGAGACTGCCACCCATGGCGAGATCTTTCTGGACGGCAACCCGATCAATCGCCTCGCGCCCGAGGATCGCAACATTGGCATGGTATTTCAAAGCTATGCCTTGTTTCCTCACATGACCGTGGCCGAAAATGTCGCGTTCCCCCTGATGGTTCGGGGCATTCCCAAAACCGGCATCGGGGAAAAAGTCAAGCGTGCGCTCGCAATGGTGGGGCTCAACGGCTTTGATGACCGTCGTCCATCCCAGCTCTCTGGTGGCCAGCAACAGCGTGTGGCCGTCGCACGGGCTCTGGTTTTCGAGCCCAAGCTCGTGCTGATGGACGAACCACTGTCGGCGCTCGACAAGCAGCTGCGCGAGCAGATGCAGTACGAGATCAAGCAGTTGCACCACCGCCTGGGGGTTACCGTGGTCTACGTAACCCACGACCAGGGTGAGGCACTGACCATGTCGGACCGCGTTGCCGTGTTCAACAATGGTGTGATCCAGCAGCTCGATACGCCCGAACGCCTGTATGAGCAGCCCGCCAACGCGTTCGTAGCGAGCTTTATTGGCGAGAACAACAAGCTTTACGGCAAGGTCGTGCTGCATGACAAAGGCTGGTGCGATGTGAGGCTGGACGACGGCTCCACCGTGCGCGCCAAGTCCGTGTCCGCGGGATCGGAGGGGTCGTCCACGATGCTCTCGCTGCGCCCGGAACGTGTCCTGATCAACCCTGCTGCCGGGGTCTGTGAAGTGGTGTGCCAGGCCCGCGTAAAAGATGTGACTTATCTGGGCGACCACTTGCGCGTACGTGCAATGGCGTTCGGAGAGCAGCAAATCGTCGTCAAGGTACCCAACGCGTCGCAAGAACGTCTGGTGGGCATCGACCATGACATCCAGATCGGCTGGCGCGCGGCGGACTGCCACGCGCTGGACGTAGTGGCATAAGTGAATTGAGCGCAAACGCGCTGGATTCACTTATGCCGACCAGGTGGGCACAGTATTGTGCTTTGGCAGTCTTGAAGACAAGTTCGAACAATTCTATGGAGACGATCATGAAATTTCAGATTAGAAAATTAAGTATTCTGGCGGCCGCTATTGGAACCATGCTGGCCTTGAGCGTGGATGCCCAGACCATTACCGTCACCTCTTGGGGCGGGGCCTACGGCAAAAGCCAGCAGGAAGTGATGCACAAGCCTTTCACCGCCAAAACCGGCACCAAGGTGCTGAGCGAGGACTACAACGGTGGTCTGGCCGAAATCCGCGCCCAGGTCCAGACCGGCAACGTCAAATGGGATGTGGTCGACGTGGAGCTTGCCGAGGCACTGCGCGGCTGCGACGAGGGTTTGTTCGAAAAAATCGATGCTTCCAAGCTGCCCAAGGGCGATGACGGAACCGATGCCAAGGCCGATTTTCTGCCAGGCATGGTGAACGCCTGCGCTGTCGCCAGTATCTCTTATGCCAATGTGGTGGCCTACGACAAGGCCAAGATGGGCGCCAACGCACCAGCCAAGCTCGAAGATTACTACGATCTGAAGAAATTTCCCGGCAAACGCGGCATGAAGAAAGAGCCCAATGTCAACCTTGAGCAGGCATTGATGGCCGACGGCGTTGCCCCTGCCGACGTGTATAAGGTCCTGTCCACTCCGGCGGGGGTGGAGCGCGCCTTCAAGAAGCTTGACACGATCAAGTCGCAGATCGTCTGGTGGAGTACGGGCGCCCAGCCGGTGCAATTGCTGGCTTCCGGCGAGGTCGCGATGACGACCGTCTATCACGGCCGCATCTACGACGCGGACATGAAGGACGGCAAGAACTTCGCGGTCGTCTGGGACGGCCAGATCACGGTGCCCGACCTGTTCGTGGTCGTCAAGGGCTCCAAGAACACCAAGGCGGCAATGGACTTCGTGACGTTCGCCACGGGCACCAAGCCGCTGGCCGAGCAGACCAAGTACATTCCCTACGCGCCAGCGCGCAAGTCGTCGCTCGCCCTGGTCGAAGACAAGACCAAGCCCTGGCTGCCAGGCTCGGCCCACGCGGGCCGCGGGTTCCAGACCGATGCCGGCTGGTGGTCAGACCATGCTGATGAGCTGAACCAGAAATTTGCCGCCTGGCTCTCCAAGTAAGCGCCACACCGGGCTGGCCTCAGCGGGGCCGGCCCGGCGCATCGACCGTTACCTGAGGAGACCTTTGATGAATGCGCAGACATTGATGTCAGTTCCCGATACGGGCCAACTCAAAAGAAAATTGAGAAAGGCCGAATCCCGGCATCGGCTGCGTGCCTATGCATTGATCTTGCCCCTGTTTCTGTTCACGTTGCTGACGTTTTTGGTGCCGATTGGCGAGATGCTGTTCAACAGTACGCATGACCCTGTCGTGCATGACGCTTTGCCGCGGACTTCGGCCCTGCTGAATGCCGTTCCTGAAGGGCCTGAAGTCCCTGATGAACTGGTGTTTCAGGCCCTGGCGGCCGATATGAAGCAGGCCGTCGAAGATCAGTCGGCCAGCAAGGTCGCAAGCCGCCTGAATTTCGAGGAAAGCGGCCTGCGCACCCTCTTCATGAAGACCACGCGCAAGATTTCCCAGGCAGGACACGGGCCGTGGAAGCCGACCTTTCTGGCTATCGACGAGGCCTGGGGTCAACCCAAAATCTGGTCGGTATTGCGCCAGACCCGCGGCGAATACACCAATGACTTCTACCTGCATGCAGTGGACATGACCCGCGACGAACACGGCGAGATCGTGCAGGCGCAGGCCGGCGACCGGCTCTACCTCGATGTATTCGCGCGCACCCTGTGGGTGAGCCTGCTGGTCACGCTGTTTAGCCTGGCCATCGGCTACCCCTTGTCCTACTGGTTGGCGCACTTGCCCGAAAAGACCGGCAACCTCATGATGGTGTTCGTGCTGTTGCCCTTCTGGACATCCTTGCTGGTGCGCACTACCGCCTGGGTGGTGCTGCTGCAAAAAGAAGGCGTGGTCAATTCGATGCTGATGTCGCTGGGCCTGATCCATGACCCGCTCACACTGATCTTCAACCGATTCGGCGTGGTCATTGCCATGACGCACATTCTGCTGCCGTTCATGATCCTGCCGCTGTATTCCGTCATGCGACAGATTCCGCCAAGTTATGTGCGCGCTGCACGTTCGCTGGGAGCGGGTCCGATCAAAGCCTTCTGGCGGGTCTATCTACCGCAATCGATGGCCGGTGTCAGCGCCGGAGTGCTGCTGGTGTTCATCCTGGCGATTGGCTATTACATTACGCCGGCCCTGGTCGGAGGTGCCGGTGACCAGATGATGAGCTACTTTATCGCCGACCACCTTACGCGCAGCCTGAACTGGGGCCTGGCCTCGGCACTCGGTGGTCTGCTGCTGGCCTGCGTGCTGGTCCTGTACGCCTTTTACGAACGTTTTGTGGGGATCGCCAATGTCCGCCTCGGTTAACAAGATACCGCGCTTTGCGCCCTATGCCGGACTGGGGGGGCGCGCCCGGCACTACGGCCTGCTGGCCTTCTGCATCGCCGCCCTCGTGTTCCTGATGGCACCGGTGCTGGTAGTGCTGCCACTGGCGTTCAACGCCGATCCGTTCTTCACCTACCCGATCCACACGGTCAGCTTCAAGTGGTTCATTGAATTTTTCACCAACGAGGAATGGCACACCGCGGTAAAAAACAGTTTCGTGATCGCGACGTCTGCAACGTTGATTGCAACATCACTGGGAACGCTGGCCTCGGTGGGCCTGACGCACCGCAATCTACCGGGGCGCGGACTGATTACGGCCATACTGGTCTTGCCCATGATCGTACCGATCGTGATCGTGGCGGTTGGCGCGTATTTCTTCTACTCGACGCTGGGCATAGCCAATAGCCTGACCGGCATCATACTGGCCCATGCGGTGCTAGGCACGCCCTTTGTCGTAATCACGGTCACGGCCACACTGGCGGGCTTTGACCAAGCCCTGTTCCGCGCTGCGCGCAGCCTTGGCGCATCCCCCTGGACAGCCTTTCGCCGCATCACGCTGCCCATCATCTGGCCCGGCGTTTTTTCGGGCGCGCTGTTCGCGTTTGCAACCTCTTTTGACGAAGTCGTGGTGGTGCTGTTCCTTGGCGGCGTCGAGCAACGCACCATTCCGCGTCAGATGTGGACCGGCCTGCGCGAGCAACTGAGTCCGACCATCCTGGCTGCGGCCGTGGTGCTGGTCCTGATCTCGGTGGGCATGCTGCTGACGCTGGAAGCCCTGCGTCGCCGCAACGCCAAAATGCGCGGATTGAGCGCCTGATAGCACTGCCCATGCCTCCAGCCCAAAAGTCAAGCTCCCCCCGTCAGCGGAGCCGGTAACAAAAAAGCCACCGCGAGGTGGCTTTTTTCTTGAGGGCGCTTGAATGATTAGTTCAAAGCCACTTTTTTGCCATCTTTGTAGACGGACAGCGTGATGGAGGGATTCTTCAACTCACCATTGGGTTCAAACTGGATCGTGGAGGTCACGCCCTTGTAGTCGGTCTTCAGCACTTGCGGCAAGTACACCTTGGGGTCCGTGGAGTTGGCACGCTTCATGGAATCGACCAGCACCATCGTGGCATCGTAGGTGTACGGGCTGTAGATCTGGAAATCGCCAGGGTACTTGGCGTCGTAGCGCTTCTTCCAGGCCGTGCCGCCAGGCATCTTCGCAATCGACGAGCCACCTTCAGCGCAGACCACGCCGTCCAGGCTCTTCGCGCCAGCGGCAATCTTGATGATCTCGTTGGTGCAGATGCCGTCGCCGCCGAAATACTTGACGTTGGACATGCCGAGCTGGTCCATTTGACGCAGCATGGCGCCGGCTTGGGCGTCCATGCCACCGTAGAAGATGGCATCGGGCGACTTGGACTTGATGGAGGTCAGGATCGCCATGAAGTCCGTGGCCTTGTCGGTCGTGTACTGCTCGTCCACCACTTGCATGCCTTTGGCTACAGCCGTCTTCTTGAACACATCGGCAACACCCTGGCCATAGGCCGTGCGGTCGTCAATGATGGCCACTTTCTTCAGTTTGAGCGAGTCGGCGGCGTAGAACGCCAGACCAGCACCCAGGGCATTGTCATTGGCGATGATGCGGAACGAGGTTTTGTAACCCGGCTTCATCAAGCTGGGATTGGTCGCCGCGCCGGTGATCATCGGAATGCCGCAGTCGCTGTAGATTTTGGAGGCGGGAATGGTCGTGCCCGAGTTCAGATGACCCACCACGCCAGCGACCTTGCTGTCGCACAGCTTTTGCGCCACGGCCGTGCCCTGTTTGGGATCGGCAGCGTCGTCTTCGACCTGAGCTTCGAATTTGATCTTCTTGCCCCCGATCACAATGTTTTCCTTGTTCAGGTCATCGACCGCCATCAGCACGCCGTTCGCGTTGTCCTTGCCGTAGTGGGCCTGGCTGCCGGACATTGGCGCGACGGAGCCGATTTTCACGACTTGCACATCTTGTGCACAGGCCAGACCGGCAACAGCAGCCACGGTAGCGGCCACGGTCAATTTCAGTTTCATTTGCATAGAAAGCTCCAGTTGAAAAAAGTTGAGATGAGAATTTATGCCTCAACGGCCGCGAAGATATCGCAATTTTTGCGCCAGAACCAGAGGGAACACGCTAGGTCATGGGTCATGGCGGGTTTACCCTGTACCTATCGTTTCGCCTATGCGACAAAGCGGCCTCGCCGTCATATTCCGGCCGAACTGCCTATGGCCAGCTCTTCCGCGACCGCCTCGGACACCGATTGCCGCACCACCGATTCAATTTCTTCGCGCAGGAGCGGCTCCAGGGACCGGGTGTGCTGCTGCACCACGGTGGTTATGGCCTCGAGCAACCGCTGTTCGACCAGGACATTCACGCGTTGCATGACCCGGTGGACGATCTGCTCCTGCATCGAACTGAACGATTCAGGCTCGGTCACCTCATCCGGGAGCACCGGCACATCGGCAACCCAATCTGGTGCGGGTTCTGCCACCGGGGTCACGATCTCCGTCAGCGTCGGGACGTAGCGCGGCGGAGTCCGGGCGGCTCTGGACATCAGTTCTGGCTCCCTGGCGCAAGATCGTGGCGGGTGATGGCATAGCCGCGGTCGGCGTAATGCTTCCAGCGGGCACGGGCCTGCAACCGGTCGTCATCCTGCATGCCGACAATTTCAATCAATCGCTCGAAGCGTTCGAACCCGTCCGGCACCCGCTCTCCCAAGTTGACCAGAACCTGCTGGTGCGGTGCGGCAGACACCGCGTCCGTCAGCATGACGGGCGATGCGGCCAGCATCGCCGCATTGGCAGATGCGCGGCAATGCGGCACGAATTCGAGTGGCGAAAAGGTCCATAGCGCGACATCCAGGACCTGCAGCTCGTCGGGTCCTGCCGTCACCACAACTTTGGCGCCGCTACCCACCGCCTTGCGCAAAAGCCGGCAGGCATACGCCACCTTATCGGGTGCGTTGAAGTGGAAGGCGACTTCGGTCATCGGTCGATCAACCCGGTTTCGCTACCTTTTTAGGAGCTAACCGTGAAAGCTTGGCGGGGGCTACAGCCTCTTTTTCTACTTGCCCCAGAAGGTAGGCCAGCAGCAGGCCCACAGGCCGGGCTGTCGCACCTTTGGCGGTCCCGCCCTTCCAGGCGCTGCCGGCAATGTCCAGATGGGCCCAGGCAAAATTGCTCGAGAAACGCTGCAGGAATTTGGCGGCCGTGATGGCTCCGCCGGCGCGTCCGGCCACATTGGCCACGTCGGCGAAGTTGGTTTTCAGGCCCTCTGCGTACTCGTCGTCCAGCGGCAAGCGCCAGCACGGGTCGAGGGCGCTCTCGCCGGCGGCCAGCAGCGCGGCCGCCAGCGCCTCGTCGGATGAAAACAGGCCGCTGCGCACATTGCCCAGCGCCACAATACAGGCACCCGTCAGCGTGGCGATGTCGATGACCGCCCTGGGTTTGAAGCGTTCGGCGTAGGTCAGCGCATCGCACAGCACCAGGCGCCCTTCGGCGTCGGTGTTCAGCACTTCGATGGTCTGCCCGCTCATGCTGGTGACCACATCGCCCGGTTTCACGGCGCGGCCGTCCGGCATGTTTTCGCACGCGGCAATCAGGCCCACTACGTTGAGGGCGGGCTTGAGCTCGGCCAAGGCGCGAAACACCCCCAGCACGCTGGCCGCGCCGCACATGTCGAACTTCATCTCGTCCATCTCGGACGCCGGTTTGATCGAAATGCCGCCGGTGTCGAAGGAAATGCCCTTGCCCACCAGCACCACCGGCGTCTGCGATTTGGCCGCGCCTTCGTACTTGAGAACGATGAAGCGCAGCGGCTCCTCCGACCCCTTGGCCACGGCAATAAACGCCCCCATGCCGAGCTTGGCCACCTCTTTGGGACCCAGCACTTCGCACGTCACCCTGGGCAGTTTGCCCAGCGCTTTGGCGGCATCCGCCAGCAGGGTCGGCGTGGCATGGTTGGCCGGCCGGTTGGCCCACTCCTTGGTCAGTTCGACCCCCGCCACCGCCGCCACTGCGTGCTCGAATGCCGCCTTCACGGCTGCAGCATCCGGCACGCCCAGCAGCACGCGCGCGATTTTCCGGCCCTCGGCACTGGGTTTGGTGGTGGTGTACACGTAGCTGGCATCAGCCGCGGCCAGCACCGCGGCGCGCACGGCAGCGCCCGATACCTCGGCGGTGGCACCGGCAAAGCAGATGCTCAGGCGCCGGACCGGCCCTGCCTTGATGGCACCGACAGCGGCCTGAACAGCCTGCCGAACTTGTCTGGCCGATCCGTCGCCCGTCCCTGCCAGAACCACCCTCGGCGCCGCCATACCGGGGCAGCGATAGAGTTGCAGCAGCTTGCCGGGCTTGGTTTCGAAATCGCCGGCCTTGAGGGCTTCGCCCATCAGTTGGGTCAAGGCGTCCTTGCCGGGCTTGAATGTTTGCGTGACCAGCACGATCAAGGCATCGCATTTATCCAGGGCTGCCCCAGCCAAATCAAGTGTTTTAAGTTCAAAGTTCATAATTGCGCTTTTCGTTCCAACCGATGTTATTCCATTCCTCGATCCGCAAAGAGCTGGCGCGCAGTTTTGGCGCGACGCTGGTGGTGCTGGCCACCGTCGTCGTGACCATGATGCTGATTCGCACACTGGGCCAAGCCTCGCGCGGCAGCGTCAACCCCGCGGACGTTCTGATGGTCATGGGCTACACCGTGCTGGGGCACCTGACCACCATCCTGACGCTGAGCCTGTTCATTGCCATCGTCAGCACGCTATCGCGCATGTACCGCGACAGCGAAATGGCGATCTGGTTTGCCAGCGGGCGCGGGCTGGCGTCGTTTTTGTCGCCGTTGCTTCGTTTTGCATTGCCGATCTTGATTGTCATTGCGCTGCTTGCCGTATTTGTCTGGCCCTGGGCCAACCAGCAAATCCAGGACATGCGCGACCGCTATGAGACGCGCGGCGACCTCGACCGAGTGGTGCCCGGGCAATTTCAGGAGTCTGCGGGCGGCCGGCGGGTGTTTTTCGTGGACAAGAACACGGGCACCGGCAAGGCTGGCAGCAACATCTTCATTTCCGACACTGAAAACAACAAGCAGATCGTGACATCGGCCCGCAGCGGGCGGATTGACAACGTGGGAAACGACCGCTTCCTGATCCTCGAACACGGCCAGCGCGTGGAGAGCGAGACCGACAAACCCGACATCACGCTGAGCGAGTTCGAGGAGTACGGCATTCGCATTGGCGAAAAAGCGCTGGGGGTGCAGGAAGCAGCGCCGCCCAAGACCCTGTCCACTGCCACGCTCATGCGCAAGCCCACGCCCGACGATCTTGGGGAGCTCTCTTTCCGCTTCGGGCTGGCCCTGGCCGCCGCCAATTTTGTGCTCATCGGGCTGGGCGTCTCCAGCGTCAATCCGCGCATGGGCCGTAACGGCAACCTGGCGTTCGCTTTTTTTGCCTTTGTCGCGTACTACAACCTGCTCAACCTGGGGCAAAGCTGGATCAGCGACGGAAAAACCAGCTTCAGCGGCATGATGCTGGCCGCGCACGGCGGCACGTTTGTGCTCGCCTGGCTGTGGCTGCTCAAGCGCCACAACAACTGGACCCTGCGCGCCGCATTGCGCCGCCGCGAGCGTCGAGCCGTACCAGCGGCGGGGGGCAAGGCGTGAGAACGGTGCGGCGCATGGTCCACGCCGACGTGCTGGTGTCGGTCGCGTTTGTCACACTGGGGTTTCTGTCCCTGTTTTTCTTTTTTGACTTTGTCGATGAGTTGCGCTCGGTCAACCAGGGCGTGGCCGGCGGCTATCCCCTGAAATACGCGCTGGTTGTGGTGCTGCTGGAGTCTCCCAGCCGCTTGTACGACCTGCTGCCGATTACCGTGCTCATCGGAACGATCTTCGTCATGGCCCGCATGGCCCAGAGCTCCGAGTTCACGATTCTGCGTACCAGCGGCCTGGGTCCGTGGCGGGCACTGCAAATACTGGTCGGACTGGGGCTGATGTTCGTGCTGTTTACGTTTGCCGTTGGCGACTATGTGGCGCCGGCAGCCGACCGCGCGGGTCAGCTGCTGCGTTCGCGCTATCTCGGGCAAATCACGGTCGGACAGACGGGGGCGTGGCTGAAAGAGAAGCAGGGCAACGACTCCTATTCGGTCAACGTGCGCTCGCTGCTGCCCGACGGCAGCATGCGCGGCGTGCGGGTGGTGGAATTCGACGCCCAGGGCCGTCTCCTGTCGGTCATTCAGGCGGCGCAAGGTAGTTTTGCCAAAGATGGCAACTGGCTGCTAACGGACGTGTCCAGGACCGATTTCAATACCCAGCTGGACGCGGGGACGTCGGCAAAACCGGACAGCGTGACCCGCAGCCTTGAACCCTCCCTGCGCTGGCCCAGCACCATCACGTCCGAGATGGTGTCGGTGGCACTGCTGCAGCCCGAGCGCATGCGCACCGTGGACCTGTTCCAGTACATGCGCCACCTCGAGGCCAATGGGCAGTCGTCGCAGCGCTACGAGATCGAGTTCTGGAAGAAGGTGTTCTACCCCCTGAGTTGCCTGGTCATGGTGGTGCTGGCGCTGCCCTTTGCCTACCTGCACTTTCGGGCCGGCGGCATCTCGACCTACGTTTTTATCGGCGTCATGACGGGCATCAGCTTTTTCCTGCTGAACAACCTGTTCGGCCACTTCGGCAACCTGCAGAACTGGCGGCCCTGGCTCACCGCCGCAGCACCAGGACTGATTTACTCGGTGCTGTCGCTGGGGGCCTTCGGCTGGCTGGTATTGCGAAGGTAACGCTCACCATGGCCGCAACCCGGGGCGTCGTGCTGTTCGCGCATGGCTCGCGCGATCCGCTGTGGCGCCAGCCCATCGAGCGCGTGGCGGCGCGCATTCGCGAGCGTGACGCGCAGGTGCTGGTGAGCTGCGCATACCTTGAGTTGACGGAGCCCGACCTGGCTACCGCTACGGCGCAGCTATTGGCGCAGGGTGCCCACCGGGTCCACGTGGTGCCGATGTTTCTGGGTGTCGGCCAACATGTGCGGGACGACCTGCCGCGGCTGGTCGCGGAACTCAAAGCCCGACATCCCCACATTGAGTTGACGTTGCAGCCCGCCATCGGCGAGGACGCCCG
The DNA here is from genome assembly GCA_031291295.1 of Rhodoferax sp. Classification (GTDB taxonomy): domain Bacteria; phylum Pseudomonadota; class Gammaproteobacteria; order Burkholderiales; family Burkholderiaceae_C; genus Rhodoferax_A. The sequence continues at coordinate 44,454 of JARLJI010000204.1, read as the reverse complement.
GTTGATTGAGTTGATGGCCCAAATCGCACTTTTCCAATGATTTGATATATCTTTGCGGCATAATAAATTTCATTGCTAGCTGAAATTCGTTATGAATCTACATCAATTCCGCTTTGTCCAGGAGGCCGCGCGCCGCAACCTGAACCTGACCGAAGCGGCCAAGGCCCTTCATACCTCGCAGCCCGGCGTGTCCAAGGCCATTATCGAGTTGGAGGAAGAACTCGGCATTGAGATCTTTGCACGCCATGGCAAGCGCCTGAAACGCATCACCGAGCCGGGCCAGCACGTGCTCAGGAGCATCGAGGTCATCATGCGCGAGGTGGGCAACCTCAAGCGCATCGGTGAGCAATTCAGCGCCGAGGACAGCGGCACGCTCAGCATCGCCACCACCCACACGCAGGCACGCTATGTGCTGCCGGTGCCGGTGGCCAAACTGCGCGAGGTCTATCCCAAGGTCAACATCAGCCTGCACCAGGGCACGCCCGCCGAGGTGGCCAGGATGCTGATCGATGAGGTGGCCGAGATCGGCGTCGCCACCGAATCCCTGGCGGACTATCCCGAGCTGATCACCCTGCCCTGCTACGAATGGCAGCACGTCGTGGTGATGCCCGCCAGCCATGCGCTGGCCAAAAAGGAGCGCCTCACGCTCGAAGACATCGCGCAAGAACCCATCATCACTTACCACCCCTCCTTCACCGGACGCACCAAGATCGATCACGCCTTTGCCCAGCGTAAATTGCAGCCGCGCATCGCGCTCGAGGCGATCGACTCCGACGTCATCAAGACCTACGTGCGGCTCGGTCTGGGCATCGGCATCGTGGCCGAAATGGCGGTGCGCGACGTTGCCGCCAGCGGCGCCGACGCCGATCTGGTGGTGCGCCCCGTCGGGCTGCTGTTCGGGCAAAATGTGGCGCGCGTCGCCTTCAAGCGCAGCGCCTATCTGCGCGATTTCGTTTTCAAGTTTGCCGAGTTGCTGAGCGACCGGCTCGATCGCAACCTCATTGCCAAGGCCATGACCGGCCATGTGAATGACTATGAGTTGTGAGACTTTGCGGGACAGACCGGAGCGCGTAGCGCGTAGCTCTGTCCTCAACATTCTAGGCTTGCGGGGCATATCCTCGGCCCCATGCGCGACTTATGACCATGACCGAACGAACTCCTCTTATTGAGACCAAGCTGCCCGCCGTCGGCACCACCATCTTCACCGTCATGTCGGGCCTGGCTACAGCAAGCGGCGCGGTCAACCTCGGGCAGGGCTTTCCGGATTTCGATTGCGACCCCAGGCTGGTGCACGCCGTCACCGATGCCATGACGCGCGGCCTCAACCAGTACCCGCCGATGCCCGGCGTGCCGGTGCTGCGCGAGGCCGTCGCCGCAAAAATCAGGACCCTGCATGGCCCGTACAACGGCCGCGACTACGATGCGGCCAGCGAAATCACCGTCACGGCCGGCGCCACGCAGGCGATCATCACCGCCATCCTGGCCGTGGTGCATCCCGGCGACGAAGTCATCGTGCTGGAGCCCTGCTACGACAGCTACGTGCCCAACATCGAGCTGGCCGGTGGCGTCGTGGTGCGGGTGCCCCTGACGCCCGGCACGTTCCGCCCCGATTTCGACAGGATCGCGGCCGCCGTCAACGCCAACACCCGCGCCATCCTGATCAACTCGCCGCACAACCCGAGCGCCACCGTCTGGACGCGGGACGACATGCTCAAACTGCAGGACATTCTGGCGCCGACCGACGTGCTGCTGATCAGCGACGAGGTGTACGAACACATGGTGTACGCGCCCGCCGAGCACCAGAGCGTGGCGCGCTTTCCCGGCCTGGCGGCGCGCGCCTTCATCATCTCCAGCTTCGGCAAGACCTACCACGTCACAGGCTGGAAGGTGGGCACCGTGGCGGCGCCCGCGCCACTCACCGCCGAGTTCCGCAAGGTGCACCAGTTCACCGTGTTCACCGTCAACACGCCGATGCAATACGGGCTGGCGGCCTACATGGCCGACCCCAAGCCTTATCTGGAGCTACCCGCCTTCTATCAGCGCAAACGCGACCTGTTCCGCGAAGGCTTGAAGCGCACCAGGTTCAAGCTGCTGCCCAGCGAGGGCAGCTACTTCCAGTGCGTCGATATCTCGGCCGTGAGCGACCTGAATGAGGCTGAATTCTGCAAGTGGCTCACCACCGAGATCGGCGTGGCGGCCATTCCGCTGTCCGCCTTCTACGGCAACGGGTTCGATCAGCGCGTCGTGCGCTTTTGCTTTGCCAAGAAGGACGAAACACTCCATCTGGCACTGGAGCGTCTCGCGAAACTGTAGGCGCCGCCTGACGGCTGAACGCGCTCCTGTCCTGCTTGATAACGCCCCCGCGCAGGCAAGAATGAATGCACACCACAAGGAGTGCTTTCATGTCTCTCTCTCTTATCCTGCTGATCGTTCTCATTCTTTTTCTGGTGGGCGCCCTGCCGACCTGGGGCCACAGCCGGAATTGGGGCTACGGCCCGAGCGGCGGTCTTGGCCTCGTCGTGCTCGTGGTCGTAATACTCCTGCTGATGGGTCGCATCTAGTCAGCTATTGATCTGCGCCCACGCCTTGTCCAGCCGCTTGATGCTGACCGGCTGCGGCGTGCGCAGCTCCTGCGCAAAAAAGCTCACGCGCAGTTCTTCCAGCAGCCAGCGAAACTCCTGCATGCGGGCGTCGATCACGCCCTTTCGCTCGGCCACCAGGCGCCAGTAGTGCTGTTCCTGCGGGCGCAATTCGACTAAACGGGCCGCATCGCGGGCCGGATCGGCGCGCCACTTCTCCAGCCGCAGGGTGATCGCCTTGAGGTAGCGTGCAAAGTGCTGCAGCTGCGCGTAGGGCGTGCCAGCCAGGAAGCGTTTGGGCATCAGCCGCTGCAACTGCTGCGCGGCGTCCAGCGCGGCCTCGGTGGCGTTTTTCGTGTCCTTGATCTTGCGCTGAGCCACCGCGAACTCGGTCAGGATGCCGCCGGCCAGGCGCGCCACCTCATTGGCAATCAGCGTCAGGCGCCCGCGCCCATCCTCCACCCGCTTGGTGAACTCGGCCTCATGGGTGGGCAGCGGCTCCAGCAAGAAGGCGCGGTCCAGCGCCACGTCGATGATTTGCTGGCGCAGCTCTTCCAGCGTGCCGCCGCCCGAGTTGTCAGCACCGCGGCCCACCAGCATGAACACCGCCGCCATTTTTTGCAGGTCGGGCAGGTTCTTTTCGAGGTATTTGAGCGCGTCGCGGATCTGCAGCGAAAACAGCCGCCGCAAGCCGGCACGGTGTTTGGCGGCGGCCACATCGGGTTCATCAAACACTTCGATCGTGACCGCATCGCCCAGATCGATCAGCGCCGGAAAGCCAATCAGAGTTTGCGATCCCTTGCGGATCTCCATCAGTTCGGGCAACTCGCCGAAACTCCAACTGGTGTAACGCTCGACGGTCTTGGGCGCTATCTTTTCTGGAGCTGATTGCCCCTGTCCCGTATGGGCTTGAGGCCTATTTGATGCTGAATCAGCGAACGAGCCGGCGCTTTCCCCGGCGCCCGGTGCCGCCGGCGCAACCCGGCTTCTGAGGCCGGCCAGCGCCTGAAACGCCCCGCGCGCCTGTGACCCCAACTCGCCCTTGAGCGCGCCGAGGTTGCGGCCGGTGCCCAATTGCCGGCCATGCTCGTCCAGCACGCGAAAGTTCATGAACAAATGGGGCGGCAGCATGTCAAGCTTCATGTCGGCACGCTTGATGTCCAGCGAGGTCGCATCGCGCACCAGCTTGAGCACCGCGTCCACCAGCGGGCCGCTGCCGAACACCTGCGGCTGGTTCAACGCCTCGGCCATGCGCGTCGCGGTCTCTGGCAGCGGCACCAGGCGCGAGCGCGGGCGCTGGTGCAGCGTCTTGATGAGCGCCTGCACCTTGTCCCGCAGCATGCCGGGCACCAGCCACTCGCAGCGCTCCTCGTTCACCTGGTTCAGCGCAAACAACGGCACGTCCACGGTCACGCCGTCCCGGGCGTCGCCGGGCTCGTGCAGGTAAGTCGCCGTGCAGTCCACGCCGCCGAGGCGCAGGGTCTTGGGAAAGGCCTGCGTGGTGATGCCGGCGGCCTCGTGGCGCATCAGCTCCTCGCGGCTCAGCAGCAACAGTTGGGACTGCCGCCGGGCCTCGTCCTTGTACCAGCTCTCGCAGCCGGCGCCGCTGCAGATGTCGGCCGGCAGCTGCTGGTCGTAAAAGGCATAGATCAGCTCTTCGTCCACCAGCACGTCCTGGCGGCGCGCCTTGTGTTCGAGGTCCTGCACCTGGCTGATCAGCTTGTGGTTGGCTGCGAGGAACGGCAGCTTGGTGTCCCAGTTGCCCGCCACCAGCGCTTCGCGAATGAAGATCTCGCGCGCCGCCACCGGGTCGACCCGGCCAAAGTTGACGCGCCGCCCGTTGTACACCGCCAGCCCATAGAGCGTGGCACGCTCCAGCGCCGTGACCTGCGCGGCCTTCTTTTCCCAGTGCGGGTCGAGCATCTGCTTTTTGAGCAGATGGCCGGCCACCTGCTCGATCCACAGCGGCTCGATGTTGGCGATGCCGCGGCCAAACAGGCGCGTGGTTTCCACCAGTTCGGCGGCCACGATCCAGCGGCCCGGTTTCTTGCCCAGGTGCGCGCCGGGGTGGCGGTAGAACTTGATGCCGCGCGCGCCCAGATACACCTCTTCGTCCTCGAGCTTGCAGCCGACGTTGCCGAGCAGCCCGGCCAGCATAGACAAATGCAGCTGCTCGTAGCTGGCGGGCTGTGTGTTGAGCTGCCACTTGTGTTCGGCCACGACGGTGTGCAGCTGGCTGTAGATGTCGCGCCACTCGCGCACGCGGCGAATGCTGATGAAGTTCTGGCGTAGCAGTTGTTCGTACTGGCGATTTGACAGGCGATGCGCCGGTGCACTGTCATTGCGAAGGTTGTCATTCCCGCGAGCGCTGTCATTGCCCCGTGCGCTGTCATTCCCGCGCAGGCGGGAATCCACGGTCGCACGCTCGCCTGCCGGTTGCCCACGCACCGCGGCTTGCGGGGATGGATCCCCGCCTGCGCGGGGATGACGAGAGGGAGGCAGCGCCGCGCTGGAATGCCGGACGGGCGGCGGACCGCCGCGGGCGCTTTCCAGCCACTTCCACAGCTTCAAATACCCGCTGAATTCGCTCTTGTCGTCATCAAACTTCGCGTGCGCCTGATCGGCCGCGGCCTGCGCCTCCATGGGCCGGTCGCGCACATCCTGCACGGACAGCGCCGAGGCAATCACCAGCACTTCGTCGAGCGCCTGGCGCGAACGCGCCTCCAGAATCATGCGGCCCACGCGCGGGTCCAGCGGCAACCGGGCCAGCTCCTGGCCAATGGCGGTGAGCTCGTTCGCGTCGTCCACTGCGCCCAGCTCCATCAGCAGCTGGTAGCCGTCGGCAATGGCGCGGCCCTGCGGCCGTTCGATGAACGGGAAGTCCTCCACCACGCCCAGGTGCAGCGACTTCATGCGCAGGATCACGCCGGCCAGCGAGCTGCGCAGAATCTCGGGGTCGGTGAACCGGGGGCGGCCGTCAAAGTCCTGCTGGTCGTACAGGCGAATGCAGATGCCGTTGGCCACGCGGCCGCAGCGCCCGGCGCGCTGATTCGCGGCCGCCTGGCTGATCGGCTCGACCAGCAGCTGCTCCACCTTGCTACGGAAACTGTAGCGCTTGACCCTTGCCGTGCCTGCGTCTATGACGTAATTGATGCCCGGCACCGTGAGCGAGGTCTCGGCCACGTTGGTCGCGAGCACGATGCGCCGGCCACTGTGGCGATCAAAAATCCGGTCCTGTTCGGCCTGCGACAGGCGCGCGAACAAGGGCAGCACCTCGGCATCGCGAAACAGCGGCTGGTGGCTCAGGTGGCGGCGCAAATGGTCCGCGGCCTCGCGAATTTCGCGCTCGCCGGGCAGGAACACCAGGATGTCGCCGCTGCTGTGCACGTCGCGCCAGAGCTCGTCCACGGCGTCGGCAATCGCCTCGTTCAGGCCGTAGTCGCGCGACTCCTCAAACGGCCGCCAGCGCTGCTCGACCGGGAACATGCGCCCCGACACCATGATGACCGGCGCGGGGCCTTTACTGGAAGCGAAATGGTCTGCGAAGCGCTGGGCGTCGATCGTGGCCGAGGTCACCACCACCTTCAGATCGGGCCGGCGCGGCAGGATTTCGCGCAGGTAGCCGAGCAGAAAGTCGATGTTCAGGCTGCGCTCGTGCGCCTCGTCGATGATCAGGGTGTCGTAGGCCCTGAGCAGCGGATCGGTCTGGGTTTCGGCCAGCAAAATCCCGTCGGTCATCAGCTTGACCGAGGCATCGCGGCCCAAGCGGTCCTGGAACCGCACCTTGAAGCCCACCACCTCGCCCAGCGGCGTCTTGAGCTCCTCGGCAATGCGCTTGGCGACGCTGCTGGCGGCGATCCGGCGCGGCTGGGTGTGCCCGATCAGCTTGCCGCGGCCCTCGGGGTAGTTGAGCTTGCCGCGCCCCATCGCCAGCGCGATCTTGGGCAGCTGGGTGGTTTTGCCGGAGCCGGTTTCGCCGCAAACGATGATGACCTGGTTCGCCGCCATGGCGGCCATGATGTCCTCGCGTTTGGCGGACACCGGCAGCGCTTCGGGAAACTCGATTTTGAGCAGGGATTGGGGAGACTGGACTGACAAGGCGGCAACTTCGTAGAGAATCACGGATTATCCCAGCCCGACCTCCCTGTTGCCGCCCTTCCCTCAAATGTTCGCCGCGAATGTCTACCGTCTTTAACTTCACCTTCGTTCCCTGGTTCCGCTCGGTGGCGCCCTACATCCACATGCACCGGGGCAAGACCTTTGTCGTGGGCATTTGCGGCGAGGCCATTGCGGCGGGCAAATTGCAGCATCTGGCGCAAGATCTGGCGCTGATCCAGAGCATGGGCGTCAAGCTCGTGCTGGTGCATGGCTTTCGCCCGCAGGTCACCGAGCAGCTCAAGGCCAAGGGCCACGCCGCAAAGTATTCGCACGGCATCCGCATCACCGACGAGGTGGCGCTGGACAGCGCCCAGGAGGCAGCCGGCCAGCTGCGCTATGAGATCGAGGCCGCGTTCAGCCAGGGCCTGCCCAACACGCCGATGGCGGGCTCCACCGTGCGCATGATCTCGGGCAACTTCATCACGGCGCGGCCGGTGGGGATCGTGGACGGCGTGGACTTCCAGCACTCGGGCGTGGTGCGCAAGGTGGATGTGGCGGGCATCATCCGCACACTGGACTTTGGCGCCATGGTACTGATCTCGCCGTTCGGCTTCTCGCCCACGGGCGAGGCCTTCAACCTGACCATGGAAGAAGTCGCGACCTCGGTGGCGATCGCGCTGCAGGCCGACAAGCTGATTTTTGTGACCGAGGTCCCCGGCATTCGCGTCAAGCCGGGCGAGCCCGAGAGTGACGACAATCCGATCGACACCGAATTGCCGCTGGCCGCCGCCGAGCAGCTGCTGGCCCGGTCACCCCCCAGCCAGAACCCGACCGACATCGCGTTTTACCTGCAGCATTGCGTGAAGGCCTGCAAGGGCGGCGTGGAGCGCAGCCACATCCTGCCATTCGCGGTGGACGGCTCGCTGCTGCTCGAGGTCTATGTGCACGACGGCATCGGCACCATGGTGATCGACGAGAAGCTGGAGAGCCTGCGCGAGGCCACCGCCGACGACGTGGGCGGCATCCTGCAGCTGATCGAACCTTTCGAGAAAGACGGCACGCTGGTCAAGCGCAGCCCCACCGAGATCGAGCGCGACGCCGACCACTACATCGTCGTCGAACACGACGGCGTGATCTTCGCCTGCGCCGCGCTTTATCCCTATCCCGAGGCCAAAACGGGCGAGATGGCGGCCCTCACTGTGTCGCCGCAAAGCCAGGGCCAGGGCGACGGCGAAAAGGTTTTGAAGCGCATCGAGCAGCGCGCCCGCGCCGCCGGCCTGCAAAGCATTTTTGTGCTGACCACCCGCACCATGCACTGGTTCCTCAAGCGCGGTTTTGAGGTGGTCGATCCGGACTGGCTGCCCGAGGCACGCAAGCGCAAGTACAACTGGGACCGCAAGAGCCAGGTGCTGGTGAAGAAGCTCGGCTGAAGAACGCGCCCGCAGTTGATCCAGATCAAGCGCCCTCCTCGCGCCCAAGCGGCGCTCACTACTTTTTTCATAGCAACATGTTGCGGCTCCATGCGGGCTGCGGGCAAATTTTTCGCCAAAAATCGGTCTCGTGGCCGTGTTGGACTTTCTGCGCAAAACGGGAAATGATCTGCCAAGGGCCGCATTGCGCGGTACCTGATTTTCGAGGCAGGACCCCGCCGGCCCTGAGAAGACGATGGATAACACGACGTCAGCGATTTCGAGCCGTGAGGTGCGAATTCCCTCGGGCAAGGTGTGGCTGCAGGGCGACCTGGCCCAGCCGCCGGCATTCGACGGGCTGGTGTTGTTCGCCCATGGCAGCGGCAGCGGTCGGCACAGCGCCCGCAACCGCTATGTCGCCCGGCAGTTGCAGCTGCGCGGCATCGCCACCTTGCTGTTCGACCTGCTCACGGCGCAGGAAGAGCAGGTGGACATCCACACACGCGAGCACCGCTTCGACATTCCGCTGCTGACACAGCGGATGCAGGATGCCACGGCCTGGGTGCTCACGCAGCCGGGCCTGCGGTACGCGGGCATCGGCTACTTTGGCGCCAGCACCGGCAGCGCCGCCGCCTTGATTGCCGCCGCGCGGCTGGGCGGCGGGGTCCAGGCGGTGGTCTCCCGCGGCGGGCGTCCGGATCTGGCCGGTCCGGCGGCGCTCGCCGCCGTCACCGCGCCCACCTTGCTGATTGTCGGTGGCGCCGACCATGGCGTCATCGAGCTCAATGAGCAGGCCCACGCGCTGCTGCACTGCGAGAAGCAGCTGGCCATCGTGCCCGGCGCCAGCCACCTGTTCGAGGAACCCGGCACGCTGGAGCAGGCCGCGTCGCTGGCCGCCGCGTGGTTCGCGGCGCATCTCACCGTGACGGCGCACGCATCATGACAGCCACCCACGTGCCCTATCACGACCGCCACCAGGCCGGCCGCGTGCTGGCCGAGAAGCTGGAGCACTATCGGGGCCGGCAGGGCCTGCTGGTGCTGGCCCTGCCGCGCGGCGGAGTGGCCGTGGGGTTTGAAGTGGCACGCGCATTGAAGGCGCCGCTGGATGTCTTCGTGGTGCGCAAGCTCGGCTATCCCGGACACGAGGAATACGCCATGGGCGCCATCGCCAGCGGCGGCGTGCGCGTCATGAATCCGCTGCCGGGCGGCTCCGTCTCGCCGCAGGCACTGGCAGCGGTGATCGAGCGAGAACAGGCCGAACTGGTGCGCAGGGAACAGCTCTACCGCAGCCAGCGGCCCGGCGTGCCGCTGCGCGGGCGCACGGTCATCGTGGTCGACGACGGCCTGGCCACCGGCTCCACCATGCGGGCGGCTCTGCTGGCCATCCGCCAGCAGCATCCGGCCCACCTGGTCGTGGCGGTGCCGGTCGGCGCACGGGATACCTGCGAAGCCCTGCAGGACCAGGCCGATGAGATCGTGTGCGCCGCCATGCCTGAGCCGTTTCGCGCCGTGGGCCTGTGGTACGAAGACTTCCCGCAGGCAAGCGACGACGAGGTGCGCACGCTGCTTGAGCAAGCGCGGCGCGAGCATGCGCAGGATGCGCGGTAAGGTGACACGGGAGGCACGGCCATGGCAACCCATCATCCCCCCGCGCATGCGCAGCACGCCGACCCGCTCCTGGCGGGCCTGCTCCCCCACCTCGGCCTGCTGGACGGCAGCGACGGCGAATACGACGGCTTGCTGGAACTGATCGGCGCGAGCCGCTTCGCCCTGCTGGGTGAGGCCTCGCATGGCACGCAGGAGTTCTATGCCGATCGCGCCGCCATCACGCGGCGCCTGATCGTCGAAAAGGGCTTCACCGCGGTGGCCGTCGAGGCGGACTGGCCCGACGCCTGGCGCGTCAACCGCTATGTGCGCGGACTAGGCGAAGACGCGGATGCGGATGCCGCGCTGACCGGCTTCAGGCGTTTTCCCACCTGGATGTGGCGCAACACCGTGGTGCGTGATTTCGTGGAATGGCTGCGCGAGCACAACCGCGGCCTGCCCTCTTCCCGCCGGGTCGGCTTTTACGGCATCGACCTGTACAGCCTTTTTACCTCTATACAGGCAGTGCTGGCCTACCTGGACCGGGTCGACCCGCAAGCTGCGGCCCGAGCCCGTGCGCGCTACGCATGCTTCGACCATGCGCACGAAGACAGCCAGGCTTATGGCTACGCCGCCAGCTTCGGCCTGAAGCCGATTTGCGAGGACGAAGTCGTGCAGCAGCTGCGCGAAATGAACCGGCGTGCGGCCAAATTTCCGCCGACGCCGGGCCTGGAGCGCGACGAGGCCTTTTTCGCCCAGCAGAATGCGCGCCTGGTGCGCAATGCCGAGGAGTACTACCGCTCCATGTTCCACGGCCGCATCTCGTCATGGAACCTGCGTGACAGCCACATGGTGGAGACGCTGCAGGCGCTGGACCGCCATCTCACTGTCCGCGGCGCAGCGCCGCCGCGCATGGCCGTCTGGGCCCACAACTCGCACCTGGGCGATGCCAGCGCCACCGAGATGGGCGAGATGGGCGAATGGAATGTGGGCCAGCTGGTGCGCGACCGCTATGGCGACGAGGCCACGCTGGTCGGCTTCAGCACCCATCACGGCAGCGTGACGGCGGCTTCCGAATGGGATGCGCCGCCGCACAGGAAACGGGTGCGCCACGGCTTGCCGGGCAGCTTCGAGGCGTTGTTCCACCAGTGCGGGCAGGCGCGCTTCTGGCTGGCGCTGCGCGGCAACCCGCCGCTGCGCCAGTTGCTGGCCGCGCCCCGGCTGCAGCGGGCCATCGGGGTGATCTACCACCCGCAGACCGAGCGCCAGAGCCACTACTTCCACACGCGGTTGCCGGCCCAGTTCGACGCCATCATCCATCTGGACGAAACGCACGCGCTCGAGCCGCTGGAGGTGAACGTGGAATGGGACCAGGGCGAGGCGCCGGAAACCTATCCTTCGGGCTTGTAGCCGCGGAGAACGGTGGCCGCGGTCAACACGATTTGCCGGTCCGGGCGCGCCGGACCTTGAAAACCCCGCCTTGGTCCGCGGCGGTTTTCTGCTCTGGAGTCAGGCCGCTGCGCGGGGCCGGCGCTGCGCCGTTCGCGCGATCAGCAGCAGGCTGACCAGCGCCACGGCGCAAAAGCACAGGAACGACCAGTTGGCGATCGAGCCACCCAGGAAGGTCCAATCCACCTTGGTGCAATCGCCGCCGCCCTTGAAAATCATGGGCAGGGCGCGTTTGAGCGGGAAGGTTTCGATCATGCCGTAGAAGTCGAGCCCGCAGGAGACGACTTCGGGCGGCAACCACAGCAGCCAGCTCTGGCGCGCTGCCACAAAGGCGCCAAAGCCGGCGCTCAAGAGGAGCAGCACAGCGCCCGAGATTTGCAAGCCTTTTCGGCCTGAAGTCGATGTCACGCCTGCGATGATAGCTATCAAAACAAGAGCATACCGCTGCACGATGCACATCGGGCACGGGTCCAGCCCGACCACATGCTGCAAGTACAGGCCAAAGGCCAGCAGCGCCACCGAAATCAGGCAGACCGCTGCCAATACGCGGCGCGGTGCCGCATCAAACCAGTTCAACAACATCAATATCCTTCAACAAAACGCGAACGCAACACCCGATCATCACCGCTGTGCCTGCGCACAAACCAATACCCGCCATTGTTGCGCAAGTTTCTGCGCAGCAAATGCGGGTATCTTTTTGATCTTCGTGCGGGATTTGTCACCATAGCGGCGGATAAGTTCCAACCGCGCGACCAAGGGCGGCTGGAGCGCCTTGCGGACGCTGTGCGCCAGCTTACTTGTTGGGTTGCGGCGTCATGCGCAGATACGGCTTGACCGCCTTGAATCCCTTGGGGAAACGCTGGGCCAGTTCGGCCGGATCCTGGATGCTGGGCACGATTACCACATCATCGCCATCCTTCCAGTTCACCGGCGTCGCCACCTTGTAGTTGTCGGTGAGTTGCAGCGAGTCGATGACGCGCAGGATCTCGTCAAAGTTGCGCCCGGTGCTGGCCGGGTAGGTGATGGTCGCGCGAATAACCTTCTTCGGGTCGATGATGAACACGCTGCGTACCGTGGCATTGGCCAGCGAGTTCGGGTGGATCATGTCGTACAGCGTCGCGACTTTCTTGTCGGCATCGGCCAGGATGGGAAAGTTGACCGTGGTGCTCTGCGTCTCGTTGATGTCGCTGATCCACTTTTCGTGCGAATCCAGCGGGTCGACGCTCACGGCAATGGCCTTGGCGCCACGCTTGGCGAAGTCACCCGACAGCGCGGCCGTCTTGCCCAGTTCCGTGGTGCACACCGGCGTGAAATCGGCCGGATGCGAGAACAGAACCACCCACGAATCGCCCGCCCATTTGTGAAACGAGATGGGCCCCGCGGTGGAATCCTGGGTGAAATCAGGGGCCGTGTCGCCGAGTCTGAGAGTCGACATGCTTTACTCCTTTAGTTGGTTGATGAGTTAACCATCTATTGTGGTGAGTGCCCCGCGAAATTCAAACAACACTATTTTTATATAACGAATTTTGAGTTCACCGTCCTCCGTAATAACCCCGCCCGTAGTAGCCGTGCCCGTAAAAGCCGGGGCTCACGACCACGGCAGGGCCATAGGCACCATAGGGGCCGTAAGGCACGATCGCACAACCCGTGAGGGAGGCGGCAAGCGAGATAACCAGGATTGCAATTTTCATGAACAGGCTCCAAATTGGTGATGCCTGATTAACGCCCGAGCCGACACCCGCGCCTACGACCGGCCCCGTGAAGTCCTGTAAAGCTCCATGAAGAGTGTTGCGGCCTGATACCGTTCTTCAAAGCCTGTCATCGGCCCGGCAGGTTGTCGCCGAGGAAATCCAGAAAGGTCCGCACCGCGGGCAGCAGGCCCCGGCGCGACGGGAACACCGCGTGCACCACGGCGGGCGGCGGCTCCCAGCCCGGCAGCACGGGCACCAGCCGCCCCTCCTGCAATTCGTCGCGGCACATGTAGTCGGGCAGGATGCAAAAGCCCATGCCGGCCAGCACGGCGAATTTGAGCGTGAGCAGATCGTCGGCTACAAAGCGTGGCTGGTGCTGGAACATATGCTCGGCCCCATCGGGACCCAACAGCTTCCAGCTCGTGCGGCCATCGCTGCTTGACATGGCCACCGTGTCGAGCCGGGCCAAGTCGTCGGGCGTCGCGGGCCGCTGCTGGCGCTCCAATAGCGCCGGGCTGGCCACCAGCAGGCTTTGGGTCGTACCAAGATGCTTGACGACCAGGCTGCCGCTGTCGGCCGTGGACGGGCGCACGCGCAGGGCCACGTCCACGCCCTCTTCCACCAGATCAACCACGCGGTTGCTGACCTCCATGTCCAGCCTCACCTGCGGGTGCCGCGCCAGGAACTGCGGCAGGATCGGCCCCACGACGGTTTGCGCCAGCGTCACCGGGCAGGTCACATGAACGGTGCCGCGCGGCTCGCTCTGCGCCTGCGCCACGGCGTCGTCGGCCGCCTGGGCTTCATCACGCATGGCGACGCAGTGGCGGTAATAAACCTCGCCCACGGCGGTCAGCGAAAGCTTGCGTGTGGTGCGCTGCAGCAGGCGCACGCCGAGCCGGCCCTCCAGGTCGGCGACACGCCGCGACAGGCGTGATTTGGGCAGGCCCAGCGTGCGCCCCGCCGCCGCAAAGCCGCCGGATGCCACCACCTCGGTGAAGTACAGCATGTCATTCAAGTCTTGCATGGAAACCCTCATTGTTCTACTGATAGAACAATCTATCGCAATTTCATCTACTTATCAATGAATGAGTTCACCCGCACAATCTATCCACGGCGTTTGACGTAATCCGCGGAACAGTCCGCTGTCGCACCGCCATTCGTTCTATCCAACTTCAATTCAAGGAACACGCATCATGAAACTGCTACACATTGACTCCAGCGTTCTGGGCGGCAACTCGGTTTCGCGCCAACTGACCCAGCAAACCGTCGCCGAATGGCTGGCCAGCCATCCCGGCACCAGCGTCGACTACCTGGACCTGGCCGCAGATGCGCCCAGCCACCTGTCGGTGGATTCGCTTGGCTTCCGCCTCGCCCCGCAGACCGAAGGCCTGACGGACGTGCAAAAGCGTGAAAACGCCGTGTCGGAAGCGCTGGTCACGCAATTCCTCGCCGCCGACGTGATCGTGGTGGGCGCGCCCCTGTACAACTTCTCGATCCCGAGCCAGCTCAAGGCCTGGATCGACCGCATCGCGCAAGCCGGCCGTACCTTCACCTACACCGAAAAAGGCCCGGTCGGCCTGGCCACGGGCAAGACCGTGATCGTGGTCTCCAGCCGCGGCGGCGTGTATTCCACCAGCGAGGGTGGCCGCGCCATGGAACACCAGGAAAGCTACCTGCAGACGGTGTTTGGCTTCTTCGGCATCACCGACGTGCGCTTCGTGCGCGCCGAGGGCGTCGCCATGGGCGAAGCCCAGAAGTCCGCGGCACTGGCCGCCGCCGGACTGGACATCAAGACGCTGGTGGCCGATGCGGCGAACCAGCCGAAGGCAGCCCTGGCCGCCTGATCCCTGCCTGGCGTATCGCACACAAAAAAAGCCCGCATTGCGGGCTTTTTTTGTAGGGAGCGGCACGCGGCCGCTGACAATCAGGCGTTGTGGATTTTCACCCAGGCCACAAATTGGTCCACCCAGCCCTGCAGGAATTTTTTCGTGTCCTCGATGCCAATATTGCCGGCAGCATCGAACAAACCCTCCTTGGCCTGCACGAAGGCTTCGGGCTGCCCCAGCGTGGGCACGTTCAGGTAGGCCAGCACATTGCGCAGGTGCTGCTGTGCCAGGGCCGTGCCAATGGCGCCGACCGAGATACCGATCACGCCGGCCGGCTTGCCCGCCCAAGCGCTTTGCCCGTAGGGGCGCGAGGCATGGTCGATCGCGTTCTTGAGCACGCCCGGCATCGAGCGGTTGTATTCCGGGGTCAAGAACAGCAGGCCCTGGGCGGCCTGGATTTCCGATTTCAGGCGCTTCACGCTGGCCGCCTGGTTCGCGTCATCGTCCTGGTTGTACAGGGGCAAATCGTCGATCCGCACATGCGTGAACGTGAACTCCTTCGGCGCCATCCCGGTCAGCGCATGCGCCAATTTCTTGTTGAACGAGTCCTTGCGCAGGCTGCCAACGATCAGGGCAATGTTGTATTGGCTCATGAGGCCTCCAGTTAAAAATTGAACAGTGAGAAAGCCGGGGGCCCATTATGCGGCGGTCGCCATCAACTTGTATCGAGTCACGCCGACCCTGCCAGCACGACGGCCAATGCCCCATGGGCCGAAACATTGATAAAGTCGCGGCAAGATTATTCAACACAGGTATCTCTCATGGCACGCATGGTTCACTGCATCAAACTCGGCCGCGAGGCCGAAGGCCTCGACTTCCCGCCCTATCCCGGCGAACTCGGCAAGCGCCTGTGGGAAAACGTCAGCAAGGAAGCCTGGGCGGCCTGGCTCAAGCACCAGACCATGCTGGTCAACGAGAACCGGCTGAACCTGGCCGACCAGCGGGCGCGGCAATACCTGGCGCGGCAGATGGAAGCGCATTTCTTCGGCGCCGGCGCCGAGGCGGCGCAAGGCTACGTGCCGCCCAGCGCATAACGCCACGCGACACAACCCGCGGTCGATGGAACAGGACCGCCGCCCGTTTTTGCAAAGCCTCGGGCTGCCCGCCGCATGGGTGGGGCAAACGCAATGGCGCATTCTGGACACCAGCCTTGGCAACGGCGAGCGCTTTCTCGCAGCATGGCACGCCTGGAAGGCCGATCCGCAGCGCCCGCGTTTGCTGCATTACGTTGCACTGGAAGCCGATGCGCTGAGTGCCACCGAGTGGCAACGCCGCGCAGCGCCCGGGTCCGAGCTTGCGCCACTCGCCCAGCAGTTGCGGGCACAGTGCTTTGGCTTATTGCCCGGTTTTCACCGGATGGCGTTTGAAGGCGGATGCGTCCTGCTGACCGTGTGCGTAGGTGAGACCAAGGCCCTGCTGCGCGAGCAGCAGTTCGAGGCCGATGCGATCTACCTGGCGGACATCGCGGCGCCAGCCGGCAAGACTTCGCCCGATACCGAGCTTTGGGACCTGTGGACCTGCAAGGCACTGGCGCACTGCTGCCGCCGCGGCACGGTGCTGGCGGCCGGGCCAGGCATTCCGCTGGCCGTGCGCCGCGCGCTGGTGCAGGTCGGCTTTGTGCTGGACCAGGACTTCAACCAGCCACAGGAGGCAGGCATACCGGGTTGCAGCAGTTTGCGTGGCACGTTCAATCCGGCATGGATTCCGAAACGGCGCCGCCCGGCCATCGCCCCGCACGACACACACGACCTGCACGACCCGGCCCCGCGCCCGGGCCGCTGCGCCGTGATCGGCGCCGGCCTGTCGGGCGCTGCCGTGGCCGACAGCCTGGCGCGGCGCGGCTGGCAAATCGAGGTGCTTGATGCCGCGTCGGCACCGGCCAGCGGCGCCTCGGGCCTGCCGGCCGGCCTGCTGGCGCCGCATATTTCGCCCGATGACAACGTGCTGTCGCGGTTGTCGCGCTGCGGTGTGCGGCTCACCCTGCAGCAGGCTCGCGCCCTGTTGCGTGAAGGCCTGGACTGGCAGCCCACCGGCCTGCTGGAACATCGTGTGGACGGCCACGCCGCGCTGCCGGCGCAATGGCCTGAGGCGGGGCGCGACTGGACGGCGCTCGCCAGCGCACTGCAACTGGCGCAGGCGGGGCTGACACCAACCGCGCTCGCCTACTGGCACACGCAGGCGGCCTGGGTCAAACCGGCGTGTCTGGTGCAAGCCCTGCTGTCGCAGCCAGGCATCGCGTGGCATGGCAACGCACAGGTGGCGGCGTTGACGCGTGCTGACCGCGGCTGGCAAGCGCTTGATTCCGCCGGACGGGTGCTGGCGCAGGTCGACATGGTGGTGATCGCGGCCGGCTTTGACAGCCGCGGCCTGCTGGCCTCGGCAACGGGTGTGGCGCCTCCGCTGCAAGCCATTCGCGGGCAGATCTCGTATGGCATGAATGCCGCACAGGCCCACCCCGGCCCGTCCAACCTGCCGCCCTTTCCGGTCAACGGCAACGGCCATCTGGCCCCGCACGTACCCTTCGGGTCCGGCAACGCCTGGTTCGCCGGTGCCAGCTACGAGCGCGACAACGCCAACGCTTCGCACAATGCGCTGGACCACGAGGCCAATCTGCAGCGCCTGCAGACATTGCTGCCCAACGCGGCCCGGCATCTGCAGTCTGAATTTTCCAGCGACCGGGTTCAAGCCTGGGCCGGGGTGCGCTGCGCCGCGCCGGATCGCCTGCCGCTGCTTGGGCCCACGCAGCAACCGGGCCTATGGGTTTGCACCGCCATGGGCTCACGCGGCATGAGCATGGCCGTGCTGTGCGGAGAATTGCTGGCGGCGCTCGTGCATGGCGAGCCGCTGCCCCTCGATGCCCGGCTGGCCCGCCGGCTCGCCGCGCAGCGGTTCGACGCCGTGGCAGCGCCCGGAGCGGAAATTTTTAACAAAAAAGGCCTGTAGCCCTTATCACGCCTTCTGGTATAGCTACTTAATTAATAGCACCCTACTTCATCGCCTCGGCCGGCCGGCGCGCCCTGACGTACGCATCGGTCGGCATGTAGTTCTTGCCGTCGTCATAGCGCCACTGCACCATCGTGCCCTTGCCGCCACGCACATCCAGCCTGCCCACATAGGCCCCCATGGTGGACTGCTGGTCGATCACGCGGAACTCGGCCGGCCCGAACGGCGTGCTGAATTTCAGGCCGCGCATGGCGGTCACGAGTTTCTCGTTGTCCGTGCTGCCGGCTTTTTTGATGGCGGCAAAGATGGCCTGCATGGTGGCGTAGCCCACGACGGAGCCGACCTTGGGGTTTTCGTTGAACTTCTTGTAGTAATGCGTGGCGAAGGCGGCATGTGCCGGCGTGTCGATCTGGTCCCAGGGGTAGCCGGTCACGATCCAGCCTTTGGGCGTTTCGTCCTTCAGCATTTCAAGGTATTCGGGCTCGCCCGAGAGCATCGAGACGACGGGGATCTTCGGGAAAATGCCGCGCTGGTTGCCCTCGCGCACCAGCTTGGCCAGATCGGCCGCGAAGGTCACGTTGAAAATCGCATCCGGCTTCGCTTGCATGATGGCGGACAGTGTGCTGCCGGCATCGAGCTTGCCCTGCGCCGGCCAGGCCTCGCCGACAAACTCCACGTCGGGGCGTTTGGCCTTGAGCAGCTCCTTGAAGCTGGCCACTGCGCTCTGGCCGTATTCGTAGTTGGGCGCGATCGTGGCCCAGCGCCTGGCGGGCAGTTTGGCGGCCTCTTCCACCAGCATGGCGGCCTGCATGTAGGTGCTGGGGCGCAGGCGGAAGGTGTAACGGTTGCCCTTGTCCCAGACAATGGCGTCAGTGAGCGGCTCGCTGGCCACGAACAGGCGCTTGTTTTTCTGCGCGTAGTCGGCCAGCGCGAGCCCCACGTTAGATAGAAAGCCACCCGCCAGCACATCAACCTTTTCCCGGGACGTGAGCTCGACCGCATGGCGCAGGGCTTCTTCGGGTTTGCCGGCATCGTCGCGCGCGATGACTTCGACCTTGCGGCCCAGCAGGCCGCCGCTGGCATTGATTTCTTCCACCGCCAGCTGCCAGCCCTGCCTGTACGGCTGGGTGAACTGCGGAATGGCCGAATAGCTGTTGATCTCACCAATCCTGATGGGTGTCCCCTGCGCGAACGAGGGCGACGCCAGCAACGACAAAGTGCAGCCCAAGGCTGCGAACAGGGAACCAGTGCGAACAGATTTCATGAATTCTCCAAGGCCACGCACTCTAACAGCGTCGGCGCGGCTACAGGTCAAACAAGTACAAAATCGCAATCTTGTGCGGGTTGAATTTTCGAACACTTGAAACCACCCCTGCGTATTCGTCCTATGCCAAAAAAGTTAGATCCATCAAGGAACCGCACCATGATTTTGGGCAAGACACTGGAAGACTGGTACGCCAGCCACCCCTTGATCCGCGAACTGGTGGCGTTGAAAGAAACCAGCTGGTTCAACCCGGCGATCGCCCCCACGGCACAGGCGCTGGGCGACGTGGGCCTCACCGCCGCTGACGTGGCCGACGCCAGCACCCGGCTGTCGCGCTTTTCACCCTACATCATGCGGGCGTTTCCCGAGACGGCGGCGAGTGGCGGCATCATTGAATCGGGCATCCGGCCCCTGCCCGACTTGCAAGCGCTGTTGAGCCAGCGCTACGGCCTGGCGCCAGGCGGCGGCGCCTTGTGGCTCAAAACCGACAGCCATCTGCCGATTTCCGGCTCCATCAAGGCTAGAGGCGGCATTTACGAAGTGCTCAAGCACGCCGAAGACCTGGCACTGGCCGGCGGCCTGCTGCAAGCCGGCGACGATTACGCCGTGCTGGACAGCGACAAGGCGCGCGCCTTCTTTGGCCAGTACAAGATCGCCGTCGGCTCCACCGGCAACCTGGGCCTGTCGATCGGCATCATGAGTGCGCGCCTGGGTTTCCAGGTGACCGTGCACATGTCGGCCGACGCGCGCCAATGGAAGAAGGACAAGCTGCGCTCGCACGGCGTCACTGTGGTGGAGTACGCCTGCGACTACAGCGTGGCGGTGGCCGAGGGCCGCAAGCAGGCCGAATCCGACCTCAACTGCCACTTTGTCGACGACGAGAACTCGACCAGCCTGTTTTTGGGCTACGCGGTGGCGGCGGAACGGCTGAAAGGCCAGCTGGCCGCGGCCCATATCGAGGTGGACGCCGAACACCCGCTGTTCGTCTACCTGCCTTGCGGCGTGGGCGGCGGCCCTGGCGGCGTGGCTTTCGGGCTCAAGCTGGCCTTCGGCGACGCCGTGCACTGCATCTTTGCCGAACCCACCCACTCGCCGTGCATGCTGCTGGGTGTGTATACCGGGCTGCACGATGCCGTGTCGGTGCAGGACTTCGGCATCGACAACGTCACCGCCGCCGACGGGCTGGCCGTGGGCCGCGCCTCCGGCTTTGTCGGCCGTGCCATGCAGCGCCTGCTGGACGGTTACTACACCGTCAGCGACGAAGAGCTGTACCGTTTGCTGGCGCTCATGGATAGTTGTGAAGGGATACGCCTGGAGCCGTCGGCGCTGGCCGGCGTGCCGGGCATGGCCCGGGTGCTGGGCGAGCGGCAGGGCTATCGGGCCCGTGCCGGCCTGAGCCCGGCGCGTCTTGCCCACGCCACCCATCTGGTATGGGCCACAGGCGGCGGCATGGTCCCGCCGGCCGAGATGGAGGCTTATCTGGCCAGGGGCCGCCAGCTGCTGCAAGACTGAAGCTCTATCGCACCAATGCTGGTGCATAAGCTTATGCATATAAGCGTAGAACAAATAAATAGTTTGTTTTTATAAGGCGCACTTTTAAAGTCGCGTCCATGCATGAGTTCGCTTTCATCTGCGCCGGCTTCTTTGTCGGCTTTGTCGTCGGCCTGACCGGGGTCGGCGGCGGCTCGTTGATGACGCCCTTGCTGATCTTCTTTTTCCGCGTCAAGCCGCACCTGGCCATTGGCACGGACCTGCTGTTTGCGTCTTTCACCAAGATGGGTGGCTCGATCGGCCTGGCCCGCGCCCGGGTGATCGACTGGTCCGTGGTCGGGTTGACGGCGGTGGGCAGCATTCCGGCCGCCCTCGTCACGCTCTATATCCTGCATACCGTCGGGCCCGCCAACCCAGCGGTGCAGCAAATCATGACCAGCACACTGGGTGCCGCGCTGCTGCTGACCGCGGCAGCCACCCTGTACAAGGCGGTGGCCGGCAAGGCCGCACCGCGCCATATCAACGCCGACGCGCTGGCGCTGGCCATCCAGCCCCGCAGCCGGGTGCTGGCCGTGCTGTTTGGCGCGCTTGTGGGCGCGCTGGTCACGCTCACCTCCGTCGGTGCCGGCGCCATTGGCGTGCTGGTGCTGATGCTGCTGTACCCCACGCTGCCGCTGCCGCGCATCGTGGCCGCCGACATTGCCCACGCCGTGCCGCTGACGCTGGTGGCCGGCCTCGGTCACGCCTCCATCGGCTCGGTCGACTGGCCGCTGCTGCTCTGGCTGCTGGCAGGCTCGCTGCCCGGCATCTGGATCGGCTCCCTGCTGATGCGCAAGACGCCCGACCGCGTGATTCGCTCCCTTTTGTCCGTGCTCATGGCCTATGCCGGGGCCAAGCTGATCGCCCTTTGATATTTCGCGCAACCGACCCTGGAACTGACTGAACCATGTACCAATACACCGACTTCGACAAACAGTTCGTCAAGCTGCGCGCCATGCAATTCCGTGACCAGCTCGAGCGCTGGCAGGCCGGCGAGCTCAGCGACGACGAGATCAAGCCGCTGCGTCTGCAAAACGGCTGGTACATCCAGCGCTACGCACCGATGGCGCGCATCGCCGTGCCGTATGGCGAGCTGTCCAGCGCCCAGTTGCGCGTGCTGGCCAAAATTGCCCGCGAATACGACCAACCCGACGCCCAGATTTTCCGCGACGCCCAGGCGAAACAGGACGAGCTGGGCACGCTGGGCGCGCCCAAGCTGAAAAAGGGCTATGGCCACTTCACCACGCGCCTCAACGTGCAGTTCAACTGGATCCCGCTGGACAAGGCCGCCGATGTGATGGACCTGCTGGCAACCGTCAACATGCATGGCATCCAGACCAGCGGCAACACCATCCGCAACATCAGCACCGAAGAGCTGGCCGGCATCGCAGTGGACGAGATCGCCGACCCGCGCCCGTTCTGCGAAATCCTGCGCCAGTGGAGCACCCTGCACCCCGAGTTCGCGTTCCTGCCGCGCAAATTCAAGATCGCCCTGAACGGCGCCAAGGAAGACCGCGCCGCCATCGGCTGGTACGACGTCGGGCTGCAGATGCGGCGCAATGACGCGGGCGAGCTCGGCTTCAAGGTGCTGATAGGCGGCGGCATGGGCCGCACGCCGGTCATAGGCACCGTGGTGCGCGAGTTCCTGCCGTGGAACCAGCTCATGAACTACCTCGAGGCCGTGATTCGCGTGTACAACCGCTACGGCCGGCGCGACAACGTCTGGAAGGCGCGCATCAAGATCCTGGTGAAGGCCGAAGGCCAGCGCTACATCGACGAGGTGGAGGCCGAGTACAAGCAGATCGTCGAGATCGACGGCGCGCCGCACACCATTTCGCAGGCCGAGCTGGACCGCGTGACGGCCTCTTTCGTGCCGCCCACCCTGCAATGCGACCGCAAGGGTGCGGACGCCAAGATGGCGCAGATCCTGCGCGCCGCCGCGGAAGACGATGTCGAGTTTGGCCGCTGGCTGGCGCGCAACGTGGCGCCGCACAAAAACCCCGACCTGCGCGCCGTGACACTGTCCTTCAAGCGCCTCGGCCAAGCCCCCGGCGATGCCACGGGCGACCAGCTCGAGATTGCCGCCGACCTGGCCGACCAGTTCAGCGCCGGCGAGGCGCGCGTCACACACAGCCAGAACCTGCTCCTGCCCTGGGTGCGCTGCGACCAGTTGCCCGAGCTGTGGCGCGCCGCGCGCAAGGCCGGTTTCGCGCGTCCCAACATCGGCCTGCTGACCGACATGATCGTCTGCCCCGGCGGCGATTTCTGCTCGCTGGCGAATGCACGCTCGCTGCCCATCGCCGCTGCCCTCATGCAGCGCTACCAGGACCTCGACGAGCTCGACGACCTGGGCGAGATCGACCTGCACATGAGCGGCTGCATCAACTCCTGCGGGCATCACCACAGCGGCCACATCGGTGTGCTGGGCGTCGACAAGGACGGCAAGGAGTGGTACCAGGTGTCGCTGGGCGGCGCCGATGGCACGACGCTGTCGGGCCCCGCCACGCCGGGCAAGATCGTCGGCCCGTCGTTCACGGCGGACGAAGTGCCCGAGGTGATCGAAGCCATTTTGAACACCTACCGCGATGTACGCCAGAGCGGCGAGCCCTTCATCGCCACGCTGCGCCGGGTCGGCATCGAGCCGTTCAAGGCCGCCGCCAATGGCGCGCGCATCAGTACCGGCAAACCGGCCCACAGGACCGAAGCCGAAGCCGTCGCTGCCTGAAAGACTGCCATGACTATTAAATTAATAACTAACAACGCCCACCAGACGGGGGCTTCAAGCCAAAATGTCATCGAACTCGCGAACGACGCCGATCCGCGCGAGCTGAAGCTGGATGGCATCGAGCGCATCGACCTGAACTTCCCCAAGTTCACCGACGGCCGCGCCTTCAGCCAGGCCTTTTTGCTGCGCCGCCGGCTTGGCTTCAAGGGCGAAATCCGCGCCACCGGCGACGTGCTGATCGACCAGCTGGTGCAGATGTACCGCTCCGGGTTTGATTCGGCCGTGTTGCGCGAAGGTGTCGATGCCAGCGCCGCGCAGCGCCAGTTCGACCGCTACCACGCGTTCTACCAAGCCGACGCGGTTCACCGGCAGCCGCACTTTTTGGAGGCCACCGCATGAGCGCGGTTGAGCTGCATGCCAGGCCGTCAGCCGATTTCGCTGCGAAACTGGCCGCCACCACGGCGCTGCTGAAGCTGGCCGCGCACGACTTCGCCCGCGCGCCGGGCGCAGCCGCGCCGCTCGTCACGCAGGCCTCCAGCCTCGGCGCCGAAGACATGGTGATCAGCCACCTGATCAATGCTTTGACACTGGACATCGGCATCTTCGTGCTGGAGACCGGCATGCTGCACGCCGAGACGCTGCAGCTGCTGGCGCAGCTGCAGGCCACGTCGCGGGCGCCGGTCGAGGTGTTCAAACCGGTGAATGAATCGGTGATCCAGTTCGTGGCCAAAGAAGGCAAGGACGCCATGTACAAAAGCGTTGATCTGCGCAAGGCCTGCTGCCATATCCGCAAGGTCGAGCCTTTGGCGCGCGCGTTAGCGGGCAAAAAGGCCTGGCTCACGGGCATGCGCCGCGAACAATCGGGCGCGCGCGCCGAGGTGCCGATGATTGATACCAGCGATGTTGCCGGCGGCACCGGCCGCGTCAAGTTCAACCCGCTGGCGAACTGGACCTGGGGCGACGTGTGGCACTACATCGCCCTGCACCAGGTGGCCTACAACCCGCTGCACGACCAGTTTTATCCCAGCATCGGCTGCGCGCCCTGCACGCGAGCCATCAGCCTGGGCGAGGACTTCCGCGCCGGCCGCTGGTGGTGGGAAGACGAGGCCGCGAAGGAGTGCGGCCTGCACGTGAAACCGACAAATACTTCCGAGGAGGCCACCGCATGAACGCCCGTACCGACTTTTCGCTCGAACCCGAACTGCTCCACACCCTCAGCAACCATCACCTGGACGCGCTGGAAGAAGAAACCATCTTCATCCTGCGCGAGGTCGCTGCCGCGTTCGAGCGCCCAACCCTGCTGTTCTCGGGCGGCAAGGATTCGCTGGTGCTGCTCAAGTGCGCCGAGAAGGCCTTCGGCGTCGGCCGCATTCCCTATCCGCTCTTGATGATCGACACCGGCCACAACTTCTCCGAAGTGACCGATTTCCGCGACCTGCGCGCCCACCAGCTCGGCGCCAAACTGATCGTGCGCAAGGTGGAAGATTCGATGGCGCGCGGCACCGTGCGGCTGGCCCATGCGGGCGAGAGCCGCAACGTGCACCAGTCGGTCACGCTGCTCGAGGCGATTGATGAATTCCGCTTCGATGCGCTGATTGGCGGCGCGCGCCGCGACGAGGAAAAGGCCCGCGCCAAGGAGCGCATCTTCTCGCACCGCGACGGCTTCGGCCAGTGGCAGCCCAAGGCGCAGCGGCCCGAGCTGTGGACCCTGTTCAACACGCGCCTGGCCCCCGGCGAACACTTTCGCGTATTCCCGATCTCCAACTGGACCGAGCTGGACGTCTGGCAGTACATCGAGCGCGAACAGATTGCCCTGCCGCAGCTCTACTACACGCACCCCCGCGAAGTGGTCGAACGCAAAGGCCTGCTGGTGCCCGTGACGCCGCTGACGCCGCTGCGCGACGGTGAGGTTGCTGTCACCCGGGACGTGCGCTTTCGCACCGTGGGCGACATCACCTGCACCTGCCCGGTGGCCAGCCTGGCCGGCTCGGCGGCCGAGGTCGTGATCGAGACGCTGGCCGCCGACGTGAGCGAACGCGGCGCCACGCGCATGGACGACAAGACCTCGGACGCGTCGATGGAAAAACGCAAGAAGGACGGGTATTTCTGATGAGCACTACTACTTTGATAGCAACTCGCGAAGAGTACACGGGGACTGCAGGCCAAAATGACCATGAATCGGCACTGCGGTTCATCACCTGCGGATCGGTCGACGACGGCAAGTGCACCTTGATCGGCCGCCTGCTGGTGGACAGCCGCACGGTGCTGCAGGACCATCTGGCCGGCGTGCAGCGCGGCGGCACCACCGACCTGGCGCTGCTGACCGACGGCCTGTCGGCCGAGCGCGAACAGGGCATCACCATCGACGTGGCCTACCGCTACTTCGCCACCGAGCAGCGCAAGTTCATCATCGGCGACGCACCGGGCCACGAACAGTACACCCGCAACATGGTGACGGCGGCCTCGAGCGCCGATGCTGCTGTGGTGCTGGTGGATGCGACCAAGCTGGACTGGAACAACCCCCAACTGGAATTGCTGGCGCAAACCCGGCGCCACTCGCTGCTGGTGAATCTGCTGCGCGTGCCGTCGATCGTGTTTGCCGTGAACAAGCTCGACGCAGTGGCAGACTCCACGTTGGCCTTTGCCAACATCAGTGCCGCCTTGCGCACCTTTGCCGAATCGGCGCAGATTCCGGCCCGGGCCATCGTCCCGATTTCCGCCCTCAAGGGCTGGAACGTGGTGGACCGCAGCGCGGCCGCTCCGGATGAGCAGCACCACGGCTGGTGCGGCTACAGCGGCCCCAGTCTGCTGGAAATTCTGGAGCAGTTGCCCAACACGCCGGCGGACCCGACCCAGCCGTTTGCCTTTCCGGTGCAATGGGTCGAGAAGTTCTCGTCGTCCTCCGATACGTCGCAGGGCCGGCGCGTGTTCTGGGGCCGCGTCGCCACGGGCGGCGTGCAGCCAGGGCAAAGCATCACGGTCATGCCGAGCGGGCAAACCGCCACGGTCGCGCAGGTGCTCGATCACGCGCGCCAGCCCAAGGCCATCCTGGCCGGACGCAGCGCCGGCATCGTGCTGGACCGCGAGGTCGATGTGTCGCGCGGCGACTGGCTGCTGGCCAGCGAACCGGATGACGAGCACGGCGCGAGCGGCCTTGAGGGCAAGACCACGCTGAACGCCACGGTGGCCTGGATGGACGATGTGCCGCTGGTGGCGGGCCGCGTTTACTGGGCCCTGCATGGCCATCGCTGGGTCAAGGCCCGGGTCAACCGCATCGTTCACAGGCTCAACATCAATACCCTGGCCGAGGAGGACGCTACCGAGCTCGCCCCCAATGCCATCGGGCATGTGGAACTTGCGCTGCAGGAGCCCATTGCCACGCGGCCCTACGCGCAGTCGCGCATGATGGGCTCGATGGTGCTGGTGGACACGGCCTCCAACAAGACGTCGGGCGCCTTGCTGGTGCAGTAAAGTTTGCGCCAGATCAGCGTTTGACCGCTTCGGGGCGCGGGTTCGGGGCCTGTCCCCGAGACCCGGCGCGCAAAACCCAATAAAATCAAGGGCTGGCCCCTTCTTTTGACCGATCCGAACAAAACAAAATATGACTCACGTCGTCACCGAATCCTGTATCCGCTGCAAGTACACCGACTGTGTGGATGTCTGTCCCGTGGACTGCTTCCGCGAAGGCCCGAACATGCTGGTGATCGACCCCGACGAGTGCATCGACTGCGCGGTCTGCATCCCCGAATGCCCGGTGAATGCGATTTACGCCGAAGAAGATCTTCCCGCTGATCAAATGTCCTTCATCAAGCTCAATGTCGAGTTGAGCCATGCGCCCGGCTGGAAGAGCATCACGAAACGCAAACCGGCGCTCGACGACGCCGAAGAATGGAAAGACAAGACCGACAAAATCGGCGAGCTGGTGCGTTAAAGCACCGGGTTTGCCGCAGACCCGGCGAAAGAATTATGGAACCTCAACTGAACCAAGAAGTGATCAACACCGCCCAAGCCCACGATGGCCCGATTGAAACCGATGCCGTCATCGTCGGCGCAGGCCCGGTCGGCCTGTTCCAGGTGTTCGAGCTCGGCCTGCTCGAGATCAAGGCCCACGTGATCGACTCGCTGGCCCATCCCGGCGGCCAGTGCGTCGAGCTCTACCCCGACAAGCCGATCTACGACATTCCCGCCGTGCCGGTATGCACCGGCCAGGAACTGACAGACTCGCTGCTCAAGCAGATCGAGCCGTTCGGCGCGACCTTCCATTTTGGACAGGAAGTGACGGTGGTGGAAAAGAAGGATGAGGGCCGATTTTATGTCGAAACCTCCAGGGGCACGCGTTTCCTGACCAAGACCATCTTCATCGCCGCCGGTGTCGGTGCGTTCCAGCCGCGCCTGTTGAAGGTTGACGGCCTGGACAAGTTCGAAGGCTCGCAACTGTTCTATCGCGTCAAGAACCCGGCGGATTTTGCGGGGAAGAACCTGGTGATTGTGGGTGGCGGCGACTCCGCCCTCGACTGGGCGCTGAACTTTGTCAAGGACGGTCCGCACAAGGCCGAGAGCGTGATCCTGATCCACCGCCGCGACGGCTTCAAGGCGGCGCCGGCCAGCGTCGCGAAGATGCACGAGCTGTGCAACGCCTACGAGATGCAGTTCATCATCGGCCAGATCACCGGCTACGAGGAGAAAGATGGCCGGCTTACGGGCGCCAAAGCGACGGGCGCCGACGGCGTGACCCGCGTGGTGCCGCTGGATGTGCTGCTGGTGTTTTTCGGACTCAGCCCGAAGCTGGGCCCGATCGCCGAATGGGGCCTGGATATCGAGCGCAAGCAGCTCAAGGTCGACACCGAGAAGTTTTCCACCAGCGTACCCGGCATTTTTGCGGTGGGCGACATCAACATCTACCCGGGCAAGAAGAAGCTGATTTTGAGCGGCTTTCACGAGTGTGCGCTGGCCGCCTTTGCGGCCGCGCCGTTCATCTTCCCGGACAAGAAGATCCACCTGCAGTACACCACCACCAGCCCCAAGCTGCACAAGGTGCTGGGCGTGGAGACGCCCGTGTTCGACTGAGCCGGCTGCGCTCATCGATCAGGCCCGCCATGTGCGGGCCTTTCTTTTGCCTGCCCGATTTGATTTATTTTTACCCGGGTGATATTGAAAACTAATTTAATCCGGGTATTATTCAGTCGAATTTTCGGAGAAACAAGAAATGAATACATCGGTATCCACGCACTGCACTGCCTTTGAAGGGAGCCGGTGCATCGCATCAGGCGAACTGAAGGCCGTGGCCATGGCGGTTAAAAAGGTGGTCGAGCAAGGCTCCACGGAGCCCGTGCTGGTGTTTGACGATGACACCTGTGTGCTGGTCGAGCTCGATTTGCGCGGTACCCCGGACGACGTGGCGCGGCGACTTGCGCAAGGGCCGCATCACGGCGGCGAACAAAACCCGCCTTGTGACGCCACTGCAGACACGCACCGTGGCCCGGGCCGTCCCCGGCTGGGCGTGGTGGCGCGCGAAGTCACGCTGCTGCCCCGGCACTGGGACTGGCTGGCCAGCCAGCCCGGCGGCGCATCAGTGGCGCTGCGCAAACTGGTGGAAGAAGCACGGCGCGCCAACGCCGGCAAGGACCGTGTGCGCCAGGCGCAGGAAGCGGCTTACCGCTTTATGTCGGCGATCGCCGGGCATCAGAGCGGCTTTGAAGAAGCCTCCAAGGCCCTGTTCGCCGGCGATGCCGCCCGATTTGACGAACTGGTGGAAGCGTGGCCTGTGGATGTTCGCCTTCATGCGAAAAAGCTGGCAATAGCGGCCTTCGAACCACAGCCCCAGCCACACACCGAAGGGAGTGCCGAATGAGCACCGCAGCAGTCGCCCCGGAAACACGCCCACCGCTGTGGAAGGCATTTCTGGTGTTCCTCGGCCCCATGATGCTGAGCAACATCCTGCAGGCCATGTCCGGCACCATCAATAACGTCTATCTCGGCCAGATGCTGGGCGTCAAGGCGCTGGCCTCGGTGTCGGCATTTTTCCCGGTGTTGTTTTTCTTCATCTCCTTCCTGATTGGCCTGGGCGCCGGCGCTTCGGTGCTGATTGGCCAGGCCTGGGGCGCCAGGGAATACGACCGGGTCAAGGCGATTGCCGGCACCACATTGACTGTGGGCATCAGCGCGGGCCTCGTGGTGGCCGTGTTCGGCGGCGCTCTCACGGGTCCAATGCTGACCCTGCTGGGCACGCCGGCCGACATTCTGCCCGGGGCCACGACGTATGCGCGCATCATGCTGATTGCCACGCCCGGCATCTTTGTGTTTCTGCTGGCGACCTCGATGATGCGTGGGGTCAGCGACACCCTCACGCCGCTGCTGACCCTGTTGATGTCCACTGTCATCGGACTGGTGCTGACACCGGCACTGATCCGCGGCTGGGGCGGACTGCCCATGATGGGCATCGCCAGTGGCGCCTGGGCCAGCGTGGCCTCGTATGCCGTGGCGCTGCTCTGGCTCGGCTGGTACATGCTCCGGCGCAAGCACCCCCTGGCGCCGGACGCGGTCTTTTTACGGCACATGAAGATTGACCGGGCGATTCTGGCCAAGGTGCTGCGCATCGGACTACCGACGGGGGTACAGATGATTACCATGTCGGTCTCCGAGGTGGCTGTGCTGTTCATGGTCAACGGCTTCGGCTCGAACGCCACGGCGGCGTATGGCGCGGTGAATCAGGTCGTGGCTTATGTGCAGTTTCCAGCCATCTCCATCGCCATCACGGCGTCCATTTTGGGCGCCCAGGCGATTGGCGCGGGGCGCGCGAATTCGCTGGGTGCCATCGCCCGCACGGGCATCCTGATGAACCTCTTCATCACGGGCAGCCTGGTGGTGCTGGCCTATCTGTTCTCGCGCACCATCATCGGCTTTTTCATTACCAGCGCGCCAGTGGTCGAGGTCGCGCAGACCCTCTTGCACATCATGCTGTGGAGCTCCATCATTTTCGGCATGTCCGCCGTGCTGTCGGGCCTGATGCGTGCGAGCGGCAGCGTGCTGGTGCCAACCGCCATCTCGATGTTCGCGATCCTGGCGGTCGAGGTGCCTGTGGCCTGGGGCATGAGCCATCGCATCGGCCTGAATGGCATCTGGGTCGCCTACCCCGTGGCCTTCCTGGCCATGCTCGCGCTGCAAACCAGCTACTACCGGCTGGTCTGGCGCAAGCGCCCGATACGCCGGCTCTGACGTACCGTTTACAGCGGCGGCACGGTGCGCATGGGCACGGGCGCGTGGCCGTGATTCAAGGGGCCGTGCCCGTGCCCCGTTTGCACGCCGGCGCCCGCAGCGATCGCCGCCAGAATGTAGGCGCGTGCCTGCTCGACCGCTCGCGGCAAGGGCAAGCCTAGCGCCAGGTAAGCCGCGATGGCCGATGACAACGTGCAGCCGGTGCCATGCACGTTGCGGCTGGCGATGCGCGCCGATTGCAGGTGTTGCCTGGCGCCACCCGTCTGCGCCAGCACATCTACCACCTGCTCGCCCGGCAGATGGCCGCCCTTGAGCAGCACCGCCCGCGCACCCAGCGCCAGCAGGTCACTGGCGGCCTGGTCGAGCGCTTCGACGCCGCGGATGTCCCGCCCCAGCAGCAAGGCCGCTTCATCCAGATTGGGTGTGACCACCGTCGCACGCGGAAACAGCTCCTGCACCAGAACCTGCACGGTCTCTGGCGCGATGAGCCGGTCGCCGCTGGTGGCGACCATCACCGGATCGAGCACCACCTGCGTGAGCTGGTAGTGGTCAATCGCCCAGGCGACCACCTTCACAATCTCGGGCGAATGGAGCATGCCAATCTTCACGGCGTCCACGCCGATATCGTCGAGCACCGCCTGAATCTGGGCCTTCACCATGTCCGGCGGAATGCCATGGATGGCGCTGACGCCCACCGTGTTTTGCGCGGTGATCGCCGTGATGGCGGTCATGCCATAGCAGCCCAGCGCACAGAAGGTCTTGAGGTCGGCCTGGATACCGGCGCCGCCGCCGCTGTCCGAACCGGCAATCGACAGAACCCGCGCGTAGTGGCCGCCCGGCGCTGGAAAAGAGTCATTCATGGTCATTGCGAAAATTATGCGGCAAGTTGCGATGCAGCCAATGCCTGCGCGGTGTGATGTAATTGGAGGTACGGATGAAACAGGGGTGTCTGGCCGGCTTGGCTTGACTGAGAAAAACCCTAAGACCCGATCCAGATCATGCTGGCGTGGGAAGTTTCCACCAATGAGGCCGCCTCGTTTTGTCCAGCTGTTTTCTGCAGATGGACCCATGAATTTCCACTCTTCGTCAAAGTTGTCCACCTCGGTGGTATTGGGTGCCGGCCTGATGGGCCGGCTGCTGGCCGTGCAGCTCGCACGGGCGGGCCATGCGGTCGAACTGTTCGACGCTGGCGGCCCGCAAGCCGAGGGCGCCGCTGCCCGCGTCGCGGCCGCCATGCTGGCGCCGCTGGCCGAATCCGCCGTGACCGAAACCAGCGTGGTGCAAATGGGGCGCCATGCGCTGCTCCGTTGGCCAGCGCTGATCGCGCAGCTCGACCAGCCGGTGTTCTTCCAGCAGGAAGGCTCGCTGATCCTGTGGCACCGGCAGGATGCCGCGGAGGCCGCGCGCTTCTCCCATCAAATGGTCGCCACCCGTCGCAGCATTCCGGCGCTGCCGGCCGCCCAGGCGCTGGACGCGGCCGGCGTGGCCCGGCTCGAGCCGGCACTGGGTTCGCGTTTTACGCAGGGGCTTTATCTGCCCGGCGAAGGCCAGCTGGACAACCACCAGTTGCTGACGGCCCTGCTCCATCAACTGGAGGCGCTACAGGTCGGGCTGCACTGGCACAGTCCGCGCGACCCCGGCGACTTCGATCCCGGCCAGCGCGGCCAGCCCGACTGGCTGTTCGACTGCCGGGGCTTGGGCGCGCGCGGCCAGTGGGCGGCCCTGCGCGGCGTGCGCGGCGAAGTGATCCGGGTCCACGCGCCCGAGGTGACGCTGAGCCGCCCGACGCGACTGATCCACCCCCGTTACCCGCTCTACATCGCGCCCAAGCCAGACCATCTGTTTGTGATCGGGGCGACCGAAATCGAGTCGGACGATCTCTCCCCCGCCAGCGTGCGCTCGACCTTGGAGTTGCTGAGTGCGGCGTATTCGGTGCACACCGGTTTCGCCGAAGCGCGCATCGTGGAAATTGCCACCCAGTGCCGCCCCGCCCTGCCCGACAATCTGCCGGCCATTCGCCACCTGGGCCCGCGCATGCTGCAGATCAACGGCCTGTACCGCCATGGCTTCCTGATTGCGCCGGCCCTGCTCGATGTGGTGATGGAACTGGTCACCACCGGCGCGTCACCGCTGGCCAGCGCCCTGGCCTTGCGCATCGAGCACGCCGAGGGGGTGACCCCGTGAACATCTTCCTCAACAAGACCGCCCACGAACTCCCCAACGGTGCCACCCTGGCCGATGCGCTCGCCCTCCTGCAACCCCAGGCGCCGTTCGCCACGGCGGTGAACATGCAGTTCGTGCCCAACACGCACTACGCGCAAACCCTTTTGCAGCCCGGCGATCACATCGAAGTCATCTTTCCGGTCACCGGCGGCTGAAAGTACCCCACCCATGAACACCTCCATCTCTTCCGATCCACTGGTCCTTTACGGCCAGGCGTTCCAAAGCCGGCTGCTGCTGGGCACGGCCCGGTACCCCTCCCCCGCCACGCTGGAGGCGGCGGTCCATCGCGCCCGGCCCGCGATGCTGACCGCCTCGCTGCGGCGCCAGAATGTGACGGCTAGCGACGCCAGCAACGGCTTTTGGGAATTGCTGCGCAAGCTCGGTGTGCCGGTGCTGCCCAACACCGCCGGCTGCCACAGCGCGCAGGAGGCCATCACCACGGCGCACATGGCACGCGAGGTGTTTGCCACGCCATGGATCAAGCTCGAGCTCATTGGTGACGACTACACCCTGCAGCCCGACACCCTCAACCTGGTCGACGTAGCCAGCCGACTGATCAAGGACGGCTTCCTGGTGCTGCCCTATTGCACCGAGGATCTGGTGCTGTGCCAGCGCCTGGTGGACGTGGGTTGCCAGGCCGTGATGCCGTGGGCAGCGCCCATCGGCACCGGCAAGGGCCCCGTCAATCCCTACGCCCTGCGCATGCTGCGCGAGCGCCTGTCCGTGCCCATGATCGTCGACGCCGGGCTGGGCCTGCCCTCGCACGCCTGCCAGGTGATGGAATGGGGTTATGACGGCGTGCTGCTGAACACGGCCGTCGCGCTCGCGCAGGATCCCGTGGCCATGGCCGGCGCATTCGCCGGTGCCGTGCAGGCGGGCCGCGACGCGCATCTTGCCGGCGCCATGGTGGAACAGGATGCGGCCCAGCCCAGCACCCCAGTGCTGGGCACCCCTTTCTGGCACGAGGCTTGACCATGACTTCACACCACGACATGGCACAGGCCATTGTGTCGGCCCACCAGGCCACGCTCGGGCTGACGCCGCAGCTCCGCACCGCGCCGGCTTTCAGCAGCGAGGCGCCGGTCTACCGCGCCGCCAAACAAGCCTGCCTGGACTTGGGATTCATCGAAATCGACGCCGAGTGCCTGGCCCACGCCTGGCAGGCGATGACGCTGCGCACGGGCCCGTTCAATCCCGCCGACTGGCCCGCCGAGCCCCGGGACTTCGGCATGCGCGCCTGGCCGCGGCCGGACGCCTTCGCCAGTTGCCCCAAGCGACTCGGGCTGTACGCCGTGCTGCCCGATGCAGCCTGGGTGGCGCGCATGGCGCGGGCCGGCGTGCCCACGGTTCAGCTGCGCTTCAAATCCGGCGATGCCCAGGCCGTGGAGCGTGAAGTGCGCGCGGCGGTCGAGGCCGTCAAGGGCACGGACACACTGCTGTTCATCAACGATCACTGGCAAGCCGCCATCGCCGCTGGCGCATACGGCGTGCACCTGGGGCAGGAAGACCTCGGTGCGGCCGACCTGTCGGCGATCCGCGCCGCCGGTTTGCGGCTCGGCCTGAGCAGCCACGGCTACGCCGAAATGCTGCGTGCCGACCGCCTCAGCCCCAGCTACATCGCCATGGGCGCGGTGTTCCCCACCACCCTCAAGCAGATGGCCACCGCGCCGCAAGGCACCGGCCGCCTGGCCGCCTACGCCCGGCTGATGCGCGACTATCCGCTGGTGGCGATCGGCGGCATCGACGGTAGCAAACTGCCCGAGGTACTCGCCAGCGGCGTAGGCTCGGTGGCGGTCGTGCGCGCACTGGTCGCTGCGGCGCAGCCCGAAGCGGCCGTGGCAAAGTTGAAATCAGAGATCCAGACTGGGATGGCGAGATATGACGCGACCCAGGCGCCATGACGGGAAGTCATCAGTCACAGCAAGATTTAAAGGAAATAGACCGGTAGCCTTTATGCAGCATTGACATATAGCTATTATTTTTATAGCGGCCCTCACTTCTGAATGACCACACACCTCGGTGTCGCAGGCGATGCCCTATGTGCAGGTGACCGGCTCAAGGGCGACGGAAACTTGCGGAACCTGGAACACCCCTGACGTACCCCGCGACGCGCTGCATTTCAGTTCGGGACTCGCCAGGATTGCCCAAAAAACATTGCTATAATTTAGGGCTTGTTCCTCGATAGCTCAGTTGGTAGAGCGCCGGACTGTTAATCCGTAGGTCCCTGGTTCGAGCCCAGGTCGAGGAGCCATATAAAACAAGGGCTTAGCTGCGAAAGTAGCTAAGCCCTTCGTCTTTTCAGGTCAAGGTTGTTGCAATTGGTGTTGCAATCCATGAATGGCTACAGCTGGATGGTTTGCATTCAAGTGCAGCAGTCTGACCACCTGCAGCCTGTACCAATCCCCGTCTGGTTTCAAGCTCCAGCGACTTGAAGTTCGGCCGGCGGCTTCAGTTTCGACACGTCGTCAGTGCGTCCACACCGGACACCCCAGAACGGCACCATCGAGTGTCTCCCGGCAAACCCGCCAGCTCGGCACAAAACCACGTCATAAGCCGACCAACCGTGCCGTCTTCGGGTCATAGACCACATCGGTAATTGACCCACCCCGAATGCGCTCAACCGCCTCGTCAATCACATGAAGCGGCACCAGGAACCATTCCCTCGGTTTAACCGGATGTCCGAAGCGGTCTTCGATAGTCAAGTCGAGCTGTGCTGCGCCGAACAAGCGGTGGAAGATGTTTTCCAGCCTGATGCGGTTCAGGTTGTGGAGCTTGTACGTGGCCACCACCTCCACGGCGGCCAAGAGGTAGGTGGCGTCTTTGTCCGCGCCTGCGATGCGGGTTTCCACCTTGCCGCCGGTCACGCCGATCTTGTGGATCAGTTCGCGGTGCTCGACCACGAAAGGGTGGCTGGAGAGGCTGCGCAGCACGTAGATGGTGCCGGTTTCAATGTCGTCTGCCTCTGGCGCGTCGCCAAATAGTGGTCCGGCGCTCGGCTCGGTGATCAAACGCGCCACCTCATCGCGATGAAGCGCGCGTTGAAGAGAGCGCTGTAACACTTCACTCTCTGTTCCATTGTCAAATATGACGCGGAGCCTGCTGTCGCGCCGGTCATATTTGGTGGTGAACTCTTCGCCTACTTCGGCGATGTATGCGATCTGCCCACCGACAACGAAGAACGTTCCCTGCTGAATTTCGTCCATGGAGCGGGTCTGGAACATACGTGTCTTGCGCAGACCGCTGCCGAGATCCGTCTTGACTTTTTCAAACAGTGGTTCGAAGTGATCGAAGTCAATGCAGCGGGCCCGATTCGCGATCTCCTCCGCCGCTCGCTTTACAACGCTAGAACGCACATGGTGCAACACGGTGATGTTGTTCTGGTCTGCGGGTTCATCGCCAATACCCAGCTCGGCCAGCAAGGCGTCTGCGTCAAGGTCATCGGCATCGGCCGAGGGTCCCGCTGGCGTATGGGACAGGAGGCCGGGAGCATCCAGCTCAGCCAGCAGGGTCTGCGCCTCCGGCAACCTGCGTAGCTGGTCCAGGCGCACCGCATACAGGCGCTCGAAGATGTCGTGCCCCTCGCCATGCCGTGGGGCGCGGCCATGGGCCTGATGGAAGCGCAGGATGTCCTCGAAGCCCGCGATGATGCGCTCCTCGCGCGGGGTTCGGCTGGAGGCCTTGAGGGGAGTGACTTCTACCCCGAGCGCATCCAGCAGTTCGTCATCGTCGATATCAGCCATTGCTGGAATCCCCCTGGGCCTGTGCCGCCTTGGCCTGTGCACGGTAACGCGCCAGCACGGCCACGCCTTCGGCCATGCGCTTTTCCCATACATCGGCGGAGTTGATGTCTGGCAGACGGCCACGCTCGTTCTTGAACTGCAAGGCGCGCTTTGCCAGCTCACGGGCTTCGTCTTCGGGAATGCTCACCTTCTTGGCGGCAATGCTGGCCTGCACCTGGCGCAGCGATTTCTCATCCATCGTTTTCGCGAGCACCGCATACGCAGCATCGAAGGGATTGATACGGTCGATCAGGTCGATGTCCAGGTCGCGCACATTGACGAACTTGCGCACGCCATCCAGCAATGCCGTGTTGCCTTGCGCCGTGGCACCGCCGCCGGCCTCGGCTTGGGCCAACGCCAGCTTGGCCTGCTGGGTGATGTTCATGGCGGCGACGGCGTGTTGTCGGATGGCCTCGTGATCGTCCGCGCCCAGTTCAGGATAACGCTCGCGCACGATCTTGCCCATGCGCAACTGGGTCAGTTCTTCGGGCAGGGTGTTTTCCTTGTCGAACAGGCCGCGCTCAAGCACGGTTTTGTCCTGCAAGAAACTGGTGACGACTTCGTTCAAGTCCTCCCTGCAGATGCGCGTAGCCTCCGGGCTCTGCGGCGTTGCTAGCCCGTTGATCTCCACGTGAATCTGGCCGGTGTCCTTGTTCACCCCCATGTTGTGGCCGCCGTCTTTGTAGCCTTCCTCGCCGTAGTCGAAGCCTTCTTTTGGGCCGAAGTTTTTCGGGGTGAACTCATAGCGCGGGGCCAGCACCTGTTCCATCAGCAAACTGGCGGAAATGGCCTTGAGCATGTCGTTCACCGCCTCGGCCACGGCGGCTTGTTCGGCCGTGGGTTCCGCGATCAAGTTGGTAAAACGCGCCCGCTCCTTGCCCTCGGCGTCTCGGGTGGCGCGGCCAATGATCTGCACAATTTCGGTGAGGCTGCTGCGGTAGCCAACGGTCAGTGCGTGTTCGCACCAGATCCAATCAAAGCCTTCCTTCGCCATGCCTAACGCGATGATGATATTGACGTTGTCGCGGTTGTCCTTTTGCGCCGGGTCTTTCAGCGCAGCCAGCACGCGGGAGCGCTTGGCCGGATCACTGTCGTCCACCAGGTCGGCCACCCTCAGCATGTGGCCCTCCCTAGTCTGCACCAGATGGAAGCCGGTGGTCGGGTCGATGCCCTTCCATTCGCCCAGCGTGTTCATGATTTCATTGACTTCGCGCTCCTTGTCTTGCAAGCTCTCGCGCGAATTGACGCTTGGAATGTGGACGATGGTTTTCAGCGCCGGGTCCAGCACCTTGGCGATGGCATCCACGTAACGGCCCGTGTAGAAGAAGTAGCCAATGTCCAGCGATTTGAGCCAGCGGTAGCCGTTGAGCTGCTCGTAGTACGTGTAGGTGACTGTCTCGAACTTGGCCTCGTCCGCTGGGGCCAACACCGCCTCGCTGTCGCCACGAAAGTAGGAGCCGGTCATGGCCACCATATGCACCTTGTCGCGGGCGATGAAGGCGCCCAGCTGACTCCCCAGCTTGTTGTCCGGGTTGCTGGAGACGTGGTGAAACTCGTCTATGGCGATCAGGCGGTTGTCGAAGGCCTGGATGCCCAGCTCTTCCACCGCAAAGCGGAAGGTGGCGTGGGTGCAGACCAGCAACTTATCGGTGCTGGCAAGGAACTCGCCCACGGCCTTGACCTTGGACTTGGCTACCTTCACATCGTCCACCCCAGGGGCGTTGCACAGGTTCCATTGCGGGGCGACCTGCCAATCCCAATAGAAGCCGTACTGGCTGAGGGGCTCGTCGGCAAAGCTGCTGCCAATGGAACGCTCTGGCACCACGATGATGGCTTGCTGCAACCCCTGGTTGTTGAGCTTGTCCAACGCGATGAACATCAGCGCGCGGGATTTGCCCGAAGCCGGTGGCGACTTGATCAGCAGGTATTGCTCGCCGCGCTTGGCATAGGCGCGCTCCTGCATGGCGCGCATGCCCAGCGCGTTGGCCTTGCTGGATGCACCTGTGCGCGCCGTGGTGATGGACACCGACGGCACGGTGTAGGCGTTGGTTGGGTTGCTTGGGGTGCTCATTGCGAGTCGTTGTCCATGGATGTGCCGTCGCCCGCCAGTTCGCGCTCGATCTGTTCGATGCTGGGCAGGCTGGTTTGCAGTTCAGCGGGCAGCGATTCGATCAACTGGTATTCCGCCACGCCAATGGGATGATCTTTGCCACCCAAGGCATATTCGGCCACCACTTTGTTCTTGCTTTTGCACAGCAGCAGACCAATGGTGGGGCTGTCATGTTCCGCCTTGACCTGCATGTCCACCGCCGTGAGATAAAAGCTCAACTGCCCGAGGTGCTCGGGCTTGAATTTCTCGGCCTTGAGTTCAATCACCACATAGCAACGCAGCTTGAGGTGGTAGAACAACAGGTCGATGAAAAAATCGTCGCCTCCGACCTCCAGATGCACCTGACGCCCGACAAAAGCAAAGCCTGCACCCAGCTCCAGCAAGAACTGCGTGATGTGCTTGACCAGCGCAGCTTCGATTTCCCGCTCACCCGCCTCCTTGCCCACATCCAGAAAATCAAACAGGTAGGGGTCCTTGAGGGACTGCCGGGCCAGATCCGTGCCTGGTGCGGGCAGGCGTTCAGCAAAATTGGTGACGGCGTTGCCCGAGCGCTCCAACCGACGGGTCTCAATATGGATGTTCAGCACATTGCGCGACCAGCCGTGTTCAATGGCACTTTGGGCATACGCCAGCCGCAGCTCTGGCTGTTTCAGCTTGGTGAGCAGCACCAGGTTGTGCCCCCAGGGCAATTGTCCAACAGCCTGTTGGACGATTTCGGCATCGGGCCAGGCTTCGGCAAAGGCGCGCATGTACATGAGGTTGGCGCGAGAAAAGCCCTTCATTTCAGGAAACGCCGTGCGCAAATCCTGCGCCAGCCGCTCGATGACCTTGGCACCCCAGCCCTGCGCGGCCTGCCGCGCCAGAATGTCGCGCCCGATCTGCCAGTACAACAGCACCAGTTCGCGGTTGACCGCCAGCGTGGCGCGTTGCTGGGCGCTGTGGATTCGGCCTTTGAGATCGGCCAGCCAGTCGGCATAGCCCTCGGGAGGCGAGATCAGGCTAGTGGGCTTATCACCCATGGCATCGCTCATGCTTTCTTCCCCCTTGTCACTTTCTTCGCGGGTTTGGCTTTGGCCGACGCCGTCATCTTCGTATATAGCTCAAACAGTTTTTCCAGGCGCTCGGTGTCGTTCCTGAAACGGCGGCCGATGTAGATGCGCTCCAGCACTTCGTCGTTGTGCTCGTGGGCGTGGCGCAGGTTGTCGGGCATGTTGTCAGGGTTGTACAGATCGGCGATGGTGGCGGGGAAGTGGGCCTCGCGGGCCAGCAGGATGTTTTCGGCGCAGGCGGTCAGGTCGGCCTTGTTCTGCTCGGTGAGCAGGGGGACGGGGAAGGTGTTCCAGCCGAGAGTATTGGAGTAGCGAAAATCTGTTTTCATCTTGCCGCAGACTGTGCCAATCCAGACCAGATGCAGGCGGGAGGCGATGAGCGCCATATTCCAGAGGGGGGCGTCGTAGAGGGCGAAGGCGAGGTTGCTGACGATGGTTCCGGCGGGTTCGTAGCCACACGGTAAGTAATCGCGCGATTCAGACGAAACACCGGGCACGATGATCGTACTTTGCTTTGCGCAGATCGTTCTTTGAAACTGATGTGGCCTTTCCGCCATATCTCTTGCTGTTTGACCGCCTTTCTCTCTCAGTGCGCGTACCCTCTCGACCCGTTGACGTATGGGTTCGATTGATAAAGCCAAGTCCAGATTCGCGTCTTCAATCCAAAGACAATAGCGCTCCAAACCGCGAATGAACTCAGCCGAGCCGAAAATTCGGCGTATGAGTCGTGAACTCTCTTCGGATGGCAGGTTAAGTGCTTCAAGGTCGCTACGCGCCATCAACAAATTGCCCCCGTCAATTGGCGTGTTTCCAAATGTCATTTCTGCCAGCCCACTCACGGGAGACGACATTTTATCGATGAAGATGTTTTTGTTGGATGTCAAATAGGCGTTGATCTGATCGCACTGACGCTCGATGGTCTGGCCTTGTTCATCCAGGGAGAACAGGCGGCGCGGGCTACGCGCTTGCGCGCTGATACCAATGATGGCTACGGTCACGCCCGCGTTGTGGCTGGCAAGGTTGGCCCATTTGAAAGAAGTGTGTGCAAAGAATATCTGACAATTGCGAGCGAAAATTTCCGACCACAGAATCGGCACCTGCAAACCTTGGCATAGTGAATTTGTGGAGACGAAGGCGGCGGCTGCCGACGTGTGCGAACAGTAGTCAGCAGCCTTTAGAAACCAGCCGGCTACATAGTCCAGCGACTTCCAGCTTTTGACGCGGCCTTCGAAAATCTGTTGCAGGTCGGCTTTCTGTTCATCGGCCTGACCTCTGCTACCTAGGTAAGGGGGATTGCCGCAGATATATGTCTCTCCCCCTTCGTTCGCGAAATCAATCTCCGCCTGATTCAGAGGCGTTCCAAACAAGTCATCGGATACGAGCTTTACGCCCATGCCCTTGTATCCACAAAGGCTTAACCAATCCAGCCGCAGCGCATTGCCGCAGACAATCCAGTTCTGTGCATCCAGCGGCAGAAACTCCGCCAATGCATCCTTCTGCCCGCGATACATCACATCGCATTGGAACTCGGCAATGATCAGCGCCAGGCGAGCAATCTCAGCCGGAAAGTCGCGTAGCTCGATGCCCCTGAAGTTGGTCAGCGGAATCTCGCTGCCCAGATTCGACTCGCCACGGCGGCAGTTGATTTCCGCCTCGATCTCGCGCATCTGCTTGTAGGCGATGACCAGAAAATTGCCGGAGCCGCAGGCCGGGTCGAACACGCGGATGCGCGCCATGCGCTTGCGCAGGTTCAGCAGCTTGCGTTCGTTATCACCGGCTTCGGCCAACTGTGCGCGCAGGTCATCCAGAAACAGGGGGTTCAACACCTTCAGGATGTTGGGCACGCTGGTGTAGTGCATGCCCAGGGCGCCGCGTTCTTCGTCGTCGGCCACGGCCTGGATCATGCTGCCAAAGATGTCCGGATTGATTTGTTTCCAGTTCAGGCCGCCGGTATGCAGCAGGTAGGTGCGCGCCATGCGCGTGAAGCGTGGTACGTCGGTGCTGCCAGAGAACAAGCCGCCATTCACATAGGGGAAGCCATTGGCCCAGTTGGGCAAACGGGGCTCGACATTGCCACGCTCGGCGACCTTGATGTTCATGGCGCGGAAGATGGCTTGCAGCACCTCATGGGTGTTGGAGCCGTCACGCTCGCTCATCTGCTCCACGGTCCGGGTGAACAGGCCCTCTCCATGGAAGATGTCGGTGTCTTCGGCAAAGAAGCAGAACACCAGGCGCGCCATGTAGTGGTTCATGTCGGCACGGCGCTCGTCCTTGGCCCAGTCCGGGTTTTCGCGCAGCAGTTCAACGTACAGCTTGTTCAGGCGCCCGGTGGCGCGCACGTCGATGGGGTTGTCCTTGATCTCCTTGATAGTGGAGATGCCGGCCAGCGGCAGGAAGAAGCCGAAATGGTTGGGGAAGTCCGGATAGCCGCAGGTGATGGTTTCGCCACCGGCCAGTTCTTCGGCCTCCAGGGTCTGTCCGTCAGTTGCGAGAATGAACTTGACCTTGGCCTTGGTGGTAGCCGGACTGGCGCGCAGCACTTTGAAGGTTTCGCCCACAGTGCCGGCTTCGCACACGGCGATATGGATGTTGTTGCGCTGGAGCACGCCACCCGGCACATCCGAGGCGTTGTTGTTGCCGGTGCGCAGGCGCTTGAGAGCCGTATCCTTGTTGCCGAAAGCGGCCAGGAACGCGAACGGAAACTCTGCCGCATCGAAGGGCTGCAGGGCCAAATCCGATATGGCTTCTTCGATCTCTACTGCATTCATCAGTTATGTGGGGGACGTTGTTTCAGGGACGGAAGGACTGCTTTGGGTCGGTAACAGCAATCGGCAGCAGGATCGCGACTTGGCTGCCCTCAGTCTACTAGAACTAGTCACCGTCGCCGGTTGCTGCCGCTCAAATCCAGTGTCGGCTTTGGGGCGGGTGGAGCAACTACCCAGCTGCTGCAGCCAGTTGCAAAACTTATCCAGATTTGACCGCCCCTGACAAGGCCGTTGCGTCTGGGCTGGTGGCTATCGTCGTGCCGCTCACCACTACGGCACTAACCCCTCCAATTGCTCGTCCGTAGGCCCCGGAAACTCGGCCCGCAGCTCCGCCAGCCTCTCTTCCCACGGTTTCACGTTTTTTAGAAACTCCTGAGCCGTTACTGGCGCCGGTTTGCCCTGTTGATTGTGAGTCGCCGCTTCCTGAGTCGGCTGTAGCCCATTTGGACGCTGAACGTACTCAAACCCGTCAACTAGAAGATCAATTTCGGCGGTAGGCTTGATCTGGTAGTACTCCGTGACGATCCGGAAGCCAAGATCAGCAACATCGCCGCCCTCCACACGCAGGAATCGCACGTTGTTCATTTCCTGCTCTGTCACGGCATGGCCTGCGCGGGTGATGAACGCGGCTATCCGCTCCTTGTCCTCGATGTTCCGTGCGCCCAACAACACCCAATCAAGGCCCAGCACGCTGCCTTCCACCGAGTACTGAAGATTGATGATTGGGTCCTCTCCTGAGAATGCGTACGGTGAGCAAAACATGACTACCGCATATGAAGCATCACCGCCTTTGTCGCGCAGTTGGTCGACCAAATCGGGGATGTCGGTTGCCTTTACTGATACCAAGTCATTATTCATGGGTATGGCAATCTCAGTGTCTGTGGTCACTCGTATTCTCTAGCCCGATTGCGACGGACACAGACTAACGCGAGCAACGCGACACCCATAAGTGCCAAGGAAGTGGGTTCCGGGATTGGCGTAGCGCCGAAAACCGTTGTGTCACCCAGAGTGATGCTTGTAAGTTGTCCAAATCCTATGTAATCCACGTCAAACAGCTCAGGGCCCGAACTATTATCGGGAAGCATTAGGTCCGCACTGACCTGAAAATCCATACGCCATGGCTGACTATTTAGAGCTATGATTTGATCATTCAGATTGCCTAGAGTTGGCACTTCTGTATTGCCTGTATCCCCTAGAATCTGGCCCATAAGCCATGTGCGGCTGTCAAGCCAAACTGTTCCATCATTTGTCTGGTAAGTGGATCGGTTGTCAATATAGTTGAAGAACCGCTGAACGTATGGTGTGGGTGCATAGGTGCTGTCACTCAGGTTGTCTGCCATCGTTGTGTTCATACTGTCGTACGGGGTTAGTTGACCGGCATTTAAGCTACTCAACATTGACTGGTATTGAGCGATCCAAAGATTGCCCACGATATTGGATGTGACGGTTGAGCCGCTGGTGCGTGTTGCATTTCCTAAGCAGAGTTCCGGTGGTCCATAGAAGCACCAGTTTGCATCTGTCGCCTGCACAAATGGAAATGAAACCGTTATCGTGTCCTGAAATGCGGTTCCAACCGGATTTCGACTCAGGTAGTCGTAGCCTTGGAAATTCATTTGAAAGGTTAATGTTTCAACTGGGGTGGCTTCCGCCTTTTGTAGGCAGCAGACGGCGATCACAATGCCAAGGCATGCTACTAATTTTCTCGTGGAACCACCTGCCTTGATTGCTGGCCGTCCCCCCACTGGCATGACCCTGCGCCCGCGTGATTTGAAATTTTTC
Source organism: Rhodoferax sp. (assembly GCA_031291295.1). Lineage (GTDB taxonomy): Bacteria > Pseudomonadota > Gammaproteobacteria > Burkholderiales > Burkholderiaceae_C > Rhodoferax_A. Next base: position 376 of record JARLJI010000204.1, on the reverse strand, counting down.
TTGAAATTCATTCCCTGCTCCAAACTGTTATGCATCACTGACTGATGGTTGTTGAACTTGCCCACGACGGCGCCATCATTGCCCGCACCCGATGATGATCCCGAGTCCCCGGTGGTCGTCCGTCACGTCCACCGCACCATGGGCCTTTAGCTGGTCATCCGTCATTTCGTCCGGCAAGGTCGCCTTGATAGCGTTGAATCGCTTCATGAAATCTTCCATCGACTCCTTGTTGTAGGTAAGCGCCCGACCAGTACCGTTCTTGACAGTCAAGTTTCAGATGGCTTCAGTCGCTCATTGACCTCGGCGACATCGAAAGCGGTGGGGTCGAACGAGCCGCCGATCCACTCTTTGAGGGACTCGTGCTCTGGGTCGGTCG
>JARLJI010000203.1 GCA_031291295.1 Rhodoferax sp. | reverse complement strand
GGGTGCGATTTTGCCGCGGGCGATGCCAGTCAAATCACTGACAACACATTCGACTTCGGTAATCTTGTGTTCTTTCAGCCACGTGGACAGCTGATCGAAGGGGGCATTCATAAAGACCTCGTTCTGGGTTTTATCAGCGCCGCCGTTTGAAGGGGATACTTCCCATGGGGCGCGTTGGCGACTATCTTGGCCACGCCGACACATTCCATCTATCCACTTTCCGCCAAACAGAACGCACCAAAAAAGTGCGCAAAGGCTCTCGCATGACAGCGTCAACGCCATTACACGTCCAGGCCTTCAATACCGGCGACGTGGCCGAACTGATTCGCGCGACACCGGGCTGGGTCCAGCAGTATCAGCAGATGTCACCGGGGCACTTTGCCGGGTTGATTCGCTACCTGGACCTGCAGGGCGTGGAGATCTACGAAGAGTGCATGAACACCCGCGTGGAGCAGAACTTCAGCGCCCCCGAAGGCTCGCTGGCGTTCTGTTTCGATGGCAGCGACAACGCGCTGTATGTGTTGAATGGCGAGAGCCGGAACATCTGGATCACCCCGGAAAACTACCGGGAAGTGGCCGTGGTGTTCGGGCCTGAGTTCGTCCAACGCCAAGGCCTGGATATCGCCCGGCTGGAAGGGCTGTTCATGGCGCCCTTGAGCTCACAGCAAAACGCCCTGTTCAATCGCTGGCTGAGCGGTACCCTCACCCGCCTGTCCCAGACCTTCGACCCGCCAAGCCGCGAGGCGCTGACCCAGCAATTGCTGGACGACTGCCTGTTCATCCTCGACAACGCTTCGGTGTGCCTGCGCCGCGGCGCCCTGCAACGCCGCGCCGAGGAGCGTATCATCATGAAGCGGGTATTTGACTGGTCCGCCGACGTGCCCTACGAAACCCTCAACCTGCTGGAGCTTTCGCGCATCGCCGAGGTGCCGCTGCGGCATCTGCAACATGCGTTCAAGGCCTACACCGGCATGGCCCCGGCTCAGTGGCTGCGCCTGCGCCGGCTGAACAGCGCCCACCGCGAACTGCTCAACAGCACGCCCCGGCAGACCACCGTTGCCGAGGTGGCGATG
>JARLJI010000202.1 GCA_031291295.1 Rhodoferax sp. | reverse complement strand
TCCGGCCGTATCCAGATCAGCCTGAAGCCGCTCGACGTGCGCAAGGTCTCCGCCACTGACGTCATCCATCGTCTGCAGGGCAAGCTCGCTGCCGTCGAAGGCATCCAGCTCTTTCTGCAGCCGCTGCAGGATCTGACGGTGGAAGACCGCGTGAGCCGCACGCAGTTCCAGTACGCACTTGAAGATCCCAACCAGACCGAGCTGGCCACCTACACGCGCAAGATGGTGGACGGCCTGAGCAGGGAGCCCGCGCTCACCGACGTGGCCAGCGACCTGCAGGACGAGGGCCTCGGGGCTGAGCTGGTTATCGACCGCGACACCGCTTCGCGCCTGGGCATCGGCATGGCCGACATCGACAACACGCTCTACGATGCCTTCGGCCAGCGCCAGGTCTCCACCATCTTTACCCAGCTGAACCAGTACCACGTGGTGATGGAGGTGGCGCCCAACTTCCAGACCGACCCCTCGACGCTGAACAATCTCTATGTGAAGTCCGGCAACGGCACCCAGGTGCCGCTCAGCACGCTGGCCCACTGGGAGCAGACACGCGCGCAGCTATCCATCGGCCACCAGGGACAGTTCCCCTCCACCGTGGTCAGCTTCAACCTGGCGCCGGGCAAGGCGTTGGGTGACGCGGTCAATGCGGTCAACCGCGTAGAGCAGGCCATCGGCATGCCCGCCTCGGTCAACGCCAGCTTCCAGGGTACGGCCGCAGCGTTCCAGACGTCGCTGTCCAATGAGCCACTCCTCATTCTGGCCGCACTCGTCACCGTCTACATCGTGCTGGGCGTGCTCTACGAGAGCTACATCCACCCCATCACCATCATCTCCACGCTGCCCTCGGCCGGCGTGGGCGCGCTGCTGGCCCTGCTCATCACGCGCGTCGAGTTCAGCGTCATCGCGCTCATCGGCATCATCTTGCTCATCGGCATTGTGCAGAAGAACGCCATCATGATGATCGACTTTGCGCTCGCAGCCGAGCGCAATGAGGGCAAGTCCGCGGAGGATGCCATTTTCCAGGCCTCCCTGCTGCGCTTCCGTCCCATCATCATGACCACCATGGCCGCGATGCTGGGCGGTCTGCCGCTGGCTCTGGGCGGCGGCGTCGGCGCTGAGCTGCGCATGCCCCTCGGCGTCAGTATTGTCGGCGGTCTCATCTTCTCGCAGATGCTCACCCTGTTCACCACGCCGGTGGTCTATCTGTACTTTGACAAGCTGGCGCAGCGCATGAAGCCGCGCGAGGCCAGTGTGGCGCAGCC
>JARLJI010000201.1 GCA_031291295.1 Rhodoferax sp. | reverse complement strand
CTCAGTGTCTGGGCCGCGAGGTCGGCGTCGAAAGCATGTTCCCACTTGGCAACCACAATGGTGGCCACGCCGTTTCCGATCACGTTTACCACGGAGCGAGCCGCATTGATCAGCCGCTCCACACCCAGCAGCAGAACCAGTCCGGCAACCGGAATCTGCGGCATGGTGGCCAGGGTCGCAGCCAGCGTTACAAACCCAGCTCCGGCCACTCCCGCTGACCCTTTAGACGTCAGCATCAACACCATCAGAACCGTGATCTGATCGGCTAACGTCAAGTGGGTGCCTGTAGCCTGCGCAATGAAAATGGCTCCCATGCTCAGGTAGATCGCAGTTCCGCAGGCGTTGAAGGCGTAGCCGGCCGGCACCACCATGCCCACCACGGCCTTATCACATCCCAGCTCTTCGAGCTTGCGCATGAGTGGAGCCAGCACGGCCTCGGACGAAGCCGTGCCCGCCGCGACCAACAGTTCGTCGCGAAAGTAAACGAGCAGTCGATAGAGACTGAAACCGGCGAGCCGCATGATCGGTCCCAGCACGGCGACCACAAACACCGCCGCCACGATCCAGACCTCGACCGTGAAGACAACGAGCTGGCGAAGGCTGCCGAGCCCGTATTGCCCCACGCTAAAGGCCATGGCGCCGAAGGCTCCAATCGGCGCCAGCGCCATGATGAAGCCGACCACCCCGAAGACGGCGCGCAGCAGCAGTTGCAGCAGGTCAACCAGGGGCTTGGCGGTCTCGTTGAACCGCGCCAGGGCCAGCCCGAATAGAACACCGAGCAGCACGACCTGGAGCATGTTGCCGCCCGTGAAGGCGCCTACCATGCTGGTCGGAATCATGTTGAGCAAAAAGTCCACCGCACCGCCGCGGTTTTGCGCCATGGTGGTGTATCCGCTCACCGCCTGTGGGCTCAGCGCGGAGGCGTTCACGTTCATCCCGTTGCCGGGGTGCAGTGTGTCAATCGCCACCAGGCCCATCACGAGCGCGATGGTGGAGACGACCTCGAAGTAGAGCAGCGCCTTGATGCCGACGCGGCCCACTTCCTTCAGGTCGCCCATGTGCGCGATGCCCAGCGCTACGCTCAGAAAGATGACCGGCGCCAGCGTCATGCTGATGAGCCGGATGAAGCCGTCACCCAGCGGCTTAAGCATGGCGGCGCCGTGGGGAAACAGCGCACCCACCACTGCACCCAGCACCATGGCGACCAGCACCTGCAGCCACAAGGGGCCTAGCCACGAGCGTTTACGACGTGATTTGGGACGATCGTTCTCGGTCATCCCGGCCTACTCGGCGAGCTTGCGCATAACGGTGATCAAATCGCTCTTGCCTTCGAAGCCGATACCGGGCAGCTCGGGCATCGTAATGTATCCGCCTTCCACGCGAACGCCATCGGGAAATCCGCCGTAGGGCTGAAAGAGATCCGGATAGCTTTCGTTACCG
>JARLJI010000024.1 GCA_031291295.1 Rhodoferax sp. | reverse complement strand
TCTCCATTGCCCAGGGCGTGACGATCGAGAATGCCATTGGCGGTTCGGGCAATGACCTGCTGATCGGCAACGACGCGGCCAACGAACTGCGCGGCGGTGCCGGCAACGACATCCTCTACGGGGCTGGCGGTGCCGACAAGCTCTGGGGCGGTTCGGGCAACGATACCTTCGTGTTCGCCGCGGTTTCCGACTCGGCGCCGAAAGCGGTCGATCGGATCATGGATTTCACCAGTGGCCAGGACAAGATCGATTTGTCCGGGATCACCCATGGTGCGGGCCTGAGCTTCGTCAATGCGTTCACCGGTCACGCCGGCGATGCGGTGCTGACGTATGCCTCGGGCACCAACCTGGGTACCCTGGCGGTGGACTTTTCCGGGCACGGCGTCGCCGATTTCCTGGTGACCACCGTGGGCCAGGCAGCGGTCACGGATATCGTGGCTTGAGTTGATGCGGTAAGGGCAGCGCTGCAGCGCTGCCTTCTGGCCTGGTAGTCCATGTCCATGATCAAGACCTTTGTCCGCAGTACCTATTCGACGTGGCTGATGGCTGCGTTTCTGGCGTTTTCTGGAGAAGTCACCATGGCGAGCAGCCTGCTCATGACCAGCCCCGAGGCCCTTGTCGGCCAGTGGCGGATGTACCCCGAAGGTGAAAAAAACCAGGTCTGCGAGCTTGATCTGGCGCTGCGGTCGCCGCGCTTGAGTGGTGACCTGGAGTGCATCGCCGGCTGGCTGGGCGAGCGTCCGGCCAACTGGGAACCGACCCCCGATGGCCTGTGGCTGTATGGGGGCGAAGGAACCGGCATCGTGCATTTCAATCGGCAGAAGGCGGATCGTTATGAAGTGCGCTTGAAGAATGGAGCCGTCCTGGTACTGATGCGCGATACGCCCTGAGTATTCAGAGGCAAATCGATTAAGCGAGCACTTGATGCCCCGTGTCTGTTAGTTGTTTTCTCGTTCAGTCTTTATGGCGCGCGAAAGAGCGGCTCATGTTGAAATTACCTATATTCCCGAGCGGCTCGTCGGCCATCGAATAAAGGTGCGTATCCGGCTGCCTGTAAACTTCAAGGAAGATAGATGACCCCGCCGAAAATGATGTCCGGGACACCTTTGATCCGTGTGCTCGGCGATTATAAAAGTATCTTGTTCAGCGTCGGTTGTTTTACCGCGTTGATCAATCTGCTGATGTTGGTGCCTTCGATTTACATGCTCCAGGTCTATGACCGGGTATTGACCTCGCAGAACGAAACCACCCTGGTGATGCTGACCCTGATGGTAGTGGGGTTCTTTGCCTTTATCGGGCTGCTGGAAGTGCTCCGCAGTTTTATCGTGATCCGCATCGGCAGCGCCCTGGAGCGGCGCTTGAACCTGCGGGTCTATCAGGCGGCCTTCGAACGCAACCTGTTGTGCGGCGAAGGGCATGCCGGCCAGTCCCTCGGCGACCTGACGCTGATTCGCCAGTTTCTCACCGGGCCGGCCCTGTTCGCCTTTTTCGACGCGCCGTGGTTTCCCATCTACCTGCTGGTGATCTTCCTGTTCAACCCCTGGCTTGGGGTCTTCGCCAGTGTCGGAGCCTTGCTGCTGATTGCGCTGGCCTGCCTCAACGAATCCATGACCAAAAAGCCCTTGAGCGAAGCCAGTGGTTATTCGCAGCGCTCGAATCAACTGGCCACCAGTCATCTGCACAACGCCGAGATCATCCAGGCCATGGGCATGCTCGGGGCCTTGCGCAAGCGCTGGTTCCAGGTGCATTCGAAATTCCTGGCACGGCAGAACCGCGCCAGCGATACCGGGGCGGTGATTACCTCCCTGAGCAAGATGTTGCGCCTGTGCCTGCAATCGCTGGTGCTGGGCCTGGGGGCGCTGTTGGTGATCAAGGGGGAGATGACCGCCGGGATGATGATTGCGGGCTCCATCCTGATGGGGAGGGTGCTCAGCCCCATCGACCAGATGATTGCCGTGTGGAAACAGTGGAGCACGGCCAAGCTCGCCTATCAGCGTCTGGATGGCTTGTTGCGCGAGTTTCCCGAGGCGCAAGGGCAGATGAGCCTGCCCGCGCCCCAGGGCCAGGTGGCGTTCGAACAGGTCAGCGCCGGACCGCCGGGCAAGCGTGGCGCGACCCTGCACCAAGTGAGTTTCAGCCTGGCCCCCGGCGAAGTGCTGGGGGTGCTCGGCGCCTCGGGCTCGGGCAAGTCGACCCTGGCCCGGGTGCTGGTAGGCGTCTGGCCGACTCTGGGCGGCACCGTGCGCCTGGATGGCGCCGACCTGCATCGCTGGGACCGCGATGATCTCGGCCCGCATATCGGCTACTTGCCCCAGGACATCGAGTTGTTCAGCGGCAGTGTTGCCGAGAATATCGCGCGGTTTGCCGAGGTCGATTCAGCGAAAGTGGTCGAGGCGGCGCGCCAGGCCGGTGTGCACGAACTGATCCTGCGCCTGCCCCAGGGCTACGACACGTTGCTGGGGGAAGACGGCAGCGGCTTGTCCGGCGGGCAGAAGCAACGCGTGGCGCTGGCCCGTGCACTCTATGGCGGCCCGCGCCTGGTGGTGCTGGATGAACCCAATTCCAACCTCGATGTGGTCGGGGAAACCGCCTTGACCCAGGCAATTGCCTTGCTCAAGGCCCGGGGCAGCACGGTGGTCCTGGTGACCCACCGTTCCACCTCCCTGACCCAGGCGGACAAGTTGCTGGTGCTCAACGAAGGCCGTCTGCAAGCTTTCGGCAGCAGCGCCGATGTGCTCAAGGCGCTATCGGCCGGCGCCCAACCGGCAGCGCAACCGGCCCGCGAGGCCGCCACTCCGGCCGGCGTCAGCCTGAGTCGACAGTATCCCGCGCCGACGCGCAGCAGCGGCGCATGAGCAAGGACAGCACGATGCAGATCAGTACCCCTTTTGAATACCGCGAGCACGATGCCCGGTTCTTTGCCCGCATGGGCTGGCTGTTGGCACTCCTGGGGGCCGGCGGCTTCTTTCTCTGGGCGGCCCTGGCGCCACTGGACCAGGGCATTGCCGTGCAGGGCACGGTAGTGGTGTCCGGCAAGCGCAAGGCCGTGCAATCCCTCGGCGGCGGTGTGGTCAACCGGATCCTGGTGCGTGAAGGGCAAGTGGTGCATCAGGGCCAGCCGCTGTTTCGCCTCGACCAGACCCAGTTGTCGGCCGATGTGCAATCCCTGCAGGCACAGTACCGCATGGCCTGGGCCAGCCAGGCGCGTTGGCAGAGCGAGCGCGACAATCTGCCCCGGGTGGTGTTTCCGCCGGAGTTGAGCACGGATGCCGACCCGCGCCTGGCGCTGGTCCTCGAAGGTCAGCGACAACTGTTCAGCAGCCGTCGCGAAGCCTTTTCCCGCGAGCAGGCCGGCATTCGCGCCAGTATCGACGGCGCCGGCTCGCAACTGGCCGGTATGCGCCGGGCGCGCAACGACATGCTCGCCCGCGCCGATTCCCTGCGCAGCCAGCTGGACAACCTCAAACCCCTGGCCGACAACGGCTATATCCCGCGCAACCGCCTGCTGGACTACCAGCGCCAGCTGTCCCAGGTGCAACAGGACCTGGCGCAGAACAGCGGCGAATGCGGGCGGGTCGAGCAGGGCATTGTCGAGTCGCGTCTCAAGCTCTCCCAGCACGCCGAGGAGTATCAGAAGGAAGTGCGCGGCCAACTGGCCGAGGCCCAGCTCAAGAGCCTGACGCTGGAGCAGCAGTTGCGCTCGGCGGGTTTCGATTTGCAGCACAGCGAGATCATCGCGCCG
>JARLJI010000200.1 GCA_031291295.1 Rhodoferax sp. | reverse complement strand
GGGGGTCAATCGGGGGTTGTCTTTGGGGGCCGGGGTGGCCCGGGCGGGGGCGGGCGACACAGTGGCGATCGAGCGCGGTCGCTACGACGACCATCTGCGCATTGACAAGCCATTGAAGATTATCGGAATTGATCGACCCACCATCAGCGGTGGCCTCGCTGGCGATACGATCCGCATCATCTCGCCTGACGTCACCATCGAAGGATTGATCGTCACCGACAGCGGTGACGACCTGACTGCCCAGAACGCGGGTATCTACATCCAGCCCGGGGCAGACCGGGTCGTGGTGAAGGACTGCGACATTGTCTACAGTCTTTTTGGCCTGTGGATCGAGGGAGTCCGTGACCCTCAGATCATCGGCAACCTGATTGTTGGAAAGCGTGACTATGCTTCGGCCCAGCGCGGCAACGGAATCGAACTCTACAACACCAGCGGGGCCCGGCTTGTCGGCAACAATATCAGCTTCACCCGCGATGGCATCTACGTCGACGTGTCTCATCACGCAGTGTTTCGCGGCAACAAAATCCATGATGTGCGCTATGGCACGCACTACATGAATTCGTACTACAACGTGTGGGAGGACAACGACGTCTACCATAACCGGGACGGCCTGGCGCTGATGGAGACGCGCAATCAGGTCGTGCGCAACAACCGCGCCTGGGGCAATTCGGATGTCGGCATCATGCTGCGCACCATCCAGGACTCGGTGATTGAGAACAACATTGTCGCCGGCAACCAGCGCGGCTTCTTCGTCTACGACGCCGAGTACAACGCGATCCGCAACAACCTGGTCATCGACAACCGGGTCGGCGCCCATGTCTGGGCCGGCTCGATCCACAACGAAGTCGATGGTAACGACTTCATCCACAACCAAGAGCAGGTTCGCTATGTCGCGGCGAAAGACGAGCGCTGGGGCATCAGGACCGGCAACTACTGGAGTAACTACGTCGGCTGGGACCGCGATGGCAACGGGATCGGCGACGTACCTTACGAGGCCAACGATGTGGTGGACCGGCTGATCTGGCGACTGCCCGTGGTCAAGCTCCTGCTCAACAGTCCGGCGATCCAATCCCTGCGCCTGATTGCCCAGCAGTTTCCCCTGCTGCGTGTGCCCAGCATCGTGGACCCCAAGCCGCGCATGCAGCCCGCACACAGCCACTGGAGTCAATGGATGGGCAAACAACATGATTGAAATCTGCCAGGTCGCCAAGCACTACGGCGAAGTCCAGGCCGTGGACGGCGTGGACCTCACGGTCGAAGCCGGCCAGGTGTTTGGCCTTATCGGGCACAACGGCGCCGGCAAGAGCACGCTGTTCAAGATGATGCTCGGACTCGTTCCCGCCAGCGCCGGCGAGATCCGCATCGACGGCCAGCCGGTCGGTGGCCCGGGCTTTCGCAAGGTGCGCCGCCAGCTCGGCTACCTGCCCGAGAACGTGGTCTTCTACGACAACTTGAGCGGCCTCGAGACGCTGGCCTTCTTCGCCCGTCTGAAAGGCGTCGATCTTGCCGAATGCGGGCCGCTGCTGGAACGTGTCGGGCTTTCCGCCGCCGCCGATCGCCGCGTGAAGGGCTACTCGAAGGGCATGCGCCAGCGCCTGGGCTTCGCGCAGGCTTTGCTCGGCAAACCGAAACTGCTGTTTCTCGATGAGCCGACCACGGGACTGGATCCCGAAGGCATCCGCGATTTCTACCGTATCCTGAAGGAGATGAGGCGCGCGGGCGCCACCGTGATGCTGACGTCCCACATCCTGTCGGAGATTCAGGAGCGGGTCGATCACCTGGCTATCATGAAGAATGGGAAGATTCAGGCCCTGGGCACCGTGCAGTCACTGCGGGAGGCGATGGCGCTGCCCATGTGGTTCGAGCTGCGCCTGGCCGCCGGCGCCGAATCCTCGCTGCGCCAGTCGCTGGCGGCCCTGAACGTTGGTGAGATCCGGATTGATGGCGACCGGGCGTCGGTACATTGCCCGCGCGAGATCAAGATGGCCGTGCTGCAGGCCTTGTCGTCGCTGAACGGGTGTGCCATCGATCTTCAGATGAAAGAGCCGTCTCTCGAGGACGTGTTTCTCGGCTATTCGGGATGAATTCCATGACCATCTTCGCCATCGAACCACGCCAGATCGGCATCATCGCTGCCAAGGAATTCCGCGACCGCATCCGCAACCGCTGGGTACTCGCGGTAACCATCGTATTTACCGCGTTTGCCCTGGTCATCGCTTATTTCGGCGCCGCCCAGCAGGGTGCCATCGGGTTTCGCAGCATCGAGGTGACCATTGCCAGCCTGGTCAGCCTGGTCATTTACCTGGTGCCCCTCATCGCGCTGATCCTCGGCTTCGATGCGATCGTCGGCGAGCGTGAACGGGGCTCGCTGGAACTGCTGCTGTCCATGCCACTGACGCGCTTCGAACTGCTCCTGGGCAAGTTTCTCGGCCTGTCGGCGGCCCTGGCCTGTTCCACCGTCGTCGGTTTCGGTCTGGTCGGCCTGCTGCTCGGCTTCAAACTTCCGCCTGAAGCCTGGTACCACTATGCCGGCTTCATCCTGAGTTCCGTCCTTCTGGGCATGGCCTTCCTCAGCCTGGCTGTGACGGTCTCGGTGTTCGCGACCGACCGGGCCCGCGCCAGCGGCGGTGCCATCGCCCTGTGGTTCTTCTTCGTCCTGGTCTATGACCTGCTGCTGCTGGGCACGCTGGTCGTCAGCGGCGGCGCCGTGGCCGCTGACGCGTTCCCCTATCTTTTACTGCTCAACCCCGCCGATGTTTTCCGCATCCTCAACATCTTCGGCCTCAATGACGTGCGCACTCTTTACGGCCTTACCACGGTATTCCCCGAGCGGCTCGCCAGCCCAGGCTTGCTCGGGGCAGTCATGCTCGCCTGGATCGCCGCGCCCTTGGGCTTAGCCACCTGGAGATTCCGCCAATGAAAGCATTCCACTTCCCTCTGTTGCGCCATACCGCGGCGGCCCTTGCCATTGCCTTCGCGTTCGGCGGGGCAGCTGTTCTCTCCGGTTGCGGCAAGAGCGAAACGGTCGCCATCCAGCCGGTCCAGCTCGATCGCAATATTGTTGACAGCCTCGACGGCATGACCCTGCTGGACTATCCGGGGCCGAAGGGGCAGATCCACTACGACCACGGAAATCCGGATTTCTTCTGCGACACCGTCGGGATGTTCTCGATCTACCTTCAGCCCGAGCAGCAAAAGCGCGTACGGGCGATCTTTGTGCAGGACATGGCGCAGGCCGACTGGAACAAGCCGATTGGTCACTGGATCGATGCGAAGATCGCCTTCTATGTCGCCGGCTCGAAGGCGCGCGGTGCCATGGGGCCGACGCTGGTTTCCTTTGCGCGCGAGGAGGACGCCCAGACATTCGCCACCCGACAAGGGGGGAAGGTCTACCGCTTCGATCAGGTCACGCCGGACATGGCCGTAGTGGACGGCGGCGTCCTCAAAGACCACAAAATGTGAGGGGGACTGGTATGACGAATTATTTCGAGAGGCTGCCACTGGCGGGGGCGGAGCAACTGGAGCAACTGAGTCGCCTTCTCTTCGAGCTGCGCGAGAACCGCAAAACCGTGCTGCGTAGGTACGGTGTCGACAGCGAAGAGGCGTTGCTGGATCTCGTCCGTGAGCAAGCCATCGCCGAGCATCCTGGCTACGACGACTACCTGGGCGCATGCATTTTGGCCGCGACGCGCGAAGTGGTCCGCAGCCAGATGCAGGCTGCCGTGATCGAGCTGGGAGGCTGATGATGCTGCATTCGGATCTCAAACATGCCATCGACCGTGAATTCTTCACGGCCCTCGTGGAACCTACGGAGCTGTGCCTGGATGCGCTCCTGGTGCGACTGCGCAACGACGTCGTGATCGAGCTGCGCATCGCCAGTGCCGAGGAATATTCCATTCTCTGGCGCTGGGGCGAGGTCGAGCTGCGCATCGACACGGCACCCCTGCATCGGCAGCTCGCTACCTTCCCCAACCATTTGCACGACGGCGACGGCGGTTTGCGCCCGGATCCCTTGACGCACCCTGGCGACGATCCCTGGGGCAATGTTCACGCCGTGATCGCCGCTGTGCTCGAAGATCCGCTGCTGCGCCGGCTCGATGGCTTAGTGATCGACGCGGCGGCCGGCGGTTCCGTCCACAGCCGTTGACAGACGCAGCTCCATGGCCAACCAAACCCTCTCACGTGCAGATTCGTCCGATGAGTTTTCTGCGGGCGACTCGATTCGAGACAGACGGGCACACCTTTCTTTGATCGGCATCAAGGCGAGCGCCAAGCCTCCAAAGTAGTATCAAAAAGTGGACATGTTAATTTCTCCTCGTCGGCGGACTTTTGTTGGCGTTTTGGGTGCGGCGTCGCTGCTCACCGCCTGCGGTCAAACGTATTCGCCGCATGCGCGACCGATGGCCGAATTCGGCGGCTTGACCATGGGCTCGATCTACACCTTCAAAATCACGGGTCGCCACCTGTCGCAGGCGCTGCAGTCTGCTGCACGCGATACCGTGGCCACCGCGCTCGCCGCAGTGGACACGGCCATGTCGACGCATCAGCCGCAGTCGGAGTTGTCGCGCTTCAACGCACACCCGACGACTCTTCCGTTCGCGCTGTCGCCGGATCTGTTGACGGTGTTTGCGCTAGCGCGCCAGGTGAGCGTATCGACCGGCGGCGCGTTCGACGTGACCGTCGGCCCGGCGGTCGATGCATGGGGCTTTGGACCCGGCCGGCGCGAGCGCGTCGTCGGCGACGGTGAGGTCGCCAGACTTGAACGCCGCGTCGGGTGGCAACTGCTCAGGCTCGATGAAAGGGCTGGCACTCTTGCAAAGGTGCGGCCACAGGTTCGTGCCGATCTGTCGGGTATCGCCAAGGGCTACGGTGTGGACAAGGCGGCGCAGGCGCTCGATGCGCTCGGCATCGAGCACTATTTGATCGATGCCGGCGGTGAAGTGCGCACGCGCGGACGCAATCCTGAAGGCCGGCCATGGCAAGTGGCAATCGAACAGCCGGTGGATGGGCCGCGCCGGCCACGGTACGTCGTGCCCCTTTCCGACTTATCGATCGCCACGTCAGGCGACTATCGCATCTTCTTCGAGCGCGACGGCCGCCGCTACTCACACGAGATCAACCCGGCAACTGGACGGCCCATCGCCAACCGCCTCACTTCGGTCAGCGTCGTCGCTTCCACGGGTGCGCTGGCCGACGCGATGGGCAAGCTGATCGTGCTTGGACCCGAGAAGGGCTATGCCTGCGCAGTGTCGCAAGGCGTGGCAGCGCATTTTATTGTGCGCGAAGCCAACGGCACGCTGCACGATTTCATGACACCTGCGTTTGCTGCTCTCGGCGGAAGGCCATTTCGCACATAGGGAGCGGTATCCTTCGCCTTTGCACAATCGGCAAGACCGCCCGTGCGTGGCCGAAATTAAGAACCGACCCATTCATTATTTCTACAACGTGAGGTCCCCGATGCTGAAAAGAACTCTGTATCCATTGCTTTTACTGGCCGTGCTCGCTGCATGCAGCAAGAACGAAAGTGTGCCAGCAACATCCGCCGCCGCGCCGCCCGCGGCGGCCGCCGTTCCAGCCGCCAACGACAGCATGGCCAAGGGCGAGCATGTGTACAAGGCGACTTGCTCGCTGTGTCACGCCACGGGCGCCGGTGGATCTCCGGTGTTCGGGGACAAGGCTGACTGGAGCCCGCGCATAGCCCAAGGTAAGGAAACGCTGTATGGTCATGCGCTGAAGGGATTTACCGGAGCCAAGGGTACGATGCCACCGAAGGGAGCCAACCCGAGCCTGTCCGATGACGACGTCAAGGCCGCCGTCGATTACATGGTGGCGCAGATCAAATAGCCTGCCGCTCTGGCACCCGCTCTGCCCTTCAAAACCGCACCGGCATCCATTATGGGCAGCTATTGGCTTGGTTTGGACGGCACCATGACATTGCCTTTTCAGCTGGGGCCGGCAGGGCTACCCACCGCCGAAATGAGTGGCGAATCCCTTTCCCGAAGTGCCACCACCGGGTGCCCGCTGCTGGTGCCCGGTCTGCGGCGCCGGGCGTTGCTGCGCGCAGCGGTCGGGCTGGGCATCGCAGGCGCTGGCGGCCTGTTCACCCGGGTGCACGCGGCTGAACTGAAGGTGGGCCAGCCGGCGCCGCCGCTGGTGCTGCATACGCTGGACGGGCGCATCATCGCCACACCCGATTTGCTTGGGCAGGTGGTGGTCGCCACTTTCTGGGCGACCTGGTGCGTGCCGTGCCGCGAGGAGTTGCCGTTGCTCTCGGCGTACGCCGCGCAGCATGCGCCACAAGGCCTGCAGGTACTGGGCTTCAGCCTGGACGAGCCCCAAAATCTTCCCAAGGTGCGTACGGTGGCGGCGAGCCTGAGCTTTCCGGTGGGCCTGCTCGGCAGCCCCTGGGTTCCAGGTGTACGGCCGCATCTGGCGCCTGCCCGTAAGCTTTGTCATCGACCGTACCGGTCGCCTGATCGACAATGGCTGGAACGACGATTCTCCCGAGTGGACGGCGCAGCGCTTGCAGCGCGTGGTGGATCCGCTGCTAGCGCGCGGCGGCTGATGCACTGACGGGCCCGGTCACGACCAGGTGACGCGAGTGCAAAATCACTTGGCGAAGCGTGAAGGCAGCGCCGTGGATGGGCGAGTGGGCAAGCCATGCGCCTCACCCTACCGGCAACGAAAATTTGGAGACCCTGCCCGAACAAGTTCCCCGGGTCAGCGTCGCATCGGCAACGTTCGCAGCAGCGTGCTGTCGCACATTACGTGGTGGTGGAAGAGTGCGGCAGCGGCGTGCAGCCCGATCAGGCAGTAGCCGATCGTGGCAATTGTTTCGTGAATCTCCTTGAGCGAGTCGTACAGCGCCTTGTTCTCGCCGATCAGCGGTGGCAGCAATGCACACAGAACAACAAGACCGGATCGCCTTTGGCACTGACGGCGAGTCGGACGAACAGAGGCATGCCGATCATGAAGACGTACAACCCGATATGGACTGCTTCGGCCAGACGCTGTTGCCGATGCGGTATTGCCGGCACGATCGGCGGAGTGGTCCCCGCGAACAGACGCGCCACCAGGCGCACCGCAACCAGCACGAAGACACCGAGGCCGAGCATGAAGTGCCAGGTCTTCAGGTCCGCCCGGAACGCGCCGCCCCTCGCAGTAACATCATGCAGGTTGATCGCCGCATGAGCCAACTCAAGAAGTAACATGCTTAGTCTGGCCCCGAAGAATGCAAGCGGGCAAGTAGCGAGCCCGAAGGGCAACCGCGTCCCGCTGGTCATAAAGCCGCAAACCATCAAGGTCGCCTGCTCCAACTGCAACTTGCGGGAGTTGTGCATGCCTTTGGATCTGAATGCCGAAGAATTGCGCCGTATCGACGAGCTGGTGACCACGAGGCGCAAGGTCAAGCGCGGGGCCACGCTGTTCCACAACGGTGAGAAGTTCACCTCGCTCTATGCCATTCGCACAGGTTTCTTCAAAACCTGTGTGGCGGCCGAGGACGGGCGCGATCAGGTCACGGGCTTCCAGATGGCCGGAGAAGTCGTTGGGCTCGACGGCATCGTCAACGATCATCACACCTGCAATGCCGTCGCACTGGAGGATGCCGAAGTCTGCGTCATGCCATTCGAGCGGATCGAGGAGCTGTCGCGCGAAGTCAATGCCCTGCAGCGCCATGTCCACAAGATCATGAGCCGCGAGATCGTGCGCGAGCACGGGGTCATGCTGCTGCTGGGCAGCATGCGGGCCGAAGAGCGCCTGGCGGCATTTTTACTGAATCTGGCGCAGCGCCTGCATGCATGCGGCTTCTCGCCATCCGAGCTGGTACTGCGCATGACGCGCGAAGAAATTGGCAGCTACCTCGGCCTCAAGCTGGAAACGGTCAGCCGCACGTTCTCGAAATTTGCGGAAGACGGTATCGTCGAGGTCAGGCAGCGCCATATCCGCATTCTGGATGCGGCCACCTTGCAGCGAATCGCCACGCCGCAGACCTCTCAGTAGTGCGACGCACAGGCGATGTGCCTGTGCGCTTCAGCGGTTGATCTCCGCTGCCGACATGGCAAGCAGTGCGGTCAGCGTGGTCAGTGCGCTCGATACCATGGCAATCGCCCAGAAGTCAAAGAGTCCGAACGCGTAGCTCTCTGGGTTACAAGAGGTTCGACGATTTCGCCGCGAACCGATCCAACAGCTTTGTACATGTGCAGACGCAAGGTGCTCAGTCCGACTGGCTCCAGATTTGGTCCACGATGGCTGCGGGCGCGCACGCTCACCGAATGTGCGGTGGCGCCAGCAACTGCTCGGGCGTGGTGAAGTAGGCGGCCGTCGCGCCGCGGCGTGTGCGCGCCCGGGCCAGTTCGTGCCGTGCCACGCTGCGCAGGTGCACCTCGTCGGGCCCGTCCATCAGGTGCAGGGCACGGCCCCAAGTCCAGAAATACGCCAGCGGGGTGTCGGGCGACAGGCCCATGGCGCCGAACACCTGCATGGCACGGTCCACCACACGGGTTTGCAGCCGCGCCGCCACCACCTTGATGCCGGCCACGTCGGCCCGGCTTTGCGCGCTTAGGTCCGCATGGGCGCCCTGGTCCAGCGCCCACGCGGCACGCAGCACCAGCAGCCGCGCCTGGTCGATCTCCAGGCGCGACTCGGCGATCCACTCCTGCACGTTGGAAAAATCGGCCAGGTACTTGCCGAAGGCGCGGCGCTCGAGCGTGCGTTCGCAGGCGAGCGCCAGCGCGAGCTCGCACTGGCCGATGGTGCGCATGCAGTGGTGGATGCGGCCCGGCCCGAGCCGCGCCTGCGCCATCGCAAACCCCTCGCCTTCGGCTCCCAGCAGGTTCGCGACCGGCACCCGCACGTTCTGCAGCACGATTTCGCAATGTCCTTCGGGCGCATGGTGCTGCATGATGGGAATGTTGCGCACCAGGCACAGGCCGGGCGCGTCCATCGGCACCAGCACCAGGCTGTGCCGGCCGTGCCGGGACGCCCCGCTGCCGTCGCCGCCGCTCTCGCACATCACGATCAGCAGCCTGCACAGCGGATGCGCGGCGCCAGTGATGAACCATTTGCGCCCATTGAGCACCAGCGCATCGCCATCGTGGCGCAGCGTGGTCTGCAGGTTGGTCGGGTCGGACGAGGCCACGTCGGGCTCGGACATGGCAAAGGCCGAGCGCATCGTGCCGTGCAGCAGCGGACCCAGCCACTGCGCACGCTGCGCCGGCGTGGCGAAGCGATGCAACAGCTCGATGTTGCCGGTGTCGGGCGCGCTGCAGTTGAATACCTCCGAGGCCCATGGCAGGCGGCCCATGATCTCAGCCAGCGGCGCGTAGTCGAGGTTGCACAGGCGTGTGCCGGGCTCGTCCTCGCGCAGTCCCGGCAGAAACAGGTTCCACAGCCCCTGCTCGCGCGCCAACGCCTTCAGGTCTTCCAGAAACGGCGGCGGGTACAGCCCCTCGGCCACCGCTTGGTGCCACGCGGCGTTGTAAGGCAGCACGTAATGCGCCATGAAGTCTTCAAGGCGCCGGCACAGGTCCTGGGTGCGCGGGGAAAGGTCGAAGTCCATGGGGCATTGTCCCCTTACAGTCCGAGCGCGACAAACAGGCTGTCCATGCGCGCTGTCACGTTCGCGTCCATGGCGATCGTGCGTCCCCACTCGCGCTGCGTTTCGCCGGGCCATTTGTTCGTCGCGTCCAGGCCCATCTTGCTGCCCAGGCCGCTGACGGGCGAGGCAAAGTCGAGGTAGTCGATGGGGGTGTTTTCAACCATCATGGTGTCGCGCGCCGGGTCCATGCGCGTGGTGATGGCCCAGATCACTTCGCGCCAGTCGCGCACGTTGACGTCGTCATCGACCACGATGATGAACTTGGTGTACATGAACTGGCGCAGGTGGCTCCACACGCCCATCATCACGCGGCGCGCATGGCCGGGGTAGGCCTTTTTAATTCGCACCACGGCCAGCCGATAGCTGCAGCCCTCGGGCGGCAGGTAAAAGTCTGTGATTTCCGGAAACTGGCGCTGCAGCAGCGGGATGAACAACTCGTTCATCGCCAGGCCGAGCACGGCGGGCTCGTCGGGCGGCTTGCCAGTGTAAGTGGAGTGGTAAATTGGATCGCGGCGCATCGTGATGCGGTCCACGGTGAAGACCGGAAACTCGGCCTGCTCGTTGTAGTAGCCGGTGTGGTCGCCATACGGCCCTTCGAGCGCATGCTGGTAGCCGATCTTGTGGCCGGCGTCGGGGTAAATGTGGCCTTCGAGCACGATTTCGGCCGAGGCCGGCACGCGCAGCGGCACGCCCAGCGCCTTCACCACCTCGGTGCGGGCGCCGCGCAGCAGGCCGGCGAACTGGTATTCGGACAGGCTGTCGGGCACGGGCGTGACCGCGCCCAGAATGGTGGCTGGATCGGCGCCCAGCGCCACGGCGACCGGATAAGGCTGGCGGGGGTGGGCGGCGCAGTGCTCGCGGAAATCCTGCGCGCCGCCCCGGTGCGCGAGCCAGCGCATGACGAGCTGATTGCGTGAGAGGACTTGCTGGCGGTAGATGCCCAGATTTTGCCGCGCCTTGTGCGGCCCCTGCGTGATGACCAGGCCCCAGGTGATGAGCGGCGCGACGTCACCGGGCCAGCAGTGCTGCACCGGCAACTTGGCCAGATCGACATCCTTGCCTTCCCACACCACTTCCTGGCAGGGGGCCGAACTGCGCTCCCTGGGTGCCATGTGCCACAGGGTCTTGAGCAGGCGGCCCAGACCGAGCATGTCCTTGAGGCCTTGCGGCGCCTCCGGCTCCCTGAGCGCCGCCAGTACATGGCCAAATACGCGCAGCTCGGCGAGGCTGCCCACGCCCATGGCGCGCGCCACGCGCGCCGGCGTGCCGAACAGGTTGCCCAGCACGGGCATGCTGTGGCCCGTGGGCTGCTCGAACAGCAGCGCCGGGCCACCCGCGCGCAGCACGCGATCGCACAGCGCGGTCATCTCCAGATAGGGCGAGACGGGCTCGGCGATGCGGCGCAGTTCGCCGTCCTGCTCCAGCTGGGCCATGAAGTCGCGCAGGTCACGGTAGGACATGAATGGTCTTACATGCAAAAAAGCCTGTGACGCTTGATGAATAAGCACGAATTGCTCTGTTTTTCATAGCAAATCGGGGATATCGGGGACCGACGCCGCCAGCCCCTCCCAGCGCGGCGCGAGGTGGTGCGGAACGTCCAGCAGGTCGAGCACGCGCGCCACGCTGTGGTCGACGATCTCTGCCACGCTCGCAGGCCGCAGGTAGAACGCGGGCAGCGGCGGGCAGACGATGCCGCCCATCTCGGTCACGCTGACCATGTTGCGCAGATGGCCCAGGTGCAGCGGCGTCTCGCGCACCATGAGCACGAGACGGCGGCGCTCTTTCAGCATCACGTCGGCGGCGCGTGTGAGCAGGTTGTCAGCCAGACCGTGCGCCACCGCCGCCAGTGTGCGCATGGAGCATGGCGCCACCACCATGCCGGCACACTGAAACGAGCCGCTGGCAATGGCTGCACCCACGTTGCTCACGTCGTGCACCTGGTGTGCCAGTGCCTGCATGGCAGCGCGCTCCATGGCCAGTTCGTGCTGCAGGGTACGCCAGCCCGTCTCCGACACAACCAGGTGCGATTCCACGCCCGGTGTGCCCTGCAGTACCTGCAGCAGGCGCACGCCATACACGGCACCGCTGGCGCCCGAGATGGCGACTATGATGCGGCGCGGCAGCGACGCAGGACTCACCCATGACCCCTACGTTGACCCACGACAGATGGCTCGCTGCGCCACGAAGGCGTCTTCGCACCTTGGGACGGCCCGGCAGTGCTCATCGGGTCGCGGCGTCCGGCGCGCACGGGTCGTTGGCGGCTTGGGGTCCAGGCGGCGGGGCAGCTGGGCTCGTATCCGCCGGGGCCGTGGCAGGCTGCGCGCCCAGTGGCGTCTGCTGCAGATCCTGCGTCACGCGCGCCAGCACGGCGCGCGCCTGCCCGGGGTCGAAGTCTTCGTGCTGGCACTTCTTGACGCCGTAGTGCTGCAGCTGGTAGTGCCGGTCCGCGATGATGCCGTGGCGCGCCAGGCTGCTCTTGACGCACACCAGCGGGCAGCCGTCCAGCGCAATGATGGGGCGGCCCGAGCGTGCGGTTTTCACCAGCGCCTTGACGTCGCCGCCGACGCCGGCGATGCACGACATTTCGGCGACGCCCGTGCGGTCGAGCCGCACCGCCACATGGTTGGCCAGTTGCGCGGCGCTGGAGCAGCCGGAGCAGGAATACACCAGCGGGCGGAGGTCTTGTTCGCGGTTCATGAGGGGGCTCCGGGACGGGGTGCGCGGGAATGAGCGCTGCGGGCGGGCCGTAGCGCTGCCAGGCGCGCCAGCAACTGGCGCGGCGCCAGCTGCGCCAGGTCCAGCACCGGCAACTCCAGCGCGTCGAGTGTGTTCTTGACCACCAGCCCGAGCTCGGTGTCGCCTTCCATCGACAGGCGGCGGCTGAAAAACAGCGTGTCGGGGTCTTCCTGCCGCTGGGCCAGGCGTACGAAGTCGTGGGCACTGGCGCTGATGCACAGGTCGACGCTGTCCTGCGGCACGCGGGCGGCAAAGCCGCGCCCGTTCCAGGTGAAGTCAAAGGTCACGCGCGCATCACGCACATGAATGCGCAGGCGCTTGTGCAGCAGCCGCTCGCCCACATCCGGCGGCAACTGGCGCGCCAGGCTGGCATTGAGTGCCGCGACCAGCAGCACCGAACCCGGATAGGGCGGCAGTCGCACCAGCACGGCACCGACCGGCCCGGGCAACAGGAAGGAAGACAGCTTGTTGTTCATGACACTCCGAAACGTCAGGCCACGTAGAACAGCACCGCGGCGAAGTGGCAGGCGCTGCCGCCCATCACGAACAGGTGCCACAGGCCGTGGCCATGCCGCAGCTTCTCGTCGGTCGCATAGAAAACGATGCCCACCGTGTAGCAGGCGCCGCCGGCCGCCAGCCAGGCGAAGCCATGGGGCGTCAGCGCTGCGAGCAGCGGCGAGATGGCGACCAGCGCAAGCCAGCCCATCAGCAGGTAAATGGCCAACGACGACACCCGCGCGCCCTTGGCCAGCCAGACTTCCTGCACGATGCCGAGCACGGCCAGGCCCCATTCCACGCCCAGCAGCGACCAGCCCCAGGCGCCGCGCAGTGACACCAAGGCAAACGGCGTGTAGCTGCCGGCAATCAGGAGGTAGATCGCACAGTGGTCAAGTTTGCGCAGCACGTTCTTGGCAGCGCCGCGCATACTGTGGTACAGCGTGGAGACCCCATACAGCACGATCAGCATGGCACCGTACACGCTGAAGCCGACAATCTTCCACGGGTCACCCAGGCGGGCGGCCAGCACCACCAGCAGCGCAGTGCCGAGTGCCGCCAGAGCCGCGCCGACCCCATGACTGATGCTGTTGAACCTTTCGCCGTAGTACATGTGCTGTGGCCGTGTTTCAGGCCGTCGCCGGTTCGCCCGCGCTGGTGTGCTGCACCAGCCCCGGCAGGCCGTGCCAGTAGCCATTGCAGCCGGCGGCTGGCATGAGCGGCTGCAGCTGCGCGAGCGCCTCGTGTGGCGCCAGCGCATGCGTGCGTGCGGCGTGGAACATGTCGATCACCTCGCCCATGTGCTGCGACTGCGGGCTCAGGCGCACCACGTCCACACCAAGCGCGTGCATGTCGTCCAGCGCATCGACCAGGTTGTACACGCGCGCCGACTGTGTCTGCGTGCCGTTGAGCACAAGGAAGCCTTCCTTCTCGCGCGTGTTCAGCAGCAGGCCGTCGGGGTGGTCGATGCAGCTGAAGCGGCAGTCGTCCTTGGGCAGGTTGCGGTTGCGCGCCGTGAAGCAGCGCGCCGAATACGCCAGCGGCATTCGGCCGTAGGCAAACACCTCGGTTTGCAGGCCCGCCGGACGACCCGCCTGGATCACGGCCAGATCGTCCCGTTTCATCTCCAGCGGCATGACCCAGCGGCTGGCGCCGAGCGCGGCCATCCACTGCAGCGACGGCAGGTTGTACAGGTTCAGGTTCGGCCCCGCCACGAACGCCTGCTTGCCGGCCACAACGTGCACGGCCCCCATATCGTTGGCCTCCATGGCGCACAGGCCGTTGGCGGCAATCTTGTGCAGCACGCCGACGTCCGAACCTGATTCGATCAGCACTTGGGTGGACAGCACCACTTCCTTGCCGGCGTCGATCAGCCGCGCGGCGATCTCAAGCCAGTCGGACAGACGCAGCTCGTGGCGGCGCGAGCACACGGTTTCGCCGAGATAGACGATGTCCACCGGCGTAGCGGCCATGGCGTCGTAAAAACGCATGACGCTGGCGTGCGGCCAGTAATACTGCAAGGGGCCGAGCGAGAGTTTCATGGCGGCGTTCATTTCCAGGGCCGGTGGTAGGCCCCCAAAGTGTGTTGCTGGCCTTCGGCCACCTGGTCCAGGCTGGCCATCCAGGCCGCCCTGGGGGCGTAGCGGTGCGGGTTGCCGGTGCAGGCGTCGATAGCCTCGCGCCACACCTGGGTCACTTGCGCCACATAGGCCGGGCTGCGCTGGCGCCCTTCGATCTTGATGGCGCGCACGCCCATCTTGAGCAACTGCGGCAGCAACTCCAGCGTATTCAGGCTGGTCGGCTCCTCGATGGCGTAATAGTTTTCGTCATCACCCACGTCGAAGCGGCCCTTGCACAGCGTCGGGTACCCGGCGTTTTCGCCGGCGGCGTAGCGGTCGATCAGCACCCCGTTCAGGCGCGATTCAAGCCCCCTGGGCGTTTCTTGCCAGCGCACCGCCTTCGGGGGCGAACACACGCCATGCGTGTTGGGCGACTCGCCCGTCACATACGACGAGAGCGCGCAGCGCCCCTCGACCATCACGCACAGACTGCCAAAGCCGAACACCTCGATCTCGACCAGAGTCTTGCCGATCACCTGCTCCACCTGCGCCAGCGACAGCACGCGCGGCAGCACGGCGCGCACCACACCGAAGTGCTCGCGGTAGAAATTGATGGCCTCGTAGTTGGTGGCCGAGCCCTGCACCGACAAATGCAGCCGCAGCGCGGGGTAGCGCGCGGCGGCGTACTGCATCAGGCCGGGATCCGCCAGGATCACGGCATCGACCCCCAAGTCTGCGGCCTTGTCCAGCGCGGTGCGCCAGGGCTGAGGGTTGGACGCCTGCGGGTAGGTGTTGAGCGCCATGAACACGCGCGTGCCGCGCTCGTGCGCATAGCGGACGCCGCTGGCGATGGCGGCCTCGTCGAAGTTCAGGCCGGCGAAGTTGCGCGCGTTGGTGGCGTCGCGCAGGCCCAGGTAGACGCAGTCGGCGCCATGGTCGACGGCGGCTTTGAGGGCGGGCAGGCTGCCGGCCGGGCACACCAGTTGCATCGGCACCGCTGACGCGCCAGGCGCGTCAGCGGCAGTCAGGTTGAGTACGGAATTCATGATGGAGTCCAGGTCAGCAGGAGCTGGCCGTGGCACCGCGGGCGGCTATCGCCCACGCGGCGCAACGAACAGCAGTCACAGTAGCAGACGCGGCCCCGGCTTTCATTGATGCAGGTCAAACGCTCAAGCCTTTCGAAGAGACCAGAGGGTTGCACACACAAGGCGATTCTGCGGAGACAATCGAGGCATGACAGCAAACACCATCGCACATCTGTGCAAGCAGCACGACGCGATGCTGCAGACCATGCAGCGCATGCGCCTCGCCATGCTTGCCGGCGACATCACGTCTGCGCGCGCCGCGCGCGATGCGCTGCATGCCTTGCAGGCCGAGCATATTGCTGCCGAGGAGTCCGATCTCATCTCCAGGCTCGGCACGTCGGCGCGCTGGTCGGCCAAAGTCTATCTGGCCGAGCACGCCAAGCTGGCAGCGATGACCGAGGAATGGGGCGCCCGCCTCGCAAGACTGCCTGCGCATACCGTCGAACCGGAGCGCCGCTTGGCCCTGCTCGACGCCTCACTGCCTTTGCAGCACCTGCTCGAACACCACTTCGAGCGCGAGGAAAAGGGCCTGTTCGTCGAAATCGCGGGTTGAAAACACCACGGCGACGAGTCCGGACCATTGGCCGACCCCCACACGACACCGATTCAGGCCGCCAGGCTGTCGCGGACCCGCTCGAGCCGCCCCTTGACTTCACTGGCCAGTGCGTCGATACCGGGCCGGTCCACCAGACTCAATACCGCCCCGGGATCCATGAAGGAAATCATCTGGACTCTACTTGGCCAAGGATACTCGTGCAAGTTCTCCGCACTGGCGCTCCGGCCCCGCTCAAAGCGCCAGACGAGCTCGCGCCTGCGCATACTCGCGCTTGAGCTGGGCGATGAAGTCGGCCGCGCTTTGCACCTTGCTGACCGCGCCAATGCCCTGGCCGCTGCCCCAGATGTCTTTCCAGGCCTTTTTGGCGTCGCCGCCGAAGTTCATCTTGCTCGGGTCGCTCTCGGGCAGCTTGTCGGGGTCCAGGCCGGCCGCGCGGATGCTCGGCGCCAGATAGTTGCCGTGCACGCCGGTGAACAGGTTGCTGTAGACGATGTCGTCGGAGCTACCCTCCACGATCGCCTGTTTGTAAGCCTCGACCGCGCGCGCCTCTTCGGTCGCAATAAAGGCCGTGCCGATGTAGGCAAAGTCCGCGCCCATGGCCTGAGCGGCCAGCACCGCGGAGCCGGTCGAGATCGAGCCGCTGAGCGCAATTGGGCCGTCGAACCACGCGCGGATTTCCTGAATCAGCGCAAACGGGCTCTTCACCCCCGCATGGCCGCCCGCGCCTGCGGCGACGGCGATCAGGCCATCGGCGCCCTTTTCGATCGCCTTCTTCGCAAACTTGTTATTGATGATGTCGTGCAGCACCACGCCACCATAGCTGTGGATGGCGTCGTTCACGTCGGTGCGCGCGCCCAGCGAGGTGATGATGATCGGCACCTTGTACTTCACGACCATTTCCATGTCGTGCTCAAGCCGGTCGTTGCTCTTGTGCACGATCTGGTTGATGGCGAACGGCGCGGCCGGGCTGGAAGGGTGGGCCTTGTCCCAGGCCGCCAGCGTCTCGGTGATCTCGGCCAGCCATTCGTCCAGTTGTGCGGCCGGGCGCGCGTTGAGCGCCGGCATGGCGCCCACCACGCCGTTGATGCACTGGGCAATCACCAGCTTTGGGTTGCTGATGATGAACAGCGGCGAGCCGATCACGGGGAACGGCAGCCGGTTCAGGGGCGGGGGCAATCTGGACATGGAATCTCCGTGAGGACAGTATCTTGAATTTATAAATGAAAAACGGCTGTAGCCCTTGTCAATCGGGCGACGGCCGCTATGCTTTCAATAGCAGATCAAAACGCGTCGAGCGCCAGCGCCATCACGCTGTCGGCACCCTCCACAATGCTGTCGCGCTGCCCCGGCGCCTTGGCCAGCAGGTGGTCCGCGTAGAAGCGCGCGGTGGTGATCTTGGCCTGCATGAAGCCGGCGTCGATGCCTTTGGCCAGCTCGTCCTCGGCCACCATCAGGGCGCGCGCCATCTGCCAGCCCGCCATCACGTTGCCCGCCAGCAGGAGGTAGGGCACGCTGCCGGCAAACACGGCATTGGGCGAGGCCTTGGTGTTGTTGGCCACGAAATCCACGACATCGAGAAAAGCTTCGCGCGCGGCCTGCAGGCGGGCGGCCACGGCCCGCCCGGTGGCGCTGGGGCGCTGTTTAAGTTCGGCTTCGGTGGCTTCAATCTGCCTAGCGATCGCCTTGGCGGTCTGGCCCCCGTCGCGGGCCGTCTTGCGGCCCACGAGGTCGTTCGCCTGAATCGCAGTGGTGCCCTCGTAAATGGTCAGAATTCTGGCATCGCGGTAGTACTGCGCCGCACCGGTTTCTTCAATGAAGCCCATGCCGCCATGCACCTGCACGCCCAGGGAGGTGACCTCCAGGCTCATCTCGGTGCTGTAGCCCTTGACCAGCGGCACCATGTATTCATAGAACGCCTGGTTCTGCTTGCGCACCTCCGCATCGGGGTGGTGGTGTGACGCATCGTACGCAGCCGCCGCGACCGAGGCCATGGCGCGGCAGCCCTGCGTGTAGGCGCGCATGGTCATGAGCATGCGCCGCACATCGGGGTGGTGGATGATGGGTGCGCTGGCATTGATCGATCCATCGACCGGGCGCGACTGCACGCGCTCTTTGGCAAACGCCGCGGCCTTCTGGTAGGCGCGCTCGGCAATCGCGATGCCCTGCATGCCCACGGCGTAGCGTGCCGAATTCATCATGATGAACATGTATTCGAGGCCACGATTCTCCTGGCCCACCAGGTACCCCACGGCACCGCCATGGTCACCGAACTGCAGCACGGCGGTCGGCGAGGCCTTGATGCCCAGCTTGTGCTCGATGCTGACGCAGTGCACGTCGTTGCGCGCGCCCAGGGCGCCATCCTTGCCCACCAAGAACTTCGGCACGACGAACAGGCTGATGCCCTTCACGCCTTCGGGCGCGCCCGTGACGCGGGCCAGCACCAGGTGCACGATGTTCTCGGCCATGTCGTGCTCACCATAGGTGATGAAGATTTTGGTGCCGAACACCTTGTAGGTGCCATCAGGCTGAGGCTCGGCACGGCTGCGCACCGCCGCCAGATCGGAGCCGGCCTGCGGCTCTGTCAGGTTCATGGTGCCGGTCCACTGGCCGCTGACCATCTTTTCCAGATAGATGGCCTTGAGCTCGTCGGAGCCCGCGGTGAGCAGCGCCTCGATGGCACCATCGGTCAGCAGCGGGCACAGCGCAAAGCTCATGTTGGCCGAGTTGAGCATTTCGCCGCAGGCCGCGCCAATGGTCTTGGGCAGGCCCTGGCCGCCAAAATCCGTCGGATGCTGCAAGCCTTGCCAGCCGCCCTCGCCATACTGCTTGAAGGCCTGCTTGAAGCCCGGCGTGGTGGTCACGACACCGTCTTTCCAGCTTGACGGGTTTTTGTCGCCCTCCCAGTTGAGCGGGGCCACCACACCTTCATTGAACTTGGCGCACTCTTCCAGCACGGCCTGGGCGGTCTCAAGGCCGGCCTCTTCGAAGCCGGGCATCTGCGCGACCTGGTCGATGTTGGCCAGGCGCTGGATGTCGAACAGCATGTCCTTGATGGGGGCGATGTAGCTCATGTCTTGTCTCCAAAAAAACGCGTCACTCAAGACGCCGGTCGAGGTCTGTTAAAGCGCCTTCACCAGCTCCGGCACGGCGGTAAACAGATCGGCCACCAGCCCATAGTCGGCCACCGAGAAGATCGGCGCTTCTTCATCCTTGTTGATCGCCACGATCACCTTGGAATCCTTCATGCCCGCCAGGTGCTGGATCGCCCCCGAGATGCCCACAGCCACATACAGCTGCGGCGCCACGATCTTGCCGGTCTGCCCGACCTGCCAGTCGTTGGGCGCATAACCGGCATCGACCGCGGCGCGACTTGCCCCCATGGCCGCGCCCAGCTTGTCCGCCAGCGGGGTGATGACCTCGTTGAACTTCTCGGCACTACCGAGGGCCCGGCCTCCCGAGACGATGATCTTGGCCGCGGTCAGCTCGGGGCGGTCATTCTTGGCAATCTCGCTGCCCATGAAGGTCGACTTGCCGCTGTCGGGTGTGGCGCTGATGGTTTCAACGGTTGCGCTGCCGCCGGTGCTTGGGGCCGGGTCAAAGCCCGTGGTGCGCACGGTGATGACCTTGGTGGCGTCACTGCTTTGCACGATGGCGATGGCGTTGCCGGCATAGATCGGGCGCTCGAAGGTGTCCGGGCTGTCCACCTTGCTGATGTCGCTGATCTGCGCCACGTCGAGTTTGGCGGCCACGCGCGGGGCGACGTTCTTGCCGCTGGCGGTGGCCGGGAACAGGAGGTGGCTGTAATTGGCGGCCAGGGCCAGCACCTGGGCGGCGATGTTCTCGGCCAGGCCATGGGCGAAGTACTCGCCCTCCGCGTGGATGACCTTGGCCACCCCGGTGATCTGGGCGGCCGCTGCAGCAGCGGCGCCGGCGTTGTGGCCGGCCACCAACACGTGCACCTCACCGCCACACTGGGCGGCGGCGGTCACGGTGTTGAAGGTGGCGCCCTTGAGGTGGGCGTTGTCGTGTTCGGCAATAACAAGTGCGGTCATGGTGTTCTCCTATTCGTGTCTGTTCCAGGGAACCCGCGGAACCGGCTCGGCCGGGCCGCTGGGTTCGTCCCCTTGAGGGGAAGGCGGCCGACAGGCCGACTCAGGGGTGTTAAATAACCTTCGCTTCGTTCTTGAGCTTGTCCACCAGCGTGGCGACATCGGGCACCTTGATGCCGGCGCTGCGCTTGGGGGGCTCGGAGACCTTGAGAGTCTTCAGGCGCGGGCTGACATCGACGCCCAGGTCTTCGGGCTTGAAGGTGTCGAGCTGCTTTTTCTTGGCCTTCATGATGTTGGGCAACGTCACGTAGCGCGGCTCGTTCAGGCGCAGGTCGGTGGTGATGATGGCGGGCAGGCTGATGGAGAGGGTCTCCAGGCCGCCGTCGACTTCACGCGTGACCTGGGCCCGGCCGTCCACCACTTCGACCTTGGAGGCAAAGGTGGCTTGCGGCAGGTCCGCCAGCGCGGCGAGCATCTGGCCGGTCTGGTTGCAGTCGTCGTCGATGGCCTGCTTGCCCAGGATGACCAGGCCGGGTTGTTCCTTGTCCATCAGGGCTTTCAGCAGCTTGGCAACCGCCAGGGGCTGCAGCTCGGCGTCGGTCTGCACCAGGATGGCGCGGTCGGCGCCGATGGCCATGGCGGTGCGCAGGGTCTCCTGGCACTGCTGCACGCCGCACGAGACGGCGATGACCTCAGTAGCGATGCCCTTTTCTTTCAAACGCACGGCCTCTTCGATGGCGATCTCGTCAAAGGGATTCATGCTCATCTTGACGTTGGCGATGTCGACACCCGTGCCGTCCGACTTGACGCGTACCTTGACGTTGTAATCGACCACGCGCTTGACTGCGACCAGGACCTTCATGATTGCGGCTCCATTGAGTTGTTGAATAGACGTTGACGTAACCCTGCTGATTCTATGCGGCGAGGCGTCAGCGCCACGCGGCAATGCAATGCCTGTGTTCGGAGTTGCAAATAAAATAGAACGACTGTGCTTTTATTATAAGAACCAACCGCCGCCCGGCTGGAGCCCATATCTGAATTGATTGTCTGATTAACGACAATTACCCGACCAATCGGTTGGCTAATTCGGGTAAGTCATGACGTATACGAGCTTGCAACGCTCTTATAGTTGAGACCAGAAAATTCAGAGATTGGAAAACCCCATGTTCAAAAAGCTTCTGCTGGCGTCTGCCCTCGGTCTGTCGGTCTTGCCCTTCGCCGCGCAGGCCCAAATCAAGGTGGGCGTCACCCTCTCCACCACCGGGCCGGCGGCCTCACTGGGGATCCCCGAAAAGATGGCTTTTGCCATCATGCCGAAGGAAATCGCCGGTAAAAAGGTGGAGTACATCGTTCTTGACGATGCGTCCGATCCCGTCGCAGCCGTCAAGAACGCGCGCAAGTTCGTGTCCGAGGACAAGGTCGATGTGATTCTGGGCTCCTCCATCACGCCCAATAGCCTGGCGATGATCGACGTGGCCGCAGAATCTGAAACCCCGATGATTTCCATCGCGTCGTCGCTGCGCATCGTGGACCCGGTGGATGCCAAGCGATTCTGGGTGTTCAAGACGCCGCAGAACGACGCCCACATGATGACTGCGATGACATCCCACATGGCGGATCATGGCGTCAAGACGGTCGGCGTCATTGGCTTCAATGACGCCTATGGCGAAGGTGTGATGAGCGAGTTCGGCAAACTGGCCGGCCCGCGCAAGCTCAACGTCGTGGCCCAGGAACGATACGCGCGCACCGACACCAGCGTGACCGGCCAGGTGCTCAAGCTCATGGCCGCCAACCCCGACGCCATCATGATCGCCGCCTCCGGCACGCCCGCGGCATTGCCCGCCAAAACCCTCAAGGAGCGCGGCTACAAGGGCAAGATCTACTTCACCGACGGCGTCATCAACGAGGATTTCCTGCGTGTGGGCGGCAAGGACCTTGAAGGTGCCTTCCTGCCGGCCGGCCCGTTTGTGGTGGCCAAACAGCTGCCCGACAGCAACCCGATCAAGAAGGTGTCGCTGGACTTCATCAAGCTGTATGACGCCGCCTACCCGCGTGACCCGGCCAACTCGTTCTCGGCCCACGCCTGGAATACCTACCTGATCCTCAAGCACGCCGTGCCCATCGCCCTCAAGACGGCCCAGCCCGGCACCAAGGAGTTCCGCCGCGCCTTGCGCGACGCGATCGAAGGCACCAAGGACCTGGTGACGACGCACGGCATCATGAACATGAGCAAGACGGACCACATGGGCTTCGACCAGCGCGCCCGCGTGATGGTGCAGATCCAGAACGGCCAGTGGAAACTCGTTAACTAAGGCATTGGGCCTTGTCTTTCAGGCGTTGCGCATGAGGGCAACGCCTTTTTCTTGTCTGGAGTGGGATGGACGCCTCAATAGCCCTGATTCTGGCCCAGGACGGCATCACGACCGGCGCCGTCTATGCACTGCTGGCCGTCGGCCTGGTGCTGGTATTTGCCGTGACGCGGGTCATCTTCATCCCGCAGGGCGAGATGGTGACCTACGGCGCGCTCACCATCGCCACGCTGCAGGCGGGCGCCTTTCCGGCCACTGTCTGGCTGCTGCTGGTCATGGGGCTGGCCGTGTTTGTGAAAGACGTCTGGGGCCGGTTGCGCCCCGGCGCACTGCCTGACGCCGGCCATGCCCTGAGAAACTCCGTCCTCTTCAACCTGGTATGGCCGGTTGGCGTTTACCTGCTGACAAAGTTCATCTCCCCGCAGACGCTGTCCCTGCCAGCGCAGGTGGCACTAACCCTGGCGATCGTCGCGCCGCTCGGACCGATGTGGTACCGGCTCGCGTTCGAACCCTTGGCGCATGCCAGCGTGCTGGTGCTGCTGATCGTGTCGGTGGCGGTGCATTTCGTGATGCTCGGACTCGGGCTGGTGATGTTCGGCGCCGAAGGGGCGCGCTCCATGCCATTCTCGGACTTGCGCTTTGACCTGGGCCCGCTGAGCCTTACCGGGCAGGGGCTCTCGGTGATCGTCGCGTCGGTGCTGATCATGGCCGCGCTGTCGCTGTTTTTCAATGCCACGGTAGCCGGCAAGGCGCTGCGCGCCACCGCTGTGAACCGCCTCGGCGCGCGCCTGATGGGCATTGAAGTCGCGCACTCGGGCCAGCTGGCATTTCTGTTGGCAGGCCTGATCGGCGCGTTCTCCGGCGTCCTGATCGGCCCGGTCACCACACTGTATTACGACTCCGGTTTTGTGATCGGCCTGAAGGGCTTTGTCGGCGCCATCATCGGCGGCATGGCCAGTTACCCGATCGCCGCAGGCGGAGCTTTGCTGGTGGGCCTGATGGAAGCGTATGCGTCCTTCTGGGCCAGCGCCTACAAGGAGGTGCTGGTGTTCGCGCTCATCGTCCCGGTGCTGGTCTGGCGTTCCTTCAGCAGCCACACCCTGCTGGACGAGGAGGAAGAATAATGGCCGCACAAATGCTGCCCCGGCGCCGCCTTGGCAATGCAGGGATCCTGCTGTGGCTGGCGCTCATGGTCGCGATGGCGATCCTGCCGGTGCCCGAGTACTGGATCACGCTGGCCAACTACATCGGCATGTACAGCCTGGTGGCGTTAGGCCTGGTGCTGCTCACGGGCATCGCCGGCATGACCTCGTTCGGCCAGGCCGCGTTTGTCGGTCTCGGCGCGTATGCAAGCGCCGTGCTGACCACCAGCTACGGCGCGTCACCCTGGGTCGGTCTGGTGGCGGGCGTGGCACTCACGGTCGTGGCCGCGGCGGCGCTGGGCGCCATTACCATGCGCCTGTCGGGGCACTACCTGCCGCTGTGCACCCTGGCCTGGGGCTTGAGCCTGTACTACCTGTTCGGCAACCTCGAGGTGCTCAAGAAGTTTGACGGCATCACCGGTATTCCACCCATCAATGTCTTCGGCTTCGATCTGCAAAGCGGCCGGCACATTTACCTGTTGATCTGGCTGATCGTCGCGCTGGCGGTCCTGGCCACCCTGAACCTGCTCGATTCGCGGCAGGGCCGGGCCATCCGTGCACTCAAGGGCGGCGTCGTGATGGCCGAATCGTGCGGCGTCAATACCGCGCGCACCAAGCTGCTCGCCTTCGTGCTGGCCGCGGTGCTGGCGGGCCTGTCGGGCTGGCTCTACGCGCATTTGCAGCGCGCCGTGAATCCGACCCCGTTTGGCCTGAATGCCGGCATCGGCTACCTGTTCATGGCGGTGGTCGGCGGGGCCGGATATGTCTGGGGCGCGTTGGTGGGCGCTGCGCTCATGACGCTGCTGAGCGACTGGCTGCAGGGGGTGCTGCCGGCGCTGCTCGGGCAAAGCGGTAATTTTGAAGTCATCGTGACGGGTCTGTTGATGATTCTCTTGCTGCAGCGCGCGCCAGCCGGCCTGTGGCCCCTGTTGGTACGCGCAGCACACTGGCCGTTCAGTCGCCGCACCGATGGCCGGTCGGCGCCCACCGAAATGGCCCCCGCCGCGGGCCTGCGCGCCATCCGTCACGCGCAGCCCCTGCCGCAGCGCGCCAAGCCGGCGCACGGCAGCCCGGTGCTGGACGTGCGCTCGGCACGCAAGATGTTCGGCGGCCTGGTGGCCGTCAACGACGTGAGTTTTGCCGTGGCCGCGGGCGAAATCGTCGGGCTGATCGGGCCCAACGGCGCCGGCAAAAGCACCATGTTCAACCTCGTCAGCGGTGTGCTACCCCTGAGCGCCGGCGAGGTGCATTTCATGGGCAAGCGGGTCGATGGCCGCCCCTCGCGCTGGATGGCCAAAGCCGGCATGGCGCGCACCTTTCAGCATGTGCGGCTCATGCCTGCCATGAGCGCCATCGAGAACGTCGCCATCGGTGCACACCTGCGCGGCGCCAGGGGCGCACTGGCCGGCGTACTGCGCATGAATCGGGTTGAGGAGGCCAGCCTGTTTGCACAGGCGCGCACCCAGCTCGAGCGCGTCGGCCTGGGAGACCACAGTCTGCGCGAAGCCGGCAGCCTGGCGCTCGGCCAGCAGCGCATTCTGGAGATCGCGCGGGCCCTGGCCTCGGACCCCGTGCTGCTGCTGCTGGATGAGCCCGCCGCCGGATTGCGCCACCAGGAAAAGCAGGCGCTGGCCGCGGTGCTGCGCCAATTGCGCAGTGAAGGCGTCAGCGTGCTGCTGGTCGAGCACGACATGGATTTTGTGATGGGGCTGGTCGATCGCCTGGTGGTGATGGATTTTGGCAGCCGCATCGCCGAGGGCATCCCGCAAGACGTACGGCAGGACCCGATGGTGATCGAAGCCTATCTGGGAGGCGTCGAATGAATCCGGCTGCAACTTCGCACCTGCCGGCGCCCGTTCTGGCGGTGCGCAATTTCTCGGTCGCCTACGGCAAGGTCCGCGCACTGCACGACGCCTCGCTGCAAGTCGCACCGGGCAGCATCGTGACCGTGATCGGTCCCAACGGCGCCGGCAAGTCCACCCTGCTCAATGCTGTCATGGGCGTGCTGCCGTCCAGCGGCGAGGTGCACTTTCTGGGCCAGCCCGAGCGCGGCTCGATCGAGATGCGCGTGGCGCACGGCCTGAGCCTGGTGCCCGAAAAGCGCGAGCTGTTCGCTACCATGACGGTGGAAGACAACCTGCTGCTGGGCGCCAAGGTGCGGCTCGATTGGCGCGGCCGCGGCGCGGAGGCGACCCAGGCCGAGGTGTACCGCCTGTTCCCGCGCCTGGCCGAGCGCCGCAAACAATGGGCGGGCACGCTGTCGGGCGGTGAGCGCCAGATGCTGGCGATTGGCCGCGCGCTCATGGCCAAACCCAAGGTGTTGATGCTCGACGAGCCCAGCCTGGGCCTGGCGCCACTGGTGGTGCGGGAAATCTTCCACATCATCTCGGGGCTCAAGCAAAGCGGCGTCGGCATCCTGCTGGTCGAACAGAACGCGCGCGCGGCCCTGCAGGTGGCCGACTACGGCTATGTGCTGGAAACCGGCCGCATCACGCTCGAAGGGCCGGCCGGCGATTTGATGCACGACGCGCGCGTGGCCGCCACCTACCTGGGACTCGGCAAGACCTGAAGGCCTTGACGCCGCACGTCAGGCCGGCTTGACGTGAACCACCCGCTGCGGGTAGGGAATGTCGATGTTGTGCTCACGCAGCGCGCGCAGGATCGCCAGATTGATCTGCGAGCGCAGGCCGAGCTGGCCGTTCTCGGGGTCCGCAATCCAGTAACCCACCGTGAACTCCAGGCCATCGGCCCCGAACGCCGACAGGGCCGCCGCCGGCGCGGGATCGCGCAGCACGCGCGGGTTCTGGACCGCCGCGTCTTGCAGCAGACGCATCACCAGATCCACATCGCTCTCATAGCCGACCGACACCACCGTGGACAGCCACACCCGCGTATCCGCCAGCGAGAGGTTTTCCACCCGCTGGGTGATCATCATGGTGTTGGGCACGATGGACTCGCGCCCGGAGGTCGAGCGGATCACGGTGTAGCGCGCATTGATGTCGGTGATGCGGCCTTCAAACGTGTCGACCCGCACGTTGTCGCCAATGCGCATGCTGCGCTCGGCCAGAATGACAAAGCCGCTGACATAGTTGGAGGCCAGTTGCTGCAGGCCGAAACCGATGCCCACGCCGATTGCGCCGCCCAGCACCGAGAGCGTCGTCAAATTGATGCCGACGGCCGACAAGGCCACCAGCAGCCCGACAAACATCAACAGCGCGCGGGTCGCATTGCTGATCGCCATGCGCACGGACAGCTCGCCGCCCGTCGCATTGCGCAGCAGGCGGGCCTCGATGGCCGCCGAAATCCACAGCGTGATGATGAGCACCGCGCCCGCGGTCAACGCGCCCACGATCAGGGTCATCACCGAAATCTGGCTGCCCCCCACTTTCCAGGTGATCTGATCGAGTTCATCAATCACCAGCGGCAGCAGACCGCTGACCCACAGCACCACGGCGATCCAGGCCAGCCACGAGATGGTCCGCTCCAGCGCACGCACGAGGGGCGCCGCCTTGAAGGCAACCTGCAAGACCTTGACGCCGAGCCGGATCGTCGCCAGCGACACCAGAACCGGAAGCGCGATCCGGAACACCGCCATCGGGATCTGGTGTGCCAATGCATCCCGCGCCACATAGCCGGCACACAACAACAGCAGCGGAAACATCACGCCGTCAATGATCCTGCGACCAAACCAGATGGAGTTGGGGTCCGGCACACCCACAGAGCGCCGCGCCAGCCAGACCAGTCCCCAAGCCAGCACCACGCAGCCGGCCAGCACGGCCAGCTCGGTCAGCGCCGTCGGTTGCGTCAGCGCGACGAACCAGTCGTGCAGGTCATCAATCTGTGGCGGTGGTGCCATTACCCCTGCCATGCGGGCTCCTCCTGATCAAACATCCGCCAGCACGCGCAAATGGGCTTCCACGCTGCGCGCCAGTGCACTCAGGTTGTAGCCGCCTTCCAGGCAGGAGACGATGCGGCCTTTGGCATGGCGCTGGGCTATCTCCTTGATGCGCCAGGTGATCCACGCGTAGTCCTGCTCGGTCAGGCCGAGCTGGCCCATGTCGTCCTCGCGGTGCGCATCGAAACCGGCACTGATAAAAATCATCTCGGGCTTGAAGGCGTCCAGTCGCGGCAGCCAGACCACGTCCACCAGCTCCCGGATGGCCATGCCGCGCGTGTAAGCTGGCACCGGCACATTCACCATGTTGTCGGCCGGAAACTCGGTGCCGGTGTAAGGATAAAACGGATGCTGAAAGAAGCCCACCATCAGCACCCGGTTGTCGCCACTCAGGATGTCCTCGGTGCCGTTGCCATGGTGCACGTCGAAATCCACGATCGCGACGCGCTTCAAGCCATGCCGCTCCAGCGCATATTTGGCGGCGATGGCCACGTTGTTGAAAAAACAGAAGCCCATGGCCTTGTTGCGGCAGGCATGGTGCCCCGGCGGGCGTATCGCGCAAAACGCGTTTTCCAACTCGCCGGCCACCACTGCGTCGGTCGCCGCCAGCGCCGCCCCGGCAGCGTGCAGCGCCGCGTCCCAAGTATGGACGTTCATGGTGGTGTCCGGATCGATCTGCGCATGCGTCGGACCGCCGGCCAGAATTTCTTCCTTGAGCCCGTCGGACAAGCCGCGCAGGGCGGCCACATACATCCGATCGTGCGCCAGTTCGATGTCGGCCAGCGAGGCCTCTGGTGCCTCGCGCAGGTCCAGCGCATCACGTACGCCCGTGACCAGCAGCCGGTCCGCAATGGCGTCAAGACGCTCGGGGCACTCGGGATGGCCCGACCCCATCTCATGCTTGCGGCACTCGGGGTGGGTGAAATAGCCTGTCTTGTTCACAGTGTTCGCCTATGTCTCAAATTGTCCGAATTGTTCGAAAACTTTTCGGTTATGGTCATGTCATGCAGCACCAGGAAAAACTCAAATCGCTTCTGAATCAGCTTAACACGGTGATTGTCGGCAAACCGGCCCAGGTCCAGGACTGCGTAGCCTGCCTGCTGGCGGGCGGGCACCTGTTGATCGAGGACGTCCCCGGGGTCGGCAAGACCACGCTGGCCCATGCGCTGGCGCGCGCCTTCGGCCTGCATTTTTCGCGCGTCCAGTTCACCGCCGACCTGATGCCCAGCGACCTGTCGGGCGTGTCGATCTACGAGCGCGGCAAGGAGGCCTTCGTGTTTCACCCCGGCCCGATCTTCGCCCAGGTGCTGCTGGCCGACGAGATCAACCGGGCCAGCCCCAAGACCCAGAGCGCGCTGCTGGAAGCCATGGAGGAAAAGCAGGTCACCGTGGAGGGCGAAACCCGCGCCCTGCCCTCGCCGTTCTTCGTGATCGCCACGCAAAATCCGCACGACCAGCTCGGCACCTACGCGCTGCCCGAGTCGCAGCTCGACCGTTTCCTGATGCGCATCTCGCTGGGCTACCCGGACCGCGCCGCCGAACGCCAGCTGCTGACCGGCAGCGACCGGCGCGACATGGTGGAGGCGCTGCCCGGCATGCTGACGCCGGCCGATCTGCACAGCCTGCAGCAGCAGGTGCTGCAGGTGCATGCGGCCGAGCCACTGCTCAACTACGTGCAGGATCTGGTGGCCGCCACGCGCTCGGGCCGCTGGTTCGCCATGGGCCTGTCCCCGCGCGCCGGCATTGCCGTGCTGCGCGCCGCCAAGGCGCAGGCGCTCCTGTGCGGGCGCGACTACGCCGCGCCGGACGACGTGCAGGCCATCCTGGCGCAGACCGTGGCGCACCGCCTGACCCCGGTGGGCGACGCCGGGCGCGGTTCGGTGGAGCAGGTGCGCGCCATGATCGAGGCCGTGCAGTTGCCGTGATTCCCTCCGAAGCGTCTTCGACGCCTCCCCCTCGAGGGGGCGCGATGAACCCTGCCGTCTTCAACCCGTTCACGTTCGCGCGGCACCGCTTTCGCCAGTGGTGGCAGGCGCGGCTGCCGCTGTCGGACAGCATCACCCTGACCCAGCGCAACGTCTACATCCTGCCGACGCGCCCCGGCGCCATGCTGGGCGCGACCCTGGCGGTGCTGCTGGTGGCCTCCATCAACTACCAGCTCAACCTGGGCTATCTGCTGACTTTCCTGCTGGCCGGCAGCGCCGTGGTGGGCATGTACGTGTGCCACGGTACGCTGCGCGGCATTACTATGAACTTGATAGCGCCAGGCGAATGCTTCATGGGTGCTAGCGCCCTGTTTGATATCAATCTTGTGAGCCGGCGCCGGTCCGTGCGGCACGGCATTGGCCTGTCCGTGCTGGGCGCCCATCACTGGGCCTGGACCGACGTGCCGGCGCAGGGCAGCGCCACGGTGCAGGTGGCCTTCCAGCCCGGTCAGCGCGGCCTGCACCGCGCGCCCACGCTGACGGCCGAAACCCGTTTTCCACTGGGCACGTTCCGCGTCTGGACGGTATGGCGGCCCGCCGCACAGGTGCTGGTCTATCCCAGGCCCGAAGCTTTTGCCCCCCCCTTGCCCGCCGGCGAACCGCGCTCGGGCGGCCCGGCTGCAACGCAGGTGCAGGGCGGCACGGAGTTCGACGGTGTGCGGGCCTACCGGCGCGGCGACCCCTTGAAGCGGGTGGTCTGGAAACAGGCCGCCAAAGCCCTGGCCCGCGGCTCTGATGAGCTCGTCAGCCGCGACGCCGAGCAGGCCCAGCGCTACGAGCTGTGGCTGGACCTGGCGCAGGCAGGTCCGCGCAGCACCGAGCACCGGCTCTCGCGGCTGTGCGCCTGGGTGCTGGCGGCAGACCGGCTCGGGATCGACTACGGGTTGCGCTTGCCGGGGGTGGAAATCCAGCCCGATAGCGGTCCCGCGCACCGCAAGCGGTGCCTGGAGGCGCTGGCGTTATGTTGAGGGGGCGCGTCCTGTGTGCTGGCGCTGGCTGGCCGGGTTGCGCCCCGGCGGGCGCCTTGCTTTTCTTTGCTTCGCCAAAGCAAAGTAAGCAAAAGAAAGGCGAGCCGGATTCGTCGCCCGGCTGCGCCGGTACGCTGCGTTGCTCGATCCGGGCGGGGTGCGCAGAAACTCGGCGTCGCCTCAAACATCTGCGCCCCTTTTCCGCCCGGCCCTGCGCTACTCGCCTCCTCATAACGGCGGGAGAAACCAAATACCACAAGAACGCGCCATGGAGCGTCCTTGCGGGGTTCCGTATTCGGTATTGGTCTTCGGCCCCCCGCCGTTCTGGCACGGCTGAGCAGCGGAGAAGTGCCCGGAAGAAAGGGCGAAGATGTTTGAGCCCGCAGGGCGAGTTT
Organism: Rhodoferax sp.; assembly: GCA_031291295.1. Lineage (GTDB taxonomy): Bacteria > Pseudomonadota > Gammaproteobacteria > Burkholderiales > Burkholderiaceae_C > Rhodoferax_A. Next base: position 40,186 of record JARLJI010000200.1, on the reverse strand, counting down.
CTGAGTCCTCCGGGCACTTCGAGCAGCGCAAGGCACCCCGCAGGGGCCGTGCCTGCGGCTCGCCTTTTCTTTGGTGACTTTCTTTTAGCGAAGCAAAAGAAAGTTACTGCGCCGTCGGGCGCACATCCCGACTCCCGTCCACCGCAGCGAAACCCGGCATGCTGACCCGCTTGGCCACCCTGCCCCGCGAGGCCCGCGACACCCTGTTCCTCCTGGTGGTCATCGGCTGGGTCATCCTGCCGCAGGTCAGCCATCTGCCGCTGTGGTGCAGCGTTCTCGCCGCCGGCGTACTGCTGTGGCGCGGCTGGCTGGCCTTCACATCACGCCCGCTGCCCGGCAACTGGTGGCTGCTCGGCCTGCTGGTCGTGGCGATCGGCGCCACGCTGGCCACGCACCGCACGCTGCTGGGCCGCGACGCCGGCGTCACGCTGATCGTCGTGCTGCTGGCGCTCAAGACGCTGGAGCTGCGCGCGCGCCGCGATGCGTTCGTGATCTTCTTCCTGGGCTTCTTCACGATGCTCACGAATTTCTTTTTCTCGCAGTCGCTGCTCACCGCCGCAGCCATGCTGGTGGCGCTGCTGGGTCTGCTGACGGCGCTGGTCAACGCCCACATGCCGGTGGGCAAGCCGCCGCTGCTGCAGGCCGCCAAAACCGCCAGCTGGATGGCGCTGCTCGGCGCGCCCATCATGGCCGTGCTGTTTTTGCTGTTCCCACGGCTGGCGCCGCTGTGGGGCATTCCGAGCGACGCCATGGCCGGGCGCAGCGGGCTCTCGGCCAGCATGCAGGTCGGCACCATCGCGAGCCTGGCGCTGGACGACAGCATTGCCATGCGCATCCGTTTTGCAGGACCGGTGCCGCCGCAATCCGACCTGTACTTTCGCGGCCCGGTGCTGGCCGCGTTCGACGGCCGCGAATGGCGGCCTCAGGCGTCACGCTTTAATGCCGGCTTCGCCGCGCACACGCGCGCGCCTGCCGATCTGCAGGTCTTTGGCAGCGCGATCAAATATGAAGTCACGCTGGAGCCCACCAACCGGCCGTGGCTGTTCGTGCTCGACGCCGCCGACCAAAAGCCCGATCTGCCCGGTTATGCGCTGACGCTGACGCCCGACCTGCAATGGCGCACCGATCGCCCCCTCACCGACATCGTGCGCTACCAGGCCGAGAGCCATGTCGACTATCAACAGGGGCCACAGCGCGCCACGGCCAGTTTGCGGGACGACGTCGCGCTGCCCGCCGGCTACAACCCGCGCACGCTGGCGCTGGCGGCCGAGATCCGGCGCGACCCGCGCTACGCCGGCGCCGACACGGCCACGCTCGTGGGTGTGGTGCTGGCGCGCCTGCGCGGCGGCGGCTACGTGTACACGCTCGATCCGGGCGTGTACGGTCCCAACAGCGCCGACGAATTCTGGTTCGACCGCAAGCAGGGGTTTTGCGAACACATCGCGTCGGCCTTTGTGGTGCTGATGCGCGCGCTCGATGTGCCGGCGCGCGTGGTCACCGGCTACCAGGGCGGCGAGCGCAACAGCGTCGACGGCTTCTGGATCGTGCGCCAGAGCGACGCTCACGCCTGGGCCGAGGTCTGGCAGGCCGGGCGCGGCTGGGTCCGCGTGGACCCGACCGCGGCCGTGGCGCCCGGGCGCATCGGCACGCTGGCGCGGCTGCAGGCGCCGCGCGGATTCATCGCCTCGGCCATCGGCAGCGTCAGCCCCGACCTGGCGCTGGACCTGCGCGCCATGTGGGACGCCATGAACAACGGCTGGAACCAGTGGGTGCTGAACTACACCCAGAGCAAGCAGCTGGGCCTGCTCAAGAACCTCGGCTTCGACTCGCCCAGTTGGGAAGACCTGAGCTACGTGTTGATCGGCATCATCGTGCTGGTGAGTCTGTGCGGCGCCGCCTGGACGCTGTGGGAGCGGCGCCAGCACGACCCCTGGCTGCGCCTGCTCGAGCGCGCCCGCGTCAGGCTGCGCCAGGCCGGACTCGACCTCGCACCGACCGCGCCGCCGCGGCAAATGGCCGACGCCGTGCAGCTGCGCTTTGGCAGCGCCGCCACGCCTCTGACGCAATGGCTGCTGCAGCTCGAGGCGCAGCGCTATGCCAGGGACCCGCACGGCAGTCTGGCTACACTGCAACGCGCATTCAAACAACTCCACTGGCCCCGCTGATGTCGAGATTCATTCCATTTACTCTTGTTTTTATAGCGGCTTGCGCACTGTCCACGGGGGCTACAGCCCAAAAATCCTTGAGAATCAAGGTGCAGGCCACAACCTCTGGCTGCCCCGCACAGGGCTCAGCCTACGCCACGCGTGACAACGCCATGCGCGCCGCCGACGACATCGCGCAGCGCCGCAACCTCGACCCCGAGTGGGTGCGCCAGGCGATCGGCCAGGCCTGCTATTTGCCGAACGTGGCACGCCTCATGCTGCCGGCGCCGACCGGCACTTTGAAAAACTGGCGCGTGTACCGCAGCCGCTTCATCGACCCCGTCCGGATCGGCGCCGGCGTGCGTTTCTGGCGGGCCAACCGCGAGACGCTGGCGCGCGCCGAAAAAGAATATGGCGTGCCGCCCGAAATCATCGTCGGCATCCTCGGCGTGGAAACCATCTACGGCCAGCAAATGGGCAGCTTCCGCGTGATCGATGCGCTGGCCACGCTGGCGTTCGACTTCCCGGCCGCACACCCGCGGGCCGCGGCGCGCAGCGAATTCTTCAAGGGCGAACTTGAACAGTTTTTGACTTTGAGCAGCCGCACCGGCATGGACCCTTTGCTGCCGCGCGGCAGTTATGCCGGTGCCATGGGCATGCCGCAGTTCATGCCGTCGAGCTGGACCCGGTACGCGGTGGATTTCGATGGTGATGGCAAGGTCGATCTCGCGGGCAGTGCGGCCGACGCCATCGGCTCCGTGGCCAACTACTTCCACGCGTTCGGCTGGCACCCCGGCATGCCGGCCACCTATCCCGTGAGTTTTGATCCCGCCACGCTCAACCTCGACGCTCTGCTGGCGCCGGACATCCTGCCCACCTTCAACGTCGCCGGCTTCATGGCCAAAGGTGCCGTCCTGCAAGGCGATGCGCTCCAGCACCAAGGCCCGCTGGCGCTCATCGCCTTGCAAAACGGCACCGATGGGCCCACCTATGTGGCCGGCACCGAGAACTTCTACGTCATCACGCGCTACAACTGGTCGAGCTACTACGCGATGGCCGTGCTGGAGTTGGGGCAGCAGGTCGCGGCAGCGATGGCCACGGGGAACTGAGCATACCCACTGGACCTTGAGCCGGCTCGCGCCTCAGCTGGTCGCCGGCACCAGAAACTCCCGGCTGATATGCGCGCCCAGTTCGTTGACGCGGTCCAGGAACTGCGTGAGAAACGCATGCAACCCGGTGGCCAGGATTTCGTCGATGCGGCCATATTGCACATCGGCACGCAAGCGCCCGGCGCGGCGCAGGGTTTCGCTGGCCGCGTCGCTCGCCACGAGGTGCAGGTTGCTCACTACCTCATTGAGGCTGGCATGCAGCGAGCGCGGCATGTCGGCACGCAGGATCAACAGCTCGGCCACGCGCTCCGGTTTGATCACGTCGCGGTACACCTTGCGATAAACCTCGAAGCCCGAGACGCTGCGCAAAATCGAACTCCAGTGGTAGAAGTCGTACTCCTGATCCTGCTCGGTGGCGGCGCCGAAGAAGTCGCTTTGCACCGCGTGGAACTTCACGTCCACCAGGCGCGCCGTGTTGTCGGCGCGCTCCAAAAAAGTGCCCAGGCGCATGAAGTACAGCGCCTCGTCCATCAGCATGGTGCCCACAGTCACACCGCGCGAGAGGTGCGAGCGGAATTTGACCCATTCAAAAAACTGCCCGGGGTCGCGCTCGAATTCACCCGAGCGCAGCATGCGATTGACCTCCAGCCAGGTCTGGTTCTGCGTTTCCCAGACTTCGGTGGTGAGCGTGCCGCGCACGGCCCGCGCGTTTTCGCGCGCGGCGCGCAGGCACGACAGGATGCTGGAGGGGTTGCTTTCGTCCTTGACCATGAACTCCATCACGCCCCGGGATGTGACCTCGCCATGCTTGGCGGTATACATCGGCAACAGCTCGCTGATGGACAGCAGCCCCTGCCAGCCGAGTTGCGCCACCACGGCCGACTGCGGCAGCAGCGCGGTCTGGTAGTTGACGTCGATCATGCGTGCGGTGTTTTCGGCCCGCTCGGTGTAGCGGGACATCCAGAACAGGTGGTCGGCGGTACGGGACAGCATTTTTAACTCCTTGCGCTCGACGACTGGGACTGGGATTGCGATTGCGACGATGGCCGCGACACGGGACGCTCTTCGAGCACCCAGGTGTCCTTGGTGCCGCCGCCCTGCGACGAGTTCACCACCAGCGAGCCATCCTTCAGCGCCACGCGCGTGAGGCCGCCGGGCACCATCTGCACATCCTTGCCCGACAGCACGAACGGGCGCAGGTCGATATGGCGCGGTGCGATGCCGCTCTCGACAAAGGTCGGACAACTCGACAGGCTGAGCGTGGGCTGCGCAATGTAGCCACCCGGGTTGGCGAGCAACGCCTGGCGAAACTCCTCGATCTCGGCCTTGCTCGAAGCCGGACCGATCAGCATGCCGTAGCCGCCCGCGCCATGCACCTCCTTGACCACCAGGTCCTTCAGGTTGGCCAGCACGTATTTCAGGTCGTCCGGCCGGCGGCAGATATAGGTGGGCACGTTGTTCAGGATCGGCTTTTCGCCCAGGTAGAACTCGATCATCTGGGGCACGTACGGGTAGATCGACTTGTCGTCGGCGACGCCGGTGCCGACCGCGTTGCAGATGCTCACATTGCCCGCGCGGTAGACCTCCAGCAGGCCCGCGCAGCCCAGCGTGGACTTGGGGCGAAACACCAGCGGATCCAGAAAATCGTCATCGACCCGGCGGTAGATCACATCCACGCGCTGCGGGCCCCGCGTAGTGCGCATGTACACAAAATTGTCCTTGACGAACAGGTCCTGGCCCTCGACCAGCTCGACCCCCATCTGCTGGGCCAGGAAGGCATGCTCGAAGTAGGCACTGTTGTACATGCCGGGAGTCAGCACCACCACGGTCGGGTCGGCCGTGGCGGGCGGGCTGGAGGCGCGCAGGGTCTCCAGCAGCAGGTCGGGATAGTGGGCCACCGGCGCCACGTGATGGGCGTTGAACAGGTCGGGGAACAGCCGCATCATCATCTTGCGGTCTTCCAGCATGTAGCTGACGCCACTGGGCACGCGCAGATTGTCTTCGAGCACGTAGTACTCGCCATTGCCCTTGGCATCGGGCGCGCGCACGATGTCCACGCCCGCAATGTGCGAGTAAATCTGGTTCGGCACGTCCACACCCATCATCTGCGGACGGAACTGCGCGTTCTGGAGGATCTGGTCGGCCTCGATCAAGCCGGCCTTGATGATTTCCTGGTCGTGGTACACGTCGTGCAGGAAGCGGTTGAGCGCCGTCACGCGCTGCACCAGACCGCGCTCCAGGGCGCCCCACTCGTGCGCCGGAATGATGCGCGGGATCAGGTCGAACGGAATCAGCCGCTCGGTGCCGGAGCCGTCTTCGTCCTTGGCGCCATAGACCGCAAAGGTGATGCCGACGCGCCTGAAGATCATCTCGGCCTCTTCGCGCCGCTTGGCCATCATGTCACCCGGCTGGCGCGCCAGCCACTCGTCGTAGATTTTGTAATGGTCGCGAATCTGCACCCCGTGAGTAAAAAACTCATACGGCAGCTGCGTGTACATTTCGTCGAATTTCTGCATGGCGGCAATCTCCTGTATCTAGCTTAGCAAGTTTTGGGCCGGGTGCCACAATGCGCGGGCGCGTCGCCCCCCTCAAGGCACCCGGTGGTGCCAGTAACGCAGCCCGGCCTCGCGCTGGCAGGTCACCTGCGCGGGCTGCGCGGACGACCAGGTTGCGGCACCGCAGTGCGCCGAGTCCACCACCCGGATGCCGCGCTCCTCGTAGCGCGCCAGCACCGGCGGCGCCGGGTGGCCGAAACGGCTGCGGTAGCCGGCCTGCACCAGCGCCCAGCGCGGCTGCACGGCATCCAGAAACAGCGCGCTGCTGGAGGTCTTGCTGCCGTGGTGGGGCACCAGCAGCACGTCGGCTTTGATGACGGCAGCGGCATCGGCCACCAGCCGTGCCTCCTGCGGCTGCTCGATGTCGCCCACCAGCAACGCCGTCTGCACCCCGTTCGAGATGCGCAGCACGCAACTCATGGCATTGGGCTTGTTCGGCACCTCGTAGTCGGCCGCGTTCGGGCGCAGCACCTCGAAGCTGACGCCGTCCCAGCTCCAGCGCTGGCCGCCGTCGCGCGCCGCGATGCAGCGGGTGGCCGGGCGCAGCGTCTGCAGCGCATGGCCGGCTTCGATCGAGCTGAGCAAGTTCGCCTGCGGCTGCATGGCCAGCGCGGCCGGCGCGCCGCCGATGTGGTCGCTGTCGCGATGGCTCAGCATCACGGTGTCGACGCGCTCGCCCAGCGCGCGCAACAGCGGCACCAGCACGCGCTGGCCGGCGTCGCTCTCCTGGCTGAAGCGCGGCCCGGTGTCGTACACGAGGGTGTGCGCGGCGGTGCGCACGATCACGGCGTTGCCCTGGCCGATGTCGGCCGCCAGCAGCTCGAACTGGCCGCCCGGCGGGCGGTGCGGCTGCCACAGCAGCACCGGCAGCATCAACGGCAGCCCCAGCACGCGCAGCGACCAGGGCAGCCGCATCGCCAGCAAAAGACCGCCAAAAACGCCCGCGGCCCCTGCCCATACAGCGGGAGAAGCTATCGAAACCGTAGCAAACGGCAGCTGCGCCAGCAGCTTCAAATACCAGCCCAGCGCCGCAATGGCCCCCGCCGCCGCGTCCCACAGCGGCGCCAGCAGGATTCCCAGCATGGACAGCGGCGTGACGACCAGCGTGACCCAGGGAATCGCCACCGCATTCGCCAGCAGGCCCACCACCGAGACCTGGCCAAACAGCAGCAGCGTCAGCGGCGTGAGCGCCAGCGTGACCACCCACTGCTCGTGCGCCATGGTGAGCAATCGGCCTCTGGCCCCCGCCGGTCGTACGCCGCCCGCTCCTGGATCTGTAGCAAACAGCACGCCCACCGCAACAAAGCTGAGCCAGAATCCAGCCTGCATCAAAGCCCAGGGATCGATGGCCAGCACCACGGCGCAGGCCAGCAGCCAGACCTGGGGCCACGGCCAGCGCCGCCCGGACAGGCGCAGCAGGCCCACGGTGGCGAGCATCCAGATGGTGCGCTGCGAGGGCACGCCCCAGCCGCTGAACACCGCGTAGGCCGTGGCCAGCAGCACACCGCCGATCAGCGCCGCGCTGGGCGCCGGGTAAGCCAGGCACAACCGGGTCGAGCGCCGCCACAGCCAGCCCACCAGCGCGGCGGCGAGCCAGGCGAACATGGTGATGTGCAACCCCGAAATCGACATCAGGTGCGCGACGCCCGTGGCGCGGAAGACATCCCAGTCGGCGCGCTCGATCGCGTTCTGGTCGCCCACCACCAGCGCCGCGATCACGCCCGCGAGCTGGCGCTCGGCAACGCGCGCCTGAATGGCATCGCGCACCTGCTGGCGCGCGCGCTCCACCGGGTGCTGCCAGGTGTCGCCCAGGCGCTGCAGCACGGCGTCTTTCGGCCCGGAGCGCACGTAGCCGGTGGCCTGCAGGTCCTGCTCCCACAGCCACAGTTCGTAGTCGAAGCCATAAGGGTTGCTGTTGCCATGCGGCGCCTTCAGGCGCACCGTCATGCGCCAGCGCTCGCCGGCGCGCACATCGGCCAGCGGCTGAACGGCCTTGTCCGGAGCGTCGCTGGCAGGCGCGCCCGCGGCGCCAAATCCGCTGCTGTACCAGCTCAGGTAGATCTGCGGCGGCAGCGCCACGGCAGCGCCGTCCAGCGTCGCGGACTCGACCGAGAAGCGAAAGCGCAGCCCTACCTCGCTGCGCTGCGGCATGGCAGCCACCACGCCCACCACGGAAATGTCGCGGCCCTCCAGCTCGGGGGCCAGCGCATCGTGCGCAAACACCGTGGCACGCACGCCGCACAGGCCAACCGCCAGCGCTGCCCCCGCCACAAACGCTGCGGCCCGGCGCCAGAGCCAACCCCGATTCACTATTGATTTAGTAGCTGCTAGCCAATACAGGACAAGGGCTACAAGCACAAAACATGCATAAACCGGCCAGAACCAAAGTGCGGGCTGCTGCAACTGCAGCGCCGTGCCCGCGATAAAACCGGGCAATGCAGCAAATGCCGGTGCGGTCCCGGCAATGGCTTGATATCTCCCTGGGCGCCAAGTGTTATGCATAACGTCATGCTAAACGAGCCACGGACAAGATGTGCCAACTGGCCCGTCTCTTGCTAGTATGCGTAGCCAGCCGGGTTCTGCCGCGCCACCCCATTACCGAGAGAGACACCATGTCCATCCATGCCGCCCTGAACCACGTCACGCACTACAAGTACGACCGTCCGGTCAACCTGGGGCCACAGGTCGTGCGTTTGCGCCCCGCTCCGCATTGCCGCAGCCACGTGATTTCTTACTCGCTTAAAGTGGAGCCGGCCGGCCACTTCATCAACTGGCAGCAGGATCCGTTCGCCAACTACCAGGCGCGCCTGGTGTTCCCCGAGAAGACGACCGAGTTCAAGGTCACGGTCGATCTTGTGGTGGAGATGGCGGTCTACAACCCCTTCGATTACTTCCTCGAGCCTGAGGCACAGGACTTCCCTTTCCGCTACAGCGAAACCCTGACCGAAGAACTGTCCCCGTACCTGGTGACGGAGCCGATGACGCCGCTGATGCAGGCCTACCTGGACAAGATCGACCGCCGCAAGCAGCCCACCAACGACTTCCTGGTAGCCATCAACCAGCAGGTGCAAAAGGACATCCGCTACCTGATCCGCATGGAGCCCGGCGTGCAGACGCCGGAGGAAACCCTGACCCACGCCAGCGGCTCTTGCCGCGACTCGGGCTGGTTGCTGGTGCAGCTGCTGCGCCATTGCGGCCTGGCCGCGCGCTTTGTCTCGGGTTACCTGATCCAGCTCACTCCCGATGTCAAGGCGCTCGATGGCCCGAGCGGCACCACGGTCGATTTCACCGACCTGCATGCCTGGTGTGAAGTGTTCCTGCCGGGCGCCGGCTGGATCGGGCTCGATGCCACCTCGGGCCTGTTCGCCGGCGAAGGCCACATCCCGCTGGCCTGCACCCCGCAGCCCTCGAGCGCCGCGCCGATCGAAGGCGGCGTGGACAAGGCCGAGGTCGAGTTCTCTCACCACATGCAGATCACACGACTGTACGAATCGCCGCGCGTGACCAAGCCCTACACCGACGAACAATGGGCCGACGTGCTGGCGCTCGGCCTGGCCGTCGACAAGGACCTGGCCGCCGGCGACGTGCGCCTGACGATGGGCGGTGAACCTACCTTCGTGGCGGTAAACGACCGCGACGCGGCCGAGTGGAACACCGACGCGCTCGGGCCCACGAAACGCGGCTTCGCCGCCGAACTCGTGCACAAGCTGCGCGACCAGTACGGCCAGGGCGGCTTCCTGCACTTCGGCCAGGGCAAGTGGTACCCCGGCGAGCAGTTGCCGCGCTGGGCGCTCAACATCTTCTGGCGCGCCGACAAGCAGCCGGTGTGGCGCAATCGCGCCCTGTTCGCCGACGAGCGCCTGCCCTCCCACTACAGCAGCGAGGACGCACGCCGCTTCACCGAGCGCCTGGCGCAGAACCTCGGCCTCACGACCGATTACATCGTGCCCGGCCACGAAGACGTGTGGTACTACCTGTGGCGCGAGCGCCGCCTGCCCATCAACGTCGACCCGTTCAAGTCCCGGCTCGGCGACGAGATGGAGCGCGCCCGGCTGCGCCGCGTGTTCGAACAAGGCCTGGACGCGGTGGTCGGCTATGTGCTGCCGGTCAAGCCGCAGGACGGCCCGCGCCTGGCCGGTCCGGTGTGGACCACCGGGCCGTGGTTCTTCCGCGACGAACGCATGTACCTGATGCCCGGCGATTCGCCCATGGGCCTGCGTCTGCCGCTGGATTCACTGCCCTGGGTGAGCGAGGCCGACTACCCCTATCTGGTCGAGCAAGACCCGTCGATTCCACGATCGCCGCTGCCGGAATCCTCCGCCATGTATGGCCGCTACGCGGGCCGCACGGCCGCAGCGGCCAGCGCCGCGCGCCCGTCCGGGGACCGCGCCGCCATGCCCTACCAGGCCGGCACCAGCCAGCGCCCCGAGGCCGTTCGCCTGCGCCAGGATGGCGTGGCCGGTGCCACCAGCGCGGCTTTCGCCAGCGGCGATGCGCGCACGTCTTCACAAACCGAGCCAGCAGGTTTTGCGCGCGTGCCAGCCAGCCAGGAATCCGCGCACTGGATCTCTCGCACAGCCCTGTGCGTCGAAGTGCGCGACCCGCGCCGCGCCAGCGGCCCCAAGGCCGAAGCCGTCGGCACCAAGTCCGGTGTGATCTATGTGTTCATGCCGCCGCTGGAACTGGTGGAAGACTACCTCGAGCTGCTGGCCGCAATCGAGAACACGGCCGAGCAACTCGGCGTGAAGCTGGTGCTGGAGGGTTACCCGCCGCCGCGCGACCCGCGCCTGAAGCTGCTGGCAGTGACGCCCGACCCCGGCGTGATCGAAGTCAACGTGCACCCCGTCAACACCTGGAGCGAACTGGTCGAGAACACCGAGTTCCTCTATAACGCGGCGTTCGAATCGCGCCTCTCGGCCGAGAAGTTCATGACCGATGGCCGCCACACCGGCACCGGCGGCGGCAACCACTTCGTGATGGGTGGCGCCACGCCGTCGGACAGCCCGTTCCTGCGCCGGCCCGAGCTGTTGACCAGCCTGCTGCTGTACTGGCACAACCATCCCTCGCTGAGCTACCTGTTCAGTGGCATGTTCGTCGGCCCCACCAGCCAGGCGCCGCGGGTCGACGAAGCCCGCAACGACCAGCTCTACGAACTCGAAATCGCGATCGAACAGGTCGCCAGGAACCGCGAGAAATACGGCCAGGAAATGCCACCGTGGATCGTCGACCGCACGCTGCGCAACATCCTGATCGACGTTACCGGCAACACCCACCGCAGCGAGTTCTCGATCGACAAGATGTATTCGCCCGACAGCAGCATCGGCCGCCTGGGCCTGCTGGAGTTGCGCGCCTTCGAGATGCCGCCCCACGCGCGCATGAGCATCGCGCAGCAGCTGCTGCTGCGCGCCCTGGTGGCCCGCTTCTGGAAGACGCCGTACAAGGCGCCAGCCACGCGCTGGGGCACCGAGCTGCACGACCGCTTCATGCTGCCGGCTTTCATCCAGATGGACTTCCACGACGTGATCGACGAAATGGTGGCCGCGGGCTACGCGTTCGATCGAAGCTGGTTCGCGCCGCACCTGGAGTTCCGCTTCCCGCTGGTGGGATCGGTGCAGACCTGCGGCATCGAGCTGACCCTGCGCAACGCGCTGGAGCCCTGGCATGTGCTGGGCGAAGAAAGCTCGTCCACCGGCACCGCCCGCTACGTTGATTCCTCGCTCGAACGCATCGAGGTGAAGGTCACCGGCCTGAACCAGAGCCGCTACGTGGTCACCTGCAACGGCCGCGCCATGCCGCTGCAATCGACCGGCACCATGGGCGAATTCGTGGCCGGCGTGCGTTACCGCGCCTGGAATCCGCCTTCGGCACTGCACCCGACCATCGGCATCCACGCGCCGCTGACCTTCGACATCGTCGACACCTGGATGAAACACTCGATCGGTGGCTGCCAATATTTCGTCACCCACCCGGGCGGCCTGAGCTACGACAACTTCCCCGTCAATGCCTACACCGCGGAAAGCCGGCGCCTGTCGCGCTTCACCCGCATGGGCCACACGCCGGGCGTCATGAACGTGCCACCGGCGACGATCAACGTGCCGGCGAGCAAGGAGTTTCCGTTCACGCTGGATCTGCGGCGGCCGGCGCAGGGATAGTCCGGTCTGCTTCAGTGCCAAGTCCGGCCAGCAAGAACTGCGATGGTGCCCACGGGCACCAAAACGATGCGCAGGCAAAAGAAAAGGCGCCGAAAATGGTGCGCTACGCCAAAGCGGTGATGGGCCCAGTCGCCTGGGACCCGATTACGTGCGCGGATCGGCGCGGCTGTTGCCGGATCCCAAGGCATAAAATTGGCTCGGCACGGTCCTGCCCCTCTTTGGGCTTAACAGCATCGGAGATCACGTGAACATTCACCTCAGCCTGACGCCCCTGATCTCGCTCATCGCGGGGATCCTCATCCTGCTTATGCCCAAACTCCTGAACTTCATCGTGGCCATCTACCTGATCCTGATCGGGCTGGTGGGCCTGTTCGGCACCAGGATGTTTCACCTGACCTGACGCGGGCACTCAGCGCAAAGCGGGAATTCCGATGAACGAGCCTGTGGTGTGGCTGCGCGACGGCAGCCCGCACAGCCCCCGCTTCAACGACAGATACCGCTCGCGTTCCGGCGGGGTCGCGCAGGCAGCCTCGGTGTTTCTCGCGGGGTGTGGTCTGCCCCGGCGCTGGCGCGGCAAAACCGAATTCACGATCCTCGAAACCGGCTTCGGCCTGGGCCTGAACTTCCTCACGACCTGGGCCGCATGGGAGGCCGACGCACAGCGCTGCAACGATCTTCATTTTGTGTCGGTGGAGGCCTATCCCGCGGCGGCAGCGGACATCGTGCGCAGCGCGCAGGCGTCGAACCCGACGGGCAACGCAGGAGCTCCTTGGCCCGCGCGCGTGCAGGCCCTGGCGCCGCAACTCGCCGGGGCCTGGCAAGGCCTGTCGCCCGGCATCCATCGCCTGCGCTTTGCCGGCGCACGCGTGCACCTGACGCTGGCCGTGGGCGAGGCCCAGACCATGCTGGAGCGCCTGACCTGCGAGGCCGACGCGGTGTACCTGGACGGCTTCAGCCCCGCCGTCAACCCCGAGATGTGGTCCCCCACCACGCTGCAGGCAATGGCGCACCGTTGCCGCCCGGGCACAACGCTGGCGACCTACACCGTAGCCCACAGCGTGCGCGAGGCGCTGAAGCAGCTCGGGTTCCGCGTGGAAAAGTGCCAGGGCCTGCCACCCAAACGCCATCGGCTTGAGGCGGTGTTTTCGCCAGCCCAATGACCGCAACGAAGGCGGAAGCGGTCGTCACACTTGCTGCAGGTGCAACATGGGAAGTGCCGTAACACCCGAAGTTTTGAGGGAAGTTCACGCGTTGTCGTTGTGGCCTGTCAACTGAAGAGGTCCGGAGATTTTTTTGGGACGCACGTGGGCGCTGCAGGCCGGACTACCTCCAGTTGCCTGCAGGCGGCGGTCAGCGTCGGCGCCCTGTCTACGATCAGGTCGCCGATCTCGGTCTTCTGCGCCTTATTCGGCCGGGCCGATCGTGAGCGTGATCTCGCCCACGCCGGCGACGCCGCCTTCGATGCGGTCGCCCGGTTGCAGTGCGCCCACGCCCTCCGGCGTTCCGGTGAAGATCAGGTCGCCGGGCTGCAGGTGATAGAAGAGCGAGAGGTCCGCGATGATTTCGCGGATGTTCCAGATGAGCTTGTCGAGATCGGACTTCTGGCGCGGCTGGCCGTTGACCGTCATCGCGAGTTCGCCCCTGTCGAGCACCTGGCCTTGCATCGGAACGATCTCGGACACCACCGACGACTCTTCCACATCCTTGCCCAGATCCCACGGCCGGCCCTTGTCGCGCGCCACCAGCTGCAGGTCGCGCCGTGTCATGTCCAGGCCGCACGCGTAGCCGTAGATCAGCTCGTGCGCGGTTTCTTGCGCCACGCGAAAGCCCGGTGCGCCGATCGCCAGCACCAGTTCCATCTCGTGGTGGTAGTTCTTCGTCTCCGGCGGATAGGCTACGGTCGCGCCGGACTCGACCAGCGTCTGCGGCGACTTGGTGAAGTAGAACGGCCGCTCGACGCTCTTGTCCACGGGCTTGCCCATCTCGACGGCATGTGCGTGGTAGTTGCGCCCGACGAAGAACAGCCGGTTGATGGGCAGGCGCTCGGTCTTGCCGCGAACCGGCAGCGAGTAGACGGGTGGCGGGGTCCAGAGATAGGTGGTCGTGGTCATGATGTTTTAACGAAGATTGCTGATTGAAATTAAAGCTTGGCAAGCGGCATAGACATGTCCGCGAGCTGAATCGGATCGACTCTGGTGCGACGCTCGATCAGTCGTCGCGCAAATCGCAAGTCCTTGGCCGCGTTGGGCCCCAAAGCCGCGACCACCTTGTCGTCGTCAAGGAAGAACATCACAAAGCTCCTTGAGCCCTGGTCGCCACGCATCACCGTCTGATGCGAGAGCGCCGGCATGCCGAAAATCTGAAGATTGACATCGTACTGATCCGACCAGAACCACGGCAGCGGCTGATGGTTTACCTCGATGCCCAGCGCGGCGCGCGCGGCGGCGATGCCCTGCTCCTGCGCGTTCTGCCAGGACTCGAGCCGCATGCGCCGACCTGCCCATTCGCAATGCCATGCAGCCACATCGCCCGCAGCAAGAATGTCGGGATCGGATGAGCGGCACTGCGCGTCGACCAACACGCCGCCATCGCAAGCCAGGCCTGCTTCGCGCGCGAGTTCGTCATTGGCGACCAAGCCAACACTGATGAGGACTGCATCGCATGTGCGTTCGCGTCCATCGCCGAGCGTCGCCGTCAGTGCCCCCTGTGGATTGCGCGCCAGCTGGTTGACGCCCGCGCCGAGCACAACCTCGACCCCTTGAGCGCTGTGCAATCGAAGCAGGTAGTCAGAAATCGCAGGCGGAACCGTGCGCTCGCACAAGCGGCCCATCGCTTCCACGACCATCACCTCCATGCCCTTCTTTCTCGCTGTGGCCGCGACTTCGAGTCCGATCCATCCACCGCCAACGATAAGCAGACGCTTGCCCGGCGTCAACGCAGCGCCGAGGGCCATCGAATCTTCAATGCTGCGCAAGGTAAAGACGCCAGGCAGATCCGCACCGGGAATGTTCAACCGGCGCGCCCGGCCGCCGCTGCAGAGAATCAACTTGTCATAGTGGACGGGCGCACCTTGCGTCAGATGAAGCTGTTTAGCCGATCGGTCGATCGTGGTTGCGCTCACATTCGGGCGCCAGTCGATGTTCAGGAGGTCGAAGGCTTCCGGCTTCAACAGCGAAGTGACGTCTACATGGGCATCTCCCGAGAGCACCGCCTTGGACAACGGCGGGCGCTCGTAGGGGCGATGCGGCTCGTCGCCGATCAGGACGATGTTGCCATTGAAGCCCTCGCTGCGCAGCGTCTGCGCGGCCCAGCCGCCGGCCTGGCCGGCACCCACAATGACGATGGTCTCGGTGTTCATTTGACTGGCACCGCATCAGCAATCGTTGCGCCGCACGCCTTGTCGGCCAGCGCATGCACGTCTATTTGTCGCATTGATGTCTCCAGGTTTTCAGATGCAAGCCCTGCCGCAGCTTTCGGGCATGCGGCGGCACGCCTCGGCACAGCCGGGGGGCGCAGCGAAGGCGGGAACGAGTCAGTCCAGCGCGAGGAACACTCGGCCGGCTTCGATCCTGACCGGGTAGGACCGGATCGCTTCGGTCACCGGGGCACACATCGGCCGCCCATTGCGCACGTCGAACTTGCCCTGGTGCAAGGGGCACTCGATTTCATGGCCATCAAGAAAGCCCTCGCACAGGCGGGCATGCCCGTGCGTGCAGATGTTGTCTGTGGCGTAGATCTCACCGTCCACGCTGTACAGTGCAACGTCACGCCCGGCGACGATCATGCCGATGACGTCGTCGGCAGGCACCTCATCGACGGGGGCGGCATCGGTCCAGTTCAAAATGTTCATGGCTGACCTCAAAGCGGGTAGATGATGGAGTTGGGGATCATTTCGCTGTCGTACACGACGAGCCGCGAAGCGAACTTGAGACCGTGGTCGGTGCGCACGACGACATCGATATATCGCCCCACGTTGAACACTGATGACAGTTCGGAGAGCTTGGTGCGAAACACTGCGTAGTTGGCTTCGCATTCGATGCGATTGGCCTCGGCCTTGCGCACGACCGGTGCCCCCACGACATGGCGCTGGTAGTACGGGTCGTGGAACAGGGTTTCTCGAATGCCGTAGACGCGATCCTTGAGCATGCCCTTGCTCTCGAACGAGAGCGTGGCCAGCGGAAAGCCCCGGTCGAAGTTCTCGCGCGGCTGCAGGCGGTAGATGCAATCGTCCGTGAAGAACTCCGGCCACAAATCCCACTCGCCAGAGCTGACCGCGCTGGCGTAGCTGGCATAGAGCTGGGTCAAATCGAAGTAGTCGTTGAAGTCCATGATCTCAAGCCTCCATGACCTTGCGCCAGTACTCGTACATGCCGCGAATCAAGGTCTCGGTGACCATGTGGTCCGCGTCGCCGACCTCGCGTCCACCGAGTTCGGCGAGCGTGCGGTGGAAGGGTTTTTGCTCGAAGCCCTTTTGCGACAATTCGATCACCTCGCCGTCGTCCGCAGACACAAAACCTGCGGGCCCGAAGAGGTTGGACTGGCGCAGGCGCCGCCGCGTCATGGCCTCATCGTCGTCATCGAATCCGAAATGCGTCCAGACGAAATCGAAGGCGCCGGGGCCACTCGGCTGGATGTGCCGTGTCGACACGCTGTTGACTTGCTGCTGGAAGATCACGCTTGGGAACAGCGTCATCATCACCGCCGTCGGACCGCCCCACCAGGGCTCGGGCACGATGTCGAGGAAGCGGTCATCGTTGAGTTGCATGGTCTCCTTGAAACTCGACACCTGGGTCACCTGATCGGCCTTGCCGCTCATGCCCCGGGTCGAAATCATCGCTGCGTGTCGATGGTGTTCGTCCATCTTCAGCTCCGACTTGTTGTCCGCGCGCCAGAGACCAAAGGTGACGAACCAGGTGTGCAGCAGGCCGGGGTGGTAAGGGTCCTTGATGTTCTCCTGCATCAGCTTCCAGTTGCCCGGAATGCGCTGGCGGTTGTAGCCGAGGATCTTCAGCTTGCGCCCGTTGAACAGGCGGTCGAAGTAGCCGAGGATCGCCGGGCCCATGAAGTCCTCGAGCGATTCGACGTTCGGATCGAAGGAAGCAAACACCACACCGCCGCGCGTCGCAACCTTCAGCTTGTTGAGGCCATGCTCTGCAGGCTTGAAGTCGGCTGGCATCCCGCCGTTGACCTTGCCGTCCTGCTTGACGCCGCGACGGAATGGCACGCCTTGCAGGTCGCCACTCAGCGAATAGTTCCACTGGTGATAGGGGCAGGTGAATCCACCCGCCTTTTTGTTTCCTTGCCGCTCGCGGCAGAACTGCATGCCCCGGTGCGCGCACACGTTTTCGACGACGTTGATGGCACCCTCGGCATCGCGGACCATGATGACGGAGCGTTCGCCGACCACCGTGCGCTTGAAGTCGCCGGCATTCGGGATCTCGGCCTCCAGGCCTGCGTAGCACCAGTGCCCGCGATAGAAGAGGCGCTCGAGTTCACGTCGATGCTGGTCGGCCTGCGTGTAGGCCATGAAGGGTATGCGGCTCGTGCCCTTGTCTTCCCAGTGGATCTGCTGGGGAAAGACTGCTGTTGCGTCATCCATGTTTGTCTCCTGTGTCGCTGTGTTTTGTGACCCGCGTTGTGGGGTGATGGAATGATGGCGGCTCGGGCGTCATCATTCAATAGAATATGAGCAATAGTGCGAATTGATTTCGCGAATGTGAGACGCCATGGAACTCAACGAGATCGACCTCAACCTTCTGGTGGTCTTCAATCAGTTGCTCATCGATCGGGGAGTTTCGAAGGTTGCGACCAGCCTTGGCCTTTCACAGCCCGGCGTGAGCAACGCGCTGGCGCGCCTGCGCAAGCTCACGGACGACCCCTTGTTCCTGCGAACGCCTAAAGGCATGGAGCCGACGCCCTTTGCGGAACAACTCGCCGAACCAACGGCGCGGGCGCTTCAAGTGATCCACACGGCTATCAACCAGCGCGCATCGTTTGACCCGGCAACGTCGACACGCGCATTCACGGTGGGAATGACGGACATCGGGGAGATCTACTTCCTTCCCAAGCTGATGAAGGAGCTCTCGCGCATCGCGCCAGGTGTTTCGCTCAGCACGGTGCGCAACACGGCAGTAAACCTGCAGGACGAGATGGAAGCAGGCCACGTCAACCTGGCGATCGGATTGCTGCCGCAACTGAAGGCTGGTTACTGGCAGCGCCGACTCTTCAAGCAGCACTACGTTTGCATGTTTCGACGCGGCCACGCGCTCGACAAGAAGCACATCTCCCTGGATGAGTTTTCCGCGGCCGATCACGTCGTGGTGATCGCGGAGGGAACCGGCCATGGCGAGGCGGACGAACTTCTCGATCGCAAGAAGGTTGTTCGCAAGATCGTCCTGACCGTTCCGCACTACGTCGCGGTCGGCCATATCCTGCATGACTCCGATCTCGTGATGACGGTCCCTGAACGACTGGCGAAAGCCTTGACTGCACCCTTCGGGTTGTCATATATCCGCCACCCAGTGAAACTGCCCGAGGTTGCAATTAACTTGTTCTGGCATGCCCGCTATAACAAGGATCCCGCAAACGCATGGCTGCGTGCATTGATCATTCGGCTCCATGGTGAGAGCACGCGCAGCTGAAGAGGCGTTTGGGTCGTTGTCAGACTTTGGCTGGCTGAGGCGCGGGGCTCTCCTGGAGGGAGTCCTACTGCCATCAACGTCACGCCTTCTTTTGTTGCACGGTGTGTGAAACGAAGCACAACGGCACGTTCGCGCCATCGATCCCGGTCGTGGCCAGCAAGCTGGGGGCCTTTGAAAAGCCATGCAACTTGACTCCTCTGCCCGGCGAACGCATGCACTTGACGCTGCCCGTGTGCGAGGCGCTGGCGCGGCTCGGGTTCCGCGAGGCCTACTGGGTCAACGAGACCGTCTTCTGGCGTCCGTCGAAGCAAGACCGCTCGCGAATCGAGCGCACTGGTCGTGTCCAGGACACCGAGGGCGGCTTGTCGGAGTTCCCGCACGTCATCGTCAACCAGGCCCGCCTGCAGCATTACCTGCTCGACTACGCGCGCCTGTCGCCGACGCGGCTGGAGGCCAACTATGGCCTGGAATTCGTCACCCTGAAGGTCGAGTCCGTTGGCGAGTACCCGGTCGTGGTCACGCTGCGCGATGCGGAGAGCGGCCTGGAGACGACGATCCGCGCCAAGTACGTCGTCGGCTGCGACGGCGCGCGCAGCCTGGTGCGCGATTCGATCGGGGCCGTGCCGCGCGGCGACTTCGCCAACCATGCCTGGGGCGTGGTGGACATGCTGGCCGTCACCGACTTCCCGGACATCCGGCTCAAGGCCGCGATTCAGTCTGGCGACGAGGGCAACATCCTGCTCATTCCGCGCGAGGGCGGCTACATGGTGCGGCTCTACGTCGACCTCGGCGAGATCGACCCGAACAAGCGCGAAGCCTTCCGTGACATCACCCAGGAGCAGGTCATCGAGACCGCCCAACGGGTGCTGCGCCCGTACACGCTCGACGTGAAGAGCGTGGTGTGGTTCGCGGTGTACCAGGTCGGCCAGCGCGTCACCGACCGGTTCGACGATGTTCCCGCGGACCAGGCCGCATCCCGCCTGCCGCGCGTTTTCATCGCCGGCGACGCCTGCCACACGCACAACGCGAAGGCCGGCCAGTGCATGAACGTGTCGATGCAGGACACGTTCAACCTCGGCTGGAAGTTAGCCTCCGTTCTCGAGGGGCGCGCCAAGCCCGAGCTGCTACGCACCTACAACGCCGAGCGTCATGCGATTGCCCAGGGGCTTATCGACTTCGACAAGGAGTGGTCGAAGATCATGGCGTCGCCGCCGAAGGATCCGAACCACCCGGAACTCGGCGGTGTCGATCCGCAAGAGCTACAGGCGTATTTCGTGAAATCGGGGCGCTACACGGCGGGCGTCGCGACCCACTACGCGCCGACGACGGTACTGACGGCCCAGGCAACCCACCAGGACCTCGCCAAGGGATTCACGATCGGCATGCGCTTCCACTCGGCACCCGTCGTGCGCCTCGCCGACGCCAAGCCGGTGCACCTCGGTCATGCGGCCCGTGCCGATGGCGCCTGGCGCATCTACGCGTTCGCCGACGCAAGCGGCAAGCAGTTGCGCGACCTCGCCCTCTTCTTGGCGGGTTCGCCAAATTCGCCGGTCTCCCGCTTCACTCCCACGGGAGCCGACATCGACAGCGTCATCGACGTTCGCGCGGTCTTCCAGCAGGGGCATCTCGACCTCAAGGTGGAGGAGCTGCCTTCCATCCTGATGCCGCGCAAGGGGTGCTTCGGTCTCATCGACTACGAAAAGGCCTATTGCACTGACGTCAAGAACGGCCCCGACATCTTCGATCTGCGTGGCATCGACCGCGAAAAAGGTGCGATGGTGGTTGTCCGCCCTGACCAGTATGTTTCGCACATACTGCCACTGGACGCGCATGACGAACTCACCGCGTTCTTCGGCCAATTCCTGCTTGATCGCCACTAGGCCCAGCGTGAGGCGGGACAACCAGGCGGCGGCGATCCGGTCGATGCAGTTTTTGCATTAAGCGAAGGTCTTGGTGTGGATTGCATATCACGTTTCATTCAGTCCCGTTCACTTGAGAAATATCAACATGTTATGAAACGCCGAGCATAGGATGGATGCAATCCCAAGAGGAAAGATACCAATGAAAAAATCAAGCTTGATAGGCCGATGTGTTCTGATTGCTGCCAGTACCTTGCTGCTGCAGTCGGCCCCCGTTTTTGCTGAGGAAGGGGCACCCCCGCCGCCCGCAGGGATAGCGGGGTCCAGCCGCAATTTCGACTGGGTCCAGCATACCCAGCGCACACTGGAAGAACTCAAGGGCAAACTGCATCTGGCCCCGGAGCAAATGCCGGCATGGGATACCTGGTCTCGCGGCGTGATGAAGGATGCCCACCAGCAGCTTGAACAAAGACAATCCGGGTTTGAAGAAAAGGGTGGTAGAGCGAAACCGGCGGCCGACCCCACCACGCCAGAGCGGATGGCTCGCGGGATCGAGCGTTTGCGTGCCGAAACCAAATGGATGCAGGAGCATCTGGTCCAACTGGAAGCGGCCCAGGTGCGAACCGAAGCCTTCTACAACACGCTGAGCACCGACCAAAAAACCATTTTCGACCTCTTCTGGCATGAGTTCTACCATAGGGTTTCCGGCCCCGATGGGGGCTGGAGCATGCGCGAGCACAAGGGCTCGGCGGGCGGGCACTAAACGGCACTGAACCTTCTTCCGGGCGGAAATCATGAATATCAACTCGTTAAAACATGGCCTTCTTCTTTGTATAGTCGTGATGGGCGTTAGCCTTTCATTGCCGGCTGCTGGCCAGTCGCGTGGCGGTGGTGGTCATGGCGGCGGCGGTGGCGGGGCCCATGACGGTGGTGGTGCCCGTGGTGCCCGTGGTGGCGGTGGTTGGCGTGGCGGCGGCCCGGGATGGTGGGGTTTCGGTCTGGGCTTGGGCCTAGGATGGGACGCCGCGTACTTGGGTTACCCTTATCCGTACTATCCTGAGCCGGGGTATTACTACCCTTACGGTTCGCCTGCGGTGATCGTCGACCCCTCCTTGGCGCCTGTGCCACCTCCGGGGACCACGATGGTGGTTCCGCCGTCTGCAGCCACGTCAAACTGGTACTACTGTGATTCAGCCAAGGGCTACTATCCCAACGTAACTCAATGCCCGGAACCATGGCGCATGGTTCCTGCTGTGCCGCCCGGATCTGTGCGCTAAGGGGCTGTTTGTTACTGCTCCCGACGCATTTTTGACTCAACCCCATGCCTCGCGAACCGTCGTCATAGGCGGGGTTGCAAAAAAATCGATATGGGTCGGATCAGACCCTTTCGCGCCGAGTGATCAGGCCGACGCCCGCGAGCCCTAGCCCAACCAGCCAGAGAATGCCGGGCTCCGGAACATTGTTCGTCGTGGCTGTTCCCCCGCTAAGCCCGGATGCCGTGGTGAAACTCACGCCGTCTGGCAAGGTCAGTGTGACGGCAGGGTCGATTTGCGCGCTCGACGTGTTGAAGTCGTTGTATGCCAAGGCGCCCAGTGCCTCGTAGATCTCCAACGGCTGATCCAGGTTGATCGTCATTGAATACGACGTCGTGCCGGGAGATACGTCGCTGAGCGCGTTTTCAAGCGGGCAGGCCAGGACGGTGTTCACCCCTGTGATGAAGATATTCGTGCCCACGTCGAGGCAGGCCAGACCTGTTCCCAGGTCATCGTATGAGGAGGTCAGGCCGGCTTCCTTGGTCAAGGAGATGGTCCAGCTCAGCGTTCCCGTCGTTCCCGGCGTGGTGGGGGAAAAAGTCAACGTGTCCCAAGCCGCGGCAATCGCCGCCGATTGGCTGCCGGTTGTGCCGGACTGGCTCGCCACGACGGACAGATCGGCCAACTGGTAGGTGTTGACGCCAATCGTCGTGCTGCTGGGCATGGCGGCGAAGGCGGAAGCACCAAACAGGAGGCCGGAAGGCAGCAGGTTCGCTTGGGCCGCTGAAGAACCTTCGCCGCCAGTCACGACCAGTTGCGCAAGCGACTCGGGCAGGCTGGCAACCGGCGCCTGGCAAGGAACAAGCGGGAAATCGATGCTGTTGCAGGGAGCGATCCCGGCTTCGGCAAACGCGCCGTACGAGCCATGGGGTGCTGGAATGCCGAGTCCCTGGGTTAAATACGGCCCAAATACGGCGGCAGGAACAAAATTGCTTTGATTCACCTGGGCCGCGACCCAAGCGGGGCCCAAGAGCGTGAACAGGATGGCAACCCAAAAAGCTCGACGCAAGCCGGTACAACGCATGAATCGCTCCTTCCGGTATGCCGCGCACCCATGTCAAGCCTGTCTGGTAATGCGGCTTTCACATAATGTCCCATTGTTTCATGCTAAGCGTCGTTCCGGGACTGGAAGCGAAATTTATGGTGACTAAAAGTAAAAAAGTTCCCAGTAATGTCGCCCTTCATCTCAAATCGTCGAAATCTTCCGGAGCAAGCACAAACGCATTGCGCCGAACCCCAAACGATTAACCGTCAAGTCGCCGAGCTCAATCGTTCCAGCGAGCGCTGCGGAATGCTACCGCGCTTGGGCGACGCGGCAACCATGCGAATTACCCTGATTTCCGGTTCCCGGCCGAGGTGGCTGACTGGCTTAAGCGCGGGGTTTCGATCCTGCCGCGCGAACCGGCTACGACCGAGGCAGCGACTCAATCGGCGTCAGGTGCAGGAAGATGTCGAGCAAGGGGCCACCAGAGTTGCCCGCATTCAAGGCCGCGCCGGTCTGGATGACGTTGTCGATCATCCGGCCGGCGTTCGAGCGCAGAGAGCGCCCATCGATGCTCGTGTTCATGGCGAACTCAACGTACTGCCTTGACCCTCAATGAGATAGCTCTTCGAGCGTCAAGCCATTGGTTTTCGGACCGAACACGCCGATCGAAATAACCACGACCAGCATGCAGGCGGTGATGCCGGCGAACACGCCGACAACGCCGAAGTCGCGCAGCAGGTATGCGATGAGAAAGCCGGACATCATCGCCCCAACCCGACTGGCCGAGTAGACCAGCCCATTTGCGCGGCAGCGCACGCTGGTCGGAAACAGTTCGGCCTGATAGGCGTGGTAGCTTGCCGAGATGATCTGACCCGCCAGACTGATCAGCACACCGAGCACGATCAGCAGCAATGGATCTTTCATCTGGCCAAACAGGATGCCGAAGAGAATGACCGCGAACGCAGGGACGACGATGAGCCACTTGCGCTGGATCTTGTCCGCGACAGTCATCGCCAGCAGCGGGCCGATAGGCAGTGCGAAGGCGATGATGAACGAATAGAGCAGGCTCTTCGTGACGGTAATGCCCTGACCAATCAGCAGTGTGGGGATCCAGTTGGCGAAGCCGTAGTAGCCGATGGCCTGGAAAAAATTGAAGGCAATCAGCATGATCACGCGAGAGCGATACGGTGGCTTCCAGATCGCGCTGAACGACACGGTGGCGGGCTTGGCTGTTGCGACGGGCGGCAGCGGCGCAGGCAGAGCCTTGCCGTACTGCACAGCCACTTTCGCCTCGATCGCCCGCACGACACGATCGGCCTCCTCGGCGCGTCCGTGCTGCGCGAGCCAGCGCGGGCTTTCCGGGACCGCGCGGCGAATGAACCAGACCACGATTGCTCCGACCGATCCGAGCAGCACCACCCAGCGCCAGCCGTCGATCCATAGGGCGCGATCGGCACGAGGAAATAGGACAGAATGGCAGCCACCGGCGCGGCGGCGAACATCACGGCCTGGTTGAACGCCATCGCCCGACCGCGCATGTGCTGGGGCACGAGCTCGGTGATGTACGAGTCGATCGTGACGATCTCGATCCCGACACCGATGCCGGTGATGAAGCGCCACAGGACGATCCCCTCGCCGGTGCTCTGGAAGGCCATGATGGCGGAGCCGATGCAATACCACAGCAGCGAAAAGGTAAACACCGAGCGGCGGCCGTATCGATCCGGCAGGAAGCCGAGGCCGAATGTGCCGACAAACAGGCCGGCAAAAGTGGCGGCGATGAATCCGCCGATGCCCTTGAACCCGAAGAATGTCGCCGTGGTGGTAGCGAGCATTCCGCTCTTGGCCATGCCCGGTGCAATGTAGCCCGTAAAGATCAGGTCATAGATTTCAAAGAAGCCGCCCAGTGAGATCAACAGGACGAGGATCCACAGGTGGCGTGTGGTGGGCAGGCGATCCATGCGCGCCGTGATGGCGGATACGGAGCCGGCAGTGGGGGGTGGCGAGCCAGCAAGTCCGGGCTGGATCGCGGCAATGGATGAGTTCATGTTTGTCTCCTGGGAACCGAATGGGGTTTACGGCATCGCGGATTGCGCGGACCGAAAAATGCGATGGCTGCTCTGACGGCAGACTGGCGCATTGGTGATTGGGGGCCTGTTGACAGGTACTGCGAACGGCTGGGTGCTGTGGGACTCAATCCGCACGCAGAACCCCGCGTTTGACCTGGTCGCGCTCGAGCGACTCGAACAAGGCCTTGAAGTTGCCTTCACCGAAGCCGTCGTCGCCCTTGCGCTGGATGAACTCGAAGAATACCGGGCCGAGCAAGGTGTCGGAGAAGATCTGCAGCAGCAGGCGCGGCTGGCCGCCGGAGGTGGCGCCGTCGAGCAGAATGCCGCGCGCCTGCAGTTCGGGCACCGGCTGGCCGTGGCCCGGCAGGCGTGTTTCCAGCATCGCGTAGTAAATGTCGTTGGGCGCGGTCATCAACGGCACGCCGGCCAGGCCGAGCTGGTCGATGGTGTCGAGCAGGTTGTCGCTCAGCAAGGCAATGTGCTGGATGCCCTCGCCGTTGAACTTCATGAGGAACTCTTCGATCTGGCCCGAGCCCCTGGACGATTCCTCGTTCAACGGAATCCGGATCTTGCCGTCCGGCGCCGTCAGCGCCTTCGACGTGAGGCCGGTGTACTCGCCCTGGATGTCGAAGTAGCGGATTTCGCGAAAGTTGAAGAGCCGCTCGTAGAAGTTGGCCCAAAACGCCATGCGGCCGCGGTAGACGTTGTGGGTCAGGTGGTCGACGACATTCAGGCCATGGCCGACGGGATGGCGGTCGACGCCCTCGATGAATTCGAAGTCGATGTCGTAGATCGACTTGCCTTCCTCGAAGCGGTCGATCAGGTACAGCGGCGCACCGCCGATGCCCTTGATCGCCGGCAGTCGCAACTCCATCGGGCCGGTGGGCATCTCGACTGGCTGGGCGCCGAGCTGCAGCGCCCGCTCGTAGGCCTGGTGCGAATCCTTGACGCGGAATGCCATGCCGCAGGCCGACGGCCCGTGCTCGGCCGCGAAGTACGCCGCCGCGGTCTTCGGCGCGCGGTTGACAATGAAGTTGATGTCGCCCTGACGAAACAGCACCACGTCTTTCGAGCGATGACGCGCGACCAGCGAGAAGCCGAGCTTCTCGAACACGGGCTCCAGCGTGTTGGGGGTCGGGGACGCAAATTCGATGAACTCAAAGCCCATCAGTCCCATCGGATTGTCGAACAGGTCAGCCATGGCAATGCTCCGGAAGTTTTGATATTCAGGCGTGATGTCTGGACGCGAGCCGCGACAGGACTTCTTCGGTGTGCTCGCCCACGCGCGCCAGCGGCTGGCGCACGCCGGGACGGCGTCCACCCAGCGTCAGCGGCAGTAGCACAACGTCGGTCGTGCCGCCGTCATCGGTCTGCATCGGGACCAGTCCGCCGCTCGCACGCAGATGCGGGTCGTCGATCAGTTGCTCGGGACGCACGATGGGGGCATACGGGATGCCGGCGGCTTCGAGCTTGGGTGACAATTCCTCAATCTTGTGCTGGCGCAGGATGGCGCCGAGGCGCTTGAGCAGGTCGGGTCGGACAGCCACCCGCGTCTCGTTGCTCGACAGCGCGGGATCCTGCGCAAGTTCCGGGGCATCGATCACACGGCACAGTGTCAGAAACTGCTTGTCGCTGACCGCACCGATGAACAGCTGCTCGTCGTTCGCGAGCGTGAAGACGTCGTAAACGCTCCAGGCTGATACGCGCGAGGGCATCGGCGGCGGCGGCTCGCCGGTCATCGAGAATTGCTGCATGTGCTGGGACGAGAGGAACACACAGTTCTCGAACAGCGCACTCTGCACTTCCTGACCGCGGCCGGTGCGTTCGCGTTCGCGCAATGCGGCCAGCACGCCGATCGCGCCAAACATGCCGCCCATGATGTCGTTGACCGAGGTGCCCGCGCGCAGCGGTCGTCCCTTGGGGCCCGTCATGTACGACAGGCCGCCCATCATTTGCACCACCTCATCAAGCGCGAGACGCTTCTCATAGGGGCCGGGCAGGAAACCCTTGTGCGAGACATAGATCAGCCGCGGGTATTGCTTCGACAGCGTCTCGTAGTCGAGACCCAGCGAGGTCATCATGTCGGGGCGGAAGTTCTCCAGCATCACGTCGCATTGGCCGATCAACTCGACCGCCGCCGCATGGCCTTCGGGAGTGTTGATGTCGAGCACGACGCTCTTCTTGTTGCGATTGAACGAACGAAAGAATCCGATGCCCAGACCGGGTAGCTTGCGTGTCTTGTCGCCGCCGGGCGGTTCGATCTTGATGACCTCGGCGCCGAGGTCTGCGAGGATCATGCCGCAGGTCGGACCCATGACCATATGGGTGAACTCGATAACGCGCACGCCTTCCAGCGGCAAACCATTGGGGGTTGTGTTGCTCATGAGGTTCAGGCCGCGGTGGCCGCCGTGCTGGAGTTGATGAAGGTCTTTGGCAGGCCGGCGAGCCACAAAGTGCCGTGCAGCGTTTCGCCTGCCAGCCACCCGGCAACCTTCGCGCGCAGCGTCAGCAGGCGAGGGATATCGATACCTGTCGGAATGTTCATGCTGGACAGCATGAACGCGAGGTCTTCGCTGGACGCGTTGCCGCTGGCGCCTGGCGCGTGCGGGCAGCCGCCGATGCCGGCCAGGGTGGCGTCGAACCGGGCGACACCGGTCTCCAGCGCCGCATAAACATTGGCCAGCGCGAGCCCGCGGGTGTCATGGAAGTGGCCGCACCAGAATTTCTCGCCGGCCAGTTTGCGGGCCTGCTCGAAAAGCTCGCGCACCGCGGCCGGACCGGCGTAGCCGACGGTGTCGGCGATGCTGACGCGGTCGGCGCCGGCATCGAGCAGCGCCTGCATGCAGCGCAGCACCTCGGCCGGTTCGACCCGGCCTTGCAGCGTACAACCAAACGCGGTGCCGATGCCGCCTTCGATCAACGTCCTGGAGCCGGCTGCGTCGCGGGCGGCGCGGATTCGCGCCACCTCGGCAATCACTTCGTCGGGCGTCTTGCGCAGGTTGGCCACGCTGTGCGCATGGCTGGCCGACAGCGGCACCAGCAACAAGTCGGCCTCGGCGTCGATTGCGCGCTCGGCGCCCTTCAGGTTGGGCACCAGGACCGAGACCATGAGCCCGGGCAAGGTTTTCGCGTAGGCCACCAGTTCGGCGGTGTCGGCCAGTTGCGGCAGCAGGCGGGCCGGCACGAAAGAGCCGACTTCGATTTCGCGCTGGCCGGCGGCGTAGGCATCGCGGATCCAGTCCATCTTGCGCTGCGTCGCCAGAATGCTCTGGATGCTCTGCAAGCCGTCTCGCAATCCGACTTCGCGAATGACGACACTCGATGGGAACTGTGGCATGGGCTGTCTCCGTATGTTGCCGCCAGTCTCTTGAGTGCTGGCGACGGGTGAATTTTAGGTATTCCCATAAAACCATAAAGTGGCATTTTGGAAGCATTTACTTTCCTGTTAGGAATGTCTAAACCATGCCATCATCGCGCCATGCATGACATTGATTTCAAGACCTTGCGCTTGTTTGTGGCCGTTTGCGACCACCAGAACATGGCCCGTGCCGCCGAGAATGAGCACATCGAGCCCTCGGCCATCAGCAAGCGGATCAGCCAGCTGGAGGCCGACCTCGGCACGCCGCTTCTGCTGCGCTCGCGCCGCGGTGTTCAGCCGACACCGGCAGGCGTTTCACTGCTCGAACATGCGCGCAATATGCTCTTCACGATGGAGCGGCTCACCACCGATGTGGCCGCATTCGGCAGCGGGGTCAAGGGTCAGGTCAGATTGATCGCGACGGCATCGGCGATTGCCGAATCGCTGCTCGACGACATTGCGTTGTTCATGCGCGAGCAGGCGAATCTCAACATCAAGGTCGACATCGAGGAGCGGTTCTCCCGCGACCTGGTGCGCCAGTTGCGCGAAGGCAGCGCATCGGTGGGGGTGTGCTGGGATACCGTGGACCTGCAAGGGCTGCAGCATCGGCCCTATCGACGGGACCGCCTGGCGCTGGCCGTTCACCCAGACCATCCGTTGGCCTCACGAAAATCGCTGCGGTTTGAACAGACACTTGACCACGAGCATGTGGGTCTTCCGCCTTCGAGTGCGGTGCACCTCATGCTGCAGCGCGCGGCTGCGCGTGCGGGTCGTACCGTGTCCTACCGGGTGATCGTGTCGAACTTCGACGCAGCATTCCGGGTTGTCGCCGCCAACCTCGCCATCAGCGTGGTTCCGGTCGAGGTCGGTGGCCCCTATGCATCGATGCTGGGTATCAAGGTCATTCCGCTGACAGATGCCTGGGCGCAGCGCAGCTTCGCGGTGTGCTTCCAGAACTTCGATGCGCTGCAGCCGGCGGCACAGCGAATGGTCAATCACCTGGCTGAGCGCGCGGCGCGGTAGCGATGGGTCTGCGATGCGGGTAGTGGACATGCACCACCCGCACGCGCCGGTTACTGGCGGGGATGGGACAATAGCGCGAAGTGACCCAACCTGACGATTCCGTGGACTCCCTCTTCGACACCGACACCCCGCAAACACCTGCCGAGCTGGCAGCGTCCCTGGCGCCTCCGGCTGCGCCCGGCCATTTCGACGAGCTGCGCGGCCGCGTATCTGCCGTTGCTACAAAATCAGAAGCGCAAAGCCAAGAACTGACGCCGGCTTGGAGCCAATTCTTTGAGCATCTGGGGCTGGACGGCTTCACCGACCTGGACCTGCGCACCGCGAGCCTGGAGCGTCAGATCCGCGACAACGGCGTTACCTACAACGTCTATGCTGACGCCAGCGGCCCGCAGCGGCCTTGGTCGCTGGACCTGTTCCCGCTGATCATCTCGCCGCAGAGCTGGCAGCAGATCGAGGCCGGCGTGCAACAGCGCGTGCGCGTGCTGGACCGCGTGATGGCCGACGTCTACGGCCCCCAGCAATTGCTGGCCAGCGGCCTGCTGCCGCCCGCGCTGGTGCAGGGCCACCCCGGCTACCTGCGCGCCATGCACGGCGTCCAACCCATGGGCGGCACGCACCTGCACATCGCCGCCTTCGACCTGGCGCGCGGGCCGGATGGCAACTGGTGGGTGGTCTCGCAGCGCACGCAGGCACCGTCCGGGCTCGGTTACCTGCTGGAAAACCGGCTCTCCATCTCGCGCCTGTTCCCCAAGGCCTTCGAGGCCCTGCACGTGCAGCGGCTGGCCGCCACCTACCGCGCGCTGGTGGATGGCCTCAAGCGCATGAGCCCGGCCGGCGCCGACTCGCATATCGCGCTGCTGACGCCCGGCCCCTACAACGAGACCTATTTCGAGCACGCCTACCTGGCGCGCTACCTCGGCCTGACGCTGGTCGAGGGCGGCGACCTGACGGTGCGCGACCAGCGGCTGTACCTCAGGACGCTGCAGGGCCTGGAGCCGGTGCACGCGTTGCTGAAACGGCTCGACGACGAGTTTCTGGACCCGCTGGAATTGCGCGCGGATTCGCGGCTCGGTGTGCCCGGCCTGCTGCAGGCGATTCGCGCGGGCCATGTGCTGGTAGCCAATGCGCCGGGCTCGGGGTTTCTGGAGTCGCCCGCCCTGCTCGGCTTTTTGCCGGCGCTCGCCAGGCACCTGCTGGGCGAAGAACTGCAACTGCCGGCCCTGCCCACGTGGTGGTGCGGCGAGCAGGCAGCGATGGCGGACGTGCTGCCGCGCTTGAGCGAGCGCGTCATCAAGCCCACGTACCCGGGCCCCGATTCGTTCAATTCGGTGCGGGGACGCTCGCTGCCACGCCGTGCGCTGGACGAATGGGCGGGGCGCATCCTGCGCAACGGCGACGCGCATACCGTGCAGGATTACCTGCCGCTGTCGCAAATGCCGACCTGGAGCCGCGAGCCCCATTCACCGCGCATCGTGCCGCGCTCGGCCATGCTGCGGGTGTTCGCGGTCTGCGATGGCCCACAGTCGTGGCGCGTTCTGCCTGGCGGACTGGCGCGTATCGCCACAGCCAGCGAAGAGGTGGCGACGATGCAACGCGGCGGCAGCAGCGCGGACACCTGGGTCCTCACGCAAGGACCGGGCGAAGTAGACCGGACCACCTTGTTGCCGCAGACCCAGCATCCGGCCGCATCGCTGGCGCATCGCAAGCCTCTGGTGACCAGCCGCGCGGCGGAAAACCTGTATTGGCTTGGCCGCTATACCGAGCGCTGCGAAAACACGGTCCGGCTGGCGCACCTCACGCTGGACTGCCTCAACGGCGAAGACCAGTCGTCGCGGCCGCTGTTGACCTGGCTGGGCGACCTGGCCATCCGCAACGCGCTGGTGCTGTCCGACGTGCCGGCCGCCAGCCTGGCGCCGCGCGTGTTCGAACGCTCGCTGATCGCGGGGCTGGGGGGTCACAATGGTGTCGCCAGCGTGGGCTTCACCCTGCGCGCCGTCAAGCTCGCGGCCTTCGCCGTGCGCGAGCGCCTGTCGCAGGAGCACTGGAACATGATCGTGCGCGCAGAGCAGGAGTTCTCCCGGCGCGGCTTTGAGGACATCAAGGGCGGCGACAACGCCTCGCTGGACGCCGTGCGCATGCTGGAGGCAGCCAGCGGCCAGCTGGCTGCCATCACCGGGGCACAAACCGACCGCATGGCACGCGACGACGGCTGGCGGCTGCTCAGCATCGGGCGTTATCTCGAGCGACTGGGATTTTTGGCGGCATCCCTGGCGCACGGCTTCGAGACCGGCTCGGTGCACGACGCCGGCGGCTTTGAGGCCATGATCGCCCTGTTCGACAACACCATCACCTTCCACGCGCGCTACCAGCAAAGCCGCGAAGTGCCGGCGCTGCTGGATTTGCTGGTGCTGGACCGTGACAACCCGCGTTCGCTGGGCTGGGTGGCGCAGGCGCTGGGCGGACGCCTGGCGAAACTGGCCGGTGGCGACACCGGGAAAGCCGGCGAACTGGCGCTGCACCTTCCCGACCCCGGCCGCTGGAATCTGGAGCAACTGTGCACGGTGGACGAGGCGGGCCGGTACCGCCAGTTGATCGAGCTGCTGCAGCAATGCGCGACCGCCGTCTTCACGGTGTCGGACGAGATCGGCACGCTGTATTTCACGCATTCATCGGCGCCCCAGCCCGTGGTGGGGGCCTGATGGATCTGCGCGTCATCCACGAAACCCTGTTCGACTACACGCCGCCGGTCAAAACCGCGCAGCACATGGCGTATCTGAAGCCGCTGGACACGGCGACCCAAAAGCTCGTCAGCCACAAGCTGGACGTGCGCCCCGCACCAAGCGACCTCAGTGAAATGCAGGACGTGTTTGGCAACACGCGGTCGTTTTTTTCGCTGCAAGTCGAGCATGACGAACTCGCCGTAATCGCGACCAGCGTGGTGTCCACCAGCGCAGTCGCCGCGCCGCGCAGCACTCTGCCCTGGGAGCAGGTGCGCGATCGCTTCCACTACCGCGCCGGTGCGCCCTACGACGCGGCCGCCGGCTTCGTTTTTGCGTCTCCCCTGGTCCCGCGCTACGATGATTTCGCGGCGTATGCGCGGCCCAGCTTCGGCCCGGGTGTGCCGTTGCTGGCTGCCGCGCGCGACCTGATGACGCGCATCCACGGCGAGTTCCGCTACGAGCCGCAGAGCACCGACGTCAGCACACCGGTGCTGGAGGCCCTGAGCCAGCGCACGGGCGTCTGTCAGGACTTTGCGCACATCATGGTGGCGTGTCTACGCGCGATGGGCCTGCCCGCGCGCTATGTCAGCGGCTACCTGCTGACGCAGCCGCCGCCGGGCCAGCCCCGGCTGGTCGGCAGCGATGCCTCGCATGCCTGGGCCTCGGTCTACTTACCCGACCTTCTGCCCGGCCTGCCAGAACTGTCGGGTGGCCCGCTCTGGTGCGACTTCGATCCGACGAATGACCGCTTTGGCGCCGGCACGCCGGGCGAAGACTACGTCACGCTGGCGATCGGCCGCGACTACGGGGACGTCGCGCCCCTGCGCGGCGTGATCCATGGCGGGGCCGACCACACGCTCGAGGTGCGCGTTACAGTGGAGCCCATAAATTCACAATTTCCAGAGGACTCACCATGAGCATTTACGACAAGCTGAAAGAACTCGGCATCACCCTGCCCGCCGTCGCCACGCCTGCCGCGGCCTACGTGCCGTTCGTGCAGACCGGCAACCTGGTGTTCCTGAGCGGGCACATTGCGAAGAAGAATGGCACGCCCTGGGTCGGCCAGTTCGGCAAAGACATCAGCACCGAAGAAGGCAAGGCAGCAGCGCGCGCCGTGGCGATCGACCTCATGGGAACGCTGCAGGCCGCCGTGGGGGGGGATCTCAACAAGGTCAAACGCATCGTCAAGCTCATGTCGCTCGTCAATTCGACCGGCAGCTTCACCGAGCAACACCTGGTCACCAACGGCGCCAGCGAGCTGATCGGCCAGGTTTTTGGCGACAAGGGCGCCCATGCCCGCAGTGCCTTTGGCGTAGCGCAAATCCCGATGGGCGCGTGCGTGGAGATCGAGCTGATCGCCGAGATCGGCTGACGGTCGCCCGCTGATGCACAGCGCATCAAATTCCAGGCCGATCTAGAATATTCCCGTCCCGCGAGCCATCGCGGGCCCCAAGCGTTCTCAGGGCGGGGTGAAAGTCCCCACCGGCGGTGATGGCGAGTAATCGCATCAGCCCGCGAGCGCCCGCCCTGGCCTGAAGCCTGGCGGGGTCAGCAGATTCGGTGCAACTCCGAAGCCGACGGTCACAGTCCGGATGAAAGAGATCGCGAGGTTGACGGCCTTGCCCCGCGCGCCCGCGCGAGTGCGGGCTGGCGACTGCGTTCGCCCTGATTTTTGGTAACCACCTCAGCGAGGAAATCCATGAGTCAGTCCGATCACCACCCCAAGCTCCCGCTCGACGCACGCTTTGCGTTTATTCAGGCGCACTGGCATCACGACATCGTCAACCAGGGACGCGACGCGTTTCTGGCAGAGATGACGCGCCACGGCCTGCCACGCCAGGCCATCGATGTGTTCGAGGTGCCCGGCGCCTTCGAGATTCCGCTGCATACCAAGAAGCTCGCCCAATGCGGCCGCTATGCCGCCATCGTGGCCTGCGGCTTCGTGGTGGACGGCGGCATTTACCGCCATGAGTTCGTCGCCGACGCGGTGATCAAGGCGCTGATGTCCGTGCAGCTGGAGACCGGCGTGCCGGTGCTCTCTGCCGTGCTGACGCCACTGCACTTTCACGAGCACGAGGAGCATCGGCGCTTCTTCACCGAGCACTTCGTCGTGAAGGGAACGGAGGCAGCGCAGGCCTGCCTGCAGACAGTGGAGAGCCTGCGGCGGATCGATGCATTGACTTTGGCATGAAATCCGTTTGCTGCAACATCAATAGCAGCTAACGCCCTACTGGCAAGGGCTACAGCCTGTTTTTACTTCAAGGAGATCAATATGGCAGAACGGATCGACTACAAAAAAGCATCGCCCGGCGCCTTCCAGGCGATGCTGGGTGTGGAGAAGTACGTGCGGGGATGCGGGCTGGAGCAGTCGCTGCTCGAGCTGGTGAAGATGCGCGTGTCCCAGATCAACGGCTGCGCCTACTGCCTGGACATGCACAGCAAGGATGCGCGCGCGGCCGGCGAGACCGAGCAGCGCCTGTACCTGCTGCCGGCGTGGCGCGAGACGACGTTCTACTCGGCGCGTGAGCGCGCCGCGCTGGCGTGGGCCGAGGCGGTCACGCAACTGGCCGGACATGAGGTGTCCGATGAACTCTATGACGAGGTGCGGCGCCAGTTCGACGAAAAAGCGCTGGTCGATTTGACACTGGCCGTCGTTGCGATCAACGGCTGGAATCGCCTCGCGGTTCCGTTCCGCTCCGAAGCGGGGATCTACCAGCCAGCCGCGCACGCCGGCTGAGCATAAGTACACCGCCGCGCCCATCCGGCACCGGCTTGTGCCCCCTTGACTACTCAACCCGCTGGATGGAGGTGGGCTTGAAGCCCAGATCTGCGGCCTTGCCTTTGCGCCCGCGCGCGGCACGCGCGTTGTTCAGCGAGCGGATCTCCAGCGTCTCGGCGCGCTCCTTGCCGCCGCGGCCCAGGCCCTCGATCCGCACGCTGCGGGTATAGGCGGCTGCGCCCGCCAGCGTGTCCTTGGCCTCCAAGTCGATCAGCATCAGGCCGCGCCCGCCGTTGCCCATGGTCTTGAGTTCGCTGATCTCGAAGGTCAGGATCCGTCCGCCCGTGGACGCGCAGGCCACGTGCGTTGCCACCGCCAGCGGCGCGGCGCCCGAGGAGCCGCTGACATGGGACGGGCGGCACAGCGACTCGCCGCCGTTGCAGGTGACGAACGTTTTGCCGGCGCGCAGGCGCGACGTCATGTGCTCCACCGTGGCCAGGAAACCGTAACCCGCCATGCTGCTGAGCAGCAGCGTGGCCTGGGCAGGACCGGCAAAGTAATGCGTCACCTGGGTGCCCGATTCGAGCTCGATCAGCGTGGTCACGGGCTGGCCGTCGCCGCGCGCGCCGGGCAGCAGGGACACCGGCACCGAATAGACGCGGCCGTTGCTGCCGAACGCCAGCAGCGTGTCGACCGTGCGGCACTCGAAGGTGCCGTACAGCCCGTCGCCGGCCTTGAAGGCAAAGCTCGCGGCGTCAAAGCCATGGCCGTTGCGCGCGCGCACCCAGCCCTTTTGCGAGACCACCACGGTGACCGGCTCGTCCACCACCCGGACCTCGACCACGGCCTTTTTCTCGGCCTGGATCAGGGTGCGGCGCGGGTCGGCGAATTGTTTCGCATCGGCCTCGATTTCCTTGACCATCAGGCGGCGCAGCGCGGCCGGGCTGCCGAGGATTTCTTCGAGCCTGCCCTGCTCTTCGCGCAGTTCCTTGAGCTCCTGCTCGATCTTGATGGCCTCCAGCCGCGCCAGCTGGCGCAGGCGGATTTCCAGAATGTCCTCGGCCTGCCGATCGCTGAGTTTGAAGCGCTCGATCAGCGCCGCCTTCGGCTCGTCCGAGCGACGGATGATGGCGATCACCTCGTCGATGTTGAGCAGCACGGTCTGCCGCCCCTCCAGAATATGGATGCGGTCCAGCACCTTGTCCAGGCGATGCTGGGAGCGGCGCTGCACGGTGGTCTGGCGGAATTCAATCCATTCCAGCAGCATCTGCCGCAGCGACTTCTGGGTCGGCTTACCGTCCAGCCCGACCATGGTGAGGTTGATGGACGAGGAGGTCTCCAGGCTGGTGTGGGCCAGCAGCGTGGTGATCAGTTCCTGCTGTTCGATGCGGCTGGTCTTGGGCTCGAACACCAGGCGCACGGAGGCGTCCTTGCTCGACTCGTCGCGCACCACGTCGAGCACCGACAGCACGCTGGCCTTGAGCTGCGTCTGCTCCAGCGACAAGGCCTTCTTGCCGGCCTTGACCTTGGGGTTGGTCAGCTCTTCAATCTCTTCGAGCACCTTTTGCGTGCTGACGCCGATGGGCAGCTCGGTCACGACCAGTTGCCACTGGCCGCGCGCCAGGTCCTCGATCTTCCAGCGCGCGCGCACCTTGAGCGAGCCGCGGCCGCCGCGGTAAGCGTCGGCAATGTCGGAGGCGGGGCTGATGATCTGGCCGCCGCCCGGATAGTCGGGGCCCGGGATCAGGGTGAACAATTCGTCGTCCGTCAGCTTGGGTGTCTTGATCAGCGCCACGCAGGCATCGGCGATCTCGCGCAGGTTGTGACTCGGGATTTCAGTCGCCAGCCCGACCGCAATGCCGCTGGCGCCGTTGAGCAGCGTGAACGGCAGACGCGCGGGCAGCTGCGTGGGTTCCTGCGTGCTGCCGTCGTAATTGGGGATGAAGTCCACCGTGCCTTCGTCGATTTCATCGAGCAGCAAGGTGGTGATTTTGGCCAGCCGCGCCTCGGTGTAGCGCATGGCGGCGGCGCCGTCGCCGTCTCGACTGCCGAAGTTGCCCTGGCCGTCGATCAGCGGGTAGCGCTGGCTGAAATCCTGCGCCATGCGCACCAGCGCGTCGTACGCGGCCTGGTCGCCGTGCGGATGAAAGCGGCCCAGCACGTCGCCCACCACGCGCGCGCTCTTGACCGGCTTGGCGCCGCTGTTGCCCGAGAAGCCCAGGCCCATGCGCGACATCGAATACAGAATGCGCCGCTGCACGGGCTTTTGCCCGTCGCAAACATCGGGCAGCGCCCGGCCCTTGACCACGCTCAGCGCGTACTCAAGGTAGGCGCGCTGCGCGTAAGCGGCCAGGGAATCGTGGTCGGCGGGCTCCGGGGTCGGGGCTACAGGGTCGGGAGTGAAAAGATCCATCGTGAATGTAGATTGGCGTGCTAATACGGGTTAAAGCTGACAGCTTGAGACCGGGCGGGGACAGGCGCCGGATGCCAGCAGGAAATCAGTGAACGGTTTCTGCTTTCAGGCCGCCAGGTTTGTAGATGTCGCCTTCACCAACACGAGTTGCATGGGCATCAATCCTGGTCTGCAAGAGCCACCGGGCCGCCCATCATTTCCACGTGCACCCGGGCGCCGGGCACGGCCCTCATGCCGTCGGGTTTCAAGTGGTTGTAGAGCTGCATCACGGTATCGACGTAGTTTCTGGTTTCCAGGTAGTTCGGAATCTTGTTGCCGGCCCGCTGCACCGCGCCCGCGCCTGCGTTGTAGGCGGCCAGCGCCAGCTCCAGCTGGCCAGGAAACAGGTGGATCAGGTCGTGCAGGTAGCGCGCGCCGATGCGGATGTTGGTGTCGGGGTCGGCCAGCTGCTTTTCGATCGGCGTGCCCCTGTCACCCTGCAAGCCATAGCGCTGCGCGGTCTCGGGCATGACTTGCATCAAGCCCACGGCGCCTTTGGGCGAGACGGCCTGCGCATCAAAGCCCGATTCCGTCGCGACCAGCGCGCGCAGCAGCTCATAGTCGATGTGGTTCGCACTGGATGCATCCTGCAAGCGGCGCCTGACCTGCTTGTATTTGGGCGATGTATCGAAAAACGCCAGCAGGCTGGTGGATGCCGCAGAGGCCGTCCCGGCGCGCCGGGCGCTGCCCGACAGCGGGAGGCCATCGCGTGTATCGAAGCTTTCGCCGGCGCGGAAAAACAGCGTGTAGCGCGCGTCCAGGCGCTGCGCCGCAAAATGCGCCACGCCCTGGCCGTCCATGTAGCCCCACACCTCAGCATGCGCCGGGTGCTGCAAAATAAATAGCACAACAAGCCCAGCCAGCACGGGCTTGAGGCCTGAAAAGCTGAAATTCCGCAGGGCGCGGACGGAACCGGTGGCCATCATCAGATATCGATTTCCACGGCGTCGCCGTGCAGCTCCATCAGTTCGCGCCGGGCCGCGGCCTCGCCCTTGCCCATCAGTTTGGTGATCAGGCTCTCCGTCTGCAAGAAGTCCAGCGCGCCCAGCTGCACCGGCAACAGGCGGCGCGTGTCCGGATTGAGCGTGGTTTCCCACAATTGTTCGGCGTTCATTTCACCGAGCCCCTTGAAACGGCTGATGGTCCACGCCGACTCGCGCACGCCTTCCTTGCGCAGCTTGTCCAAAATGGCGGTCAGCTCGCCCTCGTCCAGCGCATAGGCTTTGGACGCGGGCTTCTTGCCACGCGCGGGCGCATCGACCCGGAACAGCGGCGGCTTGGCCACAAACACATGGCCGGTCTCGATCAGCTTGGGGAAATGGCGGAAAAACAGCGTGAGCAGCAGCACCTGGATGTGCGAGCCATCAACGTCGGCATCGCTCAAAATGCAGATCTTGCCGTAGCGCAGGCCGGTCAAATCGGGCGTGTCGGCGGGGCCATGCGGGTCCATGCCGATTGCCACCGCGATGTCGTGAATTTCGGTATTCGCAAACAGCCGGTCGCGCTCGACCTCCCAGGTGTTGAGCACCTTGCCGCGCAGCGGCAAAATCGCCTGGCTTTCCTTGTCGCGGCCCATCTTGGCGCTGCCGCCGGCCGAGTCGCCCTCGACCAGGAACACCTCGTTATGCGCCAGATCCTTGCTTTCGCAGTCGGTCAGCTTGCCCGGCAGCACGGCCACACCCGAGCCCTTGCGCTTTTCCACCTTCTGGCCGGCCTTCTGGCGCGTCTGCGCGGCCTTGATGGCGAGCTCGGCCAGCTTCTTGCCGTAGTCGACGTGCTGGTTCAGCCAGAGTTCGAGCGTGGGACGCACAAAGCTGGAGACCAGCCGCACCGCATCGCGCGAGTTCAGCCGTTCCTTGATCTGGCCCTGGAACTGCGGGTCCAGCACCTTGGCCGAGAGCACGTACGAGGCGCGCGCAAACACGTCCTCGGGCAGCAGCTTGACGCCCTTGGGCAAGAGCGAGTGCAGCTCGATGAAGCTCTTGATGGCGGTGAACAGCCCGTCGCGCAGGCCGCTCTCGTGCGTGCCGCCGGCGCTGGTGGGAATCAGGTTGACGTAGCTCTCGCGCACCGGCTGGCCGTCTTCGGTGAAGGCCACGCACCACTGCGCGCCCTCGCCTTCGGCAAAGCTGTCGTGCGCGGCGTCGGCGAAGCCCTCGCCCTCGAACAGCGGAATCACCGGGTCGGCGTTCAGCTCCTGCATCAAATAGTCGCGCAGGCCTCCCTTGTAGAGCCAGGTTTGCACTTCGCGGGTCTTCTCGACGGTCAGCGTCACCGTCACGCCCGGCATCAGCACCGCCTTGCTGCGCAGCAGGTGCGTCAGCTCGTGCATCGGCAGCGCGGCCGCCTCGAAGTATTTGGCGTCGGGCCAGACCCGAACCGTCGTGCCGGATTTGCGGTCGCCCTCGCCGGCCGGGCGCAGCGTCAAGGGCTCCACCACGTCGCCGCCCGCAAACACCAGCGCCGCCACCTTGTCGTCGCGGTAGGAGGTGGCCTCCAGCCGTTTCGCCAGCGCATTGGTGACGGAAACGCCCACGCCGTGCAGGCCGCCCGAAAAACTGTAGGCCCCGCCCGTGCCCTTGTCAAACTTGCCGCCCGCGTGC
The DNA here is from genome assembly GCA_031291295.1 of Rhodoferax sp. Taxonomy (GTDB): domain Bacteria; phylum Pseudomonadota; class Gammaproteobacteria; order Burkholderiales; family Burkholderiaceae_C; genus Rhodoferax_A. Next base: position 487 of record JARLJI010000200.1, on the reverse strand, counting down.
AACCGGGTGAACACCAGCTCGATCACCGGCGCTTTCTCTTCGGGGTGCAGGCCGAACGGGATGCCGCGACCATCGTCTTCGATGCTGACCGAGCCGTCCTGGTGCAGCGTGACCTTGATCTTCTTGCCATGGCCGGCCAGCGCCTCGTCGGCCGAGTTGTCCAGCACTTCCTGGATCACGTGCAGCGGATTGTCGGTGCGGGTGTACATGCCCGGGCGTTGCTTGACGGGCTCCAGGCCCTTGAGCACGCGGATCGAGCCTTCGGCGTATTCGGGGGGTTTGACTGCGGGGTTCGTTGCCATAGCGGCGGATTGTAGTCCGTCGCCAGTCAAACTACTGGATGCAAATAAGGGGTATCCTCTTAGCTCCAGCAATTACAAAACTACTGGATGGACGTACATATAATAACGCCAACTGCGGGCAAGGACTACCCCCAGACATGGAACGAATTTCTCGACTGGTTTGCCACCGAAGAGGCGTGCCTTGC
>JARLJI010000199.1 GCA_031291295.1 Rhodoferax sp. | reverse complement strand
GTCAATACAATTTTTTGGGTTTTGTGTTTTTCAGAGTTGTGGTGTTCCTAACACCCCGGGGCCGGGGGCGCCGGCCACCCGGGCCACGCGGCGCATTCATGGGCATCAGTCCTCTTTGGCCCGGGACGACACGGCGCGCGCAATCAGCGCGTTCATGTCGGCCGCATGCTCAGTGGTGCGGTCGAACTGGAAGTGCAGCGTCGGCACGGTATGGATATGCAGCCGCTTGAACAGGCCGGCGCGCAGAAAGCCGGCGGCCTGGTTCAAACCTTCCTCGCACTCTTTCGGGTCGCCCTGCAACACGCTGAAAAACACCTTGGCGTGCGCGTAGTCGGGCGTGACCTCCACGGCCTGGATCGTCACCATGCCGACACGCGGGTCTTTCAGCTCGCGCGCGATCAGCTCCGTCAGATCGCGCTGGATCTGATCGGCCACCTGAAATCCGCGATTGGGCTTGCTGGCTTGCTTTTTCAACGTGACTGCTCCAGTGCCATTACAGCGTTCTGGCCACTTCCTTGATCTCGAAGAACTCCAGCACGTCACCCTCTTGAATGTCGTTGTAGTTCTTGATGTTCAAGCCGCACTCGAAGCCTTCCTTGACCTCTTTCGCATCGTCCTTGAAGCGCTTGAGCGACTCGAGTTCACCCGTGAAGATGACCACGTTGTCGCGCAGCAGGCGCAGACGCGCGGTGCGCCGCACCACCCCCGCGGTGACCATACAGCCGGCGATCGAGCCGATCTTGCTGACCTTGAACACCTGGCGGATCTCGGCGGTACCGATGACTTCTTCCTTCTTGTCCGGCGTGAGCATGCCCGACATCGCCACCTTGAGTTCATCGACGGCGTCGTAAATGATGCTGTAGTAGCGGATGTCGACCCCGTTGTTCTCGGCCAGCTTGCGTGCGCCGGCATCGGCGCGCGTGTTGAAGCCGATGATGACGGCCTTGGACGCAATGGCCAGGTTCACGTCCGACTCGCTGATGCCGCCCACGGCGGAGTAGACCATCTGCACCTTGACCTCGTCGGTGGAGAGCTTGAGCAGCGACTGCGACAGCGCTTCCTGCGAGCCCTGCACATCGGCCTTGACGATGATGGGCAGCATCTTGACCTCGCCGGCGGCCATGTCGGTGAACATGTTCTCCAGCTTGGCGGCCTGCTGTTTGGCCAGCTTGGTGTGGCGGAACTTGCCGGCACGGTAGGTAGCGATTTCACGGGCCCGGCGCTCGTCCGACATCACCATGAATTCGTCGCCGGCCTGCGGCACCTCCGTCAAACCCTGGATTTCCACCGGGATGGACGGCCCTGCCGTTTTGGTCGACTTGCCATTCTCGTCCAGCATGGCGCGCACGCGGCCATAGGTCGAGCCGGCCAGCACCACGTCGCCCGTCTTGAGCGTACCGGATTGCACCAGCACCGTCGCGACCGGACCGCGGCCCTTGTCGAGTTGCGCCTCGATCACCAGACCCTTGGCCATGGCGTCCACCGGCGCGCGCAGCTCCAGCACTTCGGCCTGCAGCAGTACTTGCTCCAGCAGAGCGTCAACGCCCTCGCCGGTTCTGGCCGAGACGCCCACAAAGGGCGATTCACCGCCAAACTCTTCGGGAATCACCTGCTCGGTCACCAGTTCACCCTTGACGCGCTCCAGATTGGCGTCGGGCTTGTCGATCTTGTTGATCGCCACCACGATCGGCACACCGGCCGCTTTCGCGTGCTTGATGGCTTCACGGGTCTGCGGCATGACGCCGTCGTCGGCCGCCACCACCAGGATCACGATGTCGGTGGCCTGTGCACCACGGGCCCGCATGGCGGTGAACGCCTCGTGACCCGGCGTGTCCAGGAACGAGATCATGCCGCGCGGTGTTTCCACGTGATAGGCGCCAATGTGCTGGGTGATGCCACCGGCTTCACCGGCCGCCACCTTGGCGCGCCGGATGTAGTCGAGCAGCGAAGTCTTGCCGTGGTCGACGTGGCCCATGACGGTCACGACCGGTGCGCGCGGCAAGGATTCTGCTTCCTGCAGCGACACTTCTTCGTCGGTGAACGCTTCCGGATCGTCCAGCGCGGCAATGATGGCCTTGTGCCCCATTTCTTCCACCAAAATCATGGCGGTGTCCTGGTCCAGCGGCTGGTTGATGGTGACCATCTGCCCCAGCTTCATCAACTGCTTGATCACTTCAGAGGCCTTGACCGCCATCTTGTGCGCCAGTTCCGCCACAGTGATGGTTTCGGGCACGTGCACTTCAATCACGCGCGCCTCCACCTGAGCGGCCTGCACGTATTCTTCGCGGCCGCCACGCTCGTTGCCGCGCCGGCCACGCGGGCCGCCGCGCCAGCCGCCCCGGCCCACGCCGCCACTGCTGTCGCCACGCGTCGGGATGGCTTTCTTCTTGGCCGGATCACCCGCCCAGCTGGAGGACAGCTTGGCCGACTTGACTTCCTTGCCAGCCGCACCCGCCGGGGCTGCCGGAGCACCGGGCTTGGCCGCAGCACCGGGCGTGCCCACAGGCTTGTGCAGCGTCCCCTTGATCGCGCCTTTGGCGTCCACAGCACCCGGCTTCGCCACTACTTTGGGGGGCTCGGGCTTCTTGGCCACCAACACCTTTTGGGGCGTGGACATCATGGAGCGGATTGCCGCGGCCTCGGCCTCGGCCTTGCGCCGGCGGTCACCCAGGTCTGCCGCACGCGCCGTGTCTTCATCGGCACGCGCCTTCGATTCACTGGCGGCTTTTTCACGGGCCTGCGTCTGCACCCGGGCTTGCGCCTCGGCGCGGCTTGCCGTTTCCGCCTGAGCTGCGGCGTCATCCGCTGCGCTATTCTCGGCGCCCTCCGCCTGCGCCAAGGCAGGTTCCGGCTGTTTTTGAGCGGCCTGCTGCGCCTCGACGGCGGCTTGCGCGGCTTTGTCCGCCGCTTCGCGCTCGCGTGTTTCCTGCGCTTCACGCTGGCGACGCTTTTCGGCCAGCTCTTCTTCCTGGCGGCGAATCAGTTCGGCCTGGCGGCGTGCTTCTTCCTCGCGGCGGGCGAGTTCGGCATCGTCAATCACCGACTGTGCAGGCGCAGCTTCGACGGGCTCGGCGACTTCCGCCGGCGCATCGAAGCCGTCATCGCGCTTCACAAAAGTGCGCTTCTTGCGCACTTCCACCTGAATCGTGCGAGCCTTGCCCGTGGCGTCGGCCTGCTTGATCTCGCTGGTGGATTTTTTCACCAGCGTGATCTTCTTGCGCTCCGCGCTCGATGTGCCGTGGCTGGCCTGCAGGTGGACCAAAAGCTTGTGCTTGTCGGCCTCGGTCAGCGGATCGGAAGCGGCCGTTTTGGCCACCCCCGCCGACTTGAGCTGTTCAAGCAGGGTTGTGGTTGATTTTTTGAGTTCGGTTGCGAACTCGGCGACTGTAGTACTGGACATATTTGGTTCGTGCCTCCATGACCACTACTCTTGACCCGCGAACCAATGCTCGCGTGCCTTCATGATCAACGTTTTGGCTTCATCTTCAGACTGGCCGGTGATATCGGTGAGCTCATCAACGGCCAGGTCGGCCAGGTCGTCGCGGGTGTTGACGCCGACCTCGGTCAGCTTGGTGATCAGCTCGGGAGTGAGGCCTTCCAGGTCCTGCAGATCCTGGGACACTGCCTCTGCACTTTCTTCTTTGGCGATTTCCATCGTGAGCAGCGCATCCTTGGCGCGCGTGCGCAGTTCGGTCACGGTGTCTTCGTCGAAACTCTCGATTTCCAGCATTTCCTGCAGCGGCACGTAAGCCACTTCCTCGAGGCTGGTAAATCCTTCGTGGATCAGGATGTCGGCGATTTCTTCGTCGACATCGAGTTTTTCCATGAACAGCTTGCGGCTGGTATCGGTCTCGCTGGCCTGCTTCTGCGCCGATTCGGCCGCATCCATGATATTGATTTTCCAGCCGGTCAGGTCGGACGCCAGGCGCACGTTCTGGCCGCCACGGCCAATCGCGATCGCGAGGTTTTCTTCGTCCACCACCACATCCATGGCGTGCCGCTCTTCATCGACCACGATGGACGAGACGTTGGCCGGGGCCAGCGCGCCAATCACGAACTGCGCCGGATCCTCGCTCCACAGCACAATGTCGACGCGCTCGCCGGCCAGCTCGTTGGTCACGCCATTCACGCGGGTGCCGCGCACGCCGACGCAGGTGCCGATCGGATCGACCCGCTTGTCGTGCGACAGCACGGCGATCTTGGCGCGCGAACCGGGGTCACGGGCGCAGGACTTGATCTCCAGCAGACCCTGCTCGATCTCGGGCACTTCCTGGCGGAACAGCTCGATCATGAACTCGGGGGCCGAGCGCGACAGGATGATGGGCGCGCCGCGCAGCGTCAGGTCCACTTCCATGATCATGGCGCGCACCCGGTCGCCCGAGCGCAGGTTTTCTTTGGGGATCATCTCGCTGCGCCGCAGGCGCCCTTCGACACGCCCGCTCTCGACGATGATGTCGCCCTTGTCCATGCGCTTGACGGTGCCGACAAAAATCTTGTCGCCACGCGACATGAAGTCGTTGAGCAGCATTTCGCGCTCGGCATCGCGGATTTTTTGCAGAATGACCTGCTTGGCCGCCATGGCGCCAATGCGGCCGATGGGCACCGACTCGACCGGCTCCTCGATGTAGTCGTCGACCTCGATGTCCGGGATCTGCTCCTTGGCCTCGAACAGCAGGATTTCCGCGTCGGGCAGCTGCAGGCCCGCCTCGTCGGGCACCACGTGCCAGCGGCGAAAGGTCTCGTAATTGCCGCTGTCGCGGTCCACCGCGACGCGGATATCGACTTCGGCACCGGCGTACAGCTTCTTGGTCGCTTGCGCCAGGGCCGCTTCGACCGCGCCAAACACCACATCGCGCTCGACGTTTTTCTCGCGCGATATGGCGTCCACCAGCATCAACATTTCGCGATTCATGTCCCGAATCTCCTGTCTAGAACTTAATTCTCCACCGCTGGGGTGGCCTTGGCCTTGCGGCCCTTGAAATCAACAATCGGCGCCAGACGCGCTTCGCGCACCTCGTCCAGCGTAAAACCCAAGGCCTGCAGCGGCGCAGGCGCCCTCTTCTTGCTGACCTTTTGCCCGGGCTTGACCGCCGGCTCGTCGCGCCAGACGATTTGCCAACCCGCCACACCACCGGCCTCGACCCGCTCCAGCGTGCCGCGAAACTTCTTTCGGCTGGCATGGACCGGGCTCCCGGCGGCGCCGCCAGCGTCCTTGCCGATGGGCGCCTTCAAGGTGATATCGATCACCTCGCCGGCAAACCGTTCAAAATCCTGCTCACGCTTCAAGGGGCGGTCAATACCGGGCGAGGACACCTCCAGCCGCCTGTATTCCACCGCATCGACTTCCAAGGCAAAGTGCAACTGGCGCGTGACCTTCTCGCAGTCTTCGACGTTGATGAACTGCTCCACGCCCGGCGTCCACGGGAAGTCAATCGTGATGCGCAGCAAACCCCCGGCGGAGCGCTCGATCTCCACCAGCTCGTAACCGAAACCGGTCACGGTTTGTTCAACAATTTCCTGTAACGCCACGTCGCCTCTATTGCTTCCCTAAAAACCATACCAAAAACAGTCGCCCAAAAAAAAAGGGCGGTTGGTACCCGCCCGTTTGGTCGTGAGCCTTGCATTGTAGCGCAAAAACAGTGTAAGTGCTTTGATTTGTAAGGATTTAAAACCGGCTCAGGCGGCTGCGGCCACCAGAATCCGCGTGTAATCATGTTGCGGCGCATCAAAAACCTGCGCGACCGTGCCGGATTCGACAATCTCGCCGTCTTTCATGACGATCACCCGATGCGCCATGGCGCGAATCACGTCCACGTCATGGGTGATCAGCAGGTAGCTCAAGGCCCGCTCGCGCTGCAGGCGCTGTAGCAGCTGCAACACCTGCTTCTGGATGGTCACGTCCAGTGCGCTGGTGGGCTCGTCGAGCACCAGCAACTGCGGCCCAATGATCAGGGCGCGCGCAATCGCCAGGCGCTGGCGCTGGCCGCCGGAAAATTCATGCGGATAGCGCTGCTGCAGACCGGAAAACTGGTCTGCACCCAGGCCCACTTCGGCCAGCACCTGCGCCACCCGCAGCCGGCGCGCGCTAGCATCGAGTTCGGGCGCATGCACCAGCAAGCCTTCGCCCACGATTTCTTCGACCGTCATGCGCGGCGACAGCGACGAATAAGGGTCCTGAAACACCACTTGCATGGCCCGGCGGATGGCCTTGTTGCGGGCCGCGTCGCGGCTCCAGGCCATGCCAGCCGCCTGCAGCTGGCCCTGGAACGGCAGCAGGCCCAGCGCGGCGAGGCCCAGCGTGGACTTGCCCGAACCGGACTCCCCCACCACGCCCAGGGTTTGCCCTGCCGGAATGCTGAAACCGGCGCCCTTGACCGCGACGAATTCGCCCTTTTTGAACCAGCCCCGGATCCCCGTCCGGGACACCGGGTAAGTCACCCGCAGGCCGCTCGCCTGCATGACCGGCGGCAGCGTCCCGTCAGGCGCCATCTCCGCCACATCGCGCGTGGGCCGGCTGTCGATCAGCTTGCGGGTGTAGGCATGGCGCGGGTTGGCGAAGACGTCGGCCACCGGACCGTGCTCCACGATGCGGCCGTTTTCCATCACGGCCACGCGGTCGGCAAAACGGTGCACCAGGTTCAGGTCGTGCGTGATCATCAGCACCGCCATGCCGTGTTCTTTTTGCAGGCTGGAGAGCAAATCCAGAATCTGGCCGCGCACGGTCACGTCGAGCGCCGTGGTGGGTTCGTCGGCCAGCAGCAATTTAGGCTTGCAGGCCAGCGCCATCGCGATCATCGCGCGCTGGCGCTGCCCGCCCGAGAGCTGGTGCGGATACGCTGCCGCGCGGCGCTGCGGTTCGGCAATACCGGTGGTAGCTAGTAATTTGATAGCTACTTGTGCAGACTCGGCGCGGGCTATGCCCTGTTTTAGCTCAAGAACCTCGATGATCTGGTCGCCCACGGTGAACAGCGGATTCAGCGCCGTCATGGGCTCCTGGAAGATCATGGCAATGTCCTGGCCGCGAATCCCTCGCAGTTGTTGCTCCGGGATGGACAGCAGGTCGGTGGGACCGGCCGGCCCGTCAAAAATGGCCTGTCCTTCGACGTGCGCATCGTGCGCCAGCCGCAGCAGGCTCAGCGCGGACACGGTCTTGCCCGACCCCGACTCCCCCACGAGCGCTAACTTTTCGCCCGGCCGGATGGAAAAATCAATGCCGCAGACGACATCCTTGCCGCCAAAGGCCACACGCAGGTTTTTGACCTCCAGCAAGGTCGTGAGCGGCGACGGGCCGCCCCTAGCCGCAAAGGCCCCCCCGGGGGGCAGCGAGGACGCGTCAGTGCCGAGCGTGGGGGCGTTCATTTGTCGGCCTTTCGCGGATCCAGGGCATCGCGCAGGGCATCGCCCATGAAGGTCAGCAGCAGCAGGGTGACCACCAGCACGGTAAAGGTGGAGAGCGAAATCCACCAGTGTTCTATTTTGTTGTGGCCCTGGGCCAGCAGTGCGCCCAGGGAGGGCGGGCCGCCCGGCACGCCGAGCCCGAGAAAATCCAGCGACGTCAGCGCCAGGATGGCGGCGCTCATGCGAAACGGCAGGAAGGTGACGACTGGCGTCATGCTGTTGGGCAGCACGTGGCGCCGGATGATCTGCCAGCTGGACAGGCCCAGCGCCCGCGCCGCGCGCACATAGTCGAGCTGGCGGTTGCGCAGGAATTCGGCGCGCACGTAATCCGACAGGCCCATCCAGCCAAAGGCGCTGAGCAGAATCAGCAACAGAGCCAGGCTGGGCTGGAAGATCGACGAGAAAATGATCAGCAAATACAGGTCGGGCATGGAGCTCCAGATCTCGATCAGTCGCTGCAGCGTCAAATCGGTCTTGCCCGCAAAAAACCCCTGGATGGCGCCCGTGATCACGCCCAGCGCCGTGCCCGTGAACATCAAAGCCAGGCCAAACAGCGCGGAGACCCGAAAGCCGTAGATCAGCTGCGCCAGCAAATCGCGTCCACGCTCGTCCGTGCCCAGCCAGTTATCAAAGGAAGGCGCCGCGGGATTGGGCGCCTTGGCGTAGTAGTTCAGGGTCCTGGCGCCGTAACGGTTGGGTGCGAACAACACGAAGTTGCCCGGCTTGGCGAACTGCTGCCGGATGAACGGGTCCAGGTAGTCGGTCGGCGTCGGGAAGTCGCCGCCAAAGGTGGTCTCTGGCAGCTGCTGGACGATCGGCGCATACCAGTGGCCGTTGTAGCGCGCCAGCAGCGGGCGGTCGTTGCTGACCAGTTCGGCGCACAGGCTGATCGCCAGCAGCACGCCAAACACGACAAGGCTCCAGAATCCCATGCGGTTGCGCTTGAAGCGCAACCAGGCCCTGCGTCCCGGCGAGGCCGGCAAATTGGCCCCTTGCACCGGGCCACCGCGGAACGGGCTTTGCCTGGCCGCCAGTGGCGCCCCCTCAAGGGGGAGGTGGCCGCAGGCCACTTCGGGGGTGTCAGTCAAACTTGACACGCGGATCCACCAGAACGTAGCAAAGGTCGCTGACCAGCTTTGTGACCAGGCCGATCAGCGTGAACAGGTAGAGCGTTCCGAGCACCACCGGATAGTCGCGCCGGATCACGGACTCATACGACAGCAGGCCCAGCCCGTCGAGCGAGAACAGCGTTTCGATCAGCAGCGAGCCCGTGAAGAACGCGCCGATGAAGGCGGCAGGAAAACCGGTGACCAGGGGAATCAGCGCATTGCGCAGCACGTGTTTCCAGAGCACGCGGCGCTCGGACAGCCCCTTGGCGCGCGCTGTCAGCACGTACTGCTTGCGGATTTCCTCGAGGAACGCATTCTTGGTCAGCATGGTGATCACCGCAAACGCGCCCATCAGGCCGGCGGTCACCGGCAGCGTGATGTGCCAGAGGTAGTCGGTGACCTTGGCGCCCCAGCTCAGGCTGTCCCAGTTGCTGGAGGTCAGCCCGCGCAGTGGAAACCACTGCAGCTGGCCGCCAAAAATCACCAGCAGCGCGACGCCGAGCACAAAGCCCGGAATGGCGTAGCCCACCAGCACGACCAGGCTGGTCAGCGTGTCAAAGCGCGAGCCCGCGCGCACCGCCTTGGCAATGCCCAGGGGCACCGAGATCAGGTAGCTCAGGAAGAACGTCCACATGCCGATGCTGATGGATACAGGCAATTTTTCCTTGATCAGTTGCCACACGTCCTTGTGCTGGAAAAAGCTTTTCCCAAGGTCAAACCGCGCGAACTGGCCCAGCATGCGCACAAAGCGCTCGGGCACCGGCTTGTCGAAGCCGTACAGCGCCTTGATCTCTTCGAGCCGCTGTTTTTCCACGCCCTGGGCGCCGCGGTAGCCCATCACGTTGCCCGCGTCCCCGCCAAAAGCGGTGCGCCCCTTGGCCTCGGCGAGGTACTGCTGCACCGGCCCGCCAGGCACGAACTGGATCACGGTGAAGGTGACCAGCAGCACGCCCAGCAGCGTGGGGATCATCAGCAGCAGGCGTTTGAGGATGTAGCTGAACATCAGGGTTTGGCCCACCAGGTGCTCATGGCCCAGGCTTCGGGTGTGAAGTATTTCGGCAGCACTGGCGGCTGCACGAATTTGCGCGAATCATAGGCGACACGGTAGCTTGCCGAATACCACTGCGGCACGGAGTACCAGCCGTGGATCAGCACGCGGTCGAGCGCCTTGCCGGCGGCGTCGGCGTCGCTGCGCTTCTGGGCCGTGACCATCTTTTCGAGCAGGGCGTCGACCACCGGGCTCTCCAGGCCCCAGAGGTTGTTGCTCTCCTCGATCTTGGCCGCCTTGGAGCCGAACAGATCGAACATCTCGTTGCCAGGCACGGTGATGCCGGCCATCCGGATGCCGGTCATGTCGAAGTCGAAGGTGCGAAGGCGCTGCTGGTAGATGGAGAAGTCCACCGTGCGGAAATTCAGCTGGATGCCCAGCTTTTCGAGGTTGCGCATCCACGGCGCAATGGTCCGGATGCCGCTCTCGTTGCTGTCCACGTAGTCAATGACAAAGGCCTCGCCCTGGGCATTGCGCAGGGCGCCGTCGCGATAGTCCCAGCCGGCTTCGTGCAGCAACGCCTTGGCCTCACGCAGGTTGCCGCGCAGGCTGCGCGGCGGGTCGGTGCTGGGCGGGTAGGCCACGGGGCCGAACACTTCCGGCGGCAGCTGGCTCCTGAAGGGCTCCAGCAGGGCCAGTTCATCCGTACCGGGCGTGCCCAGCGCCTCGTATTCGCTGCCGCCGAAATAGCCCTTGAGTCGTTTGTACAAGCCATAGAAGAGCTGGCGGTTCATCCACTCGAAATCAAAGGCCAGGTTGATCGCCTTGCGCGCCCGGATGTCCTGAAACTTCGGCCGGCGCAGGTTGAACACATGCACCTGGAAGCCATGCGGCGCATTGTCGGGCAGCAGGCGCTTGACGAGCTCGCCGCTGTCGAAGCGCTTGCCGGTGTAGGCACGCACCCAGTCACGCGAAATGAACTCCTGAATCAGGTCGAACTCGCCGGCCTTGAAGGCTTCCAGCTTGGCCGTGTTGTCCCGGTAGATCTTGACCGTGATGCGGTCGAAGTTGTACTGGCCGCGGCGCACATTCAGGTCGCGCGCCCAGTAGCTGGGGTCGCGCACATAGGTGATGTCGCGCCCGAACACCACCGGGCCGATCTTGTAGGGGCCGCTGGCAATCGGCGGCTCGGTCGTGATCTGGTCGAACGGCTTGCCGGCCCCCCATTTGTGCGAGAACACGGGCAGGCCGCCGACGGTCAGGGGCAGCTCGCGGTTGAAGCGCTTGAACTCGAAGCGGATGGTGCGCTCATCCAGGATCTGCGGCGATTTGACGTCGGCGAACAGCGAGCGGTACTGCGGTGCCGCGTACTTGCCGGTGAGGGAATCGAAGGAATACTTCACATCGGTGGCCGTCACCGGGTCTCCGTTGTTGAAGCGCGCTGCCGGGTTGAGCCTGAAGACCACCGCCATGCGGTCGGGCGCGAGCTCGACGTCCTGCGCCAGCAGGCAATAGCCCACGCCGAACTCGCTGGGCGAACCCGTCAGCAGGGTGTCGAACATCAAGCTGTCGATGTAGGCCGGCGCCGAACCCCTGAGCGAGAACGGGTTGTACTTGTCGAACGTGGAGCTGCGAGAGTCCGAGACCAGCACCATTTCGCCGCCCTTGGGCGCGCCGGGGGTGACATTGTCAAAATGGGGGAAGCCGGCCGGATATTGCACGTCGCCCCAGATGGACAGGGCGTGGCTCGCCCACGAGGCCGTGGCGCTCAGCAGCATCAGACAAAACAGCAGACCTCGCATGCGACAATTCTGCACGAACAAGGAGTTACGCATCATGGGTTTTCTCAACGGCAAAAAACTGCTGATCACCGGCGTGTTGTCGAATCGCTCGATCGCTTACGGCGTCGCCAAGGCCTGCCATGCGCAGGGAGCGGAGCTGGCGTTCAGCTATGTGGGCGAGCGTTTCAAGGACCGCATCACCGAATTCGCCGGCGACTTCGACTCGAAGCTGGTCTTCGACTGCGACGTCGGCGACGATGCGCAAATCGAAAAACTGTTCGCTGACCTGGCGCAAACCTGGCCCAAATTCGACGGCTTTGTGCACAGCATCGGGTTCGCACCGCGCGAGGCCATTGCCGGCGACTTCCTCGAGGGCCTGAACCGCGAATCCTTCAGGATCGCCCACGACATCAGCGCCTACAGCTTCCCCGCGATGGCCAAGGCGGCCCTGCCCTACCTCAACGACAAGTCGGCCCTGTTGACCATGACCTACCTCGGTGCGATGCGCGCGGTGCCCAACTACAACACCATGGGCCTGGCCAAGGCCAGTCTGGAGGCGTCGGTGCGGTATCTGGCCGAGTCGTTCGGCCCGCGCGGCATGCGCGTCAACGGCATCAGCGCCGGCCCGATCAAGACGCTGGCGGCCAGCGGCATCAAGGACTTCGGCAAGCTGCTGGGCATGGTCGCGTCGGCCTCGCCGCTGCGCCGCAACGTCACCATCGAGGACGTGGGCAATGTCGCCGCCTTCCTGCTCAGCGATCTGGCTGGTGGCGTTACCGCAGAGATCACCTATGTGGACGGCGGCTTCAGCCACACGGCGGGCATCTCGCGCGACAATGTCTGATGCCGGGTTGACCATGAAATCGTGCTATAGCCCTTATCCATGCTTGACTGTTAGCTTCACTTTTGATAGCAAACGTCTGAGGTAGCCATGCACCGCAGACACTTTCTCGCGCTGCTGGCACTGGGCGCAGTAGCCGGCCCATTGACTTGGGCCACCGCCGGTATCACCTCGCCGTTGATGCTGGCCAACGTCTACCACCCCGGCGTGCCGTTGGCGGACTATTGGGTGAGCGAAAAGTACGACGGCGTGCGCGGTTATTGGGATGGCAAACAACTGCTGACGCGCAATGGCGAGCGCGTCAACGCACCGGCGTGGTTCACCGCGGGCTGGCCGGCCACGCCGCTCGATGGTGAACTGTGGGCCGGCCGCGGGCAATTCACCAAGGCGGTCGGGGCGGTGCGCCAGCAAACGCCCAATGATGCCGCCTGGCGCGGCATGCGCTTCATGGTGTTCGACCTGCCCGCGCAGGGCGGCCCGTTCACCGATCGCATTCCAGTGCTGAACCGGCTGCTCGCCACGATGGCGGTGCCTTGGGTCCAACCCGTCGCGCAAAGCCGCGTGGCCAATCACGAGGCGTTGCAGATCATGCTGGCCAGAACCGTCAGGCTCGGTGGCGAAGGATTGATGCTGCACCGTGGCGCGTCGCTGTACCGGGCGCAGCGCAACGATGATCTGCTCAAGGTCAAAACCTTTGATGACGCCGAAGCCCGGGTCATCGCGCACATCCCCGGCAAAGGCAAATACGCGGGCCTGCTGGGCGCGCTGCTGGTGCAAATGCCGGATGCAGCAGGCCAACCGGGCCTGCGCTTCAAGCTGGGAACGGGGTTCAGCGACGAACAGCGACAAAATCCGCCCGCGTTGGGCAGCTGGGTGACTTACCGCTTCAGGGGGTTGAACGACAGCGGCATCCCCCGCTTTGCCAGCTTCATGCGCGTGCGCGAGGACATGCCGTCCTGAAGCGGCCTGCCTTTTGGCAGTGACTTATTCCCGCACGCAGTCGGCATAGTAGTGCTTCTTGCCATCGGGACCCTCTTCCTCCACCAGGCCGTGAATGTCGGTCTCGAAGCCCGGGCATTGCGCGTTGAATTCGCGTGAGAACTTGAGGTAGTCCACGATCTTCTTGTTGAAGACTTCGCCCGGGATCAAGAGCGGGATGCCCGGCGGGTACGGCGTCACCAGGCCCACGGTAATGCGCCCTTCCAGCTGGTCGATCTCCACCCGTTCGGTCTTGCGCAGCGCGATGTGGGCATAGGCGTCACTGGGCTTCATGGCCGGGGTCAGGTCGCTCAAATACATGTCTGTGGTGAGCCGCGCGATGTCGTAGCGCGCATACAGCGCGTGCAAATGCTGGCACAGGTCGGCCAGGCCCATTTTTTCGTATTTCCGGTACTTCTGGCAAAACTCCGGCAGGATGCGCCACATCGGCTGGTTCTTGTCGTAGTCGTCCTTGAACTGCTGCAGCGCGGTCAGCATGCTGTTCCAGCGGCCCTTGGTGATGCCGATGGTGAACATGATGAAGAAACTGTAGAGACCCGTCTTCTCGACCACCACACCGTGCTCGGCGAGGAACTTGGTCACGATGCTGGCCGGAATGCCGGTCTTGGCAAACTTGCCGTTCAGGTCCATCCCCGGCGTGACGATGGTGGACTTGATCGGGTCGAGCATGTTGAAGCCCGTGGCCATCTTGCCAAAGCCATGCCAGTTGACGCCGGCTTTGGCGTTCTTCGACTCGCCCTTGATGACCCAGTCGTCGGCGCGGCCAATGCCTTCTTCCACCAATTTGTCGGGCCCCCAGACCTTGAACCACCAGTCGTCACCATACTCGGCATCGATCTTGCGCATGGCGCGGCGAAAGTCCAGCGCCTCGGCAATGCTCTCTTCCACCAGCGCCGTGCCGCCGGGCGGCTCCATCATGGCGGCAGCGACGTCGCAGCTGGCGATGATGCTGTACTGCGGCGAGGTCGAGGTGTGCATCAGGTACGCCTCATTGAACAAATGCCGGTCCAGCTTGACGTTCTGCGAGTCCTGCACCAGCACCTGGCTGGCCTGGCTGATGCCCGCCAGCAGCTTGTGGATCGACTGGGTCGCGTACACCACGGAATTTTTGGGCCGCGCCCGTTTCTTGCCCATGGCGTGGTAGGTGCCGTAGAACGGGTGAAACGCCGCGTGCGGCAGCCAGGCTTCGTCGAAGTGCAGGTTCTCCACGTAGCCATCGAGCATTTTCTTGATGGTTTCGGTGTTGTAGAGCACGCCGTCGTAGGTTGACTGCGTCAGGGCCAGTACGCGCGGCTTGACCTTGCTCGCATCGACGCCCGTGAGCAGCGGATTGGCGCGGATTTTCGCCCGGATCGAGGCCGGCTCGAACTCGCTTTGCGGAATCGGGCCGATGATGCCGAAATGATTGCGCGTGGGCTTCATGAACACTGGGATCGCGCCGGTCATGATGATGGCGTGCAGGATGGATTTGTGGCAGTTGCGGTCCACCACCACCACGTCGCCAGGCGCCACCGTGTGGTGCCACACCATCTTGTTCGAGGTGCTGGTGCCGTTGGTCACGAAGAAACAGTGGTCGGCATTGAAGATGCGCGCGGCGTTGCGCTCGCTCTCGCCAATCGCGCCGTCGTGGTCCAGCAGCTGGCCCAGTTCCTCGACCGCGTTGCAGACGTCGGCGCGCAGCATGTTCTCGCCGTAAAACTGGTGGTACATCTGCCCCACCGGACTTTTCAGGAAGGCCACGCCGCCCGAGTGACCGGGGCAATGCCAGGAGTAGGAGCCGTCCTCGGCGTAGTCGAGCAGCGCCTTGAAGAACGGCGGCTGCACGCCCTCCAGGTAGCTCTTGGCCTCGCGGATGATGTGGCGCGCCACAAACTCGGGCGTGTCCTCGAACATATGGATGAAACCGTGCAGCTAGCGCAGGATGTCGTTGGGAATGTGGCGCGAAGTCTTGGTCTCGCCGTACACGTAAATGGGCACATCGAGATTCTTGCGCCGCACCTCCTCGATGAACGAGCGCAGGTTCAGCACCGCCGGGTCCAGGTCCGGGCCGGGCGTGAATTCCTCGTCGTCAATCGACAAAATAAACGCGCTGGCGCGGCTTTGCTGCTGGGCAAACTGGCTCAGATCACCATAGCCGGTCACCCCCAGCACCTCGAAGCCTTCAGTCTCGATGGCTTGTGCCAGGGCGCGAATACCCAGACCGGAGGTGTTCTCGGAGCGGAAGTCTTCATCGATGATGACAATGGGAAAGCGAAATTTCATGCAGGCCTCGGCGCCGGTGAGTGGGAAACATAAAAAACCAGCCAGCGCGAAGTGTAAGGAATTAAAGTGTCCATGCCCTTGCCCGGCAGCCTTTTGCCTCAAAATGTGGCTCACGCAACACAACGGAGAAGCGGGAAACATGGCTGAATCAACCATCTGGTGGCTGCTCGCAGGCGTTGCGGTCGCCGTGGAGCTGACGACAGGCACCTTCTACCTGTTGATGCTGGCCATAGGGCTGGCCGCGGCCGCACTGGCTGCGCAACTGGGCGCCAACACGGTCACGCAGCTGCTGGTGGCCGCCGTGGTGGGCGGGGGCGCCGTCGTGGCGTGGTATTTCATCCGGGGCAGGCGCCCTGCTGCCCTACCCGCCGGCACCAACCGCGATGTGAACCTGGACATCGGAGAAACGGTCAACGTCGAATCCTGGAACCCTGACGGCACAGCCACCGTGAAATACCGCGGTGCCAACTGGACCGTCATGCACCGTCCCGGCAATCCGCCCTCCAGCGGGCCGCACCGGGTGGTCGAAGTGATCGGCAGCCGCCTGCTGGTCGACAAAATCTGAGCCTCTGCGGAACCGGGCGTGCTGCGTTGCGGCAGGCGCTGCTCTGAGCGGATCCATCCATCACCAAACAACGAATTCACCAAGGGGAAAAATATGGAAATCGCAATCGTTATCTTTGTCATTGCCGTCATCTTCATCACGCGCTCGATCAAGGTCGTGCCGCAACAGCACGCCTGGGTGATCGAGCGCCTGGGCAAGTACCACGGCACGCTCACGCCGGGCCTGAACTTCCTGGTGCCTTTTGTCGACCGGGTGGCCTACAAGCATGTGCTGAAGGAAATTCCACTGGATATTGCCAGCCAGATCTGCATCACGCGCGACAACACGCAGTTGCAGGTGGACGGCATTCTGTACTTCCAGGTGACCGACGCCATGCGCGCCAGCTACGGATCGTCCAACTACATCCTGGCCATCTCGCAGCTGGCGCAAACCTCGCTGCGCTCCGTGATCGGCAAGCTCGAACTGGACAAGACCTTCGAGGAGCGCAACATCATCAACGCCCAGGTGGTGCAGGCCATTGACGAGGCCGCGCTGAACTGGGGCGTGAAGGTGCTGCGCTACGAAATCAAGGATCTGACACCGCCGAAAGAAATTCTGCATGCTATGCAGCAGCAAATCACCGCCGAACGTGAAAAGCGCGCCCTGATCGCCGCCTCCGAAGGCCGCCGGCAGGAGCAGATCAATATCGCCACCGGTGAGCGCGAAGCCTTCATCGCGCGCTCGGAGGGTGAAAAGCAGGCCGCCATCAACAACGCGCAGGGCGAAGCCGGTGCCATCACCGCCGTGGCCGAAGCCACCGCCAGGGCGATCGAACTGGTGGCGAATGCCATCCGGCAGCCCGGCGGCGAACAGGCCGTGCAGTTGAAGGTGGCGGAGCGCGCGGTGGACGCCTATAGCAAGGTGGCAGCGGAGTCCAAAACCACGCTGATCGTTCCCAGCAACATGACCGAGGTTTCGGCATTGATTTCGTCGGCCATGAAAATGATCCAGACGCAGAAAGCCCAATAATTCAGACCCTTCAAACGGGTCGCTGGCCAAAACAAGCCTTCTGGCGCTGATACAATTGCGCCCACTGGAGCGGTGGATGAGCGGTTTAAGTCGCACGCCTGGAAAGCGTGTGAGGGGTAAAACCCTCCGCGGGTTCGAATCCCGCCTGCTCCGCCAGTAAGCCTTATTTCATGCGGCTTGACAAGGGTTTAAGGTGTTTACCCCACTTTTTACCCACTCTTTTAATTGCATTGGTTTGGATGCCTTTGCACCAGTTTGGCTGCAGCCTAGCGGCTTGCAGCCAGCTGTACGCTCCGCCGGCAAAGGGGCACGTAGCGGCCCCGGTGGCACTTTTTAAGCTGTCAAACAGTAAAAATAAATGGTCACCCCCAGATACTGGCGATGGCTTTTATGGCACTGAGCATGGGGCTGTCCTAGCCATTTTCTACCCAGCTTAGCGGCTCGCCAAAACCACCCAGATCCTGCGCCAGGCTCCTGCGCCAGCCTTACCCGGCGGCCACATAGCCCGAACGCCACCGGTGCGCCCGCTTGGGCCGGCCCGGAGGTTTTTTTTTAGGGCTTTGGAGCCCCGTTAAGCCCCATTTTTTGATAATTTCTTGTCAGTTTTGCCAATTTATCGTCATTTTTCTTGTATTTAGTACTTTTTTACTAGTTTTGAGTTAAACTACGCCCCAAAGGGGCTTTTTACGCCCCCGTTTGCAAAGGCGGCCACCCTTAGGCCGCTGGGCGTCGGCCCCCTCGGGTTCACGCCTAGTTTTCTCCCGCTCCCCTGGTATTTATCCCCCCTGTTTGCCGCCCTACTTGGGCCGTGCGGGCACCTCTGTGCGCGCGCTTTTGTTCCCGTTTTCGCGTCAGTTTCGTTTCCCCTCCCCCGATGACGTCTTGCGGTGGCCACGCCGTGGCTGCGGTGAGCCGTCGTTCGCTTTTTTTGTTTCCTCCACCTTAGAAAGGCCTCGCCATGACCACGTCCTTCGATACACCACCCTCCCCGCGCCGCGAGCAGTTGTTCCTGCTCGGGCGCATCGTCGCTACCCCAGGTGCGCTTGAGCTCTTGCGACGCACCGCCACCAACCCCGAGGTGCTGCTGATGCGCCATGTGACCGGGGACTGGGGCGATATTGGCGCCGAAGATGCGCAAGAGAACGAGCTGTCTCTCAGGGCTGGCTTTCGACTGATGTCGGTCTACCAGCTCCCCTTGGGTACCACTGCCGCGCCCGACATGGACCAGTCCTGTACTGCACCATTGCAGCACCCTATCTGGCTCATCACCGAGGCCGATCGCAGCGTCACCACGCTTTTGCTGCCCGAGGAGTATTGAATGCGTACTGCCCGTCAACGCCCCACCGGGATGCGACACGGCGCATTGCGGCGCGCCCCGCACTCCAACCGACTGGCCGCGGTCGATGCGTATGTGGGTTGCGGTCTGTCCGCCAGCACGCAGCGCGGCTATGCCTCGGACCTGGCGCATTTCAAGGCTTGGGGTGGCACCGTCCCCTGCTCTGCCTCCACGGTGGCACGTTATGTGGCTGATTTTGCGGGCTCGCTCAAGGTCAGCACGCTGTTGCGGCACCTGGCGGCCATTGCGCGCGCGCATGTAGTGGGCGGTTTCGAGTCGCCCACGGGCGCGCCCCTCGTGCGGGCCACGCTGCGCGGGATTCGCCGCGTGCATGGCACGGCGCAGAAACAGGCGAAACCGATCACGGTGGCCATGCTGCGCAAGCTGGTCAGGCCGGTGCCCACGTATTCGGCGCTACGCAACCTGCGCGACCGCGCGCTGATCCTGGTGGGTTTTGCGGGTGGGTTCCGGCGCTCGGAACTGGCCGCTCTGAGCACCGGCAGTGTCACGTTCACGCGGCGGGGTGCGGTGCTGCACCTGCGCGCCGGCAAGACGGACCCGAACGGGGTCGGGCGCCATATTGCCGTGCCGTTTGGCGCCCTGCCCCTGTGCCCGGTGCGTGCGTTGAAGGAGTGGATCAAGGCCACTCGCCATCTTGACACCTGCCCGACGCAGGGTGGCGCTCAAACCTGCCCGCTGTTTCGGCGCATCGACCGCTATGGCCATCCTGGCGGCGGACTGTGCGACGCCGCGGTCGGCTGGATCCTGACCCAACGCATGCAGGCCGTGGGGCTGTGCACACAGGGTTTCTCGGCGCACAGCTTGAGGGCGGGTCTGGTGACCAGTGCCGCCAGGGCGGGTGTGCCTACCTGGGCCATCCAACGGCAAACCGGTCACAAGTCCGAGCACATGGTGCGGCGCTACATCCGGGGCCTGGGGCTGTTCGAGCAGAACGCGCTCAAGTCGGTTCTGTAGTCCTTCCAGTCACCGATATGAAGAATCCACCTATCGCCCCCGTTGGCGGGCTCGGCAACGCCATGGCCATCGGTGCCGCCGGCGCACCCACTATTTGGACCCTTGCCGGCATCTTGAGTCACTTCGTTCCCGCTCGTTCACTCCATCGTGCCGGCGCGCAGCGGTCGGGTTGTCTTCAGCGCCCCTTGGCTTGGCTGCAGGTGTTTCGGCACGGCGCGTTCAAGGCGATCTCAGTGTTTCCTGTCCGTGACGACGCCCAAGTCGTGGTCGGCATTCAATGGGCCGGCCAGTTCTTGATCCTCTCAGGCGCAGGTCCCGTGGGCACAAATGAGCTGCCCGACTGGAATCTGCTGGAAGCGTCGCTGATGGAGCAGGCCAGGCCGCTTGGCAACGCCGACCAACGGCTGCTGCGCCAACATCTGGCGCGGCAGTGGGCTCGGGCCTTGCAAGCCGCGCATGGAGCTCCCCGCCTTAAATCCCTTCTCACACGCTGGCAGGCTCGCGGCATCCACCTCGCCATGGCCCAGATCTTGGCGGCACACGGCGCCTACGCTGATTCCAACGCCGTCCACTTGCTGCGCTCGGTCGGTTCGCGTTCCATCGCGGTTTACAACTGGCTGTGCGCCACCAAGATTTTGAGAAGCACCCGCTGTGCGGCGCTGCGTTTGGAGCCGGCTTTTGTGGCACACGCCGTGTGTCATCGCGGAGCGTGCACCGATCGGCTGCTGGAGGCCGTAGACCGGCGCGAGCCGCTGCGCATCGTGATCAGGCAGGGCTTTGGCTTGAGCCATGGCGAGATTCGCTACCTGAACCGGGTCGTCGGGGCACGAGAAGTCAGTGCCGAGCGCTTTAAGATCTTGATACGGCACGTCGCGCCACTACCGCCGCAGGCTCGCCCCAGGACGTTCAATGGCGTGCTGGCGCTGGCCGCAGCGTACGACCAGCGCATGCTCGATTCGCTGTCGTTCCTGTTTTCCGCGGAGTTGTGCCGGGCCCTGGGCCCGGTGACCACGCGGGTTCACCGCCAGGCCGTGCATCGAACGTGGGTGCGGTTCGCCCTGCAACACCAGCGGCTCCATCCGAATGGGTCCACTCCGCCGCAACCCGAGGACGCGCTCGATTGGCTCTCGACGGATGAGGAGGATCTCGAGGATGAAATCGATCTTGTTCCGCTCCTGCAGGGCTGGGATGAGGCCGGCGAGCCGGATGCGGGTGACGAGGTGGATTGGAGATCTTGTGGGCCCACATCCGATGAACTCTTTGAGGAATGGCTGCTCGCGTTGCCGTTCGATGCCATGTGCAGCATCCACTTGCAGCTGTGTCGCCTGTCGGTAGCCAGACGCGCGGTGTACCTGCGGTACTGGCGCCGCACCCTACCGGCGTCGCTGCAGCTGTGCACGGCCATGCAGGCAGTCGCCCCCGCATTGGTGGCTGGCATGGCACACACCCATGGCCTTAGCGTGGGTCATGGGCAAACGGTGCAGTCCGTCACGCCGTCGGAGCTCGACGCGTGGAATGGAGCGGGGTGGCGTGTCAGCGCGCTCACCTGTGCCGACGACTTTGTGCGCGCGGCCAGCGCGCTGGGCAACTGTGTTGACGACCCGGCCTACTTTCATCGCGCCTTGACGCTGGTGGCGCTGTACCTCCGATTGAGCGCCACCGCGACAGGTGAAGAGACCTTGATTGAGTTTGAGATGGCCGAAGCGGCCACCGCCAACCCCGCTGGGACGAGCGGGATAGTTTTTACCATTGCGCAGCACTTGGGCGTTAACAACGCAGCGGCATCCAAGGCGTCCGTGGCCAAAGCGGGGCAAATTCTAAGCTGGCTCAACCAGCAGTTTGGGGCCACACGGCGCAGCACGGTGTTGGCGGCCGCCCGCAGGGGGATTCAGGCGGCACTGGCGCGCCACCTCACTGCCCATCGCACTGAGCTCATTCGGGTCGCCGCTGCGCGCATCCATAGGCAAGGGCTGCGCTAGCGCACGCGACCGAGCCGGAGCGTCTTCGCCGCACCCGAATTCACCCCATCGATGAGTTGCTGCCGTGGGTGGTGGCCGAGCCAATGCAACAGTCCCCGGAGCCAGTGCGCCGGGCGGCCTGACGATGCTGTGCCATTGGCACAATGGTCGTCATGAATGACGCCAAGCTGATAGAGGCACTGTCAAACGCCAGCAGCCTCGAACTGTTCGAACTCTCCACCATCATTGACCGGTTGCTGGCCGACCCAAAGCGCATCGTCGCAGTACTCAATCGGCTCAACCTTGGCAAATCGGTGCGATTCATGGATGGGCGCGCGGGTCACATGCGCTCGGGCAAGGTCGTGGCGATGAAGGGGGACCAGGTGACGGTGCACGAGGACGGCACCCGCTCGCAGTGGAAGATGTCGTACGCCGCCATCGACCCGGGGGACGCCAGCGAGGGGGTCGATGGCCCAACAACACCCACTGTCCCTCCAACGCCGGTGCACAAGCCCGGACCAGAGGACTTCCGCCGTGGCGACAAGGTCTCGTTCACCGACAAATATCTGCAGCCCCAAGTGGGAACCATCACCCGCATCAATCAGCGCACGGCCTCTGTCGATTGCGAAGGCGGCACCGGCTGGCGTGTCCCGTTTGCCATGCTGCGTCACGTCATGGACATCTGACTCACCAAGGACAGGTCGTCAACGACGGTGCTCGTCAGACTATTACATGCCGATGAACATAGAACAAGAGTTGACCGTCTGACTTTGGAACCCGAAGCGCCGCTCAACTGCCCATTTATTCAGCACCACCGGCAAACCCAGTCCTCGCGCCGCACTGTCGAGTTGTTCAGACTGTTATCCACAGCGTAGGCCACAATATGCGGGTGTAACCTGTTGTTGTTGGTGGGCGCCCAATCAACCGTGATACCGCTGCCCAGCACGCGTGACACGATCAAAAGTGAACACATGATCCTGCGGCGCCTCGCCACAGCACCCAAAAAGACGCCTCGAATTCACGCCCATGCCGTACCGCAGCTCGATCGTGCCGGCGCAGACGGGACAAACACCGCCGTAGCGCACCAGCCGGAGGTACCGGTGCTTGCCATCTTTCGCCATGTCGAGTTGGGCCGGGTCTTCCTTGAGGCTGAACAGCACAACCGCCGCCGGAACGATCCGGTCATCCAACAACCAAATCCAGGGGCGAACGAATATTCGCCAAAATACCCAACTGGTACAGATCAACATCAACATTAAGATCAGATCGCCGGTAAGCAAAGGACGGTTGATCAGCCTCATGCTCCAGAGCAGGTAAACGCAAAACATCGGAAACAGGACCGAGCCCATCATCAAAATGGCCCAAACCAGTCCTCGCGCGGATAGGGCCACAAACGATCCCGGACCCAGCAAGAGACGCCCCAACAGGCTGAGCTTGATCTCACCAGGCGGGGTGAACTCGTAAATCAGATCGGGTTCAACCGTACCGGAACCAGTTTCGGGTGGGTTGGCGGCCGTCACTTCGTCGGGCTGACCGTCTTCGCCCAGGGGATTAAGGGCGTAAGTGCTCAGATACCAAGGCGCTCGATGGCGTCCGGCGGACTTCCTTTGCGCGATGGTCAACGCCTGATCATGCCCTCGGCTTCTGAAATGGGCATTCAGGTCGGCCCGCCTGGCTTCCAGAAACTTCGGCACAGCTGCACGATTGAACCAGCGCTTGGCGGCCTCGTAATCCCAATCGCGTTCTGGCTGACAGGCCTGCGCCAGCTCCAGCACATCGAATTCACGCTGCGTCGGATCAATGCTCTCCGCCAGTTTGAGCGAATCCCTGGCCAAGGCGTCCAGGACGCGCCATGCGTGTATATCGGTGCGATTTTCGTTCAGCCAATCGACCAAGCATTGAATTAGCGCTTTCATAACCCCCCTTGTACCGGTATGCGGATGGTTGCGGGCTGGTTCCAGCTCTAGCAACCCGGAACACTGAGAACCACCCCGTACCTAGTTTTACAAGGAGTGTTTCATGTCTTCTCTTTTTGGTCTCAACGAGTTTAATCATCTTGTTCATGTCGGCGAGGTCGACCGCGGACTGGCCTGTCAATGCCGCTGCGTCGTGTGTGAAGAGCCGCTGGTTGCACGCCAAGGCAGCGTCCGAGAGCATCATTTCGCGCACGCCTCCAACCGGGAGCCGTGTGACTCCAGCCACGAGTCGTTGCTGCACCGGTATGCCAAACAGCTGATCGTTGAAGCGCGGGGCCTGGTCGCCCCGATGACACCTGTGGTCGCCCATTTCCTGGGCATCAATGACCAACAGCCAGTAGAGTTGCTGCAGTCGCTCACATCCGTGCAGGAGGAGGTGACGATCGGCAGTATCAGGCCCGACCTGCTCGTGGTTACCCCCGATGGGGTCGAGGTCGCCATCGAGATTGCGTACTCATCGTTTTGTGACCTGATCAAGGTTGCCGAATTTCAGCGCCTGAACCTGCCGGCACTGGAAATCGATCTGAGCCGCTTTACGCCTGACAACTTCGATCCGGCCGAGGTCAAGAAGGCGGTCATCCGGTCCGTGGCCGAGAAAAACTGGGTTTGGCCGACCGAGCTGCCACCAGTCACCGACACGTCGCTGGCCCCCGATATGCCACCGCCACCCACCGTCAAGAAGTATCTGCCCGAGGAAATCATCAATTTCTCGGGGCGCTGGGTGTCCGTCAAGCAGTTCCCGAGCGGGGACATCGCCGTCCGAGTTGTTGCCTACGATCCTGACCTGGTATCGCTGGTCCGAAGTGTGGCCAAAACCCATGGGGGCCGATATAACCCCCAGTACAAGACATGGAATGTGCCGCGGTGGAGTGCGCGCCTAGTCAGGCGGCACTTGAGTGACCATGCCCAGGGGTTGGAAATTTCCATGGAGAAAGCACCTCTCAAAATGCCTTGATTCGGGGCGCTGTCAATGAATTCACAATCGCCAACTTGGCGATCTCGCGACTTGCACTCCGGCGCGGTGACATCGTGCTGGACGTGGGATGCGGCACTGGCCTCGGCATAGGCTTGCTGCGGCAGGGGATCGGCGCGGCAGGCCAGATCATCGGCGTCGACCAGAGCCTCGAGATTCAAGTGAAGCTCGGCTATTCCCGCGAACCTGTTTGTGCGATCTGTAGCGCTCCACTCTGTGACGACGCTGGAGGGTCTCGACAGGCCCTGGAGCCGGCTGGCCGAACGGACCGGAGCTGTGGACGTGGAAACGCTGCCGCTGGATACCGCCTACATCGCCAGCGGAAGTCTCGCAGACCACGTTTGATCGATCGCCCTCGAAGTCGGCGTCAAGCCTAAGGGCATGGCCCGAGTCTTCGGACAGCTTGCGCGCCTTCTTATCGTCGGTGATGACGGCTTGCCCGATCTTCATGGCGAAGGCGATGGACGATAGCTCGCCCTTGCCCAGGCGCTTGCGGCTTTCGAGAATCTTGATAACCTGCAAGTCGCCAATGTCGCAAGAGTGGGCGGCGAAACCGCCACGACCTTGCTCTTGAGTCAGGCGCCGCATGAGTTCGTGCTCCGCGGGGGTAGGCGACTTTCGCGGCTTGATCAGGCACTCGTAGCGCACGAAGCTGGTGATGCAGAACTCACAGCGTGCCTCTTTTGCGGCGGCGTGCAGCCGGGCCGAAGACAGTACATTCCAAACTGAGCAAGTGTCGGCGACGTTGATCAGGTGGAACTTTGACGGGTCAATGGCCATGAAGCGTCCGGCCGTAGAGGTTCGCAAGTTCGGCGAGCTCGCCGTGGCTGCATAGTAGCGCCTCGGCCAATCGGCCAATGCTGATCACGCCGGCGCTGAAGCTCTCAAAGCACAGGCTGACGTAGAAGTCGGAGAGGCCCATCTCCAATAGATGGGCCTTGCGCTGGCGCTGAGTGGCGTTGAGGCTCTCGGGCAACTCAGGGTCGATCTTTGCCTCGCGCGGCACGCGCAGGCGGCTGATGCGGTCGTAGGCGGCCTTGTCGATGAGCTTGGCCTCTTTGAGCGCGATGGCAAGGGCGATGCAGCTCACGCGCAGGTCATTGGCCCACCGCAGCGCGTCGGCGTCATCCCACTGGGATGGAGCCGGAAGCTTCGCCAAGAAGGCTGGAGGCATCAGGAAGCACGAGGCGAAGCGGTTGGCGCGCAGTTCCAATCGGTCCGCTCCGCTCGGGCCTTCGAAACTGACGCTCGCGCCTTGCGCCGCGTCGAAGATGGCGTGGGCCATTTCGTGCGCCGCGCTGAATCGCTGGCGATAGATGTCTTCGCTGTGGTTGACCAGGGCGCACTTGCCGGCGACTGGATGCATGATGAAGAGGCCGGATATGTTCGAGTTCCCCAGCTTGCGGCGGAACACATGCACGCCGATGCTGCGGAATTCCGCATAGACATCGCGGGGCACGGCGCGGTCTTCGTGCCCAAGGGCGGCACGAAGCCGAGCGGCGGCCGCTTCGCCGTGGCCCTTGAAGTAGTCGCCCGTTGGCGCGAAGGCAAAGTCTTTGGGCGGCCGCCCGAGCTCCCGCATCAGCAAGTCTTCCGTCTCGCACAAATAGAGGAAGTCTTGGACGGCGCGGCGATCTTCCTTTGTGAACTCCCCGCCGTGGGCGCGGTAGAGCGTCTCGGTTTGCTCGAACGGGGCGACCTTCTCGTTGGAGATGAAGAATTTGAAGTCGCAGCGGTAGTGGTCCGCCAGGATCAGCACCTCATCACCTGTCGGCTCAGCCTGTCCGGCTTCGATGGAGGTCAGGCGGGTGGCGTCAATGCCGCTCGAAGACGCAACGTCAATGATGGACTCTTTAAGCTGTCCTCGGTATTTGGCAAGCTTGGAGCCTAGGGTTCGCAGGTCGATGGCCATGGATATCCATCATAGGCGGCCGTGCGCCGCCGCCTCTGTTTCAGCTTTCACGGCGCCAGGATTGGCGACGAGGTCAGTTGCCGCGTTCATTGTGGGTCTCTGCCAGAAACACTGCGAGCGTCGAGGCGGCGCCGACGGCGAGTTTGGCGTGCCGAGGCTGCAAGCCTTTGGCGCCCGCTGCCTTGCCGTGTCCGGTGCCGTAGTGGTTGCGCAGTTCCGCGACGCCTTGCGTAATGCTGGCGAGGTTGCTCAGCAGCCGTTTGATGGTCTCGCTGGCCTTGGCTTGCTCGGGGATGTTTGCGGGCGTCAGATCCAGTTCTTTGGCCGTGAGCTTCACGAGCTCGGGAATGTCGGCGTTCTTCGAGAATTCGATGCTGCGAGCGGTCAAGATCGTCTTGCAGCAGGTCTCTACGAGTTCTTTGGCCGTGCCGATGGCGAGGCTGGGATCGTTTCCAACAGCCAACTCCATGCGCGTGATCTGCTGGGTGACATATCCGGGATCGGTTCCAGCCAGTGTCTCGCGGGCCGACGCCAAGCCTGGTGTCTGCCCAATGCCAATGAAGCGCCCGACATACACGGGGCGGCCAGAGATGCGCGTGCGCTCGGCAAGCTCGAAGCCATCGTTGCGGAGAAATTGGTTGAACATTTGGCGCAGCCGCTCGGCCTCGGTCGCGTCGGGCCGGACAACTGGATGCAGCATTTCGCAAAGAAAACGGAGGAACGTGTCGTCGTCTCCGTGCGCCAAGTTGAACCGGTGGTCATGGAATACCCAGTCGGCATCCCAGTCGTTATTGTTGACGCGATGCTGCCAGATGTCGCCCGCCGCGTCTCTGAAGCGGCTGTCTGTGGATGGCAGCTTTTGGAGATCGAACAACCGGCCCAGGAATTCGGCCTCTTCGAGACGGCCAGCCCAACTGGCCGTCTCCGAGGCGATGGAGTCGATGATGTCCCGACGTGTCAACTCAGTTATTTTCATAGCGGTCCGATCCTACCTTTCGTGTGACAGTTCTCAGGCACTGTGCCATACCCAGACCACACCACACCTCTTCTCCTGGCTGATCTTCAAAGGACGCCTGGGTGATTCAGACAAGGGCACCGTCATCGCCCAGCACGAGGCTATGGAGGGGCCCCTCGCCCCGCATTTCGAGACGGCCTATGAAATGGCCTTGCAATGCAGGCTCAACGCAGCGCCATGATGGTCGAAATGTCAATATCGCAGGAAACCCTTGACCGTCACATCCTGGGAAAGCATGGCGGTGCCCAATATTGACATGACCCAGCGGTCTTTCAAGTTCGGCGATGGCTTCTCCGCGCTTGTCGCTGAAAGAGGCGAAGACGTCGAAGGCGCTGTTTTTCTCCCTCCGAACTTCCCCTATCCCGACCTGTTGAAGCTTGCTGAGCTCCTCGAAGGCGCGGATGTCCTGACCTCCGGCTACATCACGCCGCCAGTGGGCTTATGCCACCCGGACGGGTTCATCTATGAAAAGCACTTCGAGGATATCAAGACCATCCTGCTTCCCGATCGCAACATCGCGTCCCGCTTCGCCCAAATCGCCAAAGGGGCGGGCGTTGACGAGTCGCTTCGGCCGGTAGCGGCGCTTCTGGCGTTCGCGCATTTTCTCGACGTCGAAGTCGAGCCTTCCATCGCCTTCCATGAGCTCGCTCACAAACAGGGCAACGGCGTCGCCAACGAAGAGCTCGCGTGGCTTCGCCGGGCTGACAATGGCGACGCCTACGCGCTGATGGACTTGGCCCTCGGCCGCGCCGAACGCTTAATCGAAGTGGCGCCGCTGTCGTCCATTGGCGATCTGGATCTCGCGAAGCCCATCAGGCGATGGCGTCGCAACTACATCGTGACCTTAAAAATTGGCGAGCTCGAACTCGCCGGGCTTCCCCACCTGGACCGCATGCTGGCATTACTGGATTGGATGCACCGGGACTTCATCGTGGCCGGACCCGCCGCCATGCTGGCTTGCATCTATTTCGCGCCCAACTCGCCGCCGCGCAAGGGGCTACTCAAGCAACTGCAATCGCCGGATCGCGCGAGGGCCATCGAAGGCGCAAAGAATGCCGCCTGGGACATCACTCACCTCAGCGACTTCATCAAGCGAGTGAACGAAGCCACAGACAGTTCGAAGCGATATGAGTTCTGAGTGGGACTGGAATCGACTCGGCGACCACTGCTTAAAAATCGGTAGCGGCTCGACACCAACTGGCGGCAAAGATGCCTATTTGGAACACGGCCCATTCACGTTGATCAGAAGTCAGAATGTCTACAACGATGGCTTCAAACCGAGCGGACTTGCATTCATTGGCAACGAACAAGCCAAGAGGCTTGATGGCGTGACTGTCGAGGCTGGCGATGTGCTGCTGAACATTACGGGCGATTCCGTGGCTCGTGTTTGTCTCGCGATCTCCCAATACTTGCCAGCCCGTGTGAATCAACATGTAGCGATCATTAGACCAAAGCCCTCGGTATTCGATAGTCGATTTGTTCGCTATTTTTTGGCATCGGACTATCAACAAGATTTGATGTTGAGCCTGGCGGCTGCGGGAGCAACACGCAATGCCTTAACGAAGTCGATGATCGAGGATTTCAAAATTCCTTGTCCTCCAATTGGGATTCAACTGGGTATTGCCGATACTTTGTCGGCCCTCGACGACCGCATTACCCTCCTGCGCGGAACCAACGCCACACTCGAAGCCATCGCCCAGACGCTGTTCAAGTCGTGGTTTGTCGATTTCGACCCGGTGCGCGCCAAGATGGAAGGCCGCGCCCCCGAAGGCATGGACGAGGCCACGGCGGTGCTGTTTCCGGATGGATTCGAGGAGTCGGAGCTGGGGTTGGTGCCGAGGGGATGGCGGCCAAGCACTTTGGCCCGCATTACGATCGACTATGTTGGCAGTCTCCAAACCGGACCATTCGGAAGCCAACTGCACGCATCGGACTATGTCGAGTCTGGCGTTCCGGTTGTCATGCCCAAAGATATTAAAGATCGCAGAGTAGCAACGGATTCCGTGGCGAGGGTTCGTCCAGTGGACGCGGAACGCCTTTCAAGGCACAAGCTCGTTGCAGGAGATATTGTTTTCAGCCGTCGAGGCGATGTGGAGCGCCACGCACTGATCACCGAGCGAGAGGCTGGGTGGCTTTGCGGAACGGGATGCCTACTGCTACGTCCGGGGAAAAACTGGTTGTCATCAACTTTTTTGTCGATGGCATTGGATGCACCGCAGGCGCGAACATGGTTGGTTCAACATGCCGTGGGTGCCACCATGCCGAATATCAATACAGGGATTCTGGGCTCCGTCCCCATACTGCATCCGCCGGACGCGCTGTTAACTGCGTTTGACGAGGTCATCTCGGTGACCGAAGCCCAGCGAAGCCGCAATTCGTCGATGGCGGAAACCCTCGCCACCCTGCGCGACACCCTGCTCCCGCGCCTGATCTCGGGCCAGCTGCGATTGGCCAATGCAGAGGAGTTCGCATGACAACCCCTTTTGCCGATTACATGGTGTTCGTGGACGAGAGCGGTTCGCCCGGCATGGGCAATATCGACCCGCACTATCCGTTGTTCGTGCTGGCGTTCTTCATCGTCAAGAAAAGCGACTACACCGGCCAGATTGCGCCCGCGCTGCAGCAATTCAAGTTTCAGCATTTCGGCCATGACCAGGTGATCCTGCATGAGCGGGACATCCGCAAGGATCTGGGTGATTTCGCATTCTTGAAGACGCCGGCACTGAAAGCCGCCTTTATGGGCGAATTGACCACGTTGATCGAAGCCGCGCCCTTTGATCTGGTATGCGTGGTGATCGACAAGGCTCGGCACAAGGCGAAATACAAAACGCCGGCCGACCCTTATAACCTGGCTTTGGGTTTCGGCCTGGAGCGGGTGCGCGGTCTGCTGGTGCAGCGGGGGGTCTGGCAAGACGGGCCTGCCAGCCAGATGGCGATGCCGGTCAATCCGTCGGTGCATGTTGTGGTGGAAAAGCGTGGCAAAAATGAAGATGACGACCTGGAGCTGGAGTTTCGGCGCATCTGCGCGGGCGCCAACTTCAAGACCGAGCGATGGAACTTCGAAGTGGTGTTTGCCGACAAGAAATCCAACTCGGCTGGACTGCAGCTCGCGGACCTGGTGGCCCGGCCTATCGGGCTATCGGTGTTGAAACCGGGGCAACCCAACCGCGCATTTGACGCGGTCAAGCCCAAGCTTTTGCAGCGAAACGGGCGGTTTGCGGGTTGGGGGCTGAAGTGCTTTCCGTGAGTCCAAAAACAAAAGGCCCCGACATACGCCGGAGCCAGTTGTCGACCGAGAATCCCCAGTCCTTTGCCAATAGGATAGCACAGCCGGCCGACACGTGCAGGAAGCCGGCTGCAGGGTTCAGGGGCGGCAGGGAGACTCAATGACCGAAGACCAACTCGAACAGGAAACGCTCGGCTGGCTGCAAGACGTGGGCTACACCCACCGCTACGGCCCCGACATCGCCCACGACGGCGCGACACCCGAGCGGGCCGGCTACCGCCAGGTCATCCTGCCGTTTCGCCTGCGCGAGGCCATCCACAAGCTCAATCCCGACATTCCCACCGCTGCCCGCGAGGATGCCCTCAAACAAGTGCTGGACCTCGGCACTCCGGCATTGCTGACGGCCAACCGGCACTTCCACCGCCTGCTGGTGGCCGGCGTGCCAGTGCAATACCAGGTGGGCGGCGAAACCCGGGGCGACTACGTGCGGCTGATGGACTGGGCGCAGCCCGAGGCCAACGACTGGCTGGCTGTGAACCAGTTCTCGATCCGCGGCCCGCACCACACGCGCCGGCCCGACATCATCCTGTTCGTCAACGGCCTGCCGCTGGTGGTGCTGGAGCTCAAGAACCCCGCCGACCTGAACGCCGATGTGTGGAAGGCCTACGACCAGCTCCAGACCTACCAAGAGCAAATCCCCGACGTGTTCCAGACCAACGAGATCCTGGTCATCACGGACGGCACCGAGGCGCTGCTGGGTTCTCTATCGGCCAACGCCGAGCGCTTCATGGCCTGGCGCACGATTGACGGCGCGACGCTGGACCCACTGGGCGAGTTCAATGAGCTGCAAACCCTGGTGCGCGGCGTGCTGGCGCCGCCGTACCTGCTGGACTACCTGCGCTACTTCGTGCTGTTCGAGGACGACGGCGGCATCGTCAAGAAGATCGCGGGCTACCACCAGTTCCACGCGGTGCGTGCCGCCATTGCGCAGGTGGTGGCCGCCTCACAACCGGGCGGCAGCCAGAAGGGCGGCGTGGTCTGGCACACGCAGGGCAGCGGCAAGAGCATCACCATGACCTGCTTTGCGGCGCGCGTGATGCGCGAGCCGGCGATGGAGAACCCGACCATCGTGGTCATCACCGACCGGAACGACCTGGACGGCCAGTTGTTCGGCGTGTTCAGCCTGGCGCAGGATCTGCTGCGCGAGCAGCCGGTGCAGGCGCGCACGCGCCAGGAGCTGCGCACACTGCTGGCGAACCGGCCCTCCGGCGGCATCGTCTTCGCCACCATCCAGAAGTTCATGCCGGGCGAGGACGAGGATACGTATCCGGTGCTGTCCGATCGCCACAACATCGTGGTGATCGCCGACGAGGCGCACCGCACACAGTATGGCTTCGAGGCCAGACTTAAGACACGAAAAGTGCCTCTAGCCCAGGCGGGACGAGCGCAAGTAGCTATCAGTCCTGTAGCAACCGGCGATGGCGCCGTGACGCCGCACCGCGCCGAGTTGGCGCCGCCGGCGTATGCCGTGGAGCGCTACCAGGCCGGTTACGCGCAGCACCTGCGCGATGCACTGCCGCATGCGACCTTCGTGGCCTTCACCGGCACGCCGGTCAGCAGCACTGACCGCGACACCCGCGCCGTGTTCGGCGACTACATCCATGTTTATGACATGCAGCAGTCTCGCGAGGACGGTGCCACGGTCGCGATCTACTACGAGTCGCGCCTGGCCAAGCTGAGCCTGAAGGAGGCGGACCTGGCGCAGCTCGACGACGAGGTGGACGAACTGGCCGAGGACGAGGAGGAAACCACCCAGTCCCAACTCAAGACGCGCTGGGCCGCGCTGGAGAAAGTGGTCGGTGCCGAACCCCGCGTGGCCAGCGTGGCGGCGGACCTGGTGGCGCACTTCGAGGAGCGCAACAAGGCCCAGAGCGGGAAAGCCATGGTGGTCGCCATGAGCCGCGATATCTGCGTGCACCTGTACAACGAGATCGTGCGGCTGCGCCCCGATTGGCATGACGCGGACCCCGAGAAGGGCGCCATCAAGGTCATCATGACCGGCTCCGCCAGCGACAAGGCCCTCTTGCGTCCGCACATCTACAGTGCGCAGACCAAGAAGCGGCTCGAAAAGCGCTTCAAGGACCCCACCGACCCGCTGCGTCTGGTGATCGTGCGCGACATGTGGCTGACTGGTTTCGACGCGCCCTGCGTGCACACGCTGTATGTGGACAAGCCCATGAAGGGCCACAACTTGATGCAGGCGATTGCGCGGGTCAACCGGGTATTCAAGGACAAGCAGGGCGGCCTGGTGGTGGACTACATCGGCATCGGCAACGAGCTGAAAGCCGCCATGAAGGAATACACCCAGTCCAAGGGCCGAGGCCGTCCCACGGTGGACGCGCACGAGGCCTACAGCGTGCTGATGGAAAAGATGGACGTGCTGCGCGCCCTGCTGCACGGCTTCGACTACAGCGGCTTTTTGACCGGCGGCCACCGAACGCTGGCCGGCGCCGCCAACCATGTGCTGGGCCTCAAGGACGGCAAGAAGCGCTTTGCCGACATCGCGCTGGCCATGAGTCAGGCGTTCACGCTGTGCTGCACGCTCGATGAGGCCAAGGCGGTGCGGGAAGAAGTCGCCTTCCTGCAGGGCGTGAAGGTGATCCTGACCAAGAAGGAACTGACGGCGAAGAAGCGCACCGACGAGCAGCGCGAGCTGGCAATCCGCCAGATCATCGGCCAGGCGGTGGTGTCCGAGAGCGTGGTCGACATCTTCGACGCCGTCGGTCTCGACAAACCCAATATCGGCCTGCTTGATGACGAGTTTCTGGCCCAGGTGCGCAGCCTGCCCGAGAAGAACCTGGCGGTGGAGCTGCTGGAGCGGCTGTTGGAGGGCGAGATCAAGAGCCGCTTTGCCGGCAACGTGGTGCAGGACCGCAAGTTCTCGGAGATGCTGGCGGGCGTGATCCAGCGCTACCAGAACCGATCCATCGAGACCGCGCAGGTGATGGAAGAGCTGATCCAGATGGCCAGGAAGTTTCGCGAGGCGGCATCGCGCGGGGAGACGCTGGGCCTCACCGAGGACGAGGTGCGCTTTTACGACGCGCTGGCCAACAACGAATCGGCCGTGCGCGAGCTGACCGACGACACCCTCAAGAAAATCGCCCACGAGCTGACGACTAGCCTGCGCCAGAACCTGAGTGTCGACTGGTCGCAGCGCGAGAGCGTGCGCGCCAAGCTGCGCCTGATGGTCAAGCGCATCCTGCGCAAGTACAAGTACCCGCCGGACGGCCAGGATGCGGCCGTGGAGCTGGTGCTGGAACAGGTGCAGGCGATGGCCGAGAGCTGGGGGGAGTGATTGTGCAGCCTTGCCAGCGGGGCCACCGACGCTGCCGATAATGGGACCTCGTACGTGGCGAGCGCATCACAGCTTCCAGCAGCCTAAGGTCTTCACCCCCCATGTTGACGTTACGCGGTTTTCAACCAGTCCAACGCCTTCACGTCGTCGGAAAATGGGAAGTGCCTTACTTCAGCCGACGTAAAGTGCTTGCCAAGCGATTCGGCCATGCCGGCGAACTGGCTGTCCGTCACGACGGCCACGCGTTCGACCTTCTTATGGTGCTCGCGAACAAAGTGCATGTGCGCGGTGAATCCCCCGAAGTTCTCCCATCCGGGAAATCCCTTCGAATGAATCAACACGCCGTGGAGTTTGGCGTGGTCGGAAAGATAAGAATCGACGGCAGCGCTGAGACCTGCGAAGTCCTCTTTGCTTAACGGCGCATGGGGGTTGAGCACCAGAATGAATCGCCCCGGCTATCGAGGAGGCCCGTTGGGTTAAGTCAGACCGACATGACGGCCTGACTGGTTAATTGCCGATAGTAGTTGTCTTCAGCTTCGGCAGGGGGAATGTAT
The DNA here is from genome assembly GCA_031291295.1 of Rhodoferax sp. GTDB lineage: Bacteria > Pseudomonadota > Gammaproteobacteria > Burkholderiales > Burkholderiaceae_C > Rhodoferax_A. The sequence goes on along the minus strand of JARLJI010000199.1, from coordinate 28 downwards.
CCGATGGGCTCCAGCAGTCGGTGGTGGT
>JARLJI010000198.1 GCA_031291295.1 Rhodoferax sp. | reverse complement strand
CCTCGCCCTCTGACGGCATGCTGCGCGGCAAGTGGTGGGAGATCTACAACGACGCCGAACTCAACCGGCTGGAAGAGATGGTGACGCCGGAAAACCAGACGCTGCGTGCCGCCACTGAGACCTACCTGGCCGCGCGCGACCAGGTGCGAGCTGCTCGCGCCAGCTTCTATCCCACGTTCTCCGCCGGTTTGGGCGCGGCGCACGACCAGCTCTCTGCCAACCGTCCCCAGGCAAGCAGCACGAGCAGCTATAACGACCTGACGCTGGAAGGCCAGGCCAGCTGGGAGCCGGACTTCTGGGGCCGCATTCGCCGCACCGTGGAGGCAGCGCGCGCCAGCACGCAGGCCTCGGCCGCTGATGTGGCCACCATCGACCTGACCCTGCACGCCGAGCTGGCGCAGGACTACTTTGAGCTGCGCGGCCTGGATGCGCAGAGCCTCCTGCTTACCAACACCGTCCACGATGACGAGCGGCAGCTCGATCTGAACCAGACTCTGCGCAAGGGCGGCGTGGTCACTGAGGTTGCGGTAGCGCAGGCTCAAACCCAGCTTGAAACCGTGCGCGCCCAGCTCATCGATGTGGACCAGGGCCGTGCGCAGTACGAGCACGCCATTGCTACCCTCATCAATCAGGAAGCGGGCAAGCTCACGCTCGCGCCCTCACCGCTGGAAGGTGCGCTGCCGCAGGTTCCGCTCGGCGTGCCGTCGCAGCTGGTCCAGCGCCGCCCCGACATCGCCGCTGCCGAGCGCCGCGTGGCCGCGGCCAACTCGCAGATCGGCATCGCCGTCAGCGCTTTCTACCCCACCATCACCCTCAGCGGAGGTGGCGGCTTTGAGAGCACTCACGGCGGCACGTGGATTCAGGGCCCAAGCGCGTTGTGGAGCCTGGGCGCGCAGGCTACTGAGCTGTTGTTTGACGCCGGGCAGCGCCACGCCCTGACCGATGAGGCGCGCCACACTTACGAGGCCCAATCGGCCACTTACAAGGCCACCGTGCTGGCAGCTTTCAACGAGGTTGAAGACCGGCTCAGCGACCTGCGCGTGCTGGAGCAGGAGTCCGCCGTGGAAGACCGCGCGGTGACCGCTGCGCAGCACTCGCTCGACCTCTCCAACCAGCGCTACAAGGGCGGCGCCACAAGCTACCTTGAAGTGTTGGTGGCCGAGTCTACGCTGCTGACCAACCAGCGCACGCAGGCTGACCTTGAGACGCGGCGCTTTACCGCCAGCGTCGGGCTCATCCGCGCCCTGGGCGGCGGATGGGATGCCACGCAGTTGCCGAAGTAAAGGCACACCGGGCAGCGGGGCATCTCCCGCTGCCATAATCTTTCTATGCTGATTCTTGCTTCCGCTTCGCCGCGCCGGCGCGAACTGCTGGCGCAGGCTGGCTACACGTTCGAGGTGCGCCCGGCGCACATTCCCGAGGAGCCGCGCGTGGACGAAGATCCGGTCGGCTACGTGGTGCGGCTGGCGCGCGAGAAAGCGCAGGCCGTCTTTGACGCGGCTGCCGATCCAACGGCCGTGGTGCTGGGCGCGGACACCACAGTCACCCTCGACGGACACATCCTGGGCAAGCCCGAAGACGCGGCCGATGCCGCGCGCATGCTGCGCCTGCTGAGCGGACGCACCCATCGCGTGATGACCGGCGTAGCTGTGGTAACCGCAAAGGGCGCAGAGGTGGCGGCCGAGGTCACCGGCGTGCGTTTTCTCACCCTCAGCGACGCGGAGATCGCGGCTTACATCGCCACGGGCGAGCCGATGGACAAGGCTGGCGCGTACGGCATACAGGGCATGGCGGCCAAGTGGATTCCGCGTGTGGAGGGCTGCTACTTCAACGTGGTGGGACTGCCGATCGCGCTGGTGAACATGATGCTCGAGGCGACGGGAGTGATCACCGGTCAGTGATCAGGGATCAGGATGTGCGGGCCGCACTTCGAACGCGGCCCTCTTTTTGTTTACGGCTTCACGGTCTGCTTTTCGCCGTTATAAGTCACCGCGGCGTTGGACTGCGCAGTCTCTGCAATGCCGGTGCCGTGGTCCTTGCCGACCACAACCACGTGGAAGGTGCGCGTGGCCAGCATCCCTGGGAACGAACCTTCGCGCGCGCCGATCGTCAGTGTCTGCGCGGCGTCGTCCCAGTGCAGCGCGATGGTGGCGTGGGCGCCCTTGGTGTAGTTGTAGTTGTCGTTCTCGTCTTCGTAGAGGGTGAAGTCGCCGTTGGCGCCGGGATAAATTCTCAATTCAATCGGGTCGGCGGGCTTCTCGGCAGCCCACTCCATCGCAGGCCCCATGGGCACAATGGAACCGACGCGGACGTAGAGCGGCAACTTGGCCAGCGGAGCGTCGGCATTAATCCGCATGCCGCGCTGTGAGGCGTCTAGCCGTTCGCCGGTCCAGAAGTCATACCACGTTGCCTTGGGTAGATAGACCGATCGCGCGGTTACGCCTTGTGTGTAGACAGGGCTGACGAGGATGGCCGGGCCGAAGAGGTATTCATCGGAGGTGTTCTGCGCAGCCACGTCGTCGCGCCAGTCCATCACGAGCGGACGCATGAGCGTGCCGTGGTTGTTGGTGACCTGCCATGCCTGCGAGTAGATGTAGGGCAACAGGCGGTAGCGCAGCGTGTCGTAGTCGGTCAAGATCTTCTGCGCATCGGGGCCATAGGACCACAGCTCGTTCTCGTCGGGGTTGCGCGTGCCGTGGACGCGGAAGATGGGTGAGAATGCGCCGAACTCAAACCAGCGCACAAACAGCTCGCGGAACTTCGGGTCCTCAAGGTTGCCACCGGAGATGAAGCCGCCAATGTCGGTGGTCCAGTAGGGCATGCCGCTCACGGAGTAGTTGAGGCCGGCGGCGATCTGGCGCTGCAGCGTCACGAAATCCGACAACACATCGCCGGACCAGGCCGTAACGCCCAGCCGCTGTGACCCGGCATAGGCCGAGCGGGAGAGGATGAAGACGCGCTTCTGGTCGCTGGCCGCCTGCTGGCCCAGCGAAACGCCCTCGGCATGGAAGAGCGGAAAGACGTTGGCGTAGCGCGCGCCAGAGCCGAGCGCGATGTGGTGGTCCACGAGGATGTTGTCCTGCCGGCCTTCGGTCTCGGGCTCGTCCGTGTCCAGCCACCAGGCATCCACGCCTTTCTCGAAGAGCGCAGCGTCTATGTTGGCCCAGTATTGCTTGCGGGCCGCGGGGTCGGTGGCGTCGTAGAGCGCCTGGCCCACGGGGTGGAAGCCGCCGGTCAGCGTCTTGGCCACAAACCAGCCCTTGCGGTCAAAGTCGTCGTAAACGGCCGAGCCGGGCCGGAAGTAGGGCCACACTGAGACCATCAGGTGAAAGTGCTCCTTGTGGAGCGTGTCGATCAGGCCCTGCGGGTCGGGGTAGTGGTTGTTCCACTTCATCTCGCCCATATTGGTCCACCAGAACCAGTCCTGCACGATGTTGTCCACCGGGATGTGCAGGGCGCGGTATTTGGCGGCGACCGTTTCCAGGTCCTGCTGCGACTGGTACTTGTTCTTGCACTGCCAGAAGCCGTAGGCCCAGCGGCCAAAGAGCGGAACCTCGCCGGTCATCTCGCGGTAGCGGCCGACGATCTGGTCGGCGTCGGGGCCGTAGAGGAAGTAGTAGTCGATGCGGTCGGCAACCTCGGCGGTCAGGTAGAGCGAGTGGACGAACCGGTTGTTGAAGCGGCTGCGCGAAGGGTTGTTCCAGAAGATGCCGTAGCCGTTAGTGGAGAACAGCAGGGGGATGGCGATCTCGG
>JARLJI010000197.1 GCA_031291295.1 Rhodoferax sp. | reverse complement strand
CGCGCACAAACAAAGCAACGTTCTGGCAGTCGCAGCGAACAATCAACGAAATTCAACGAATTTTAAGATACTGGAGAACATCATGACCAAGACCTTCGCCCTCAAGCTCGCTTCCACCCTCGTGCTGTCGCTCGCCGCCATCGGCGCCGCCCAGGCCGCTTCCGCCAAGGACACCCTCGCCGGCGACAAGTACGGCTATGAATTCCGCACCTCGGTCCCCGCCGACAAGTACGGCTACGACTTCCGCTCCACCGACACCTTCACCGACGGCGCACGCAGCGGCAAGCTGGATACCTTCACCGAAGGCGCCCGCATCGCCGGCCTGGACCGCTCGGGGGTTTCGGCTTCGCCGGCTCGCGGATTCGATGCCTACACCGATGGCGCTCGCAGCGGCAAGGTCGATGTCTTCACCGAAGGCGCCAACGCCTGATGCCGTACCCGCAACTGGCCACCCGCCGCGACACCGCCTGAGATGCGGTGTCGCAACTGCGACAATGCCAGTCGCGTAAAAGACCGCCTCCCTCGTTCACACTTGAAGAGGGCTCCCGGCCTGTCGTCACCGCTGCGCTCCCGCACTGGCTTTGGCGGCAGCCTGAACGGCGACGTGCGAGCGTTGAGGGTTCTGCTCAGCCAGAGTCGGTTCTCGATCATATAGAAGCGCTTAGCCTTGATCGAAGCGTGGGTCAAAGTGTCGAGTGGTGTCATGCGAGTGCTGGAAATCCCCGAACCCGATTAATCTCCTGCGAAAGTGCTGGACGCCCCGAGCCGCCACGCTGAACATCCCGCCCCACCTCAAAACGAGCGCGGCATGCCCAGGATATGCTCCCCAACGTAGGACAAGATCGGGTTCGTCAAGATCGGTGCCACCTGATACTGACGCGTTTCGCGGAACTTCCGTTCAACGTCGTACTCAGCGGCAAATCCAAAGCCACCGTGGCAACGCGGCTCCAACGAGAACACGAATGGCCTGGTTGAGACAGTACTCCCGAAAGGCACCGATCTCTCGAGCTACTCGCAAGCCAAGCTCAACGCCATAGCCAGAAGACTCAACGAACGCCCACGCAAAACACTAGACTTCGATACACCGGCTGAACGATTCCATCAAGCCGTTGCGTTGACCGGTTGAATCCGCAAGCCCTTACGGACATGGCTCGGCGAGGTCGACCGACGGACCTAGACGAAGCAGCGCGGAGCCTGGAAATCGATTGCGCCACGAACAACCTCCCGCATCGCCAGAATCAACGGTCGGGTGTCATCGCGGCGCCATTGCACAGCATAGTGAAGTGGCTCCAGTGCGTCGCTATCCGGCAAGATTCGCAGCGCGCCGCGTTCGACGAGCGAGTCAGCCCACAGTCTGGGCATGAATCCGAAGCCAAGCCCTTCCACCACCATACCAACGACGGCCCCCCAGCTGTTGCACATCAGGCGTCGGCCGACCATCACCCCTCGGCGGGCCAGCCATTGGTCGAGCACCCGAGTCCCGCCCGCACCGACCGGGAGTGTCAGCAGCGTCTGTTCGCCCATAAGCACCCGTGGGTCGTCTGTGCCGGCCAACTCGAGGAACGACTGACTTGCGACCCACGCAAAGTCGACCTGGCCGATTCGCTCGGCCGCCAAGCTGCTGCGGGTGGACGGTCCTGCCAGGACCCCGATGTCCAGCTCCCCGTCATGGAGGCGCTGCTCCAACACCTGCCCGATATCCACGTGAGGCTCCAAAAGCAGACCTGGATGGAGTGACGACACCTCACGCACAAGCTTTGGCAACCAAGTCAGCCCGCTCAGCTCTCCCAGTCCGATGCGGCATCGCCCAATCAGACCAGGACGTTGCCCAGCCGACTGCCGCAGGTCCGCAGCGGCATGCAGCATCGCGCGAATCTGCGGCAACATCCGCTCACCCTGCGCAGTCAGTTCGGCACTTCGACCACTGCGGTCAAACAGTTCCACGTCCAGCGACGCTTCCAGTTCTGCAATCCGTTTAGACAGCGATGAAACCGACAGGTGGACACGCTCCGCCGCCACAGTGAAGTTGACGCATGTTGCCGCCCAGTAGAAGGCCTCGAGTTGCTTGAGAGTCATAGTGCGCCCCATCGGCCGATGCCTGACATTTTCCTAAAAGCGAAATAATATCTTCGTTATTTTCCGCTTTTGTCGTCGCTTACAGGTTGTTACATTGGCGCCAACTCCTCGCCATTGCGCCTATGTCAGCCGCTCCCATCGACGACGCCTCACAGACTTCCGCACTTCAACCCGCTCAGAGGAAGGAGTCGGCTTACGTGCCTCAATCGGCGCACAATGAGAAGCAGGCGAATTGGCTCAAGCAGCGAGTGTTGGCACTGAAGGACTTCGAGCCAATGGCCCGGAAGCGTCTTCCCAAGCCGCTGTACGCCTACGTTAGCGGTGCGGTCGAGGACAACATCACCCTTGCTCAAAATCGACAGTCGTTTGAGAACATTGCCCTGCGACCACGCGTGCTGGTCGGCGTCTCGACGCGCGACCTGACCTTTAAGCTGTTCGGCCGTGAGTACACCGCGCCGTTCGGCCTGGCCCCAATGGGGATATCCGCGCTATTTGCATACCGCGGCGATGTCGTCATGGCACAGGCAGCTTCCCGGGCTGCCGTACCGGCCATCATGAGCGGCTCGTCGCTGATTCGGCTAGAAGAGGTCATGGAAGCGGCTCCTGGAACGTGGTTCCAGGCCTACCTTCCCGGTGACATGCACCACATCGAAGGCTTGCTGGCGCGCATTGAAGCAGCCAAGGTCGAGACGCTTGTCATCACCGTAGACACGCCAGTCGCGGGCAATCGCGAAAACAACGTGCGCGCCGGGTTTTCGACGCCGCTGCGCCCAAGCGCCGCGCTTGCCTGGCAAGGCATCACCCATCCTCGCTGGTTGCTCGGCACCTTCGCGCGGACGCTGCTACGCCACGGCGTGCCGCACTTCGAGAACGCGTACGCCCACCGCGGCACCCCCATCGTCTCGCGCAATGTGGAGCGGGATTTCTCGGACCGTGCGCATTTCACATGGAACCACCTGGCCACCATCCGTCGCCGCTGGAGGGGGCAGCTCGTGGTCAAGGGCATCCTGACTGCGGAAGATGCTCGTCTCGCTCATCAGCACGGTGTCGACGGAATCATCGTCTCAAACCACGGTGGCCGGCAGCTTGATGGTGTCATCGCTTCCATGCGCGCTCTGCCCGAAGTCGTCGAAGCTGTCCCGCAACTGCCTGTGATGCTCGACAGCGGCGTGCGTCGCGGGACTGATGTCATCAAGGCGTTGGCCCTGGGTGCCCGCTGTGTCTTCATCGGGCGACCGTTCGCGTATGCGGCGGCAGTTGGCTCCTGCCGCGGTGTTGCGCACGCCATCAGCCTGATGCAGGCCGAGATTTCTCGTGACCTCGCCATGCTGGGCATCACCCGGGCGACGGATGTGGATGCGCAGTGCATCCAGCGTTCACATCCAAACTGAATAACTTTTTCAAACTAACTTTTTCAAACGATTCCAACAGACCCTTCAAGGTCGACACCGGAGACAGAACAAAATGACCTCGCCGCACGGTTTTCGCATTCATCCGCGTCCCGCACAGCTTGTCAGCGCCTCGCTGCTGGCGCGGTACCGCAACTTCCCCGTCGCCAATGTCAGCGACTCGATGAGCCGCACGACCGGAACCAGCCAGCTCCGTGCATTCCACCGCCGCGACGGCAACCTGGTCGGTCGCGCGCTTACCGTTCGCACCCGCCCTGGCGACAACCTCATGGTCCACAAGGCCATCGACATCTCGGGTCCGGGCGACGTCATCGTGGTAGACGCCGGCGGCGTGGGACCTAATGCAATCATCGGCGAGATTATGCTGGCGCTCGCCATCGCACGCGGAGCCGCTGGCTTTGTCATTGATGGTCTGATTCGCGACAGCGACACGATTGGCAAGGAGCCACTTCCAGTCTACGCCCGCGGCGTCTCGCACCGTGGCCCATACAAGGATGGCCCCGGTGAACTTCACGTGCCGGTCTCTATCGACGGCATGGTGGTCCGGCCTGGAGACCTGATTATCGGCGACGGCGACGGGCTACTGGTCGTTCCCGCTGAGGATGCTGAAGCAATTGCTGTCCGCGTGGAAGAAGTGCAGCGCATGGAAGCGGGCATTCTGGAATCGATTGCGCAAGGCCGTGCAGACCGTACATGGGTGGACCGCTCGCTGGCTGACAAGGGGGTACTGTGAGCCAGTCTCCCCCAACAAGGCGCAAGGTCGTTCGATTCGACTACTGGCTGGACCCCGCCTTTAACCGCATTGTGGGCGAAGCACCCGAGGTCAGCCTGCACACATGCCAGCGCGAAGGTGCAGACGAAGAGGCATGGGCAAGCCTCTCCGAAGCACACGTGTACCAGATTACGGCCGCCAAGGACGAACTGCCTCGGCGCTGGTTCGTCACCGCAGAGCTTCTCGCTCGTTGCCCGAATCTTCTGGCCGTGTCCTCAAGCGGCTCGGGGTGCGACACGATTGATATCGATGCCTGCACGGCAGCGGGCGTTGCCGTGATGAACCAGGCCGGCGGCAACGCCGATTCCGTGGCCGAAATGGCGGTCGGATTGATGCTGTCTGTGATGCGGCGCATCCCGGAATCGGACCGCCGCATGAAGACACACACCACCGGAAGCCGCGAAGGCTTGATGGGCCACGAACTCCGTGGACGCACGCTGGGCCTGGTCGGCGTCGGGCATGCGGGGAGTCGCGCCGCGGCTCTTGGCCGTGCCTTCGGAATGCGCGTGATTGGCTACGACCCCTATCTCGATAGCGCGGAGATGGCGAAGCGAGGCGCCGAGCTTGTCTCGTTCGACGAATTGCTGCGCACGGCCGATATCGTTTCCCTGCACTGCCCACGCGATGCCAGCACGTTGGGGATGATGAATGCAAACGCCTTCGCGTCGATGCGTCCTGGCAGCATCTTCGTCAGCACCGCCCGAGGCGGCGTCCACGATGAAGCGGCCCTCTATGAGGCGTTGGCCAGCGGACACCTCGCTGGTGCTGGCCTCGACGTCTGGGACCAGGAACCGCCTGCGCAAGGCCATCCGCTTCTGACGCTTGAGAACGTCGTCGCCACTTTCCACACGGCGGGTGTTACCCATGACGCCCGTCGCAGGAACGCGACGTTGGCAGCCACGCAAATTCTGGAACTGCTCGCAACGGGCGAGAGGCCTGAACGCTTGGTGAATCCCGACGTTTGGCCCAGAGCGAGGCAACGAATCGAGGCAATTTTGCTCGCCGCCGCAACCTGATTCAGAGATAGCCACAACAATACGCCGGCCACACGAGGGTTGGCGAGGAGACAAAATCATGCAACGCAATCCCGACTCTCGTCGTCGGCGTCTTTCCCTTTGCCTTGCCGCGTGTTCGCTCGTTGGCATGGTCGGCGCTCTGGCGCCCGCCACAGCCGAAGCGCAACCCGCAGCGTGGCCCAATCGCCCGATCGAGATGATTGTCGCGTACGCGCCGGGCGGCGGCACTGACTTGGTTGCCCGCCTGCTCGCGCGCCATCTAGAGAAGGAACTGGGTGCAACCATCGTCGTGCAGAACAAGCCGGGCGCGGGCGGCGCCATAGGCTTTGCCGAACTGGCACGCGCCACGCCGGACGGCTACACCATCGGCTTCATCAACACGCCAAATCTGCTGACGATTCCGATTGAGCGCAAAACGACGTTCACTTGGAAGAGCTACGACCTCATCGGCAATCTGGTGGACGACCCTGGCGCATTCACCGTCAATCAAGCCAACAACATCGATTCGCTGGCGACGCTTGTGAAATATGCCAGGGCGAACCCAGGCGCGGTCACGGTAGGGACCACCGGCGTTGGTTCGGATGACCATCTCGCGATGCTGCTGTTTGAAAAAGCTTCCGGCGTAAAGATGACGCACGTCGGCTACAAGGGCGCCGGTGAAGTCCGTGGCGCACTGGCTGGTCAGCAAATTACGATTGGTGCCATCAACGTCGGCGAGGCATTGGCTTACCAGAAAGGTGGCACTCCGCTGAAGTTCCTGGGCCAGATGGGACTCGCGCGCGCGGTACTTGCGCCGAACGTCTCAACCTTCCGTGAGCAGGGCTACAACATTGAGCTTGCATCCTTGCGCGGCCTGGCCGCGCCCAAGGGTCTGCCAGAGCCAGTCAGGAAGAAACTTGTCGATGCCATGGCAAAGGTTGCCGCGGACCCGCAATTCAAGCAGCAGGCTGACGCAATGTTTGCGCCGCTGCGCTACCTCGCCCCCGCTGCGTACGCCGCAGAACTTGAACGTGGCGAGGCGAGCTTCCGTCAACTTTGGAAGGAGATGCCATGGCAGGAAAAATAAGCCAATTTCTTCGGATTGCAACTGGCTGCGTGATACTCGCGAGCTCGACGGCGCTCTCAGCCCAGCCGGCGTTGCCACCTGGCGCCATTACCATGGTCGTCGGATGGCCTGCGGGGGGTCCCTCTGACGCTGTCGCGCGGCTGGTGTCAGCTCAAATGTCCAAGACGTTGGGGCAGTCCATCATCATCGACAACCGTGCCGGGGCAGGCGGCAATATTGGGTCGGATATCGCGGCACGCGCGAAACCTGATGGCAGCACCATCATGCTTGCCACGGCGACCTCACACGGGCTCAATTCCGCGCTATACAGCCGCCTCAACTACGACCCGATTAAGGACTTTGCACCGATTGGCCTGATTACCACCTCACCAGGCGTGATGCTAGTTCCTAAGGATTCCCCGTATCGTTCGGTTGGAGAGCTGGTTGCAAAGGCACGTTCCCAGCCTGGTCAGCTGAACTACGGCTCGGGTGGTGTCGGCTCCAGTCAGCATCTCGCCGGCGCAGTGTTCAGGAAGCGGGCAAATGTGGACATAGCCCATATCCCGTTCAAGGGGACTGCACCCGCAATGACCGACCTGATGGCCGGCCGAGTAGACTTCGTCATCACGACGGGCGCGCTGCCATTCATCCGTTCTGGCAAAGTGCGTCCGCTGGCCGTGGCCGCGCATCAGCGCCTGCCCGCGCTCCCCGATGTGCCGACGTTCGACGAAGCCGGAGTAAAGGGGTTCTATACCGACTCGTGGTATGGGCTGGTAGCGCCGGCGAACACACCACGTCCAGCACTGGAGAAATTGAACGTCGCGCTAAACCAAGCCTTGCGAGACCCCGAACTGCAAAAGCAGCTGTCGGAGCAAGGTTCGCTACCTGTCAAGCCGATGGTCGTGGATGAATTCTGGACGTTCGTGAAGAAGCAGATGCCAACCGCGGCGGAACAGGTTCGAATTTCCGGTGCAAAGGCGGACTAGCGCGAAGTGAATACGAGGGACGCGCGCATTGAAGCGTCTCTCGGCAGTTCAGCCAATCTCGAAGGGAAAGGGCGGCGGCCAATAGAGGATCGTTTCTCGATCTTCGCTTGGCTCTCATGATCCGGCCTAATGTATTCGCTGCGCTTTCCCAACACCTGCATACCAAGGTCTTTCAAGACCATGCCCTCCATCCTGAATGTCTCGCCGCTTTCACCCGTCATCGCAAGCTCACCCTGCCTCCCTGATCGCCTTCATGCTTGGCCACGTCCGCCTCGCCACAAACCTCATCGACAGGCCCCCTACAAGGCTTGCTGAGGCTTAACTTGGATGGATTGGGTCAAGCCCCCCCTCACTCAGAAGGCCGTGGTCACTTTCTCGGAAACGCTGGACTACGAGCATGTCTGCCTCCACGAAGGCAGCACTATCTAGCGTTCCTGGAAGACGTTGCAAGGCAGCAAAGAAGGAAGTTGCCGATACGGATACAGATCCGTAGCTTCGAGGCTATGTGTCGCATGATCGAAGCAGGAGCGGGCATCGGCGTTCTCCCGTTGTCGGCAGCGCTGCGGCATCGCCAAACGATGAATCTCGCCATTCTAACGCTCAACGAACCTTGGGCCGACCATGATCGGGCAGTCATCGCACGGGACCTCGAGGGCTTGCCTGGCTGCGCCAGGGCACTCATCGATAAACTCATTGAGGCGGCCGAAACTGCTGGCGGCAGCCAAAGCGTCATCTCACCGGAACTGCAGCCATAGCCCCCTTGACGGGGAGAGGTGGGCTCCTTCCTCGCCGCCGGCTCGTTCCTCCACCCGGAGTGCCGTGCATGATGCAGACAGCGTTCCCACGCTAACAATGAGCAAGGATAGTGGTGTCTTCCTGTACTCGTTCAATGGAGTCATCGAGGTCAGGCTGGACGATACCCAACTTTTCACTCCCCCGATCTCTAGCGTTTGGCTACCACCGGCTCAGATTCCTCTGCGCATTTTGGGATTGGTAACACGCCATTGCTTGTTCACCGCGCACTCACGCTGTTAAAGCGATACCTTTGCTTAATGCTTCGCACACAGTCGAGGCGATTGCATCCCGCCTCGGTTTCAGCAGCGCATCGGCGTTCATCGCGATGTTCCATCGCCTGATGGGCATGCCTCCCGACGAATTTCGGCACCGGAAGGGGGCGTTGACGCGTCCGAAAGTATAGTTAGCTCAGCCGTCGCCAGTTCCTAGGCGTCTCGATTGTCCGCCAGGCTGGCGGAACTGCGCCGCTTCAGCGTGCCGATGAAGGTGGCCCAGGCGAAAGGACGCGGATCGGCCAGCATGCTCATGGCGCGCGCGTAGTCGAGGGTCAGGCCCGGCGTCCACGCCATCGTCGCGGCGCGCTTGCGCAGATGCGCCGCGACCCATAGTTCGGGAGTCAGTACCAGGCGGAACAACGGCCACCACCCGTCCAGCCGCGTCCATACGCGGGCGCCGGCGCCTTCCAGCGCGGCATCGAGCGCCCGTGCCACTGTGCTTGAGCAGTTGCGGTGGGTCAGGTTGTACGTGGTGTCGCGCTGATAGGCATCCCAGAATTCGCGCAGGCGCTGCGCGTCGTAGTTGCGGATGCGCACCTGCACCGTCGACGGACACCACGCTTTCGATTCGGTCGGATAGTCGGGTTGGAAAGTACCAGGTACGTCGTTCTCGCGCGTGGCGCGCAGCAGTCGGGTGAAATCGTCGGGCGCGCGGTCGATCTCGACCGCCGGGTAGAGGCTGATGTAGACGCCTTCTGGCGATTCCAGTGCCGCGTGGCCGGTGGAAATCACGCCATTTCGGTCCACCGCGGCGATATAGCGGTCGATGATCGGCTGGCGCCGCGCTTCGGCCTTTGCCGATCCCACCGGCGTCCAGACATGCACGGTCAGCGCGTGTTCGTCGGCTGCGGGCGGGCCGCTCCATGTCGTGAGTCGCTGGTCCGCATCAGCGGCCGAGCCGGCTTCCGATGTGCCAGGCAGTCCCGGATTTCCGGCCAGCCTGCGCACGCGCGATGCGAGCAGCAGCATGTTCCAGCCACCGAACAGCAGGCCAAGGCCCACGCAGTAGGGCACGGTGCCCGCGTAGTGCGTGGGGTAGGGCTGGACAAAGAAGATCGCCACAGCAATCTCGACAATGCCACCGGCCATTGCCAGCCGCCAAGTACGAAAGCGCACCACGCGTGCCGATGCCACCTGCAGCAGTCCGTCGGCCATAAACAGCAGACCGAACAGCAGCGATAGGATCATGTGGCCATGGTGATCGCCGGCCAGCACGAGGATCGCCGCCACGCTGAACGCCATACCCTTGACATAGCGCAGCGTGCGCTGGCCACCCATTCCGGTCCACGCCACCGCCATGGTAGCCAGCCCTTCGAGCAGCAGCAGCCATGCAAACGGCTCGATCGGGAAATCGAGCCGGCCATCGAGTGCGTCGATAAACAGCACACCCCCAGTGATCACGCTGATGGCACCGGCCCAAGCCAGTGCGCGCCATCGCATACGCAAGTAATCCACGCCAAGCAGAAGCATCAGCAGGCGAACCATCGGCAATCTCCAGAGCATGTCAACGGAATGCTAGTCGGATTCTACCGTCGGATTACCGGTCCATAGGCTCTGGCAGCCGCATTCCGCTTGTCGGCAATCGCCGCATGGATGGCGCGAGGATGTTCTCCGCAGCGCCATCATTCCAGTTTATGGAATTAACAAATCCCCACAACGCCATTCCCCAGCACCAGCCGCCGGCATCACAATGCGCTTTGCGCAAAGCAGCGCAGGCACCTGGCTAGTCCGCCAGCCCTCGTCCCCGTTGCACCATCCCCACAAAGAACATGAGAACCATCACGATCAACGGTAAGCCGCAAAAGATCGACCTGCCCGACGACGCCCCGCTGCTGTGGGCCGTGCGCGATCACCTCGGCATGACCGGCACCAAGTTTGGCTGCGGCATGGCCCTGTGCGGCGCCTGCACCATGCATCTGGACGGCCAGCCGATCCGCTCCTGCGTGACCCCGATCTCGGCGGTGGCCGGCAAGAAGATCACCACCATCGAGGGCTTGTCGGCCGACAAGATCGGGCAGGCCTTGCAGGCAGCGTGGGAGGAATTCGGTGTGCCGCAGTGCGGCTACTGCCAGGCGGGGCAGTTGATGTCCGCCACCGCGCTGCTGCACACCAACCCGCACCCGAGCGAAGAAGACATCGACGGGGCGATGAGCGGCAACATCTGCCGCTGTGGCACCTATACGCGCATCCGCGCCGCCATCCAGCACGTTGCCAAATCGAACGTGGCTGCCAAGCCGTCTGCCGAGCCGACGGGAAAGAGGAGCGCCAAATGAGCACGCTGCAATCTGCCGGGCGCCGCACCTGGCTCAAGAGCATGGGTGCCCTCGCCGGCCTGACGTTGACTGTTGGCCTGGACGGCATCGTGCTGGCAGCGGATGAGCCCAAGAAGTACGGCCGCGACGGCATGCCTGGCGGCGCCGTGGATAGCCCGCTGGTGTTCCTCTCCATTGCCGAAGATGGCAAGGTAAGCATCGTCTGCCACCGCTCCGAGATGGGGCAAGGCGTGCGCACCAGCCTGCCGATGGTGGTGGCCGACGAGCTCGAAGCCGACTGGGCGCGGGTGCTGGTGGTTCAGGCGCCCGGCGATGAAATCCGCTACGGCAACCAGAACACCGACGGCTCGCGCAGCGTGCGGCATTTCTTCGAGCCCATGCGGCGCGTGGGCGCAAGTGCGCGGATGATGCTGGAAGCTGCCGCCGCTGCCCGCTGGAATGTGCCGGCAAGCGAAGTCCAGGCGCGCAACCACGCGGTGGTCCACGTGCCGAGCGGCAAGAGCCTTGGCTTTGGTGCGCTGGCAAAAGATGCCGCGCGCCTGCCCGTGCCGGCGGCCGCCAGCCTCAAGCTGAAGGATCCGGCCCAATTCCGCTATATCGGCAAGGACAACACGCGCAGCATCGATGGCCACGACATCGCCACTGGCCGCGCGCAGTACGGCATCGACGTGCGGCTCGACGGCATGCTGTATGCCGTCATCGCGCGCCCGCCGGTGTTCGGCGGCAAGCTCGCCGGCGTTGACTCCACGCAGGCGATGAAGGTGCCCGGCGTGATCAAGGTGGTAGAGCTGGCCGGCAGCCCCGCGCCCGCCATGTTCAATCCACTGGGCGGCGTGGCGGTGATCGCCACCAATACCTGGTCGGCCATCAAGGGCCGCGAGGCGCTGAAGCTGCGCTGGGACGATGGCCCCAACGCCAGCTACGAGTCCGGTGCGTTCCGCGCCGCGATGGAAAAGGCCGCAAGCCAGCCCGGCAAGGTGGTGCGCAACCAGGGCGACACGATGGCCGCCCTGTCCGGCCCCGGCAAGCGCATCACCGCGCAGTATTACCTGCCGCATATCGCGCACGCCACGATGGAGCCGCCGGTTGCCACGGCGCGCATCGCCGATGGCAAGTGCGAAGTCTGGACGTCGGTGCAGGCGCCACAGGCCACGCGCGAAACCGTGGCCGGGCATCTCGGCCTGAAACCGGAGGACGTCACGGTGCACGTGACGCTGCTGGGCGGCGGCTTTGGCCGCAAGTCCAAGCCGGACTTCGCCGCCGAGGCCGCGCTGCTGTCCAAGGCCATGGGTGGCAAGCCGGTCAAGGTAACGTGGACGCGCGACGATGATCTGCATCACGACTACTTCCATACCGTCTCCGTCGAGCACATGGAAGCCATGCTCGGCGCAGACGGCAAGACGCAGGCATGGCTGCATCGCACCGCCGCCTCCACCATCACGTCGACCTTCGTGGCCGGCGCGAAGAACGAAGCCACGTTCGAGCTTGGCATGTCGGCGGTGAACATGCCATTCGACATCCCCAACGTGCGCGTGGAAAACCCCGAAGTGGAGGCGCACACCCGCATCGGCTGGTTCCGCTCGGTGTCCAACATCCCCCACGCCTTCGCCGTGCAATCGTTCGCGGCCGAACTGGCGACGGCAGCCGGGCGCGATCATCGCGACTACCTGCTGGCGCTGCTCGGCCCGGACCGGCGCATCGACCCGGCGCAGCTGTCCGATACCTGGAACTACGGCGAATCGCCACAGCAGTATCCGCTTGATATCGGCCGCCTGCGCGGCGTGATTGAACTGGCCACGCGCGAAGCTGGCTGGGGCAAGACGCTGCCGAAGGGACGCGGGCTGGGGCTGGCTGTCTGCTACAGCTTTGTGACCTACGTGGCGGCGGTGGTCGAAGTGGTGGTGGCCGATGACGGCAGCATCAGCGTGCCGCGCATTGACATGGCCGTGGATTGCGGCGCCCAGGTCAACCCGGACCGCATCCGCTCACAGGTGGAAGGCGCCTGCATCATGGGCATCAGCCTGGCCACCACGGGCGAGATCACCTTCAAGGACGGGCGCGCCCAGCAGGACAACTTCCACCAGTACGAGGTGATGCGCGCGCCCTCGGCGCCGCGCCAGATCCATGTGCACCTGGTGCCGGGCAGGTTCGACGCACCGCTTGGCGGCGTCGGCGAGCCGGCCGTGCCGACCATTGCGCCGGCGCTGTGCAACGCGATTTTTGCGGCTACCGGCAAGCGCATCCGCGCGCTGCCGATCCGGGAGCAGTTGAAGAAGGCTTGAGGCCGGACTTGAATCGCGGGGCGCTGGGTTTCGCGCTCCGCGATTCACATTTCATTTGGCAAACGTGATCGCGCAAAATCGTTGCGGCAAATCACAGCCGCAAATCCGTAGCCACAAAAGCAAAACCCCCCAGTACTTTCGTACTGGGGGGTTTCAAGGGAGAGCCTGGCGATTACCTACTTTCACACGGGTATCCGCACTATCATCGGCGTGGAGTCGTTTCACGGTCCTGTTCGGGATGGGAAGGGGTGG
>JARLJI010000196.1 GCA_031291295.1 Rhodoferax sp. | reverse complement strand
GCCCTGCTGCTCCGCCCTCAACCTCATCCCCGTGGACCCCGCCGTGAGTGGTTACCGCCATGTGAACACGAGCACGTGGGGCGGCAACATCATCGCCGCGGGCGCGGCGGGCGAGACGCACATGTGGATCGCGGAGATGGCTCCCGCGGGCCAGCCTGGCGACGCCGGCGCAGGTGCGGCCGTGCTACTTCCATTCTGTGTATGTGTATGAGCATTGGCTGTGCGTGGGCGCGTGTGTGCCTGGCGGCCTGCGCGGAGTGGGCAGTTGTTGCGAACGCTGCGTTTCGTGTTGAGCTTTGGGCGCTTCTCGCGCTTGTCACAGCACGTGGCGCCGTGGTTGCTGCCCTCTCTATTCCTGTGTGTGGTGCTGCTTGTCTGCTGTGCCGCTTCTGTTCTTGCGCTATTTATGTCATGCATGGCCCACGCCACCGTCAGGCTCCTGCGGCCTCACCACGTGGGGCTCCAACAGCCAGGTTACCCACGTGTCCGCCACCTCGCCTCTTGGCCCATACACCCGCCAGGAGGTGGCTGTGCCCCCCTGGTCTCACAACCCCATTGTGCGTGTAATCGACGGCACGTTTGTCATGTACCACATTGGCTATGGCGGGGGCGGCGTGCCCACATACTGCGCCCACAACGGCACCTCCCCCTGCAATTACGACTGTGTCGACCCGTGCAACCCGCCGGTGTCTGGGTACACCTGCAAGACGGGCTTTTGCAGTGGGGACGCGGGGAGCGGGCTGCAGGGCGACTGTGGCGCGGATATCGCTGAGCCCGTGCTGAATTGTGACTCCTATGATACGTGTGCACCCCTGGCTGCTGCTGCGTGCAGCTCCACGCCGGGCTGTGAGTCCTTTGGCCTCTCTGAGTCGTGGGGGTTCGGCGCGGCCAAGCTGTTTTCCGCGGGCTCAGGCGGCCTCACGTACAATGCCCAGTGGACGGTGTGGGTGCAGAACGGCAAGGATGACAGGGACATGTATGCACGCGCGCGGGCGGAGGGCAGGCACCCTGGCGTTGTGACCCCTGCCCCCGACGGCTCATGCACACTCAACATTCACGTGGCGCAGAGCGAG
>JARLJI010000195.1 GCA_031291295.1 Rhodoferax sp. | reverse complement strand
GGATACAGCCCTCACGCGCCTACCCAAGGCCACCCAGAAAAGCCAAGCCCCACTTCTATCTCGCGTACAAACCCGCTTGATGCAGTGGGGCTTAAGTTGAGAGCATTGCTGTGCGGGGCGGCACCTACTTTCTTTGCCGGGGCGACGACAGTAGGCAAACAAAGCCCCCTATCACCGCCACCCCAGAAGCCCGTCCCCCGCACAGGCAATGCTCTCAACTTAAGCCCCACTGCATCAAGCGGGTTTGTACGCGAGATAGAAGTGGGGCTTGGCTTTTCTGGGTGGCCTTGGGTAGGCGCGTGAGGGCTGTATCCGGCATCGGGTCTGGTGAATTGAGTCCAGCACACCGGCGAGTCTGCCCAGACAGCGCCGCATGCGCAGAAGGCAGGCGCCGAGGATGGGCTTGAGCGCGCCCAGCGCGTAGGTCCGGTTAGGGCTGCTGGCACGCCTGTCCTCGTGCGACGCATCGAGATCACTGAGCAATGTGCACAGGTTGTCGGTGAGGATCTTTGCGCCGAAGTCCTGCTGCAATGCCAGGTAATCGAGGCCTGTGACGGCTTCCAGCCGCAGCCGGTGTTTGAGTCGTTTGAACGCCTCTTCGACGCGCCAGCGCTGGTGATAGAGCGCGCCAAACGATGCAGCCCGATAACGCTCACCATCGAGCAGCGAGGTCATCAGCACACGCACGCGAGCGCCCGGCGTAACGTCGCGAATCAGGCGCACGGTTGTCGGCGTACGTGCCAGTTCATAGTCGCAGGCATCCAGCTCGCCAGGGGCCTCCAGTGTCACCACACGCTCGGCTTCACCACTGCGGGCAAACGCGCTGACGCACTTCCAGTTACGCGCATCAACGCGCATGCAGAACGGGATCTCGCGCTGTGCGAGCGTCGCCACCATCGCGTTGCCGATGTAGCCGCGATCGAGCAGCA
The DNA here is from genome assembly GCA_031291295.1 of Rhodoferax sp. Classification (GTDB taxonomy): domain Bacteria; phylum Pseudomonadota; class Gammaproteobacteria; order Burkholderiales; family Burkholderiaceae_C; genus Rhodoferax_A. The sequence continues at coordinate 496 of JARLJI010000195.1, read as the reverse complement.
ATAGATCGGTATGCGGCTGCAGGACATCAAGGGCTTCGAACAGCATCTGTCGCTCGCTGCCGTCGGCGGGATGAAGTGCCGCGTGCAGGGTCAGTTCGCAGCCCGGCAGGAACAACGCAAACGCATAGTGATCGGCGCGCAGTTCATGGCCGCGACGCGTGCCCACGCGCAGGCGGCTACCGTCAGCGGCGACCAGCCGCAGGCCGTGCCAGCGCATCGAATCGATATGGGGTTGGGCTAACGCAATCAGGCGCGCGCGGGCCAGTTCGAACAGTTCGGCCGACAGTCCCCGGCGGGCCTTGCTGAAGGCCTGTGCGCTAACGGTACGGGTACGGCCACCACGCTCGCCCAGCGCGCCGAATAGCGCGTCAAGTTCGGCCTGCACGCTGGTACACATGCCCGACATCATCAGTGCGGCCATGCGCGGCAAGGTCAGTGTGCGATTGCGGGTAAAGGCGGTGGGAGAACGACGCACGCGATCGGCGAGCGCCGGATC
>JARLJI010000194.1 GCA_031291295.1 Rhodoferax sp. | reverse complement strand
TTGTGCCTGGCCATACCAGCCGGGATTTCGATCTCCGGTTGCACTCGCAACCCGGGCGCGAACTACTGTAATGGCCTGGGTTATGGGTCCAAGATCACAGATGTAGCCTCCATTGACCTGGAGCCGCGGACCACGGGCATCTCGCTGGCCTTCGGACAGACGCGGCAGGTGGGCACCCCCACATCCAAAACCTGCAAAAACGACTCGGCCAGCGTCACCAACTACACCTACGGCACCACCAATAACCTTTTGGTGGATATTTCGCCGACCGGCAACATCTGCGCCGGCAGGTGGAACCGGAATTCGGGTGGCGGCATCGCCGACTACACCACCTGCAACAAGCCGAGTCCGCTGCCTGTCACCGCAGGATTGCCTTACAGCATCGCCTATATTACCGCTTCGGCGGAAGCGGTGACCTCCAATCCTGTCGAGGTCTACGTCCACGCGGAGGTCAGTTCGGTCACGCTTGCTCTCGCCGGGTCGCAGCAATGCTCTTCCCAGGGAACCACAGCGCAACTCGATGCGCAGGCCTGCTACAGCACCGGCGCTTCGCAAGTGCTGCTGTGCGCGCCCTCCTCCGTCACGGCTGCCAATTATGCCTGCCCGCTGCCCGCTGGCGTCACTTCGGTTCCCTCCTGCACGGCGGCCATTGGCACTCTGACCTATACGGTGGGCACTTCCACGGTTGCCTCCATCAACAGCGAGACCAACGTGATCACCGCCGAGCAGCCTGGCACCACCGTGATTACAGCTTCGGTGGCCGGTTCCGGCTCGTCGGCTGGCTATTTCTCAACCTGCCCGCCCAAGTCGATCTCGGTGTCGCTGAACGGGGGCACAGGCTCCACCACCCCCATCACCGTGACCAAGGGCGTAGCGCAGAACCTGACCACGACGGTCCTTGATACAAACAACCAGACAATCACGGGCCTCACGCTGGACTACCAGTCCACCGATCCCATTGACATGTCCGTCGGCAGTTCCGGGTTAGTGTCGCCGAGCTATCCTGGTCAGGCCTCGGTCTATGCCATCTGCCAGCCTCCCAACTGCAATCCCACGCCGATCAATCAGGTCGGCTTGTATGGCACGGGTCTGCCCGTCAGCAGCAATGCGGTCAACGTCGTCACGCCTGGAACCGCCAGCAGCATCGCATGGTTCTCGGCTCCCGGCCAGTCCCAGTACTTTGTCCCCGTCGACTTGCTCAACGGTACGGTCGGCTCCACGGTGCGCATGCCCTATGTGCCGAACTCGATGGTGATGGACCGTCTCGGTTCGAATCTCTATTTTGGCTCCTCCCACGAGTTGATGATCTACTCCACAGGCAGCAACTTGCTTTCCAAGGAGGACACCGGCGTCCCCGGCGTGGTGCTGGCCGTTTCTCCCAACAACTCCTACGTGCTGATTAACGACCAGGCGCGGCAGCTTTTCTACATCTACTCCGCCGCGGGCAACTCGGTCACCACCTATGGCGGGCTGGGCAACGCCGCGGCCTGGACCCCCGACGCCAAGACGCTGTACATCACCGACAGCGCATCCCTGGGCGGCGCACACACCGACACACTGTATGTCTACAGCCAGGAAAGCGGCTTTACCACCTATAGCCTGAGCGGTTCGGGCGGCGGCTTGCACTCCCCGGCCATCACCATCCCCAGCGTGGGCGCCTACCTTAGCGGCGCATCCACCGTGGCCCACACCTGGTGCCCCACCGGAACGGTTGGCAACTCGGCCAGCATGAGCTTCTATCCGCAGGGTGACTCGGTTGCGGCGCAAACCGACGTTCTGGCCGCCACGACCGATGGCCAGCACATTCTGGGCGCGGCCATGATCGGCGGCGGAGTGACTCTCTCCGACATCGGAGTGGCCATCCCCGCCGGCCAGTGTCCGCCGGCCATCGCCAATGTGCTGCAGCCGCTCAACCTTACCCACACGCTCAATCAGTTGCCCCTGAGCAAGGTGAGCGCAACCGCCGTCAATCAGGTGGTCACTTCGCCGGCATCCAACCTGGCCTTTGTCACCTACACCAGCACCACGCCCGGCGCCTTGCTGCCCTACTATGTGCCGGTTTCCGGCGGCGCGGCAGGCGCGGTCAACTATGTGACGCTGATGAACGGAACTTCGGCCAGCACAACCGTTACCGCTCCGCTGACCGGCGCCTTCAGCCCGGACAACAAGCTGTTCTTTGTGTCCACGGCGGGCGACAACATGATTCACTACATCGATGTGCCGACGCTGAAAGACACCCAGCAGATCAACCCCAACCTGCCCGGCTGCACGCCTGGCACCGATGCGGGCTGCACATTGCCGTCAACCACCACCCACGTACCCGCCACGGTCATTGCCGTGAAACCGCGCACCACCACCTAGTCCGCAGCGCACAGCGGAACCAACAAAAAGGCCGGCCTCGCGCCGGCCTTTTTGTTGTTCAGACCCACATATTTGCTGCACCTCCACTCTTTCCATAAGTGGGTGCCCACCCTGGCCGCGTCTTTGTTCTTGCGGCCAGGGTGGGATGGCATGAGGCCCACACCCCACAGCCAGTCGAAACTCAGCCTGCGGCTTTCGCAAAAACTGCATCACGCCCCGGTCCCGCCCCGCAGCACGATAGAATCAAGACATGATCAAGGGGATTTCCTTTCTTCGTCCTGCTGGCAGCGCAGCCGTCTATGACCGGCTGGCAAGCTTCTTTTCTGCCCTGGGATTTGCATGCGGCGCAGGGTGGCAGGAAGAAGCCAGCCGCGGCGCTGCGTTTCTGGCTCCGCTCGGCAACCTGGAATTTGTGGACGGCCAGTTCCCGTCCACGGCCGACGTGTTGGTCGAGGTAACCGCCCTGGACGCCGTGTATCAGGCCGCCGAGGTTTGGCTGCGCGCGCAAGGCGGCGACGAGGCCGCGGCCCGCCTGTCGCCCATCACGGACACGCACTGGAAGTCAAGCATGTTTACCGTCGAGCCGGAGCCGGGTTTCCCCTTCAGCTTCTGGGCCTGGACCGATCCCGTCAAAGGCAAGCCGGTGGCTGTCGAAGGCGACCTCTCTGCCCAGGGCATGAAGTTCGCCATCGTCGTCGCCCGCTGGAATGCGGTCATCACCGAACGCCTGCTCGACGCCGCTCTCGACGGGTTGCTGCGCAGCGGCGCTCAGCGCGCCGACATTCAAGTGGTTCGCGTTCCCGGCGCATGGGAGATTCCCGCCGCCGCGCGCACCCTGGCCAACCTGGGCCAGGTCAACGCCATCATTACACTGGGTTGTTTGCTGCGCGGAGAAACCGCGCATTACGAGGCCATTTACAACGAAGTTGCGCGCGGCATTGGACAGTCGCAACAGGAGACCGGAATTCCCCACACATTTGGAGTACTTACCTGCGAAACCCTGGAGCAGGCGCTC
>JARLJI010000193.1 GCA_031291295.1 Rhodoferax sp. | reverse complement strand
CCGGCGCCAACGTGTCGCAGATGCACTATGCGCGCAAAGGCGTCGTCACGGCGGAGATGGAATACGTGGCGATCCGCGAGAACCAGAAGCTCGAATGGATGCAGCAATACCAGCAGGATGCCGCGCGCGAAAAGCGCTTGGCCGGCAACAGCTTTGGCGCGGCGATTCCGAAGGTGATGACGCCGGAATTCGTGCGCGACGAGGTGGCACGGGGCCGCGCCATCATCCCGGCCAACATCAACCACACCGAGCTGGAGCCGATGGCCATCGGCCGCAACTTCCTGGTCAAGATCAACGCCAACATCGGCAACTCGGCGGTGACCTCCAGCATCGAGGAAGAGGTGGAAAAACTGGTGTGGGCGATCCGCTGGGGCGCCGACACGGTGATGGATTTGTCGACTCGTAAAAACATCCACACCACGCGTGACTGGATCGTGCGCAACTCGCCGGTGCCGATCGGCACGGTGCCGATCTACCAGGCGCTCGAAAAAGTCGGCGGCGTGGCCGAGGATTTGACCTGGGAGATTTTCCGCGACACGCTGATCGAACAGGCCGAGCAGGGCGTGGACTATTTCACCGTGCACGCCGGCGTGCGCCTGCCGTTCATCCACCTCACGGCGAATCGCGTCACCGGCATCGTCTCGCGCGGCGGCTCGATCCTGGCGAAATGGTGCATCGCGCACCACAAGGAAAACTTCCTCTATACGCACTTCGAGGAAATGTGCGAAATCATGAAGGCTTACGACGTGAGCTACTCGCTCGGCGACGGCTTGCGCCCGGGCTCGGGCGCGGACGCCAACGACGAGGCGCAGTTCGCCGAACTGCGCACCTTGGGCGAGCTCACGCAAGTGGCCTGGCGCCACGACGTGCAGGTCATGATCGAAGGGCCCGGCCATGTGCCCATGCACATGATCAAGGAGAACATGGATCTGCAACTGGAGCACTGCCACGAGGCGCCGTTCTACACCCTGGGCCCGCTGACCACCGACATCGCCCCCGGCTACGACCACATCACCAGCGGCATCGGCGCCGCCATGATCGGCTGGTACGGCACGGCCATGCTGTGCTACGTGACGCCCAAGGAACACCTGGGCCTGCCGGATCGCGAGGACGTGAAGACCGGCATCATCACGTACAAGATCGCCGCGCATGCGGCCGACGTCGCCAAGGGCCACCCGGGCGCACGCGCGCGCGACGATGCGCTGTCGCGCGCGCGTTTCGAGTTTCGCTGGATGGACCAGTTCAACCTGTCGCTGGACCCCGACACGGCGCGCAATTTCCATGACGAGACCTTGCCCAAGGATTCGTCCAAGGTGGCGCACTTCTGCTCCATGTGCGGGCCCAAGTTCTGCTCCATGAAGATCACCCAGGAAGTGCGCGAATACGCCAAAACTCTGGGCGTGACCGACGAGCAGGCCCTGAGCGAGGGCATGCACAGCATGTCGGAGGAGTTCAAGCGCAAGGGCGCGGAGATTTACATTCCGATCAGCAAGGGATGAAGGGCCTGGCAAGCGTGCCGGCCTTGCATCGCGTACCGATTCTGTCAAAATTAACGTTTACGTAAACGTCAACTGTGGTTGATTCGGATCGCTCTTCTTTTGCAAGGAAAAATCATGTCTGATTCCATCGTCATCGTCGGTGCGGCCCGCACCCCCATGGGCGCCTTCCAGGGCGATTTCTCCAGCCTCGCGGCGCACGACCTGGGCGGCGCGGCCATCAAGGCCGCGGTCGAGCGCGCCGGCATTGCGCCCGATCTGGTCGGTGAGGTGCTGTTCGGCAACTGCCTGATGGCGGGGCAAGGTCAGGCGCCGGCGCGCCAGGCGGCATTCAAGGGCGGGCTGCCCAAGAGCGCGGGCGCGGTCACGCTGTCCAAGATGTGCGGCTCGGGCATGAAGGCCGCCATGCTGGCGCACGACATGCTGCTGGCGGGCAGCTTTGATGTCATGGTGGCCGGCGGCATGGAGAGCATGAGCAATGCGCCCTACCTGCTGCAAAAGGCCCGAGCCGGCTACCGCATGGGCCACGACCGGATTTTCGACCACATGATGCTCGACGGGCTGGAAGACGCTTACGAGCCCGGCCGCTCCATGGGCACGTTCGGCGAAGACTGCGCGGCCAAGTACAACTTTACCCGCGAAGCACAGGACAAATTCGCCATAGCCAGCGTCCAGCGTGCCAAGGCTGCTACGGAATCGGGAGCATTCCGGGCCGAGATCACGCCCGTCACGGTCAAGAGCCGCGCCGGCGAGGCGGTGATTGCCATCGACGAAGGCCCGGGCAAGGTCAAGCTCGACAAGATCCCGCAGCTCAAGCCCGCCTTCAAGAAGGATGGCAGCATCACCGCCGCGTCCAGCTCGTCCATCAACGACGGCGCCGCCGCGCTGGTGCTGATGGGGGCTGCGACCGCGGCCCGGCTGGGCGCCAAGCCGCTGGCGCGCATCGTCGGTCACACCACGCACGCGCAGGAGCCCAGCTGGTTTGCCACCGCGCCCGTGGGCGCCGTGCAAAAGCTGCTGGCCAAAACCGGCTGGGGTGCGAAGGACGTGGATCTGTGGGAAATCAACGAGGCCTTTGCCGTGGTGCCGATGGCGCTGATGACCGAGTTGTCGATCCCGCATGAAATCGTCAACGTCAACGGTGGTGCCTGCGCCCTGGGGCATCCGATTGGCGCCAGCGGCGCCCGCATCATGGTCACCTTGATGCACGCCCTGCGCGCGCGCGGACTCAAGCGCGGCATCGCCACCCTGTGCATCGGCGGCGGCGAAGCGACTGCGGTGGCGCTGGAGCTGCCGTAGTTGGCGTTTGACGGTGATCAGGCGGCAATGGCCGCCGTCACCTCGATTTCAACCTTGTATTCGGAGTGAATCAGTTTGGCGCCAATCGTCGAGCGGGCCGGTACATGCCCCGGCGCGACCCAGTCGTCCCAGGCTGAATTCATGGCCGCATAGTCGCCGACCGATGCCAGGTAGATCCGGGCCGACACAATGTTGGTTTTGTCGGCCCCGATCTTGGCGAGAAGGCGGTCGATAAATCCCAAAATCTCACGGGTTTGTCCTTCCACGTCCAGCGACGTCTGTTCGGCAACCTGGCCGGCGATATAAACCAGTTTGGCGCTGCCGACGCCGACGACGGTCATCTCGCTGAAGCGTGGGCCCATTTCATAACGGGTGATTTCCATGCCTGTGTGTTTTTCCATGTCTTGATGCCCCTTTATTCTGTGCAGCGTATGCCTGCGGCGTTCGTTGCGCGCCTGCTCACTTGGCCACGCTCACGGCCGTGTCTTTGTTCCACCATCCGCCGCCCAGTGACTGAAACAGTGCCACCGTGTCCGCCAGGCGGTTGGCCTGCGCCTGCACCAGGTTCAACCTGGCCTGCTGGTAGGTCTGCTCGGAACCCAGCAACAGCAAGGTGCTGATATCGCCGGCTTGCCGTTGGCGGCGCGCAATCGCCAGGCTCCTGGCGGCGGCGCGTTCCGCCTTCGCGGCGGCGCGCAGGGCCAGCGCGTCCGACTGGATCGCCTGCAGTGAATCGGCAACGTTCTGGAATGCATTGAGCACGGTGGAGCGGTATTGGGCCGCCGCCTGGTCGTAAGCCGCCCGCGCGGCGCCTTCGCGATGTTTCAGCGTGCCGCCGTCGAAAATCGGCTGAGCGAGACCGCCTGCAAGCTGCCAGAAGCCGGTTCCCGACGTGAACAAATCCGCCAGTGTGGTCGCCGCCGAGCCGACGCTGAGGCCCAGCGTGATATTCGGCAAACGGTTGGCAACGGCAACGCCAATGGCGGCGCTGGCTGCATGCAGTTGTTCTTCCGCAGCACGCACATCGGGCCGGTGTTCGACCAGGGTGGACGGCAACGACAGCGGCAATTCGGTCGGCAGTTGCAGGCTGCCGATCTCGAATTTCTCGGTCAGAGAATCGCTCGGGAAACGTCCTGCCAAGGCATGCAGCAGGTTGCGCTGGATGGCCAGTTGTTTCTCCAGAGGCGGCAAAGTCGCTTCGGCGGCGGCCAGCGCCGCTTCCTGGGTGGCGACATCGGCCGCTGCCACTTGCCCCAAATCAAACTGGCGCTGGAACATGACCATCAATTGGGTCTGGTCGGCAACGATTTCCCGGGTTGCTTCAATCTGGCCGCGCAACCCGGCTTCCTGAATGGCGGCGCTGACGACGTTCGAAGTCAGCGTCAGATAAGTCGCTTCCAGCTGAAAGCGTTGCGACGCGGCCTGGGCTCTGAGCGACTCCACCTGGCGCCGGTTGCCGCCGAACACGTCGGCCGTGTAGGACACCGACACCTGGGCCGTGTGCAGGTTGTAGTACGCCGCGCCTGAAGCCGCCGGGCTGGCAAGCGTGTCGGCAATCTTTTGCCGGGTCGGGGTCAACGACGCGTCCACGGTCGGATAAAAAAAGCCTTGCTGCGCATAGACGTTTTCCAGCGCGACGCGCAAGGCCGCCTGCGCTGCATCGACGTCCGGGTTTTGTTTCAGGCTGGCCGTCACCAGATCGCTCAAAGGCTGCGAATGGAACAACTCCCACCACTGCGCCGGAATATCGCGCTCCAAGACAAAATGCTGTGCCTCGCCCGGTTGCGTGTCGGACGCAGCCGTGGCTGCACCGGTCGGTTCGGCCGTATAGGTCACAGGCAAGGACGCGGCGGGCCGCACATAATCCGGCCCGACGGCGCAGCCGGCCAGCATTCCCAGGCCGGCCAGCATCAGCCACTTGACGTGCGAGCCGGCCGGGCGTTGCGGGCGCAGGCTTGCGCTTGAGACGCGAAGGCTTTTCATTATCGATTCTGCCTCGAGCGGACACCCCAGGTTTTGCTTTCGAAGAAGCGTTCCATCGCAAAATAGTAGGTTGGCAAAATGAACAGCGTCAGCAGGGTCGATACGATCAATCCGCCTACAACCACGGTTGCCAGATTGCGCTGCACATCGGTGCCGACCCCGGTGGCCAGCGCGGCAGGCAGCATGCCGAACGAGGCGACCGTGGCGGTCATCAAGATCGGACGCAGGCGTTCGGCGGCGCCCTCGATCACGGTCTCGTTCAGCGGCAGGCCTTCGCCGCGCACGCGGCGGAAGTTTGCCACCATGATGATGCCGTTCTGCACCGAGACGCCGAACAGGGCAATGAAGCCGACGGCCGTGGCGACGTTGAGCGTCTCACCCGTCAGGTGAATGGTGATCAACCCGCCGAGCGTTGCCATCGGCACCACCCCGAGGATCAGCACAGCTTGCCGTATCTTGCCGAACTGGAAGAACAGCAGCACCGCCATCAACAGCAATACGCCGCCCAGGATCACGACCAGTCGCGCCTGCGCCCGGCGCTCGTTTTCAAACTGGCCGGCCCATTCCAGATGGAATTTCTGCGGGTCGAATTTGACCTCGCTGTCGATGCGCTTTTGCGCTTCTGCCAGATAGGACGTGAGGTCGCGTCCCCGGTTGTCGACGCGCACCGTGATCTGGCGCTCGCTGCCCTCGTGCGAAATCGTGCTCTCACCGGTTTGCAGCGTGATGCTGGCGACTTGCGACAGCGCAATTTTCGCGCCGCTGGAGCTGTTCAGAAACAGGTTGCCCAAGGCTTCGGTGCCGCTCTTGCTGCTCTTGGGAAAGCGCACGGTCACGTTATAGATGCGATCGCCGACATAAACCGTGGTCACCGGCGCGCCGCCCACACCCGTTTGAATCAGGGCGGCGATGTCTGCCGCGTTGATGCCGAAGCGGGCCGCTTTCTCGCGGTCAACCTTGATCACGACCTGCGGGATCGGCGGCTCCTGGAACAGCGAGGCCGATGCCGTGCCGCGTATCGTTTGCAGGATGTCGACGATTTGATTGCCGATGCGGCGCGCTTCCTTCAGATCGGCGCCGTACACGCGCAGCACCAGCGGGCTATGGGCGCCGCCGATCATGTCGTTGACGCCGTCGATGATCGGCTGGCTGATGCCCACCGAGAACCCCGGCATGTTGGCAAAACGCTGGTTCAGGCGAGCGACCAGCTGGGCCTTGGTTTCACCGTTGGGCCATTCTCCATAAGGTTTCAAACCGACCGGCGCTTCGATGTGCGACGGTGTCCATGGATCGGTGCCGCCGTCGCTGCGGCCTATCTGGGTCACCACATACGACACTTCCGGGAATTCGCGCAGTGTATGGCGCAGTTCCGCCGCCATGTCGCTCGCCTTGTCGAGCGACAGGCCGGACGGCAGGTCCACCTGCAGCCACAAGGTGCCTTCATCCAGCTCCGGCAAGAACTCCCGCCCTGCGGTGGCGCCGAGGAGGACCACCGTGGCCAGCGTCAGTGCGCCGATCAGATAGGCAAGCCACGTATGGTTCAGCAACTTCCCCAGGGTCGAGCGATAACGCGCGGTAAGCCATTCCAGGGGCCGGTTGTGGAACACCTTGCGCGGCATGCGCAAGGCGGCATACGCCAGGCCGGGAATCAGGGTGATCGAGCACGCCAGCGCGCCCAGCAGCGCATAAGCGACCGTGTACGCCATCGGCGTGAACAACTTGCCCTCCGCCCGCTCGAAAGCGAACAGCGGCAGGTAGGCGGCAATGATGATCAGCGTCGCGAAGAAGATGGGGCGGGCCACGTGGCCGGCCGTCTCCAGGATGTCTTCTTCCTGCAGCTCGACATCCGGCTGCTCTTCGCGGCGCCGCAAGATGGCCTCCATCACCACGATGGCGCCGTCGACGATGATGCCGAAGTCGATGGCGCCCAGCGAAAACAGGTTGGCCGGCATTTTGGTGGCGGCCATCAGGATGAACACCGTCACCAGTGCGATCGGGATGGCGACCGCCGCCACAACCGCGCTGCGCGGGCTGCCGAGGAACAGGATCAGCACGATAAACACCAGGCCGATGCCTTCGAGCACGGTGTGGCTGACCTTTTCAATCGTCAATTTGACCAGGTCGTCGCGGTCGATGTAGGGCGCGATCTTGACGCCCATCGGCGCCAGGCGCTTGTTCAACTGGACGACCTTTGCATGAACCCCTTCCAGAACGCGTGAGGGATTTTCATACTTGAGCATCAGCACGATGCCTTCGATGGTGTCCGGGTTATTGTCCTTGCCCAGGATGCCCTCGCGTTCCTGGTGACCGAATTGCAGTTTCCCAAGCTGGCGCAGCAGCACCGGCACGCCGTTGCTTTGGGTGACCACCACCGAGCCGAGGTCATTGAGCGAATGGATCTGGCCGATGCCGCGCACCACGTAACTTTGTTCGCCGCGCGCGATGCGTCCGCCGCCGGCGTTGGCGCTGTTGTTGTTGATCGCGTTGACCACATCGTTCAACACCACACCGTAGTGCTGCAACTGGGCCGGGTCCAGTTCAAGCTGGAATTCCTTGGTGAAGCCGCCGAAGTTGTTGACGTCGGCGACGCCGGGCACCTGCTTGAAGGCGGGCTCGACGATCCAGCGCTGAATCTCCGACAACTCCATCAGATTCTTGCTGTCCGATTCCAGCGTGTAGCGATAGATTTCGCCGGCGGGCCCGGATACCGGGTCCAGGCCCGGCTGGACCCCGGCAGGCAGCGTTACCGTGCCGATACGCTCCAGGATGCGCTGACGCACGAAATAGTCTTCAGCCCCGTCCTTGAACACCAGTGTGATCAGGGACAACGCAAATGTACTGCTCGATCGCATCGTCACCAGGCCTGGCGTATTGCTGAGCGCGCGCTCCAGCGGCGTGGTAATTTGCTGTTCAATTTCTTCGGCGGCCAGTCCAGGCACCTGGGTGGTCACCTGCACGGTGACGTCGCTCAGTTCGGGATAGGCTTCCACCGCCATTCGGGTCCACGAAATGTAGCCGTAGATCGATACCAGAATCGCCAGCACCCAGGCCAGATGCCGGCGCCGGAAGCACAACTCGATGATCTGGTTAATCATTCAGCAGGACTCCCCCCCGTACCACGATCCGGTCGCCGGCCGCCAGCCCGGACAGGATGCGCACGTTGTCGCCGTCTTCACGCCCCAACTCCACCACGCGCCGCATGAAGGTCCATGGCGCGACTTCGACAAAGACCGTGGTGCTGTCGTTATTCATCAATAGTGCCGAGGTCGGGACGACGACTTGCGTGGACTGCGGCACCGCGATGCTGACGCTCGCATACATATTGGGTTTGAGCTTGCCGTCGGGGTTTGCGAAACGAATGCGCGTTTTATTGCGGTGCGTATCCGGCTCGAGCAGTGCGCCGACGAACCTGACCACGCCATGAAATTTCTGGCCCGGATAGGCGGAGAAGTCGACATCCACAGCTTGCCCCTTGGCGACCGATGCCAGCAGGTCTTCGGGAATGCTGGCGGTGACCCAGACATTGTCGAGATTGGCAACCGTCATCAGGGTGGCGGTCGGATCGGTGATGAACGCCCCGAGGCCGGCATTGAGTGCGGTGACCGTGCCCGACACCGGTGCGTTAATGCCCAGCATCCGTGATTTGCTGCCGCCATTGAGTGTGCTGAGACGGGCCTGCGCGCGCGTGGATTCGGCCTGCGCCTGCGCATAGTTGCTGTTGGCTTGTTCCAGATCCTTGACCGCGTTGGCGCCCGCATCGTGCACACTGCGGGCGCGGTCCAGCGCCTTGCGCGCGAGGTCAAGCGCATCGCGGGCCTTGTCGGCATCGGAATAGGCCTGGTCCAGGTCCGGCGATTGGACGACGGCCAGCAGTTGGCCTTTTTTGACGGAATCGCCCAGCTTGACCTTCAATTCGGTGAGCCGCCCGGTCAACGGGGGCAATATGTTGACCGTCAGTGCGGAGTCGGCCTCCACGACACCGGGCACGGTCAACACATGGGCGAAGGCCTGCGCATTGACGGGGCTCACGAGCAGCCGCTTGCGCAGAGGCGAATTGTCCGGGACCATCAGTTTGTCGCCCTGGCGCACGAGCATGGGTCCGGCGGCTTCGGCGGTCTTCGGGTTTTCGGCGGCTGCTGCGCCAAATTTGGCGATGAAACCGGTCAGGGCCGTGCACAGCAATGCGGCACCGATTGCCATGACGATGCGGTGCCGACGGGACGTCAGAGTTGAATAGTTGAGATTCATCGCGCTTCAGGTTTCTAAATAGTGATATTTGCGGAGGGCGAACGGTAATCTCGCGTTTTGCCCCATTTCATGGGTGCATTTATTCTGCGTTTCATTTCAGTTATGGCTATGAAGGCGATGGTAACCATCAACAATTCACTTTCGGCCGTCATAGCGCACTTTGCACGAAGTTTGTGACAGATGGATAACCGTTGAACTGGCGCATTTGCCTCTCAGCGCCGATGACGGAGCCGAGAGAGAGTTAATGCAGTAACGCACGTAGCGTGAAGATGTGCCAAGCCATTGCCAATGACCTCCGCAATAGCAACGTCCACGGACGCTTGCGCGCCAGCAACGGACGTCCTGCGACCGGCGTCCCGCCACAAGATGTGGCGAGACGAACAAGCCGTGTCATGGTTTCGAGTGGGCGTGTTGATTGGCGACGGAATGTCGCCGAGACACTGCAGCCAGCAGATTGGCAAGCTGCAGCAGACAAGATATCTACCGGGAGCGTGCGCAGCGTGCCGGGCTGAGAACCCATCCACTTAAATAACTAGGACAACTGTCCAAGATCGGACCCCCATGTAACGCAATGGCGCGAATTCTAGATGCCCGCTGATTGACGTGTCAAGTAAAAATCCAGTAAAGATCGACGCCATCCCATCATTTCATGGCGCTTGCCGCATCCTTACCGGGGGGATACCATATACCCATGACAACGCATGCCACACACCCGGAGATCATCAAACGCCTCAAGCGCGCTGAGGGGCATCTGAAAAGCATCATTCTCATGCTGGAGAGTGACCGCGAATGCCTGGAAATCGCGCAGCAGTTGCAGGCGGTGGAAAAAGCCATCACCAACGCCAAGAAAACGCTGGTACACGACCATATCGACCATTGCCTTGCGCATGCGGTGAAGAAAGGGGGTCGTAATGCAGGCGACCCCATCCGCGAATTCAAGGAAATCACCAAATACTTGTGAAAAATGAACGCCTCGACCACTCCGCCATCATTTGTTCCTGCGCATAGCCATGTTTTTCTTGGCATGGGTCATGAACGCAACGAGCGCAGAACCTGGGCCGTGATCTGGCTGTGCGTTGTCATGATGCTGGCAGAGATTGTCGGCGGCGGCCTGTTCGGTTCCCTGGCGCTCGTGGCCGACGGCCTGCACATGTCGACCCATGCGGGCGCGCTGCTGATTGCGGCCCTGGCTTACACCTATTCGCGCAGGCATGCCAACGATGCGCGCTTTGTTTTCGGTACCGGCAAGCTGGGCGACCTGGCCGGCTTTACCAGCGCGATCGTGCTCGCGATGATCGCGCTGCTCATTGGTTACGAGGCGGTCATGCGCCTGTTGTCCTCGGTCCGGATCGACTTCAACGAGGCCATTCCGATAGCGGCCGTGGGGCTGCTGGTCAATCTGGCCAGTGCCTGGTTATTGAGCGGTGGCGACCAGCATGGACATCACCACGGACACAGCCATGGCCATGGTGGCGCGCACCATGAGGAAACCCGGCTCGTCGATACCGCGTTTGGCGTCGTGGCCATGGAAGTGTTCGAGGAGGGCGTGCCGCCGCGGTTTCGCTTGCGTTTTGAGGGGCAGAAGACTCCGTCTGCCATCACGATCGAGACCATCCGTCCCGACGGACGGCGCCAGAACTTTGCCTTTGCCGATCGCGGTGCTTATCTCGAATCGCTGGACGAGATTCCCGAGCCGCATGAGTTCAAGGCCCTTCTGCGTCTCGATACCGCGACGTACGATCTGGCTTTTACCGAACACGATCACGCGACGGTGCAGCGCGACAACAACATGCGCGCCGCCTACATCCACGTCATCGCCGATGCGGCCATCTCCGTACTCGCGATTACCGGCCTGGTGCTGGCCCGTTATTTTGGCTGGGTATGGATGGACCCCGCGGCAGGTATGGTGGGCGCGCTGGTCATCGCGAACTGGTCCTATGGCCTGTTGCGGGATACCAGCGGCACCCTGCTGGACATGAATCCGGACCAGCACCTGATGGACAAGGTGCGCGAGACCATCGAAGCCGGCGGCGACCGTTTGCTGGACTTGCACCTGTGGCGGCTCGGTCCCGGCCATATTGGCGCCATCGTCTCCGTCCTGACCCCTGAAGAACGACGCGATGCGGCTTTCTACCGCGCCAGACTGGGGCGGTTTGGCTGGCTCTCGCATGTCACCATCGAGGTCAGAAGTCAGCGTGAAGCCGAAGCGCCAGAAGGGGCACCGGGCCGCGATCCCGGTTATAGCCCGGGTTGACGACATGCTGGACGTTGAAGGTGACGGCAACATGCTTTTGCACCTGCCAGCTGTAGTACATCTCGGCGATCTGTTCCGTGCCGTAGTTGAGCTGCCCGTCGCCGATGAGGAGGCCCAGGCCGCCGGCGGCGAAATACGCGCGTGCCGCACCCGATAGACCGTTCACCACTGCCGCCACGCCCAACGTGTCGTCGTGCCGGCCCCAGCGGTCGCCCTGCAGGGCGAGGCCCGCGGACAGCGAACGGTTGATGTCGGTGAACTCGTAGGTCTCCTGGCTGCCGTTGTTCACGCTGGCGCGCGCAAAAACGCCCAGGTCGGGCGCCACCTCCTGCTCGATATTCAGCACCGCGCCGGCACGGGAGGCAAAACGCCGCACCAGCGCCGTGTCCGGCGCGGCGCCCGTTTGCTGCGCCAGACTGAGCGCGTTCGCATAGCTGCCCATGTCGGCGCGGTTGACAAAGCCCAGCAGCTTGACCTTGCCCGGGTGGTCGAAGAGCTGATGGCGCGCTTCCAGCTCACCCACCCACTCGTACTGCCTGAAGTGGGGGTCCAGCTGGGTGCTGTTGGGAACGGCCGAGAGGTCGAACAGGCCGGTGCGCAGGGTCCACCAGGACCGGGTCCACTCCACGGCCGCGCCCACGGTGTAGCCCCAGGCGTCGGCCGCGTAATCGAAGGCCCCGCCGTCCAGGACGGACCAGTTCAGGAAGTCCGCGCGCGGGTCGTGCGCGTAGCGGTTCGTGTCGAAAATATCAACCACCGAGAACTTGCCCACGGTGAAGGTCAGGTTGTCCGCGGCCTGGCTGCCGCCGAGCTGATTCGCGTCCGCTGGCACCGGCTGTACGGCGCCGCCCAGGTTGACGACCTGGCGGATGAACGCGCGTGGCAAGCGGACGTAGGGCGTGTTCTGGCCCACCTTGTAGGCTGCGCCGCTGGGAAAGCCCGCGATCCCCAGCGTGTTGCTCAGGCCGAAGCCCTGATCGATTTCGGGGTTCAGGTACAGCCCGGCGCCGTGCCACAGGCGCGCGCCCAGGAACAGCATCATGTCCGTGGTTTCGGCGCTGGCGCTTCCCGGGGTCAGGCTGTTGGCGCCGCTGTAGGGCGCGTTGAATGCGGGATGCCACTGCGTGACATTGGTCAGCTGTCCGTGGACGCTCCACGATTCTGGCGTTGTGTCCTGCGGGGTGCTGCTGGCCATGGCGGCCGGCGCGACGTTGGCGGCAGCGATGTCGCTCGCGTCTGCTGTAGTGGCCGCCATGGCGCCGCACTGCAGGCCGAGAAAACAGACGGCTGAGAAGAATTTCCGGAATGCCAGATTCAAAATTTTCTACTTTAGGGCTGAAGGCAGGCCTGCGACGAATGAAGCCGCGACCTAGGGGTACTGGCACTGCATGAAGGTGCGGCAGCATCATAATTGAACCATACGTCAACACCAACGCCCGCCACCATGCTACTGACCCCCGACCAGGAAATGATTCGCGACGCCGTGCGCGCGTTTGCACAGGAACAGCTGTGGCCCAACGCGGCAGCGTGGGACAAGGCGCATCACTTCCCGAAGGAAGCGCACCAGGGCTTGGCCGAGCTCGGCGCCTACGGCATCTGCGTACCCGAGGAGTTCGGCGGCGCCCACCTGGATTATGTGACGCTGGCGCTCGTGCTGGAAGAAATCGCGGCCGGCGACGGCGGCACCAGCACGGCGATTAGCGTCACGAATTGCCCGGTCAACGCGATCCTGATGCGCTACGGCAGCGCGGCTCAGAAGAAGCAGTGGCTGACCCCGCTGGCACAGGGCCGCATGCTGGGCGCGTTCTGCCTGACCGAGCCGCATGTGGGCAGCGATGCGTCGGGGCTGCGCACCACCGCAACCCGGCAGGGCGATGAATATGTCATCAACGGCGTCAAGCAGTTCATCACCAGCGGCAAGAACGGCCAAGTGGCCATCGTCATCGCCGTCACTGACAAGGGCGCTGGCAAGAAGGGCATGAGCGCCTTTCTGGTGCCGACCGACGCGCCGGGCTACGTGGTGGCGCGGCTGGAAGACAAGCTGGGCCAGCACAGCAGCGACACGGCGCAGATCAACTTTGACAACTGCCGCATTCCGGCCGGGAACCTGATCGGTGCGGAAGGCGAGGGCTACAAGATCGCGCTGGGCGGGCTGGAGGGCGGGCGCATCGGCATTGCCGCGCAGAGCGTGGGCATGGCGCGCAGCGCCTTCGACTGCGCCGTGGCCTATGCGAAGGAGCGCGAGAGCTTTGGCACTTCCATCATCAATCACCAGGCCGTCGGCTTCCGGCTTGCCGAGTGCGCTATGAAAATTGAAGCAGCGCGGCAGTTGATCTGGCACGCCGCGAGTCTGCGTGACGCGGGCCGCCCGTGCCTCAAGGAAGCCGCCATGGCCAAGCTGTTCGCCAGCGAAATGGCCGAGCAGGTCTGCAGCGCCGCGATCCAGACCTTGGGCGGCTGCGGCTACGTGAGCGACTTCCCGGTCGAGCGCATCTACCGCGACGTGCGTGTGTGCCAGATTTACGAAGGCACCTCCGACGTGCAGAAAATCATCATCCAGCGCGCACTGTGATGCAAGGGTATTCCAGGAGGTGAGCCGCGCGGGCCTTGGTGTTTCCGCTGTGTAAAGGTTCGCCCGGCTGTCGGCTCCGGTTTCAGCGCCGGCGTTAGAGTACGCAGGCACACCAAAGGGGTCTGCCGGAAACCACAAGGAAGACATCATGAAAACCTCCGTTCGCACCACCTTGGCTCTGCTCGCCCTGACCACGGCCGCCGGCGTCCTGACCGGCAACGCATTCGCCGCCGACACGCCATGGCAGAAGGCCCATCCGCGCCGCGAAGAGGTCAACCACCGCCTGCACGTCCAGAACCAGCGCATTACCCGTGAGGTCAAGGAAGGGGAAATCACCCATCAGCAGGCGCACCAGTTGCGCGCCAACGACAGGGGGGTTCGCGCGCAGGAGCGGTCCATGGCCCGGCAGGACGGCAGCCACATCACCAAGGTCGATGACAAGGCGCTGAACCAGGAACTGAACAAGAACAGCAAGGCGATCGGCCACTAAGCGGTCACACCACATGGCTGCCCGCCGTTCCCTGCCTGCCATCGGCTCGGCGCTGCTTGCCGGCCTGGTGCTGGCCAGTTGCGCCGCACCGGGCGGCACCGCCACCGCAGCGCAGTCGTCCCCGGGGCAGGGTCAACCGGTCGCCATCGAGACCTTCAGGGCGATCAATCACCTCACCTGGGGTGCTGACACCACGGCGATGGCGCAGGTGGGGGGTACCCCCCTCGACCAGTACCTGGGCCGGCAACTACACCCTTCGCCCGCGCGGCTCCCGCCCGCCGTGCAGGCCCAGATTGCCGCCATGACCATCAGCCAGCGCCCGGTGGACGCGCTGGAGCAGGAGATGGCGCAGCGCCGCAAGGCTGCTGCGGCCCTCGCCAGCGATGACGACAAAAAGGCGGCACTGCAGGCCTGGCAGCAGGAGATGAACCGGCTCGGGCGCGAGGCGGCGACGCGCCATATCCTGCGCGCGCTCTATTCCCCGAACCAGATCCAGGAGCAGATGACCTGGTTCTGGATGAACCACTTCAGCGTGTTCCAGAACAAGGGCAACCTGCGCGCCACCATCGGCGACTACGAGGACGTGGCGATCCGGCCCCATGCACTCGGCAAGTTCCGGGATTTGCTCGGTGCGGTGGCGCACCACCCGGCCATGCTGGTCTATCTGGACAACGTGCAAAACGCCGCGGGCCACATCAACGAGAACTACGCGCGCGAAATCATGGAGCTGCACACGCTGGGCGTGAATGCCGGCTACACGCAGCACGACGTGCAGGAACTGGCGCGCATCATGACCGGCGTGGGTGTCAACTTTGGTCCGAATGAGCCGAACCTGCGGCGCGAGCTGCAGCCCTATTTTGTGCGCCAGGGGGCGTTCGTGTTCAACCCGCGGCGGCACGATTTCGGCCCCAAGGATTTCCTGGGCCAGCCAATCCGCAGCCAGGGCCTGGCCGAGTTCGACGAAGCGCTGGACCGGCTGGCCCGGGCGCCGGCCACGGCCCGCATCATCAGCCGCAAGCTGGCCGTGTACTGGCTGTCGGACGATCCGCCGCCAGCGCTGGTCGAGCGCATGGCCCAGACGTTTCAGCACAGCGATGGCGACATCGCCGCCACTCTGCAAACTCTCTTGACCTCGCGTGAGTTCGCGCAGTCGGCCGGCCACAAATTCAAGGACCCGATGCGCTACGTGATCTCGTCCGTGCGGCTGGCCTACGACGACAAGACCATCCTCAACGTCGGGCCGATCCTGAACTGGCTGAACCGCATGGGCGAGCCCTTGTATGGCCACCAGACGCCCGACGGCTACCCCCTGCTTGATTCGGCCTGGGCCAGCCCGGGCCAGATGGCCACGCGCTTTGAAATTGCCAAGGCCATCAGTTCTGGCAGCGCCGGCCTGTTCAAGACCGACGAGCCGCAGCCACGCGAGCGGACGGCCTTTCCGCAACTGGCCAACGCGCTGTACTTCGACGCCATCAGCCAGACGCTCAGCCCGGCCACGCGCCACGCGCTGGACCAGGCCGCCTCGCCCCAGGAGTGGAATACTTTCCTGCTGTCGTCGCCTGAGTGGATGAACCGTTGATATTGGAGTCACCATGAAACGCCGCCACCTGCTCAAATCATTCGGTGCCCTGCCGCTGGCAGCGGGCGCCGGACAACTGCTGGCCGCGCCGGCCGCGCAATCGCGCCTGCTGATCGTCTTCCTGCGCGGCGCCTACGACGCCTGCAATCTGCTGGTGCCGATCTCGAGCAGCTTTTACTACGAGGCACGCCCCGACATTGCCGTGCCGCGCCCCGGTGCCGACCTCGCGACGGCCCTGCCGCTCAATGCCGACTGGGGCCTGCACCCGGCGCTGCGCGACACGATTTTTCCGCTGTACCAAAAAGGCCAGGTGGCCTTCATTCCCTTCGCCGGAACCGACGACACCTCGCGCAGCCATTTCGAGACGCAGGACAGTATCGAGCTGGGGCAGCCGCTGGACCGCAGCCGGGATTACCGCTCGGGGTTCTTGAACCGGCTCGCAGCCGTGGTCAATGGCGCCACGCCGATTGCCTTCACCAACCAGCTGCCGTTGACACTGCAGGGCAAGGTGCAGGTGCCCAACGCGGCGCTCAAGAACGTCGCAAAGACCTCGGTCGATCCGCGCCAGAGCCAGCTGATTGCGTCCATGTACCAGGGCACGGCGCTGGCGTCGCGCGTCGATGAAGGCTTCTCGGTGCGCGACGAAGTGACGCGCGAGATGACGGCCCAGATGGACGCCGCCAGCCGCGACGCCATGACGGCCAAGGGCTTCGGCGGCGAGGCTCGCCGCATTGCACGGCTGATGAGCGACCGCTACAACATCGGCTTCGTCGATGTCGGCGGCTGGGACACGCACGTGAATCAGGGCGGCGCCCAGGGCTATCTGGCGAACCGGCTGGACGAACTGGGCCAGGGGCTGGCGGCCTTTGCGCAGGAAATGGGCCCGGCCTGGCGTGATACCACGGTGGTGGTGATCAGCGAGTTCGGCCGCACCTTCCGGCAAAACGGCAACCGCGGCACCGACCACGGCCACGGCACGGTGTACTGGGTGCTGGGGGGCAGCGTGCGCGGTAGCCGGCTGGCGGGCGACCAGGTCCGGGTGGAGCCGTCCACGCTGTTCCAGAACCGCGACTACCCCGTGCTCAACGAATACCGCGCGGTGCTGGCGGGGCTGTTTGCGCGCCAGTTCGGGCTCAATGCCGGCCAGCTCGACCAGGTGTTTGCCGGTGTCAAACCGCGCGATATTGGTCTAATCTGACTATTTTCAGGAGAACACCAATGCCCATCACCAAAGGCTACAAACAACTCGTTGACGAAGCCATGGCCCAGGTCAAGACCTACTCCGTGGCTGAGGTGCGCGCCCGGCTCGGCGCACCCGGCGTGCAGATCGTCGACATCCGCGACGTGCGCGAACTGGAGGGCGGCACCGTGGTGGGCGCCTACCATGCGCCGCGCGGCATGCTGGAATTCTGGGTCGATCCCGCGTCGCCCTACCACAAGCCGATTTTTGCCGACGAGTCGAAAGAGTTCATCCTGTTCTGCGGCGCCGGCTGGCGCAGCGCGCTGGCCACCAAGGCGCTGCAGGACATGGGCATGACCAACGTGGCGCACATCGACGGCGGCTACGCCGAGTGGGTGAGGCTAGGCGCACCGACCGAAACGCTGGAGCAGCGCAAGGCCAAAAAGGCGTGAGCCGCGCAGCGCCCGGCGCGGCTTGCCCTTGTGGTCGGCGCGATGCACGCGGCCGTGCGCTGGCGCACGACGCCTGCTGCGGCCGCTACCTGGATGCGGGGCAGCCGGCGCCCGATGCCGAAGCGTTGATGCGCTCGCGCTACAGCGCCTTTGTGCTGGAACGCGCCGATTACCTGCTCGCCACCTGGCACGCCAGCACTCGCCCGCCATCGCTGGACTTCGAACCCGGCGCGAAGTGGCTGGGGCTGGAGGTGCGTGCGCAGCGCCTGTTGGACGCCGATCACGCCGAGGTCGAGTTCGTCGCGCGCCATCGTGTCGCGGGCCGCGCGGTGCGCCTGCATGAGCGCAGCCGCTTCGTGCACGAGGACGGGCGTTGGTACTATGTGGATGGCGTGGTTTTCTGAACTATTTAAATGAAAAGTGGCTGTAGCCCATATGGGACATGCACAGGTAGCTATGAATTTTGAAGCGGTGTTGTTCGATTGCGATGGCGTGCTGGTGGACTCCGAGCCCATCACCAACGGCGTGCTGCGCGACATGCTGGATGAGCTGGGCTGGACGCTCAGCGTGCAGGAGTGCATGCGCCTGTTCGTCGGCAAGGCGGTCAAGGACGAGGCCGCGCTCATCGAGGCGAAGACCGGCCAGCCGCTCACCGAGCGCTGGATGCAGGAATTCCGCGCGCGCCGCAACGCAGCGCTGGAGCGCGACCTGGCCGCGGTACTCAATGTTCATGACGCGGTCGATGCCGTGCACGCGCACCATGGCGGGCGCATCGCCTGCGCCTCGGGCGCCGACCGCTTCAAGGTCGAGTTGCAGCTCAAGAAGGTCGGCCTGATGGATTATTTTGACGGCCGCGTGTTCAGCGGCCACGAGCTGCCCCGCTCCAAGCCCGCGCCCGATGTCTACCTGGCCGCCGCTCGCGCGCTGGGCGTGAATCCGCGGCGCTGCGCCGTGGTGGAAGACACCGTCACCGGCGTGACGGCAGGGGTGGCGGCCGGCGCGACCGTGTTTGGCTACAGCGCACCCGAGGCCGGGCCTGAAGCGTCCGATGCGCTGCGCCGGGCCGGCGCCGCCGGCGTCTTCACCGACATGGCGCAACTGCCTGCGCTGGTGAACTTTCCGGCGCTGATGAACCTGCGGCGCGCGTAAGCCGCCGCCGGGCCACCTACACTGGGGCCCATGAATCCCGTTTCGGCCACGCCGCTGTCGTTTGTCAGGATGATCCTGTTGGCATATGAACGCTATGGCGCCGACCCGGCCGGGGCGCTGGCCAAGGCACAAATCGCGCCAGACTTGCTGCAGCAGCCCGATGGCGCCGTCACGTCCCGGCAGTTCCAGGTGCTGGCGGGCGAGGCCATGCGGGAGCTCGATGACGAGGCGCTGGGCTGGTTCTCGCGCCGGCTGCGCTGGGGCAGCTACGTCATGCTGCTGCGCGCCTCGCTGACGTCGCCCAACCTGGGCGTGGCGCTGCGGCGCTGGCTGCGCCACCACAACCTGCTGACCGACGACATCGCGCTCGGTCTGTCGGTGGCGGACGGGCAGGCCACGGTGACGCTGACCGAGCGGCGCCTGGACCCCGCGGTCCGCGAGTTTTGCCTGGTCACCCTGCTGCGCAACATCCATGGCATTTCCTGCTGGCTGGTCGATTCGCGCATCGCCTTGCAGGAGACCGCCTTCCCGTTCGCGCAGCCCGCGCATGCGGCGGTGTACCCGGTGCTGTTTCCGGGCCCGGTCCGCTTCGCGGCGGTGCAGGCCGAGCTGCGCTTTGATGCGCACTACCTGGCGCTGCCCCTGCGCCGCGATGACAAGGCGCTGGGCGCCCTGCTGCCGCAGGCGCTCGCGCTGGTGGTGCGGCAATACCGCCGCGACCGGCTGCTGGTGCAGCGCGTGCGCATGCTGCTGCAAAGCCAGGCGGTGGGGGCGAATGCCGACGCGTTGGCCGATGCGCTGCATGTGTCGCCGCGCACGCTGCACCGCCAGCTGCAGGAGGAGGGCGCCTCGCTGCAGGCGCTGAAGGATGAGGTCCGGCTGGAGCAGGCGAGCGAAGCCCTGCGCCGCACCATGCGCCCCATCAAGCAGGTGGCACATGCCGTCGGCTTCGGCAACGAAAAGAGCTTTGCGCGCGCCTTTCGGCAATGGACGGGCGACTCGCCGGCCGAGTACCGGCGCAAGGCGGCGCTGGGGCTTGGCGCGGAAGCGGAGCCGCGTTGAAACGGGACGCCGGCTGCATATTTCCTGCCCTGACGTGGCAGGATTTGCAACCTCTGTGGCTGGCAAGAGCCCGGCTTTCGGCCTATCCTCCAAAATTCAAGCGTAGTTTTTGCAACCGCCGACCTTCATGGAGACAGACATGACGCAACCGAATCCGGCCTCTGCCGCCGCTAGCCATGCCCGCGGCGCCACCGACGTGCCGCTGATCGAACAGACCATCGGCGCTTTCTTCGATGACATGGTCGCGAAGCAGCCCGAGCGCGAGGTGCTGGTGAGCCGCCACGAGGGGCGGCGCTTCACCTACCGTGAACTGCAGACCGAGTCGAACCGGCTCGCCAGCGCGCTGCTGAATCTGGGCCTGGCGCCGGGCGAGCGCGTCGGCATCTGGTCGCACAACAACGCCGCCTGGCTGCTGATGCAGATCGCGACCGCCAAGGTTGGCCTGATCCTCGTCAACATCAACCCGGCGTACCGCACGTCGGAGCTCGACTACGCGCTCAACAAGGTTGACTGCAAGGCGCTGGTGACCATGGCGCGTTTCAAGACCAGCGACTACCTGGGCATGCTGCGCGAGCTTGCACCCGAGTATGCGCATGCGCAAGCGGGCCAGCTCGCCTCAAGCCGGCTGCCCCATTTGCGCACGGTGGTCTGGATGGACGAGGCCGGCGCGGGCGCGGACGAGCCGGGGCTGCTGCGCTTCTCGGCGCTGCTCGCCAGCGGCAACCCCAATGACCCGCGCATCGCGCAGATCGGCGCCACGCTGCAGGCCGGCGACCCCATCAACATCCAGTTCACCAGCGGCACGACGGGGTTCCCGAAGGGCGCGACGCTGACGCACCGCAACATCCTGAACAACGGCTTCTTCATCGGCGAGTGCATGAAACTCACGCCCGCCGACCGTCTCTGCATTCCGGTGCCGCTGTACCACTGCTTCGGCATGGTGCTGGGCAACCTGGCCTGCCTGACGCACGGCAGCTGCATCGTGTTCCCGAACGACGGCTTCGACCCGATCACGGTGCTGGAGACGGTGCAAGCAGAGAAGTGCACCGGACTGCATGGCGTGCCTACCATGTTCATTGCCGAACTGGACCACCCGCGCTTTGCGGAGTTCGACATGTCGAGCCTGCGCACCGGCATCATGGCCGGCTCGCCGTGTCCGACCGAGGTGATGAAGCGCGTGGTTGATCAGATGCACCTGCGCGAAATCACCATCGCCTACGGCATGACTGAGACCAGCCCGGTGAGTTGCCAGAGCAGCACCGACACGCCGCAGGACAAGCGCGTGTCCACTGTCGGCACGGTGCAGCCGCACCTGGAGATCAAGATCATCGACCCCGAGACCGGCGCGACCGTGCCGCGCGGCACCTCGGGCGAGTTCTGCACGCGCGGCTACTCGGTGATGCATGGCTACTGGGAAGACGAGGCCAGGACGCGCGAGGCCATCGATGCCGAGCACTGGATGCACACCGGCGACCTCGCGACCATGGACGACGAGGGCTACGTCAACATCGTCGGGCGCATCAAGGACATGGTGATCCGCGGCGGCGAGAACATCTACCCGCGCGAGATCGAGGAGTTCCTGTACCGCCACCCGAAGGTGCAGGATGTGCAGGTGGTCGGGCTGCCCGACCAGAAGTATGGCGAGGAACTCTGCGCCTGGATCATCGTCAAGCCCGGCCAGAGCCTGACCGAAGACGAGGTCCGCGCCTTCTGCAAGGGCCAGATTGCGCACTACAAGGTGCCGAAATACATCCATTTCGTGACCGAGTTCCCGATGACGGTGACCGGCAAGATCCAGAAATTCAAGATCCGCGATGCGATGAAGCAGCAACTGGGCCTGGCGGAACAGAAGACCGCCTGACAGCCGCCAGAATCCCAATAAGCCCACACAGCACGGACACCAACCCCCCCATGAGCACGCTAGACACCCAACTGAACCCCCGTTCCGCCGAATTCCAGGCCAATGCCGCTGCCATGCGCGAACTGGTCGACGACCTGCGGGTCCAGGTCGCCAAGGCGGCGGAGGGCGGTGGCGAGGCCGCCCGCGCCAAGCACACGGCGCGCGGCAAGCTGCCGCCACGCGAGCGCGTGCAGATGCTGCTGGACCCCGGCACGCCGTTTCTGGAGCTGTCGCCGCTGGCGGCCCATGGCATGTACCACGGGGCCGCGCCGTGCGCCGGCCTGATCGCGGGTATCGGCCGTGTCGAAGGTGTCGATTGCATGATCGTGTGCAACGATGCCACGGTCAAAGGCGGCACCTATTACCCGCTGACCGTGAAAAAGCATTTGCGGGCGCAGGAGATCGCGCAGCAGAACCACCTGACCTGCATCTACCTGGTGGACTCGGGCGGCGCGAATCTGCCGAACCAGGACGAAGTATTCCCCGACCGCGACCACTTCGGCCGCATCTTCTACAACCAGGCCAACATGAGCGCGCAGGGCATCTCGCAGATCGCAGTGGTCATGGGCTCGTGCACGGCCGGTGGCGCCTACGTGCCGGCGATGAGCGACGAGACCATCATCGTGAAGAACCAGGGCACCATCTTCCTGGGCGGGCCGCCGCTGGTGAAGGCCGCGATCGGCGAGATCGTCTCGGCCGAGGACCTGGGCGGCGGCGACGTGCACACGCGGCTGTCGGGCGTGGCCGATCATCTGGCGCAAAACGACGCGCACGCGCTCGCGCTGGCCCGCTCGGTGGTCAAGAATACCAATCAAAAAAAGGCGATAGCCCAGAGCCTGCGGGCACAATCCGCTCCTAAATTCGCAGCGGAAGAGCTGTACGGCGTGATCCCGACCGACACGCGCAAACCTTACGATGTGCACGAAGTCATCGCCCGCATCGTCGACGCCAGCGAGTTCCACGAGTTCAAGGCGCGCTATGGCACCACGCTGGTGTGCGGCTTCGCGCACATCGAAGGCATGCCGGTGGGCATCGTCGCGAACAACGGCATCCTGTTTTCCGAGTCGGCGCAAAAAGGGGCGCACTTCATCGAGCTGTGCTGCCAGCGCAAGATTCCACTGGTGTTCCTGCAGAACATCACCGGCTTCATGATCGGGCGCAAGTACGAAAACGAAGGCATCGCCCGCCACGGCGCCAAGATGGTGACCGCGGTGGCGACCGCCCAGGTGCCGAAATTCACCGTGATCATCGGCGGCAGTTACGGCGCGGGCAACTACGGCATGTGCGGGCGTGCCTATTCGCCGCGTTTTCTCTGGATGTGGCCGAACGCGCGCATCTGCGTGATGGGCGGCGAGCAGGCGGCGGGCGTGCTGGCGACCGTCAAGCGCGACGGCATTGAAGGCCGCGGCGGCAGCTGGAGTGCGGAGGAAGAAGCGGCCTTCAAGCAGCCCGTGCTCGACCAGTTTGCGCGCCAGTCGCATCCCTACTATTCCAGCGCGCGCCTGTGGGACGACGGCGTGATCGACCCGGCCGACACGCGCCGCGTGCTGGCGCTGGCCCTGTCGGCCACGCTCAACGCGCCGATTCCCGACACGAAGTTCGGCGTGTTCCGCATGTAAGGCGCGGGGCCACACGCATGGACAACATTTACATCACGCCCGAACACGGGCTGTTGCGCGACCAGGTCGCGCGCTTCATTGCACGCGAGGTCGAGCCGCATGGCGCGGCCTGGGAAGAGGCCGGCATGGTGCCGCGCGACGTGTTGCGCCGCATGGGCCAGGCGGGGCTGCTGGGGCTGATGTACGAGGGCCGCTACGGCGGCGCTGATGCGGACGCACTGACCAACCTGGTGTTCGCCGAGGCGCTGTCGCAATCCACCTTTGCCGGTTTCATCATCACCGTGCTGGTGCATACCGACATGGCGGGCCCGCACCTGCACCACGCGGGCAGCGCGGCGCAGAAGGAAAAATACCTGCACAAGGTCACGGCCGGCGAGATGATCGCGGCGGTGGGCATCACGGAGCCCGGCGCGGGCTCGGACGTGGCCGGCATCCGCACCACGGCGCGCCGTGACGGCGACGACTGGGTGCTCAACGGCACCAAGATGTTCATCACCAACGGCGTGCACGCCGACCTGTATTTCATTGCCGCCAAAACGGGATCGGGCCGGCACGACATGACCATGTTCATCGTCGAGAAGGGCACGCCCGGCTTCAGTGTGGGCCGCGCGCTGAAGAAGACGGGCTGGCTCTCGTCCGACACCGCCGAGCTGGTGCTGGATAACGTGCGCATCCCCGCCGGTCATGTGCTGGGTGAGGAGGGCAAAGGTTTCTACTCGGTCATGAAGAACTTCCAGACCGAGCGCATTGCGCTGGCGGCGATGGCGGTGGGCCACTGCACGCAGGCGCTCCAGCTGACGCTGGACTACGTGCGCCAGCGCCAGGCCTTCGGCGCCACGCTGTGGGACCAGCAGACCATCCGCCAGCGCCTGTCCATGCTCGACGCCAGGACCCGCGCCGCGCGTTCTTTCATGTACCACTGCGCGTGGAGCGTGACGCAGGGGCGCGACATCGTGCAGGAAGTCTCCATGCTCAAGGCCCTCACTGGCGAACTGGTCAACGAGGTGGTGCAGACCTGCCAGCAGTTCCATGGCGGCATGGGCTACATCCGCGAGACCGCGATCGAGCGGCTGTGGCGCGATGCGCGCGTGCTGGCCATCGGCGGCGGTGCCACCGAGGTCATGCTGGAAGAAGTTGCCAAACGCTATTGAGTCCCTTTATGAATACACCCGCGTCAAACATTCTTGACCTGCGCCGTCCCGCGCCCCATGTGGCCGAGGTCTGGCTGAACCGGCCCGAGGTCCGCAATGCCTTCAATGACGACGTCATCGCCGAATTGGCGCAGGTGTTCGCAGCGTTGTCGCAGGATGATGACCTGCGCGTCATCGTGCTGGGCGCGCACGGCAAGGCGTTTTGCGCCGGCGCCGACCTCAACTGGATGCGCGCCATGGCCGACTACAGCTGGGATCAGAACCGTGCCGATGCGCAAAAGCTCGCCGACATGCTCTGGACCCTGTACCAGTGCCCGGTGCCCATCGTGGGGCGCATCCAGGGCGACTGCTACGCCGGCGGCATGGGCCTGGCGGCGGTCTGCGACGTGCTTGTCGCGGCGGACGAGGTGACCTTCTGCCTGTCGGAAGCCCGGCTCGGCCTGTTGCCCGCGACCATCGCCCCGTATGTGCTGCGCGCCCTGGGGGAGCAGGCGTCGCGCCGCTACATGGTCACCGCGGAGCGCTTCAGCGCGGCGCAGGCCCACGCGCTGGGTTTTGTGCACGAGCTGTGCAGTGCCGGGGCACTCGACGCGAAGGTGGCGGAGCTGGTGGCCACGCTGGCCGCCAACGGGCCCAAAGCGGCACGCGAATGCAAGCGCCTGGTGCGCGATGTGGCCGGCGTCCCGCTGACGGCCGGGCTGCGCGCTGACACCGCCCAGCGCATTGCCGATATCCGCTCCAGCATTGAGGGCCGGGAAGGCGTGCAGTCGTTCCTGAACAAGCGCAAGCCGGGCTGGCTGCTGCCCTGAGCGGCCGACACAGCGCGACCCCGCAAGCCATGCTGCAAACTTTGCTTCAATCCCTCCCGTCGTGGCTGGCGCCGCTGGGCAGCCAGGCGGCCAGCGCTGCCGGCACCGCCGCGGTGGGTGTCGGTCAGGCGGCGGGCCACCTCGACATGGCCAGCCTGCTGGCGCTGGCCGCCGCGCTGGGCTGGGCCAGCGGCCTGCGGCTCTACGCGGTGGTCTTCATGGTCGGCATGGCGGGCGCGCTGGGCTGGATCCCGCTGCCCGACGGCTTGGCGCTGCTGCAGCACCCGGCCATGCTCGCCGCCAGCGGCTTCATGCTGTTCGTCGAGTTCTTCGCCGACAAGATCCCCGGTGTCGATTCGCTGTGGGACATCGTGCACAGCGTGATCCGCATCCCGGCCGGTGCCGCGCTGGCCGCTGGCGTGTTCGGGGCCGACGGCGGCACCATGACCGCGGTCGCCGCGCTGATGGGCGGCACGCTGGCGGCCACCAGCCAGGCCGCCAAGACCACCAGCCGGGCCGCGATCAACACCTTGCCCGAGCCTTTTTCCAACGTGCTGGCGAGCCTGACCGAGGACGGCCTGGTGGTCGGCGCACTCTGGCTTTCCGTCCACCACCCGCTGATGTTCGGCGTGCTGCTGGCGATCGTGGTGGTGCTCATGTGGGCCATGACCTGGGTGCTGATCAAATTCCTCAAGGCGGTGTTTCGCCGCGTCTCCCGTTTCTTTTCCGGTTTTGCAAAGGTCACCTAAATGTTCAACAAAATTCTGATTGCCAACCGTGGCGAGATCGCCTGCCGTGTCGCGGCCACGGCCAGGCGCATGGCCATCAAGACCGTGGCGGTGTACTCCGAGGCCGATGCCAGCGCCAAGCACGTCAGCGTGTGCGACGAGGCAGTGCCGATCGGCGCCAGCGCGCCCAAGGACAGCTACCTGCGCTGGGAGCGCATCATCGAGGCCGCCAAGGCCACCGGCGCGCAAGCCATCCACCCCGGCTACGGCTTTCTGAGCGAGAACGACGAATTTGCCCAGGCCTGTGCCGATGCGGGGCTGGTCTTCATCGGCCCGCCGCCCGCCGCGATTCGGGCCATGGGCCTGAAGGCCGAATCCAAGCAGTTGATGGGCAAGGCCGGGGTGCCGCTGGTGCCTGGCTACCACGGTGCGGACCAGGACCCGGCGCTGCTGCAGCGCGAGGCCGACGCCATCGGTTACCCGGTGCTGATCAAGGCCAGCGCGGGCGGCGGCGGCAAGGGCATGCGCGTGGTGGAAAAGGCGAAGGACTTCGCCGCGGCGCTGGCCTCATGCCAGCGCGAAGCCAGCAGCAGCTTTGGCATTGACGCGGTGCTGATCGAGAAGTACGTGCAGCGCCCGCGCCACATCGAAATCCAGGTGTTCGGCGACACGCAGGGCAACTACGTTTACCTGTTCGAACGCGATTGCTCGGTGCAGCGGCGCCACCAGAAGGTGCTGGAGGAAGCACAGGCGCCCGGCATGACGCCTGCCATGCGCCAGCAGATGGGCGAGGCCGCGGTGGCGGCTGCGCGCGCCGTGAACTACGTGGGCGCCGGCACGGTGGAGTTCATCGTCGAGCAAAAGCCCGATGGCAGCATGACTTTCTTCTTCATGGAGATGAACACGCGGCTGCAGGTCGAGCACCCGGTGACCGAGGCCATCACCGGGCTCGACCTGGTGGAGTGGCAATTGCGCGTGGCGTCGGGCGAGCCGCTGCCGCAGAAACAGGACGAGCTGCGCATCCACGGCCATGCGATCGAGGCGCGCATCTGCGCCGAAAATCCCGACAACAACTTCCTGCCGGCCACCGGCACGCTGCGTGTCTACGACCTGCCGGCGTACGTGAGCTTCGAGCGCGGGAACAGGGGCGGCGCAGACACTCTGGTCCGGGTGGACTCCGGCGTGCGCGAAGGTGACGCCATCTCGCCGTTTTACGACCCCATGGTGGCCAAGCTGATCGTGCATGGCGATACCCGCGAGCAGGCGCTGGCGCGCATGGACGAGGCCCTGTCGCAAACCCATATCGTCGGGCTGAACACCAACGTGCAGTTTCTGCGCTACGTCATCAACACCCCCTCGTTTGCCCAGGCGAACCTGGACACGGGGCTGATCCCGCGCGAAGAGGCCAAGCTGTTCAAACAGGAAAAAGTCGGCCTGCCGCTGGCCGCGGCCGCGGCCATTGCGCGCACGCTGGTGGAAGAGAAGGCCCTTGAAGTCGATGCGTCCAACGGCGCCTGGATCGACCCCTGGGCCCGGCGCGACGGCTGGCGCGCGCACGGCCTGGCCACGCGCCGCTTCGAGTTCGAATTTCACGGCGAGGCGGTCACGGCCGCGTTGACCCGTCTGCACGACGGCGCCCTGCAGCTGCAGGTCGGCAGCGTCGCCGGGCCGCTCACCTTCGTGCCGGTGGCGGATGGCATCGGGGTCGACTTTGCGGGCCAGCGCCAGACCGTCAAGGTATGGCTGAATCAGGCTGTAGCCCATGTGTTCTGTGCATTGGGCGCTACACAAATCGTAGTGATCGATGCGCTGGCGCACGCCAGCGTGGGCCAGGCCGATGCGGGCCGGCTGACCGCGCCGATGCCGGGCAAGGTGGTGTCGTTTGCGGTCAAGCCCGGCGACAAGGTCGCCAAAGGCCAGGCGCTGGCGGTGATGGAAGCCATGAAGATGGAGCACACCATCGCCGCGCCAGCCGATGGCACGGTCGAAGAACTTCTGTATGCGCCAGGCGATCAGGTGACGGAAGGCGCGGAGCTGCTGCGCATCAAGGCTTGATTAAACTGGTGCCGATGCGAATCACCGTCTGCCTCACCGACAACAACCGTCCCGAACCTTGGGTCGAAGGCCTGCGCGCCGAGCTGCCGCAGGCCGAGGTCGAAGCCTGGACGCCCGGCGCCGCGCTGGCCGACCATGCGGTGGTGTGGGCGCCGCCACAGGAATTCCTGGACGAGCAGCAGCGGCTGCGCGGCCTGTTCAATATCGGGGCCGGCGTCGACGCGCTGCTCAAGCTCAAACTGCCGCCGCACACGCGCATCGTGCGGCTCGACGACGCGGGCATGTCAGTGCAGATGGCTGAGTACGTCTGCCATGCGCTGATCCGCCATTTCCGCGAGTTCGATGCTTATGAGGCCGACGCACGCGAAGGCATCTGGAGCTACCGCCGCCCGCGTGCGCGCCGCGATTTTCCGGTCGGCGTCATGGGCCTGGGTGTGCTCGGCGAGCGCGTCGGCAAGGCCATTGCGCAGTTCGAGTTTCCGGTGCTGGGCTGGAGCCGCTCGCCCAAGCAGATCGACGGCATCCAGTGTTTTGACGGCGCGCATGGGCTTGACGCATTTCTCGCGGCCAGCCGCGTGCTGGTGTGCCTGTTGCCGCTGACCGGCGAGACGCGCGGCATCCTGCGCGCAGGCACGCTGGGCCGGCTGAACGGCGGGCGCCCCGGCGGCTACCTCATCAACGTGGCGCGCGGCGCGCACCTGGTCGAAGACGACCTGATCCCGCTGCTCGACGCTGGCCAGCTCGCGGGCGCGACGCTCGACGTGTTCGCGTCGGAGCCGCTCGGGCCCGCGCACCCGTTCTGGCGGCATCCGAAGATCACGGTGACGCCGCATGCCTCGGCGCGCACGCAGCGCGAGGAATCGGTGGCGCAGATCGCCGCCAAGATCCGGGCCCTCGAGGCCGGTGCGGACTTTAGCGCGCTGGCGGGCGTGGTCGACGGGCAACGCGGATACTGAGTGTCAACATCTCCTGGAGTCAGAACATGAGCCTTCCCAGCAAAGTCAAACTCGTCGATGTGGGCCCGCGCGACGGCCTGCAAAACGAAAAGCAGATGGTGCCGGCCGCGGTCAAGATCGAGCTGGTGCAGCGCCTGCAGGACGCCGGCCTGAAAGAGATCGAGGTCACCAGCTTCGTCAGCCCCAAATGGGTGCCGCAGATGGCTGACGCGAGTGAGGTCATGCACGGCATCCGGCGCCAGCCGGGTGTGCGCTACTCGGTGCTGACGCCCAACATGAAGGGCTTCGAGGCGGCAATTGCCGCGCCGCGCGCCGAGTGGCCGGACGAGATCGTGGTGTTCGGTGCCGCCAGCGAGGCGTTCAGCCAGCGCAACATCAACTGCTCGATCGCCGAGAGCATCGAGCGCTTTCGCCCGGTGGTCGAGGCGGCGCGCACCCACGGCATCCACGTGCGCGGCGCCATGTCGTGCACCGTGGGCTGCCCCTACGAGGGCGAGATCGCGCCCGAGCGGGTCGGCATGCTGGCCGGGCTCATGAAAGGCATCGGCGTGCAGCACATCGGCGTGGCCGACACCATTGGCGTGGGCACGCCGCTCAAGGTGCGGCGCGCCATGGAGGCGACTTTGACGCACTACGACATCGACGACGTGTCGGGCCACTTCCACGACACCTACGGCCAGGCGCTGGCCAACACGCTGGCCAGCCTGGAGATGGGCGTGTGGCAGTTCGACACCTCGGTGGCGGGCCTGGGCGGCTGCCCCTACGCCAAGGGTGCGACCGGCAACGTGGCCTCGGAAGACGTGGTGTATCTGCTGGCCGGCATGGGGATCGAGACCGGCATCGATCTGGACAAACTGATCGACGCTGGCAAATTCATCAGCGACCATCTGGAGCGCAAGCCGAACTCGCGCGCAGCCGCGGCCATCCTGGCCAAGCGGGCGGGCTAGTCATGAACATGACTCCCGCTCCCGCCTCCGTCCTTCCAGAGGGCGTGCAGCGTGTGGCGGCCGCCTTGCACGCGCAGGGCCACCCGCATGCACCCGTGATGCTCGACGATGCCGCGCGCACCGCGCAGCAGGCGGCCGATGCGCTGGGCATCGCCGTGGGACAGATTGCCAAGAGCATCGTGTTTCGCCGCACCCCGGACGACGCGGCCGTGCTGGTGGTGACCTCGGGCGACCGGCGCGTGGACGAGAAGAAGGTGGCGGCCCTGGTGTGCGCGGGCGGCGGCAAGCTGGGACGCGCCGACGCGGAGTTTGTCAAGGCCCGCACCGGCTTTTCGATCGGCGGCGTGTCGCCGCTGGCGCATGCCACGACGCCCGTCACGCTGATCGACCAGGAGCTGTTCCGCTTCGCGGAAATCTGGGCCGCGGCGGGCCATCCGCACGGCGTCTTCAAACTCAGCCCGCACGACCTGCAGCGGCTCACCGGCGCACCTGTGGCCGATGTGGCGCAGGCCGTCAAAATCGCATGAATGCTATTGATTCGATAGCTCATCATGCTGGTGTGGAAAGGGCTACAGCCGAAAATGTTCCCTCACCCTGCATTTCGGTGTGCCGCATGAGCGAGGCCGGCGGCTGGTGCGAGGGCTGCTTTCGCACGCTCGACGAGATCGGGCGCTGGAGCCGCATGAGCGACGCCGACAAGCGCGCCATCTGGGCCCTGATCGAGCAGCGCGCTGCGGCAGAACCCACAACGACGCCGGCATCGCCATGAAGCACATCACCTTCTACCTCGATTTCATTTCGCCGTACGCCTACCTCGCGTTCGAACAGCTGCCCGAAGCCCTGCTGGGCCTGAGCTACAGCGTGACGCACAAGCCGCTGCTGTTCGCGGGGCTGCTCAAGCACCATGGGCAGCTCGGTCCCGCCGAGATTGCCCCCAAGCGCGACTGGACCTACCGCCAGGTGCTGTGGCTGGCGCAGCAGCACGGCATCGAGATGCAGCTGCCGGCAGCGCATCCCTTCAACCCGCTGGCCCTGTTGCGGCTGGCCGTGGCCTGCAATGCGCAGGGCACGCCCAACCGCTATGTCTGCGAGACCGTGTTTCGCCACGTCTGGCGCGGCGGCGCCGAGGCAGCCGACCCGGTGCGGCTGCAGGCGCTGGCGGCGCAGCTGGCGCCCGCGCGCGACATGCACGGCGACGAGGTCAAGGCGCAGCTCAAGGCCCAAACTGAAGAGGCGATTGCCGCGGGCGTGTTTGGCGTGCCCACCTTTGCGGTGGACGACAAGCTGTTCTGGGGTTTCGACGCACTGCCCATGCTGCGCGCCTACTGCGAAGGCGATCCATGGTTTGACGGTACGGCCTGGGACGTGGCTGCAAGGGTGGCGCAAGGCGTGCGGCGTTGAATCGGGGGCCGCCTCCCACGAACTTCACGCCACCGCCATGCCCAGTGCCTTCAATTTTGCCGCTTCGCCGTTCGACTGCCTGAGTCCGGCGGAACAGGAGCAGGTTCGGCGCCACGTCGACATCGCCTATTTCCGCGAAGGCGAGGTGGTACTGGAGGTCGGCGCCGAGCCCACGCACCTGTACGTTGTCATCAAGGGGGAAGTCACCCAGAGCGAAGACGGCGAGGTGGTCGCCAGCTACGGCCCGGACGACAGCTTCGATGGCCGCGGGCTGGTGGCCGGGCGCGTCAGCAGCCGCTTTGTGGCGGCCGAGGAAGTGGTGGCCTACCAGTTGGCCAAAGCGACCGTCAAGGCGTTGATTGCCTCGAACGCCACCTTTGGTGCGCTGCTGTTCTCGGACCTGGGCCACAAGCTCAGTGCGCTGTCGCAGCGGCAGGAGCAGCGCGAGCTGCAATCCCTGACGCTGGCGCGGGTGGACGAGGCGTATCTGCGCCCCGCCCATATGGTCGATGCGCAGACCGATGTCCTGTCGGTCGTGCAACTGTTCCAGGCGCAGCGCACCTCCAATGTGCTGGTGCGCGGCCTGCCGGGCGGACTCGGCATCTTCACCACGACGGGACTGCAGCGCGCGATCCTGGATGGCCGTCCGCTGAATCAGCTGACGGTGGGCGAACTGGCGAGCAGCCCGGTCGTCACCGTGCGCCCGTCCGACCAGCTCGGCGAGGCCATGGCGCTGTTGCTGCGCTGCCGGGTGCACCGGCTCGTCGTGGCCGAGGGTGACGAAGTGCGGGGTATTCTGGAAGCGCTGGATGTGTTCAGCTTCCTGGCGAATCATTCGCACCTGATCACGGTGCAGATCGAGCAGGCGCCCGATCTCGACGCACTGGCGCAGGCGGCCCTGCAGATCACGCGCCTGATCTCGCTGCTGCAGCGCAACGGCACGCGCATCGGCCTCATGGCCAAGCTGGTGCAGCAACTGAACGCGCGCCTGTTCGAGCGCGCCTGGCAGATGATCGCACCGGCAGAACTGGTGACCAACAGCTGCCTGTTCGTCATGGGCAGTGAAGGGCGTGGTGAGCAACTGCTCAAGACCGATCAGGACAATGGCCTGCTGCTGCGCGATGGCTACACCGCCCCCGACGAGCTGGACGCCATTTGCCAGCGCTTCTCGCAGGCGCTGAGCCGTTTTGGCTATCCCGAATGCCCCGGTCACATCATGCTCAGCAACCCGGCCTGGCGCGGCAGCGCCAGCGCGTTCGGCCAGAAGGTCCGGCAATGGCTGCTGATGCCAGAGGCGGACAGCCTGATGTACCTGGCGATCTTCATGGATGCGCATGCCGTGGCAGGCGACGCGACTCTGCTGGAGGGCGTGCGCCGCGGCCTCATGGCGCTCGCCACCGACAACGACGCCGTGCTCGGGCGCTTCGCGGCGGTCATTGAAGCGTTTGGCAGTCCCTCGCCCTGGTGGGACCGGTTGCTGCCGCTTGGACAAGCGCAGCGCCTGCTCGACCTGAAGAAGGAAGGCATTTTTCCGATCGTGCACGGGGTACGCAGTCTGGCGCTGGCGCGCCATGTGGCGCCGACCGGCACAGTGGCCCGTATCGAGGCGCTGGTGGCCGACGCAACGATGGACGCGACCCTGGGCGAGGAACTCACGCAAAGCCTTCACGTGCTCATGGGGCTGCGCCTGAAGGCCGGGCTGGCCGAACTGGACGCCGGCCGGGCCGTGAGCGGAGGCCTTGCGCCGGAACGCCTTGGCAGCCTGGAGCGTGACCTGCTCAAGGACACGCTGGGCGTGGTCAAGCGCTTCAAGGCGCTGCTGCGCCACCGATTTCGGCTCGATGCCCTGTGAATCTGGCGCGCTTTTCGCCCAGGGCAGTTGTCGCCGCAATGCGGCGTGAATGGCGTCTGAACCACCTGCGCGACCCGGCTTACCGGTTCATGTTCGATCCGCCGCCGCCCAATGAGTGGGTGGCGCTGGACTGCGAGACCACCGGCCTGAATGTGCGCAGCGACAAAATCATCTCGGTCGGCGCGGTGCGCATCGTGGGCAACCGCATCATGACCAGCGAGCGGCTGGCGCTGCTGGTGCGGCCGGACAAGGGCATCGCGGCCGAAAGCGTGCGCATTCATCGCCTGCGCGAACGCGACGTGGCGCAGGGTCTGCCGATCGCAGAGGCGATGGCGCAGTTGATGCATTTCATCGGCAGCCGGCCGCTGGTGGGCTACTACCTGGAGTTCGACGTGGCGATGCTGAATCGCGCCATCCGGCCCCTGCTGGGCGTGGGCCTGCCGCAGCCCAGGATCGAAGTCTCGGCGCTGTACTACGATTACAAGTTCAAACAGTTGCCACCCTACCAGCAGCAGGTCAACGCCGATATCGACCTGCGCTTTGCCACGCTCATGGACGACCTGGGTCTGCCGCAGCGCGAAGCCCACGATGCGGTCAACGATGCCGTGATGGCGGCGCTGGCGTTCATCAAGCTGAGGCAGCTGCGCGGCGGATGACACCGCCGCGCAGGGCCGGCGTCTGTCTTAGTGGCCTGACGCGCCCGAGGCGCCGAAGCCGGTTTCCGAGCGGACCTGCTGCGCCGGGAATGCGGCACGCTCGCGCGCCGCACTGGCGCTGCGATCGGTGATGGAGAACAACCAGATGCCGACAAAGCCGATGGTCATCGAGAACAACGCCGGCGAGGTGTACGGGAACCAGGCTGAGCCAGCCGGGTGGCCCAGCGTGGCTTCCCATACCGAGGGCGACACGATGGTCAGGCCCACCGACGAGATCAGCCCCAGAAAGCCGCCGATCACGGCGCCGCGCGTGGTGCAGTCTTTCCACAGCACCGACAGGAACAGCACCGGGAAGTTGGCCGAGGCCGCAACGGCGAAGGCCAGCGACACCATGAACGCGATGTTCTGCTTTTCGAAGGTGATGCCCAGCAGCACCGCAACGATCCCCAGCACGACCGTGGTGATGCGCGACACCTTGAGTTCGGCGGCGCTGTCGGCCTTGCCCTTCTTGAACACGGTGGCGTACAGGTCGTGCGACACGGCCGAGGCGCCCGACAGGGTGAGCCCCGCCACCACGGCCAGGATGGTCGCGAACGCCACCGCCGAGATGAAGCCGTAGAACACGTTACCGCCGACCGACTTGGCCACCAGCACCGCGGCCATGTTGGCTGTGCCGGCACCGCCGTGGATGATGCCCTTGGCGACGTCCGCGTACTCCGGGTTGGTCAGCACCATGGTGATGGCGCCGAAGCCGATGATGAAGATCAGCACGTAGAAATAGCCGATCCAGGTGGTGGCCCAGAAGACCGACTTGCGTGCCTGCTTGGCATCGGGCACCGTGAAGAAGCGCATCAGGATGTGCGGCAGGCCGGCGGTACCGAACATCAGCGCCATGCCGAACGAGATGGCCGAGATCGGGTCCTTGATGAACCCGCCCGGGCCCATGATGGACAGCCCCGCCTTGGCCGCCTCTTCGGGCGTCTTGCCGCTGTTGGCGGCAATGGCGGCGCGCACTTCCACGCCCTTGGCAAACAGCGCCTCGGGGCTGAAGCCGTACTGCGCCAGCACCATGAAGGCCATGAAGGTCACGCCCGCCAGCAGCAGGCAGGCCTTGATGATCTGCACCCAGGTGGTGGCCGTCATGCCGCCAAACAGCACGTACACCATCATCAGCCCGCCGACGATGACGACCGCCATCCAGTATTCCAGGCCGAACAGCAGCTTGATGAGCTGGCCGGCGCCGACCATTTGCGCGATCAGGTAGAACGCCACCACCACCAGCGTGCCCGCCGCCGCGAAGGCGCGGATGGGCCCTTGCTGGAAGCGGTAGCCCGCCACGTCGGCAAAGGTGAACTTGCCCAGGTTGCGCAGGCGCTCGGCCATCAGGAATGTGATCATCGGCCAGCCGACCAGGAAACCGATCGAATAGATCAGGCCGTCGTAACCCGTGGCCATGACCGCGGCCGAGATGCCCAGGAAGGAGGCAGCCGACATGTAGTCTCCGGCGATCGCGAGCCCGTTCTGGAAGCCCGTGATGCCTCCGCCAGCGGTGTAGAAGTCTGCCGCCGAGCGCGTCCTGGAAGCGGCCCATTTGGTGATCCACAGGGTCAGCAGCACAAAGCCGGCGAACATCGCGATGGCCGTCCAGTTCGTGGCCTGCTTGGCCACCTGGCCCAGGTCGGGGCCGGCGGCGTGCGCGCCACCCGCAGCCAGCACGGCCAGCAGCGCGAGGTATTTCTTGTTCGAATTCATTTCGAGGCCTCGTTCAGGATGTCTTTGGTCAGGGCATCGAATTCGCTGTTGGCGCGACGCACATAGATGCCGGTGATGACGATGGTGAAGATGATCACGCCCAACCCGATGGGGATGCCCAACGTGGTGACGCCGGCGCCAACGGGCTGCGCCAGAAACGCCTTGTCAAATGCGATCAGCGCGATGTAGCCGTAATACACGAGCAGCATCAGCACCGTCAGCACGACGCCGATCCGGTTGCGCTTTTGGCGCAGCTCCACGTATTTCGGATTGCGCTGTATCTTGGCTACCACCGGGTCATCCATGACTGTTTCCTTCAGGGTTGATTGAAATCCCATGCGATGGGGAAATCCCCACGGCCGGGTGGATTACTGCAAACGCGACTGACCAATGCCTTACGCGGCGCGGTGCATGGCCTGCCTTGCCCAAAGAAGCGGCCTTGAAAATGCGCCGGGTGCGGTGAACTCCGGCGCTCCGCCGCGCAGAGAAAACCCGCCGCATTCCACATTGAAAAACCGCAGCCGCGGGTTACTACCGAGGCCGTAAGCGAGTCACAAGTTTGCAGTAAGGAGTTGTAAGACGAACGTCAGACCCTCGTCAGACATCTGCCGGATAGTGGATCGCTGGATTCGGTAGGTTTTTGTTACAAATTAAAGGAGACAAATTTATGGTTACAGCAGCGGCTTCCAAGCCCATGACGCCCGAAGAGCGAAAAGTGATCTTCGCCTCGTCGCTGGGCACCGTTTTCGAGTGGTACGACTTTTATCTGTATGGCACCCTGGCCGTCATCATCGGCAAGCAGTTCTTCTCCAACCTGGACCCCAGCTCGCAGCTCATCTTCTCGCTGCTGGCGTTCGCGGCCGGTTTCATCGTGCGCCCGTTCGGCGCGCTCTTTTTTGGCCGGCTGGGGGACATGATCGGTCGCAAGTACACCTTCCTGGTGACGATCCTGATCATGGGTTCGTCCACCTTCATCGTGGGCATTCTTCCCGGTTACGCCAGTATCGGCGTGGCCGCACCGGTGATCCTGATCGGGCTGCGCCTGCTGCAGGGCCTGGCCCTCGGGGGTGAATACGGCGGTGCCGCGACCTACGTGGCCGAGCATTCGCCGCAAAACAAGCGTGGCGCCTACACCGCCTGGATCCAGACCACCGCCACCCTGGGCCTGTTCCTGAGCCTGATGGTGATTCTGGCAACCCAGACCATCCTCGGCCCGGTCGCCTTTGCCGAGTGGGGCTGGCGTGTGCCGTTCATTGCGTCGATCCTTCTGCTCGGGGTCTCGGTGTATATCCGCCTGAGCATGAACGAGTCGCCGGCCTTCACCAAAATGAAGGCCGAAGGCAGGACCTCCAAGGCGCCGCTGTCCGAATCGTTCGGCCAGTGGAAGAACCTGAAGATCGTGATCCTCGCGCTGGTCGGCCTGACCGCGGGCCAGGCGGTGGTCTGGTACACGGGCCAGTTCTACGCACTGTTTTTCCTGACGCAGGCGCTCAAGGTCGACGGCCCGACCGCGAATGTGATGGTGGCCCTGTCCCTGGTGATCGGCACGCCGTTCTTCATCGTGTTCGGTGCGCTGTCCGACAAGATCGGCCGCAAGCCCATCATCATGGCGGGCTGCCTGCTGGCGGTGCTGACCTACTTCCCGGTGTTCTCGGCGCTG
This sequence comes from Rhodoferax sp., assembly GCA_031291295.1. Lineage (GTDB taxonomy): Bacteria > Pseudomonadota > Gammaproteobacteria > Burkholderiales > Burkholderiaceae_C > Rhodoferax_A. Next base: position 50,501 of record JARLJI010000193.1, on the reverse strand, counting down.
ACCCGGGCCGCCAACCCCGATCTGGCGGCCGCGCAGGCCAAGAACCAGGTGGTGGTGACGGCGGACCCGAATGAATGCTCGTTCCAGTTCAACCCGACCGGCACCGTCAAGTTCACCAGTTCGTGCGACATTGCCAAGCAGGTGCTGGCAGGCGCGTCGGTGAGCTACGACACCGCCCCGGCCGCAGCCGGCACGCCGGCCACCATCAAGATTGGCGAGACCGTGATCCCGAGCTACACCTCCAGAGGCCTGGCGCCCGACGAGGCCAAGAAGAAGGACGCCGAGTTCAAGAAACTGGTGGCGGACGACCTGAAGGCGGCGGGCTATCCCACCAAGGCGGATCCGGAGAAGATGGACAAGGTCATGATCGTGGTCATCCTGAGCTATCTGGTGCTGTTGGTGACCATGGTCTACGGCCCGATTGCCGCCATGCTGGTCGAAATGTTCCCGACCCGCATCCGCTACACCTCCATGAGTCTGCCCTACCACATCGGCAACGGCTGGTTCGGCGGCCTGCTGCCCACCACGGCCTTCGCCATCGTGGCCCAGACCGGCAACATGTACAACGGCCTGTGGTACCCGATCATCATTGCGGCCGTCACGCTGGTGGTTGGCACCTTGTTCATCAAGGAAACCAAGGACGTGAATATTTACGCCAAGGACTGAGTCGCAACTTCACGCCAGGAATTGCCCGGCCGCTTCAAGGTCGGGTGGTTCTTCAAAGGCCCTCCCCGCGAGGGCCTTTTTTGGGCCAGGAAAACACGGGCGACGCTTCGGGGGCGCTGGCTGGCCCTTCAGCGGCGCGGCTACGGGGTGGTAGTCCAGCCTCACCCCGCTCACAAAAATCGTGAGCAATCGCACGATTCCTAACATTTTGTGATTAAGCGTGACTCTATGTGAGCCGTTATGACTAATAAGTAGATACAGTCTGCCCAGTTTTCCCCTGACCCGTCCCCCGCTCTATGCCAGCGTCCGGCGAACACCCTGGCCTGTGCAGGTGAATTTTGATTGTGAGTACCCATGAAACAGATTTTTGGTCTTTGTATCGTTGCTGCAACCCTGGCCCTGAGCCAGGCCGCTTGGGCGCAGACGCCCACTGTCACATCCAAGCTTGCGGCCAATCGCATTGAGCTGGTTGATGGCAAAACAGTGCGGGGGCCCGCTACGCAGGTCAAGCCGGGCGACGTGGTGGAATACAGCACCACCTACGCCAACACGGGCAAAAGTGCCGTCGAGCACCTTCAGGCGACGCTGCCCATTCCCGCAGGCATGACCTTGCTGGCCGATAGTGCCCAACCAGGCAAAGCCCAGGCGACTGCCGACAACGTGAACTTTGCCGCCATGCCGCTGATGCACAGCGTCAAGCAGGCGGACGGCAGCACCCGGCAGGAGCCCGTTCCGCTGGCCGACTACCGCGCGCTGCGATGGGACGTCGGCACCATCGCTCCGGGCAAGGATGCCGTGGTCAGCCTGCGTGTGCGTGTCAATCCGCCGCTCGGCTCTGCTGCACCCAAGCCCTGAGTCTCGTTTTCAAGTCTCGCCGTCCAACCAATACCAGAAGTCAATTTTTTAAAGCCACGAGAGGATTCCCGTCATGCACGCTACTTATTCGAGCCCCCAAGCCGCCTTGCGGCTGCCCGGCTCACTTGCCCACTGGATTGTGGGTTTCGCCGTCGCGTTGTTGCTGGCCCTGGCCAGCAGTGCGGCGTTCGCCACGCCGCCCGCGGCCGGCACCACGATTGGCAACCAGGCTTCCGCGACCTACACCGATGGCTCGGGCGCCAGCCGCACGGTCACGTCCAATACGGTGCAGACGGTGGTGCAGCAGGTCGCCAGCATGACGCTGACGGCCAGTGGCGCCAAGACGGCATCGGTCGGCAGCACGGTGTACTACCCGCACACCCTGACCAACACCGGCAATGGCACGGACACGTTTGGGTTGACGGCGGTCAACGCGGCCAGCCAGACGTTCAACATGACCGGAGTCACGATCTACGCCGACAACGGCTCGGGCCAACCCACCGGTCCGGCGATCACGTCCACTGGGGCGCTGGCAGCGGGGGCGACGTTCAAGTTCGTCGTCGCGGCGACGGTCCCGGCAACGGCGACCTCGGGACAGGTCAATAACCTGACGGTGACGGGCACCAGCGGCTTTACCCCGGCGCAGACGGCCAGCAACACCGACACCACCACGGTGACAGGCAACGCGGTGATCAATCTGACCAAGTCGGTCAGCGCGGCCTCCGGCGCCCCCGGCAGCGGCCCTTACACCTACACCCTGACCTACACCAACACGGGCAACAGCACGGCGACCAGCGTGAAGGTGACCGATGCGATCCCCGCCGGCATGACCTATGTGACAGGTTCCGGGCGCTGGAGCGTGACCGGCAACACGGCGCTGACGGATGCCACTGGCGACAACCAGGGCACAGCACCCAACACCATCGACTACAGCGTTGCTGGCGTCACTGTGACTGCGATATTGAACCAGGTTACGGCGGGTCAGTCCGGTACCCTCACCTTCCAGGTGAATGTCGCGGCCGGCACGGCTCCCGGCGTGATCAACAACACCGCGATTCTGTTCTATAACGACGGTTCCGGCGCCACGGTCAACGGCAACTCCAACACCGTGCCGTTCAGCGTCGGCCAGATCGCCGCCGTGACCCTGACCCCCCCACTGGCGGTGGCCAGTGCCAACCCCGGCAGCACGGTCTCGTTCGCCAACACGATCACGAACACCGGTACCGGCACCGACACCTTCAACATGACCCTGTCCGCCGGCAACTACCCGGCCGGCACCAGCTTCGTGCTGTACAAGAGCGATGGCGTGACGCCGCTGCTTGACACCAATGGCGACGGTATCCCCGACACCGGGCCGCTGGCGGCGGGCGCGAGCTACACCGTTGTGGTCAAGGCCGTGTTGCCGGCCAGCGCCTCGGGCACGGGCCCCTTTACCGTGAACAAGACGGCGACGTCGACGGTCGATCCGACGAAGTCCGCCACTGGGGCCGATACGCTGACCGCCGTGACGACGGCCAAAGTCGACGTCACCAACAATTCGCCGACCGGCCCGGGTGTCGGTGCCGGTCCTGAAGGTACGGCGCAGGTCACCAACGCGACCAACCCGGCCACGAGCACCACGTTCACCGTGGTGACCAACAACACCGGCCCAATCGCCGACACCTACAACCTGGGTGCCAGCACAGCATCCAACTTCGCCAGCCAAACCCTGCCGGCCGGCTGGACGGTGAGCTTCAAGGCCGACGGTGGATCCGGCAACTGCTCCACCACCGGTGCCACCATCACCAACACTGGCACGGTCGCTGCTGGCGGCAATGCCACGGTCTGCGCGGTGGTCTCGGTGCCGGCGGGCTTCGCCGCAGGGACCTCCGACCTGTATTTCCGCGCGCAGTCGCCGGCTACCGGTGCACAGGACACCATCCATGACGCCGTGACGGTGAACGCCGTGCGCTCGCTGACCTACACCCCCAACGGCACGGGCCAGGTGTTCCCGGGTGGCTCGGTGGTTTACAGCCATATCCTCACCAACACCGGCAACGTGGTGGAAGGTAACGGCACGGCATCGACCATTACCTTGCCTGCGATCAACTCGCAAGCGGGCTGGACCTCGGTACAGTACTACGACGCCAACAACAACGGCACGCTCGATGCGAGCGACCCGGTCATTACCGCCGGTTTGCAAGGCGTGCTGGCCGCCGGGCTGGCGCCAGGGCAGTCCATCACCATTTTCGACAAGGTGATTGCACCCTCGGGCGTGGCTCCTGGCGTGGTTAACACCACCACCATGACGGCGACCACGGCCAATGTCAGCTATATCACCACGGCACCGGCGGCGGCTCCGGCCACCGACAGCACCACAGTGATTGCCGGCAACGTCACGCTGGTCAAGGCCCAGGGCCTGGATGCGACTTGTTCGGGCACCCCGGGCGGCGGCTACAGCACGGCCACCATCACCACGGGTGCGGTGCCCGGCGCCTGTATCGACTACCAGATCACGGTGCAGAACGTGGGCTCGGCCAATGCGACCGGCGTGACGGTGTCTGACACCACCCCCGCGTACACCACGTTGAGCACGGTGCCGGCCACCACGGGGGGCACGATCGCGGCGGGCGCCCCTGCCGTGGGCGGCACCGGCAGCATCACCGCCAACGTCGGCACGCTGACCCCGGGTCAGAGCGCCGTCGTCACCTTCGGCGTGAAGATTCAACAGTAGTCCCCCTTGGGACTTGGGAGGGCGCAAGCCCTCCCTGATGGCTGCGCATTGCAATTTCGCAATGCGCAGCCATCAGGGACGCACCCCGACTTCTTACATTCACAACCCTTTCATCCGCGCATGCCCCGTCTGTTTGCCCACCTTGCCCGCAATCTGGCCGCCTTCCTGGTGGTCTTGCTGCTGGCTGGCTGGGTGCAGGCGGCACCGCCTCCGGCCGGCACAGTCATCACCAGCACTGCGACGGCCGCCTATGTCGACAGCGCCACGGGTTTGAACGTGCGCCTCACTTCCAATACGGTGCGCGCCGTCGTCCAGCCCCTGGAGGCGCTGCAACTTGTCAGCAGCCAGGCCTTGAGCCGCACACCCAATACCGGCTTCACGTTTGCGCACCAGCTCACCAACACCGGCAACGTGTCCACCACCTATACGCTCACCCTGAGCAGTGCCGGTGGCAGCTTTGCGCCGACCGGGCTGGCGATCGTGCAGGACACCAACGGCAACGGCGTGGCCGACCCCGGCGAACCGGTGCTGTCCAGCGGCGGTACGGTCACTTTGGCGCCAGGAGTAATGCTGAATCTGCTGGTGATGGGCACTGTACCGGTGACAGCCAGTGCCGGGCAGGCCGCGCAAATCCGCCTGAGTGCCACCAGCGTGGCGCAGGGTGCCACCGCCAGTAACACCGACACGGTCAACGTGGTCAGCGGCGCGGCAGTGAGCGTGACCAAAAGCGCGTCCACCGCCACTCCCGCACAGGGCGGATCGCTCGGCTATACCTTGAGCGCACAAAACAGCGGCGCGGCTGCGGCGGCCCCGGTGGCGGTGACGGTCAACGGCGCGGCCGGCACGCTGTTTGTGTTGCGCGACGCCATCCCCGCCAACACCGTCTTCGCCAGCCTGAGCTCCTCTACGCCTGGTGCGCAGTTGCTGTACCACCGCCTGGGCGACCCGGCGGGCACCTATGTGACCACTCCGCCCGCCGCGGGCGGTGTCGATGGCGTGGCCTGGGGCCTGGCCACTCTGCCGGCAGGCAGCAGCCTGGTGGGCAATTTCAGCGTGACGGTCAACGGCAATGCCTCGGGCATGCTGGTTAACACCGGTTACGCCGACTACAGCGCCCAGGGCGCGAACTTCACCTCGGCCTCCAATCCGGTGCAGCTGCCGCTGGCCGCGCTGGCGCCCACCATCACCTTCTACACCAGCAGCACCTACGCCACGCCCGTGCAGCAGTCCCTGCTGGACGCGCCGCTGTTCGTGCAGGTCAATGCAGCGCAATGCAATATCGACCCGACCATGGTCGAGACCCATCCGATCACGCTGGTCAGCCAACTGACCGGCGACACGGAAACCTTCACCGCGACCGAAACTGCGGCGAATAGCGGCATTTTCCGCATCCTGCCGAACGTGCCCACGGCCAACGGGGCCATCCACATCGTGGCGTCGGGCGACGGCATCCTGGAAGTGCTGCGCAACGACCATGTCACCGCCAGCCTCGCGGGATGCGGCGGCAGCTCGGTCACCACCACCTTGCTGATCGACCCCTCCGGTGTCGTGTTCGACAGCAAGAGCAATGCGCCCCTGGCAGGCGCCACGGTGCAGTTGATCGACGTTACCGGCGCGGGCAATGGCGGCAATGCGGGCGGTCCGGCCAAGGTGTTCCAGGCCGATGGCGTGACGCCTGCGCCCAGCTCGATGGTGACTGCAGTGGACGGCAGCTACAACTTCCCGTTCGTTCCAGCCAGCACCTACCGGCTGCTGATCACGCCACCCAATGGCTACGCGTTTCCCTCGAAACTGCCGGCTGGACTGCTGCCGCCGGGGCGCAGCATCAACCCCACGGGCTCGTATGGCGGCAATTTTGCCGTGACGGGCAGCGGCGGACCGGTCACGGTTGACGTGCCACTGGATACCGGCGCTGCCAACGGCTTGTTCATTCAGAAAATTGCGTCCAAATCCGTCGCCGAAATCGGCGATTTCGTGAACTACAGCATCACCATCAACAACAACACGGGCACCAGCCTGATGGGGGCCGTGGTCAATGACAGCCTGCCCGCCGGCTTCTCGTATGTGAAGGGCACTGCGCGCCTGAACGGCGCGCCATTGGCCGACCCGGTCGGCGGCGCCGGCCCGGCCCTGGTCTTCGGCCTCGGCGCCGTGGCCGCGAGCATCCAGCCGGTGCTGACGTACCGCGTGCGCATTGGCCCGGGCGGTGATTCGGGCAATGGCATCAACACGGCGCAGGTCGTCAGTGGCGTCACGCGCTCCAACCAGGCGACGGCCAAGGTGCAAGTCTCGGGCGGTGTGTTCTCCAACAAGGCCTATCTGATCGGCAAGGTGTTTGTCGACTGCAATGCCAATCGCATCCAGGATCCGGGCGAGCCCGGCATTCCGGGCGTGCGCATCTATCTTGACAACGGCATGTACGCGGTGACCGACAGCGAAGGCAAATACAGCCTGTACGGCCTCACGCCGCGCACCCATGTGGCCAAGGTCGACGACACCAGCCTGCCCAAAGGGGCGAGCCTGCAAATCCTGAACAACCGCAATGCCGGGGACGCGGGCAGCCAATTTGTCGATTTGCGAAACGGCGAGTTGCACAAGGCCGATTTCGCGATTGCCGAATGCACCCCGGATATTCGCGCGCAGATCGCCGCGCGCCAAAAGGCGATGCTGAGCCAGCCCGCCGAAATCGCGCTGGCTGCGACCGCGCAAATCAATCTCCAAACCGCGGCGGTGAGCGACGCCCGCACACTGCCGGCCGCAGGCATCATCGGCCAGCAAGCCATGCAGCAGCCCGGCGCGGCCGGCGCCGGAAGGGCCGCAGTAGTAGCCGCGCCGGTCACTGCAGGAGTCGCGGCCGCTGTGCCAGTGGTCGCCCTGGCGCCGGAAGCGCCGGCGCTGGCCGCCGCGCCACTGGCGACCCTGAAGGATCTGCTGTCGACGCTGACGCCGCAAGTTGGCTTCATCGATCTGAAGGACGGTCAGACCCTGCCCACCGATCAGACCCGGGTGCGCGTCAAGGGCCCGTTGGGCGCCCAGCTGCGGCTCACCGTGAATGGGCAGGAGCTCAGCGCAAAGCAGGTTGGCGAGCAGAGCAGTCTGGAAAGCCAGGGCGTCGGCGCCTGGGACTACATCGGCGTCAACCTCAAGCCGGGTGACAACGTCCTGGATCTTGCGGCGCTGGATAGCTTCGGAAACCCCCGCGGAACAGCCCGCATCCACCTGATTGCGCCGGGCAAGCTGGCGCAAATCAGGATCGACACCCCGGCGCAAGCCAATGCCGACGGCCAGACGCCGGTGGATGTGACTGTGCATTTGCTGGACGAGCACGGCGTGCCGGTGACCTCGCGCACGTCGTTGACCCTTGAATCCAGCCTGGGCGAATGGCAGACCCCCGACCTTGATCCGAAGGAGCCCGGCGTCCAGGTCTTTGTCGAAGGAGGCGTTGGTCATTTTGCCCTGATGCCGCCACCCAACCCGGGCAAAGCCACGCTGCGCATCAGCAGCGGCGCGCTGCGCGGCGAGTCCGACCTGACCTTCATGCCCAATCTGCGCCCGATGATCGCTGCCGGCATCGTGGAAGGCGTGTTCAACCTGCGCAATCTCAACCCCACCGCCTTGACAGCGACGCAAAACGGCGACGTGTTCGAGCGCGAAATCCAGAGCGCCTCGCAGAGCTTCAACAATGGCAAGGACAGCGCGGCGGCGCGTGCGTCGCTATTTCTCAAAGGCAAGGTACTGGGCTCCAGCCTGTTGACCCTGGCCTACGACTCCGACAAGCCGGGCGACACTGCGCTGTTCCGCGATATCCAGCCGAATCAGTTCTACGGCGTGTACGGCGACTCCTCGGTCAAGGGCTATGACGCGCAATCCACCGGCAAGCTCTATGTGCGCATCGACCATGGCACCTCCTATGTCCTGTACGGCGACTACAGCACCCAGAGCGACAACCCCGCGCGCCTGCTGACCCAGTACAGCCGCGTGCTCAACGGCGCCAAGACGCACATCGAAAGCGGGAGCCTGACCGTGGACGGCTTCGCCAGCTACACCAATACCTCCCAGGTGATCGATGAAATTGCGGCCAACGGTACCTCCGGCCCCTACCAGTTGAGCCAGATCAACGGCGTGATCAACAGCCAGCAGGTGGACATCGTCACGCGCGACCGCAACCAGCCGTCCATCGTCCTGAGCGACGTGCCGCTGACCCTGCTGACCGACTACGCCGTCGAGGCCAACAGCGGGCAGATCCTGCTCAAGGCGCCGGTTGCCAGCCTGGACGCGAACCTCAACCCGGTCTATATCCGCGTGACCTACGAGATCAGCTCGGGCGGCCCCAGCTACTGGGTCGGCGGCGTCGACCTGCGCGAAAAACTCACCAGCTTCTTCACCCTGGGCGGCACCTATATCCGCGACACCAATCCCGCGAACCAGCAGACCCTGCGCGGCGCCAATTTTCTGTGGAATGCCGGTCCCGCGACCACACTGGTCGGCGAGCTGGCGCAATCGCAAACCGATCTGGCGGGCACGGGTGAGGCGCGCCGCCTCGAATTGCGTCATACCGATCCAAAGCTGCAGGTCCGGGTGTATGGCGTGCAGACCGACCCTACGTTCAGCAACCCCAGCTCGACGTTCACGGCCGGCGCCTCCGAATACGGCGCCAAGATTGGCTACGCCATCAATGACAAGAACCGGCTGGTGATCGACGCTATCAAGACGACCACCGCGTCCGGCAGCGTGATACAAAGCCCGTCGAGCATTCCCTTGGGTGGCGCGCTCACGAGTATTGCCGGTGGCGGGTCCAGCGAGGGTGAATCCGTTGGCCTCGAGCACAGCCTGCCGATGGGCCTCAAGCTCACCACCAGCCTGCGCCATGTCAACGCCAACAACCTGCCCACCCAGCCACTGGCCACGGGGGCCGTGCCCAACGATTACACCAGCGCGCGCGTGCGGCTCGACGCCCCCGTGCCGGGCGTGCCCGCCGCCAATGCTTTTGTGCAATACGAGCAGGCGTTGAGCGACGATAGCCGCAAGGCGGCCACCATTGGCGGAACCTACCAGGTCGCGCCCCAGACCAAGCTCTACGCCACCCACCAGAGCAGCAACAGCCTGACCGGCGACTACGGACTCAGCCCTACCCAGCAGAGCTACAACACCGTGGCCGGCATCGACACCACCTACATGAAGGACGGCCAGCTGTTCAACGAATACCGCGTCGGCGATGGCATCGACGGGCGCACGGCCGAAGCAGCCATCGGCCTGCGCAATCTCTGGCACATCGCCCCCGGTCTGGGCTTGAGCACCAGTATTCAAAGGGTGCGCCCAATCTCCGGCGTGGTGACCGACACAGCTACCGCCGTGACCGGGGCGCTGCAATACACCGCCAATCCTGACTGGAAAGGCTCGGCCCGCCTGGAGCTGAGCAAATCCGACACCGCGCAAACCCGGCTGGCCACCGTGGGTGCGGCCTTCAAGCTCAATCCCGATGTCACCCTGCTGGACCGCTACAGCTTCAACCAGCAGCTCAGCAGCACCGCAGGCAGCGGTTCGATCTACCTGAACCAGGCGCAGTTTGGCGCGGCGTACCGCCCGGTCAACAGCGACGTGTGGAATGCCCTGGCGCGGGTGGAAGTCAAGCGCAGCCAGAACAGCACACTGGGTGCGGGCCTGAACATCGACGAGGCCGCGACCATCCTTTCCGCCAACCTCAACTACCAGCCCAGCGCGAGCTGGCTGATGAACGGGCGCTATGGCATCAAGCGCGCGACCGACTATTCCACCGGCATCACCAGCACCTACACCGCGCAAATGATCGGCGGGCGCTCCACATGGGATATCAACAGCAAATGGGACGCGGGGTTGCAGTACTACATCGAATTCGGCAACAACGACGGGGCCGGCCGCCAGCAGGCCATAGGCGCCGAGGTCGGCTATCTGGTGGAGAAGAACCTGTGGCTGTCGGTGGGGTACAACGTCAAGGGATTCACCGACAACGACCTCGCCGGCGCGGACTACACCCAGCGCGGCTTCTATTTGCGGCTGCGCTTCAAGTTCGACGAAAACCTGTTCAAGCCGCGCAACAACGCGCAGGCGCTGCCGGCCAGCGCGGCGAGGATGCCATGATGAAGATCACCGCCATCGACCGATTCTGGTCACGGGTCTGCAAAGGACGCAATGCGACGCGTGAGCCAAGCTACGTGAAGTCTGCCCATTGTTGGCTCAGGTTGCTGGGTCTGGCCATGCTGGCGCTGCTTTTCGTCAAGGGCGCGGCCGCACAGACCACTTTTACCTATACGGGTTCGGTACAGACCTATACCGTGCCGGCTGGTGCCGTGGGTATCCAGATCAACGCCCTGGGGGCGGGCGGCGGAGGAGGTGGAACCGACGCCGGAGGCAATGGGGGTGCCGGAGGTGCGGGGGGATCGGCAAGCGGCATTTACTCCGTGGCAGGGGGAACCGTGATCAACGTCGCCGTGGGCGGCGGCGGCGGGCCTGGTTCCACGGATCAAACCATCGGCGGCACGACCTACACGTGCACCAATGCTGCCGGCAGTGCCGGCAGTGCCGGCGGTACCGGTGGTTTCGCAGGCGGCTCGGGTGGCGAGCCCGGCTGCAGCGGCTGGTCGGGTGCGGGTGGTGGCGGCGGAGGTGCAAGTGTGGTCGCGAGCGCTGGCACGACGTTGATCGTTGCTGGCGGCGGTAGCGGTGGTCAGGGCGGAGCTCAACAAATTGCAGGCCGGTCAGGGCTCAGCCCCACGACGGTTGGAACGTTGCCTGGCTCCGCGGGATCCGCCGGATCCCAGGGCCCTTCGGACGGCGGCGGCGGCGGCGGTGGCGGTGGCGGCTGCCCGGGCGGCGCGGGCGGAGCCGGTTTGGCCGATCTCGCCAGCAGCAACAACACAACCCAGGCTGCTGCGGGTGGATCATGTTCCAACACGGCCGTAACTGCTTTCTCGGCTGTGACGGCCATGGGGGGGGGCGGTGGCGCGGGGGGCCTTGCGAGTAACAATGGGGGTATAAACAGAGGCAGTGCCGGCACCAATGGCTCGGTGACAATCACGCCGATTTACCCGCTTCAAGTGAACAAGACGTGGAGTGTGAATTCCATCGCGGGCAACACCATCACTGTGGCCACCACCGGGGCCACCAGCAACGCCACCATAGCCACTTCAGTGGCAACAGCAGCGGGCAATTCGACTTTAGGTACGGCGGGGGGGATCAAAGCCGGCGACACCGTTACCTTCCCGGCGGAGACCTTCACCAACGGCAGCGCGGCCAACTACACCACGACCGTGGCCTGCACCGGCAACACCAATGCCCTGTCGGGCAGCGCGCCGGGCAGCACCTTGGTGATTAGTTCCAGTGACAAGGCCATCACCTGCACCTACACCAATACCCCCAAGACGGCGACTCTGACCCTGAAAAAAATCTGGGCAGTGAACTCGAACCCGGGCAACAGCATCACCTTCACCGGCACCGGCGGCACCAACACGGCCACCACGGGCGTCTCGACAGCTACGGCGTTGGGCAACACCACGACCGGCACGGCGGCGACGGTGACGGCGGGCAACGCCATCACCCTGGCCGAGACCTTCGGCACCGGCAGCGCGGCCAACTACACCAGCGTCCTGAGCTGCACGGGCAACGCCACGCCCCTGGCGGGCAATGTGCTGACCGTCAACGCCAGCGACACGGCCATCGTGTGTACCGAGACCAACACGCCCAAGACGGCGAGCTTGAAGCTGGTCAAGACCTGGGCGGTCAACTCCATCGCCGGCAACAGCATCACGGCCACGACCACCGGGGGCACCAACAATGCCAGCACCGGCACCTCAATAGCCACGGCGGCAGGCAACACCACGACCGGCACGGCAGTGACGGTGAGCGCGGGCAACACTATTACTTTCCCTCAAGAGGTCTTCAGCGCCGGGAGCCAGAGCAACTACAGCACGACCCTGTCCTGCACCGGCAACTCCAATGCCCTGTCGGGCAGTGCGCCAGGCAGCACACTGCTGATTAGCGCCAGCGACACGGCGATTACCTGCACCTACACCAACACGCCCAAGACGGCGAGCCTGACGCTCAAGAAAACCTGGGCTGCCAATTCGATTGCCGGCGACAGCATCACCTTCGCCGGCACCGGCGGCACGAACACGGCCACCACCGGCGTGTCCACCGCCACGGCCTTGGGCAACACCACGACCGGCACGGCAGCGACGGTGACGGCGGGCAACGCCATCACCCTGGCCGAGACCTTCGGCACCGGCAGCGCGGGCAACTACAACAGCGTCCTGAACTGCACCGGCAATGCTACGCCCCTGGCGGGCAACGTGCTGACCGTCAACGCCAGCGACACGGCCATCGTGTGTACCGAGACCAACACCGCGAAAGGCTCGCAACTCATCGTGCAGGTCTTTGGCGACAACGGCAGCGGCGGTGGCACTGCCAACGACGGCGCACAGAACGGCAGCGAGGCGGGCCTGGGCAATGTCGTGGTGACGGCGACGGCTGGTGGCAGTACCGTGGCCAACGCGACCACCAACGCCAGCGGTACCGCCGTGCTGTGGCTGCCCTTTGGCGTCAGCGGGACCGTCGTCGTCACGCCCACGGCGCCCAGCGGCTATCTGGTCACCGGCGGTAGCGCAGGCAATACGGGCGGCACCTATAGCCGGCCATCGGCATCGGTGGCATCGGTGAGCTTCACTTACGCCAGCGGCAATAGCTATACGGGGGTCAACTTCGGCCTCGTGCCGCCCAATACCTTGGCGCCCGACGGCGCGCAGACTGCCCAGCCCGGCACCACGGTGTTCTATCCCCACAGCTTCATGGCTGACAGCGCAGGGCAGGTGACGTTCAGCACGAGTGGCACCGCCAGCCCGGCACTCACGGGCTGGAGTGAAGTGCTTTACCGGGATACCAGTTGCAGCGGCCAGTTCAGCAACGCCGACCCTCAGATCACGGCGCCCATCACCGCAACAGCCGGCCAGCAGATATGCATTCTGGTCAAGGAATTTGTTCCCGCCAATGCCCCTCTCAACGCGCAAAACAAGCTCACCGTGAGCGCCAGCTTTGCCTACAGCGGAAGCGCCGCGCCTGCGACCAGTGTGCTCACCCGCACCGACACGACCACGGTGGGCAGTTCCGGCGGCCTGCAACTCACAAAGCAGGTGCAAAACATCACCACGGGCGGCAGCTACGGCACGGCCAACAATGCGGCGCCTGGCAACACACTGCAATACCAACTCAGCATTACCAACCTGGGCAGCGGGCCGCTGTCCACTGTGGTGCTGAACGATTCCACCCCGGCATTCACCACCTTTTTGTCGGCGGCCTGCCCGGCTCCGGCCACGCTGCCGGCCGGATTGACGGCCTGTAGCGTGAGCACGCAGCCCGCGGTGGGCGGGCAGGGCGCTTTGCAGTGGACTTTTACCGGCACATTGGCGCCGGGCAGCCAAACCTCGGTGACTTTTCAGGCGCAAGTGGCGCAATAAAGACGGCGCAAGCTCTATTTCAAATACAAGTTGGAAGAAATAGTAAGCAAGAAGTTATAGCTATTGGCCGACCTTGCCTCTGCTGCTGGCGTAACCAGCTGAGACGCATTAGACTTCTTGTAACAATGAAGTATGCCAAGACCGAAGCGGGACAACAGGCCTTGAAAGACAGGTCGGTACCCTTGACGCCGCGTCAGCGCTCCGCGTTCATCTTGTTCGATGGCAAGCGGACCCTGACCGAAGTGCTCGGTGCCACATCCGGTCTCGGGGTCACCATGCCGGATGTGGATCGCCTGGTCGAACTGGGCCTGCTGGTTGCAGAGCAGGACGCCGCGCCGGTGTTTCAGGCGGCTGCGGTGGCGGCCCCTGCGGCGACGGACGCATCGGGCCTGGCCCTGCCGCAGCAGCGCTATCAAAATGCCTACCCCATCGCGACGCGCTTGACCGCCAGCCTCGGGCTGCGGGGGTTCCGGCTCAATCTGGCAGTTGAAGCCGCCGCCGATTACCACCAGCTGGAAGATCTGGTCCCCAAGATTCGTGCGGCCGTCGGCGAGGAGAAATGCCTGCCGCTTGAGCGTGCGCTGCAGGGCCTGGCGGGCTGACAGCGGGCCGCGCAAGTTCGCGCCGCGATAACCACACGCCGCCTCGTGGGCGCCGGACTGCCTAGAATGTTCGGGCTCATCAGGAAGAATCACAAGACATGTCCCAAGGTCTCATCCGCATTCGCGGCGCGCGTCAGCACAACCTCAAAAACCTTGATCTGGACATTCGCACCGGCGAGTTGACGGTGGTCACGGGGCCGAGCGGCTCGGGCAAATCCAGCCTGGTGTTCGACACGCTGTACGCCGAGGGCCAGCGCCGCTACGTGGAAACCTTTTCCGCCTATGCGCGGCAGTTTCTGGACCGCATGGACAAGCCCGCGGTGGACAAGGTGGAAGGCGTGCCGCCGGCGATCGCCATCGACCAGACGAATCCGGTGCGCTCCTCGCGCTCCACGGTCGGCACCATGACCGAGCTCAACGATCACCTCAAGCTGCTGTTCGCGCGTGCCGCACAGCTGTTCGACCGCGCCACGGCACTGCCGGTGCGGCACGACTCGCCCGAAACCATCTACGTGCAGATTGTGGAGCGTGTGGCGGCCTTCGCTGTGGATCCGCGTCTGGTATTCACCTTCCCGGTGGAGCTGCCCGCCAACACCAGTCCCGAGGAAATCGAACAATGGCTGTCGGCCAGCGGCTTTACCAAGGTGCAGGCCGAGCGCGTCGTGGGGGCTCGCAAGGTGCTCGATGTGGTGGCCGACCGCTTTCGCATCGGCAGCATCGAAAAGGCCCGCGCCGTCGAAGCCATCGAGGTGGCGCTCAAGCGCGGTAGCGGGCGGCTCAATGTGTATTGCCTGCAGGACGACCAGGAGCCTGAACTCTGGCGCTTCTCGACCGGCCTGCACTGTCCGGAAAGCGACCTGCGCTACACCGACCCGATCCCGTCGATGTTCTCGTTCAACTCGCCGGTCGGGGCCTGCGAAACCTGCCGCGGCTTTGGCCGCGTCATTGGCGTCGACTACGGCCTGGTCATTCCCAACGACAAGCTCACGCTGCGCGCCGGCGCCATCAAGCCGATGCAGACGCCGGCCTGGCAGGAGTGTCAGGACGACCTGATGCGCCATGCCGAGGCGGCCGGCATTCCGCGCGATACACCGTATGCCAGGCTTACGCCCGAGCACCAGCACTGGGTCATCAACGGCTCGCCGAACTGGAACGGCAAGTGGAACCAGCACTGGTTCGGCGTCAAGCGCTTCTTCGAATACCTCGAGACCAAGTCGTACAAGATGCACATTCGCGTGCTGCTGTCCAAGTACCGCAGCTACACGCCGTGCGGCACCTGCGGTGGCGCGCGCCTCAAGCTGGAGAGCCTGCTGTGGCGCATCGGCAGCAAGGCCGACGCCGATGCGGTGCTGGAACCGTCCAGGCGTTTCATGCCGCAAGGCGTGACCTGGTCGCGCGCGCAACTCGAAGCCTTGCCCGGACTGTGCCTGCACGATTTGATGCTGCTGCCGATCGACCGGTTGCGGCGCTTTTTCGACCGCATGACGCTCGACCCTGCAAGTCATGCCAACGCGGGCGACACCCAGGCGCTCAAGCTGCTGTATGAAGAAATCACCACGCGCCTCAAATACCTCTGCGATGTCGGCATCGGCTACCTGACGCTGGACCGGCAGAGCCGCACCCTGTCGGGCGGCGAGGTGCAGCGCATCAACCTGACGACCGCGCTGGGTACCTCGCTGGTCAACACGCTGTTTGTGCTGGACGAGCCCAGCATCGGCCTGCACCCGCGCGACATGCACCGCATCATTGAGGCGATGCAGCGGCTGCGCGACGCCGGCAACACGCTGGTGGTGGTGGAGCACGACCCGGCCGTGATGCTGGCGGCCGACCGCATGATCGACATGGGTCCCGGCCCCGGCGAGCGCGGCGGCGAAATCGTGTTCGATGGCACGACCGAGGAGCTGCGCCAGGCCGACACCCTGACCGGCGCCTATTTGGGCGGGCGCAAGCAGGTTGGCATGGGCTTCAAGCGCATGGTGACCGACAACACCCCGCGCCTCATCCTGGAGGGCGTGCGCGAACACAACCTGGACAACGTCAGTGTCGAGTTTCCGCTGCAGCGCCTGGTCTGTGTCACGGGCGTCAGCGGCTCGGGCAAGTCCACGCTGATCCAGGACGTGCTGGCGCCGGCCCTGTTGCGCCACTTTGGCAAATCGACCGAATCGGCGGGCCTGCACGACCGCCTGCTGGGCGCCGACCATCTGAGCGAGGTTGTGTTCGTTGACCAGTCGCCGATCGGCAAGACGGCGCGCTCCAACCCGGCCAGCTATGTGGGCGCCTGGGACACGGTGCGCGAGCTGTTCGCCAACGCGGCGCTGTCGCGCCAGCGCGGCTACACGGCCTCGAAGTTCAGCTTCAACAGCGGCGACGGCCGCTGCCCGACCTGCGGCGGCTCCGGCTTCGAGCACGTGGAGATGCAGTTCCTGTCCGACGTCTATCTGCGCTGTCCGGACTGCGATGGCAAACGCTACCGGCCCGAGATCCTGGAGGTCACGATTGAACGCGGCGGGCGGGCCATGAATGTGGCTGGTGTGCTGGACCTGACCGTCAGCGAGGCGGCGACCCTGTTTGCCGCCGACCGCGACGTGATCCGCGCGCTGCAGCCGATTGTCGATGTGGGGCTGGAGTACGTGAAGCTCGGCCAGCCGGTGCCGACGCTGTCGGGCGGCGAGGCGCAACGCCTCAAGCTGGCCGGGTTCCTTGCGGAGGCCGCCAAAAGCGCCAGCGCCAGCCGGCAGCCCATGGCCCGGCGCGGCACGCTGTTCCTGTTCGACGAGCCGACCACCGGGCTGCATTTCGACGACATCGCCAAGCTCATGCGCGCGCTGCGCAAGCTGCTCGATGCGGGCCATTCACTGGTCGTGATCGAGCACAACCTGGACGTGATCCGCGCCAGTGACTGGCTCATCGACATGGGGCCCGAAGGCGGCGACGCCGGCGGTCGCATCGTCGCCGTGGGCACGCCCGAAGAGGTGCGCCTGCACCCCACCTCGCATACCGGCAAGGCGCTGCGCGACTACGAGCGCTCCCTCGGGCTCGGCGCGCATACGGCCGAAGAGGGCGTGCCGCTGCAGACCCTGGTGCGCGCGCGCCGCGCCCGCGTTGCCAGCGACGACGCGATCCAGATCGTCAACGCCCGCGAGCACAACCTCAAGAGCCTGTCGGTGAATATTCCGCGCGGCAAGTTCAGTGTGGTCACGGGGGTCAGTGGCTCGGGCAAGTCCACGCTGGCGTTCGACATTTTGTTCAACGAAGGCCAGCGCCGCTACCTCGAATCGCTCAACGCCTATGCGCGTTCCATCGTGCAGCCGGCCGGCCGGCCCGAGGTGGATGCGGTGTACGGCATTCCGCCCACGGTGGCCATCGAGCAGCGCCTGTCGCGCGGCGGGCGCAAGAGCACAGTCGGCACCACCACCGAGGTCTGGCACTTTTTGCGCCTGCTGTACGTCAAGCTCGGGGTGCAGCACTGCATTCATGACGGCGCCGCCGTGGCGCCGCAAACGCCCGACAGCATTGCCGCGCAGCTGCTCACAAGCTTTCGCGGCCAGCACATCGGCCTGCTCGCGCCGCTGGTGCTGAACCGCAAGGGCGTCTACACTGATCTGGCCGACTGGGCGCGCCCGCGCGGCTACGCGCACCTGCGGGTCGATGGCAATTTTCTGTCCACCACCGGCTTTCCGCGCATCGACCGTTTCAAGGAACACACCATCGAGCTGCCGGTCGCCAGCCTGGATGTGACGCCCGAGAACGAGGCGCTGCTGCGCCAGGCGCTGGCCACGGCGCTGGAGCACGGCAAGGGCGTGGTGCATGTGTTGAGCCATCTCACGGGGCTGCGCGCTGCCATGATGGCCGGCACGCCCACGGCCGCGATCGGCCAGCTGGAGGCATTCTCCACCAAGCGCGCCTGCCCGGTCTGCGCAACCTCCTATGCGGAGCTGGACCCGCGTCTGTTCAGCTACAACAGCAAGCATGGCTGGTGCCCCGACTGTGTCGGCACCGGCGTGCGGCTCACCAAGGAGCAGCGCAAGGTGTTCGACGACTCGGTGCAGCTCGATGACAACAAGGGGCGCGAACGCACCTTCGCCGAGCCCGAGCTGGAGGACGTGGTGGACGAGACCTGCCCGACCTGCCACGGCACGCGCCTGAATGCCACGGCGCGGGCCGTGCAATTCAAGGCCGCCGGCATCGCCGACATCGCCAGCCTGAGCGTGACCGACATCCGCGCGTGGATCGAAACGCTGAAGCTCAGGGGTCGCGATCAGGAAATTGCGCGCGACCTGGTCCCCGAAATCGGGAGCCGGCTCGAATTCCTCGAAGAAGTGGGCCTGGGCTACCTCACGCTGGACCGCGGCGCGCCCACGCTCAGCGGCGGCGAGGCCCAGCGCATCCGGCTTGCGGCGCAGCTCGGCAGCAACCTGCAGGGCGTGTGCTACGTGCTCGACGAGCCGACCATCGGCCTGCATGCGCGCGACAACCAGATTCTGCTGAACGCCCTGCACAAGCTCGGCGACAAGGGCAACACGCTGGTGGTGGTCGAGCACGACGAGGACACCATTCGGCGCGCCGACCACATCATCGACATCGGCCCCAGCGCCGGCAAGCGCGGCGGCCGGCTGGTGGCCGAAGGCTCGGTCGCCGACATCGAAGCGGCCGCCGACTCGCAAACCGGCCGCTACCTGCGCCATGCGATGCAGCATCCGCTGCACCCGAGGCGCGCAGTCAATGCAACCGAGTCTCTTCGTTGGCTCGCAGTCACCGGCGCCAGCCTGCACAACCTGCAAGACGTCGACGTCGCCATCCCGCTGCAACGCCTGGTGGCCATCACCGGCGTCAGCGGCTCGGGCAAGTCCACGCTGGCGCGCGACGTGCTGCTGACCAATGTGCAGGCCGCCGTGGCCCAGCGCGCGACGCGGGCCGGGCGCGAGGCGAGCGACGCCGGCAAGCACCCGGCCTGGATCGGCTGCACCGGCGTGAGCGGCTACGAATCGGTGGACCGCGTGTTAGAGGTGGACCAGACCCCCATCGGCAAAACGCCGCGCAGCTGCCCGGCCACCTACATCGGCTTCTGGGACACCATCCGCAAGCTGTTCGCCGAAACGCTGGAGGCGCGCGCGCGTGGCTACGCGGCCAATCGCTTCAGCTTCAACACGGGCGAGGGCCGCTGCGCCGGCTGCGAAGGCCAGGGCATCCGCACCATTGCGATGAGCTTCCTGCCCGACGTCAAGGTGCTGTGCGAAACCTGCCACGGCGCACGCTTTAACCCAGAGACGCTGGCGGTGACCTGGCGCGGCAAGAGCATCGGCGACGTGCTGCAGATGGAGGTGGACGAGGCGGTCGACTTCTTTGCTGCCATGCCGAACATCAGCCACCCGCTGCAACTGCTGAAAGACGTGGGCCTGGGCTATCTCACGCTCGGCCAGCCCTCGCCCACGCTGAGCGGCGGCGAGGCGCAGCGCATCAAACTGGTGACCGAACTCAGCAAGGTGCGCGACGACATCACGCGGCGCGGCCAGAAGGCGCCGCACACGCTGTACGTGCTGGACGAACCCACCGTGGGCCTGCACATGGCCGACGTGGAAAAGCTCATTCATGTGCTGCACCGTCTGGTGGGCGGCGGCCACAGCGTGCTGGTGATCGAGCACGACCTCGATGTGATCGCCGAGGCCGACTGGATCATCGACCTCGGTCCCGAAGGCGGCAACGCGGGCGGACGCATTGTCGCGGCGGCCGCGCCGGAAGAGGTGGTGCGGCTGGGCACGCACACGGGAGCCGCGTTGGCGCCGGTGCTGGCGCGGTCTTGAGGGAACAGGGCTTAGCCTTTCGGCACTTTGCTGGTTGCAGCGAACTGCCGCGAGGCGAAAGCCCACACCAGCCGCGCGGCGTCCGGCCCCGCCGCGTCGCTGAACGGCGCGCGCGCCGCGCCGCCGCTCCAGGCATGGCCGAGTTGCGCGATCTGGCACAGCGTCACGCACGTGTGGCCCTGGTGCTTGTAGTCGGTCACGTGCATCGGATGGCGCTTGCCGCGTTGCACGACGCGCATGCCACCGGGCGCCGCGCCGGTGGCCGTGGCCCAGATGGTGGCGCTGTCCAGCGCGTTACTCGGCGCGACGATGACGTCGGCATCGCCATGCAGCACGAGCAGCGGCGGCAGTGTCGTGAAGTGCGCCGCGGCGCCCAACGCCTTGCCCACGGCCGTGGCCAGCATCGCCGGCGAGTGCCGGCCATGCATGGCGCCGAGTGCGGTCACCGGCGACTTGGCCGCGCCGGGCGCCACGCCCGAATGCATCGCCACCGCCTGGAAGCGCACCGGATAGCGCGTGGCGAGCAGCGCCGCCATGCTGGCGCCGGCCGACAGGCCCGCGACGGCCAGGCGTTCGCGGTCCGCCCGGTACAGCAGGCACACCTGGTCGACGGCAGCCATCAACGTGGCGGCTTCGGCGTCGGCCTTGCCCGAGCGGCGGTCGTACCAGTTCCAGCAGCCCTGGGCGTTGGCCAGCCGGTCCTGCTCCGGATAGAGCACCAGAAAGCGATGGCGCGCGGCCAGCTGGTCCATGCGCGTACTCACTGCGAAATCGCGGCCCGTCTGTCCGCAGCCGTGCAGCATGACCATGAGCGGCAGGCGCTCGCCGGGCTGCAGCTTGAGATCCGGCGGACGGTAGAGGTGGTAGCGGCGCGCACCGGCCGGCCCGAGCGCCATGCCGGCGATCCAGTCGCCGCGTCCCGGTGGTGGTTCAAGGTGTTTTGTGGTGGCGCGTTGCAGTTGCCCGGCCATTCGCCGTCCACCTTGCAGGGTGGCCTTCGTGAGTGCCTTGACGTTGCGCTGGTAGGCGCGCGTCAGGGCAGAAGCGGCGGAGGAGGAACGGCGGGCCATTGGTGTGTGCGTCGGGCGTGCAAATACACGATGGACACGATAGCAGCTTCCGATGTCACTGACGGTGCGCCACCAGACCAAGACGGCGCCGGCTCAGGTGCTGCCAGCATGCTCCAGAATGGTGCGCGCCAGCTCCGCAAAGCCCGCGCCGCGTTCACCCTGCGCGACATAGCGCGGCGGATGCGCGAGTTCGGCCTCGAAGCGCCGGATGTTGGCCACGCCCACGCTGTGCGGGAAATGCTCGAACATGATCTGGTCGTTGGTGGAGTCGCCCACGTAGACCCAGCGGCCGATCTCCGCGTCGAGGTCGCGATCGAGCAATTCGCGCACGATCCAGCGCGCGCCGGCCAGCTTGTTGTGGCCGCCGAACCACCCGTTGATGTGGATGCTGCTCACCGTGGCGGTCATGCCCTCACGCTGCATGAGGGCCACGACCTGGGCGATCCGCTCGGGCGGCAGCTGCGCAAACTCGCTGTGGTCGATCGCGATGTCGGTCTCGCGGCCGGCCGAGTCTTGCGCCAGCATCGCACCGGGGATTTCGCGCAGCACGCGCTGTGCCACGTGCTGCATGCGCGCGTAGTTGGCGGCGCGCGTGGTGGCATCCTGTTGATACAGTTTTGATAGCGAACTGTGAAGATCTGGTATGGGCTTGCGGCCGTTTTCATTCAATATCAAAGCGACCGAACCGTTCTCGGCCACGATCGCATCGACCGGCCAGACCCGCGCAAACGGCTCGCTCCAACCCACCGGCCGTCCCGTGATGGGGATCACATGCAGGCCGGCAGCCTTCAGATCGGCCAGCGCCCGCAGCGCATCGGGCGTGATGGCGCCGTCGGTGGTCAGCGTGTCGTCGATGTCGGTGAAGACACCGACGATGTCGTGGCGCTGTTCGGTGGGCCAGTCGGCAAGCGGCTGCATCGAACGCAGCGCAGGGCCGCCCCAAGCAAGTTCAGCCCCCTCGGGGGGCAGCGCCGTACACGCAGTGACAAGCGTGGGGGCCATACCTAGCCGGCTGATTGCAGCGCCAACCCCGCATGCTCGCGCAGCGGATGGAAATGGATCTTCGGAAAACGCTCCTGCGCCAGCCGCACGTCGTAGGGCGAGGTGCACAGGTAGGCCAGCGTGTTGGCGGCATCGAGCGCCATGCGGGCCGGGTAGGCGTTGACGAACTCGCGCAGCTCGGCCGGCGTGTCGGCGGTGATCCAGCGTGCGCCGGTGTATTGGCAGCCCTCCAGCCGCACATCGCAGTCGTACTCGCCCTTCAGGCGGTGCTGCACCACTTCGAACTGCAGCTGGCCCACGGCGCCGAGCAGCATAGGCCCGCCGATCTCGGGGCGGAACACCTGGATCGCGCCTTCCTCGCCGAGCTGCGCCAGGCCCTGCTGCAGCTGCTTGGTGCGCAGCGGGTTTTTCAGGATCACGGTCATGAACAGTTCTGGCGCGAAGAACGGCAGGCCGGTGAACTGCAGCGAGGCGCCATCGGTGATGGTGTCGCCGAGCTGCACGCCGCCGTGCGTGGTGAAACCGATGATGTCGCCCGCATAGGCCTCATCGACCGCCTCACGCCGCTGCGACAGGAAGGTCACCACGCTGGTCGGGCGCAGCTCCTTGCCGGTGCGCTGCACGCGCAGCTTCATGCCCGGCGTGTACTTGCCCGAGGCCATGCGCACGAAGGCGATGCGGTCGCGGTGGTTCGCGTCCATGTTGGCCTGCACCTTGAACACCACGCCGGCAAAGTCTTTGTCCTCGGGCTGGATTTCCTTCACCACCGGCTGGCGATTCACCAGCGTGGTGCTGGTGCGCGGCTGCGGCGAGGGCGCCAGGTCCACCAGTGCATCGAGCACTTCCATGACGCCGAAGTTGTTCACGCCGGAGCCGAAGAACACGGGGGTCTGCTTGCCCGCGAGGAAGGCTTCTCGGTCCCAGGTGGGCGAGGCGCCGGCGGCCAGCTCCATGCTCTGCTCGGCGGTTTCGAATTCGTGGCCGAAGCGCTTGAGCAGCGTGGCGCGGTCGCTCAGCGCGATGGTCTCGAACTCTTGTGGCAGGCGTTCCTTGCCCGAGTCGAACACCGTCATGGTCTGCGTGCGCAGGTTCATGATGCCGCCGAAGCTCTTGCCCTGGCCGACCGGCCAGGTCATCGGGACGCACGGCATGCCGAGTTCGCGTTCCACCTCGTCGAGGATGTCGAGCGGCTCGCGCACCTCGCGGTCCATCTTGTTGACGAAGGTGATGATGGGCGTGTCGCGCTGGCGGCAGACCTCGATCAGGCGGCGCGTCTGCGCCTCCACGCCGTTCGCCGCGTCGATCACCATCAGCGCCGAGTCGACGGCGGTGAGCACGCGGTAGGTGTCTTCGGAAAAATCCTTGTGACCGGGCGTGTCGAGCAGGTTGATCACGTGGTCGCGGTACAGCATCTGCATGACGGAGGAGGCCACCGAGATGCCGCGCTGCTTCTCGATCTCCATCCAGTCGGACGTGGCATGGCGCGTGGCCTTGCGCGCCTTCACGGAACCTGCGATCTGGATTGCGCCCGAGAACAGCAGCAGCTTTTCCGTCAGCGTGGTTTTGCCGGCGTCGGGGTGGGAGATGATGGCGAAGGTGCGGCGGCGCCGGGTTTCATCGAGGTAAGAGGCGTGCTGCATGCGGTCGATTTCTTGAATAGGTACGGATTGGTGGAGCGTGTGGCGTCATTTTCGCTTATGCCAAAACCGGCCGGACCGCCGAGTCCGAAAAAATGCACGTGCGGGCCGGTGAACGGCGTCAAGCGGCGCCGGTTTTGGCCTTCAGCAGCCGCAAGCCGTTCGCAATCACCAGCAGCGTCGCGCCCACGTCGGCAAACACCGCCATCCACATCGTCGCACCGCCCGACAAGGCGAGGACGATGAAGATGGCCTTGATGCCGAGCGCGAGCGAAATGTTCTGCACCAGCACGGCGTGGGTCTTGCGCGAGAGCCGGATGGCTTCCGGAATGCGGCGCAGATCGTCGTTCATGATGACCACGTCCGCAGCCTCCATGGCGGTGTCGCTGCCGGCTGCGCCCATGGCGAAGCCGATGCCGGATTGCGCCAGGGCCAGTGCGTCGTTGATGCCGTCGCCGGCCATGCCGGTGGCGCCGAAGCGCTGTTGCAGGGTCTTGATTTCCGCGAGCTTGTCCTGCGGCAGCAGCTGGCCGTGCGATTCGTCGATGCCGGCCTGCAGGGCGATGGTGCCGGCGGTGGCGCGGTTGTCGCCGCTCAGCATGATCGTGGCGACACCCAGCGCCTTCAGTTCCGCGACGGCCTGGCGCGACGACGTCTTGATCGTGTCGGCGACCGCAAAGATCGCCAACACGGCATTCTCATCGGCCAGCAGCGTGACGGTGCGGCCCTGCCTTTCGTGCACCTCGAGTGCCGCCTCGATCGCAGGGCTGCACTGCTGGCGCTCCTCGATCAGCCGGTGATTGCCGAGAATATAGGTGTGGCCGTCGATGGTTCCCTGCGTGCCGCGGCCCGCCAGCGCGGTGAAGCCGTCAACCTTGTGCATCCGGCACGCCAGCGCTTGCGCGATGGCTTTCGAGACGGGATGGTCGGAGCGCTCGGCCAGGCTCAGGGCGATGCGGGCGATGCTGTCCTTGTCGGCACCGTCTTCCAGTGTGGTCCATTCGACCAGTTGGGGCCGGCCCTCGGTGACGGTGCCCGTCTTGTCCAGCGCCATCGCCTTCAGGGAGCGCATGCCTTCGAGGTGGCTGCCGCCCTTGATCAGGATGCCGCGCCGCGCCGCAGCCGCGAGCGCGCTGACCACGGTGACCGGCGTCGATATCACCAGCGCGCAGGGGCAGGCGACGACGAGGAGCACGAGCGCCTTGTAGATTGCTGCAAGCCAGCTGAGGCCCACCAGCCACGGCGTCAGCACGGCGGTGGCCAGCGCCAGCACGAAGACGGACGGCGTATAGATCGCCGCAAAGCGGTCGACCAGTCGTTGTGTCGGCGCGCGCGTGCCCTGCGCCTGCTCGACGGCGTGGATGATGCGGGCCAGCGTGGTGTTGGCGGCCGCTGCCGTGACGCGGAACTGCAGCTCGCCGGTCTGGTTGATGGTGCCGGCGAAAACCATGTCGCCCACGGTGCGGTCCACGGGCAGGCTCTCCCCGGTGACCGGGGCCTGATTCACGGCGCTGCATCCGTCAACGATGATGCCGTCGAGTGGCACGCGCGCGCCAGGGCGGATGCGGACGATCGCGTCCAGCGCGACATCGGCAGAGGGCACGGACTTCCAGGTCTTGTCGGCCTGCATCACGTCGGCCTGTTCGGGCGCCAGCGCCACCAGGCTCTGGATGGCGCTGCGGGCGCGGCCGGCGGCACGTGCCTCGATCAGCTCGGCAATGGCATACAGCGCCATCACCATGGCTGCTTCGGGCCACTGGCCGATGACGAAGGCGCCTGTGACGGCCACGCTCATCAGCGCATTGATGCCCAGCCTGCCCCGGCGCAGCGCCATGACGCCGCTGGCATAGGTCTCGGCGCCCGCGAGCCAGATCGCGACGGCCGCGATGGCCAGCCCTGCATACTTCATCGCGGGGATGTCGCCGGCGAAGAAATGCAGCGCCTCCGCGCCGATCGCCAGCGCGAGTGCGGCGCCCAGGCGCGCAACGCCCGTTGGCTGATCGTGGTCATGGTCATGGTCATGGTCGTGGTCGTGGTCGTGGTCGTGGTCGTGGTCATGCCCCGCGTGAGCGTCATGCGTCCCCTGCGGCCGGGGCATTTGCGGTGTCAGGCTCACGGAGGCGCAGCATCTGTCTGCGCTACAGGAGGAGGGGGTATGTCTGTTTTCGGCCACGGGATGGTTTTCCTTGTCTGTCCTCTATTGAAGACCCTGTAGCGGGTATAGAGTCAAGGGGCATTCAGAGGAAACTTCCCATGAAGATCGGCGAACTGGCCCGGGCGACGGGCACCCCGCTGGAGACCATCCGCTTTTACGAGCGCGAAGGCCTGCTGCCGCCGGCGGGCCGGACCGACGGCAACTACCGTATCTACGGCCAGCAGCATGTCGAGCGGCTGACGTTTATCCGCCACTGCCGCACGTTCGATATGGCGCTCGACGAGATTCGCGCGCTGTTACGTTTCAAGGCCTCGCCGCAGGAGAACTGCGCGGGGGTCAACGAATTGCTGGATGCGCATATCGGCCATGTGGCACAGCGCATCCGCGAGCTGCGCGCCCTGGAGAAGCAGCTAAAGGTGCTGCGGCACCAATGCAGCGAGGCCAACGCGGCCGCCGATTGCGGCATTCTCAAGGGGCTGTCGGGCGAGATGGTGGCAGACCGCCCGCCGCCGAAAAGCCGCAAGCATGTGCACGGCACTCATTAAGGGGCAAAAATGACGCAATGGTTACGGAATCACTTCAGTCCGCCCGGCCATTGAGGTGTCTTGGTTATTTCTAGGAGTCATTCTTGGCACTGCCGTCCCCGAAATTGCCGTACTGCTCAGATGATGCTCAACCGTTCCTACGTGGACTCCGCCGAAAGCGCAAGAAACTGACCGACAGTTTCAGCCTTGGGGAAGGCGCCTGTAGTCGTATGTCCAGCATCCGAAGCGGCCTTTGCTGCGGTTCACCCGCTTAACGGGTCAAGGCGTGGTGATACTGTTCGCGACGTCCCCCCTCATTGTTTACACCATGCCAACCACTACCCCGCAGCAGCGTTCCCGTCAAATGCAAGCCCTGGGGTTAATCGCGTGGCTCGTGATTGCGTTTGTGGCGGCCGGTGTCGGCGCCATTGCCTCGGTCGAGGCGGCATCGTTCTACGCGCAACTCGTGCGCCCGTCGTGGGCGCCGCCGGCATCCGTCTTCGGGCCGGTCTGGTCGGTCCTCTACGCACTCATGGGCGTGGCCGCATGGCTGGTGTGGCGCGAGCGGGCGGCAACGCGAGAGGCACTGACGCTGTTTGTTGCGCAACTGGTCGCCAATGCACTGTGGTCGTGGCTTTTCTTCGCCTGGCACCAGGGGGCGCTGGCGTCCGCAGAGGTGCTGGTGCTGCTGCTGCTCATCGCCGCCACCATCGTCGCGTTCTGGCGCATCCGCCGCCTGGCCGCGGTACTCATGCTGCCGTACCTGGTGTGGGTGTCTTTTGCATCGGCGCTGACCTGGTCCATCTGGCAAAGCAACCTGGGGATTCTCCAGTGAGTCCTGTTGCGGCCAGGGTCCATCCCGACCCCGCCGTCTGAACTTCACGTTAAAATACGCAGCTTCCGAGGAGCGTTGCAGTTCACACCGTGTGAACGAGGCTCGGACAGCATGGCTTGCCAAACCCGGCGCGCCGTGCATCAACTGCGCTCACCCACGGGTCTGTGCGGTGAGTTTTCCCCCGCAGCCCGTGGTTGTTCTAATTCATTTTGGAGTTAACCATGAGCGCTGTTCTCAAACCTGCCATCCCCCAAGATTCCGTTGTTGCCGACCTGTCGCTGGCCGCCTGGGGCCGCAAGGAACTCAATATTGCCCAGACCGAGATGCCCGGCCTGATGGCCATTCGCGAAGAATTCGCCAAGAGCCAGCCACTCAAGGGCGCACGCATCACCGGCTCGCTGCACATGACGATCCAGACTGGCGTGCTGATCGAGACGCTGCAGGCGCTCGGCGCGCAGGTGCGCTGGGCCTCGTGCAACATCTTCTCGACGCAGGACCACGCCGCCGCCGCGATCGCCGCCCAGGGCACGCCGGTGTTCGCCATCAAGGGCGAGTCGCTCACCGACTACTGGGATTACACCCACCGCATCTTCGACTTTGGCGCCAAGGGCACGCCCGGTGAAGGCCCGAACATGATCCTGGACGACGGTGGTGACGCCACGCTCCTGATGCACCTGGGGCAGCGCGCCGAGAAGGATCTGGGCGTGCTGGCAAATCCGACCAGCGAGGAAGAACGCATCCTCTACGCCGCGATCAAGGCCAAGCTGGCGGTCGATGCCACCTGGTACACGCGCAAGTCGGCCGAGATTATCGGCGTGACTGAAGAGACCACCACCGGCGTGCACCGCCTCAACGAAATGTCGGCCAAGGGGACCTTGCTGTTCCGCGCCATCAACGTGAACGACTCGGTCACGAAGAGCAAGTTCGACAACCTCTATGGCTGCCGCGAATCGCTGGTGGACGGCATCAAGCGCGCGACCGACGTGATGATCGCCGGCAAGGTGGCCTGCGTGGCCGGCTATGGCGACGTGGGCAAGGGCTCGGCGCAGGCGCTGCGCGCGCTGTCAGCGCAGGTCTGGGTGACGGAAATCGACCCGATCAACGCGCTGCAGGCCGCGATGGAAGGCTACAAGGTCGTGACCATGGACTACGCCGCCGACAAGGCCGACATCTTCGTCACCACCACCGGCAACAAGAACGTCATCACGCACGACACCATGGTCGCCATGAAGGACCAGGCGATCGTCTGCAACATCGGCCACTTCGACAACGAGATCGATATCGCGTCGATCGAGAAGTACGAGTGGGAAGAGATCAAGCCGCAGGTGGACCACATCAAATTCCCGGACGGCAAGAAGATCATCCTGCTGGCCAAGGGGCGCCTGGTGAACCTGGGCTGCGGCACGGGCCACCCGAGCTTCGTCATGTCCTCGTCCTTCGCGAACCAGACCATCGCGCAGATCGAACTCTTCACCAAGCCCGATGCCTACCAGGCCGGCAAGGTCTATGTGCTGCCCAAGCACCTGGATGAGAAGGTGGCGCGCCTGCACCTGAAGAAGGTCGGTGCGATGCTGACCGAGCTGACCGACGAGCAGGCCGCCTACATCGGCGTGAGCAAGCAGGGCCCGTACAAGGCCGACAGCTACCGCTATTGAGCGCATGCGCGCCGACCAGTTGCTGCAGGGACGCGGCCTTGCCACGTCGCGTTCGCAGGCCCAGCGCCTGATCGCGGCGGGCGTGCGCTGGCAGCCCGCCATGACGCACGCCGCGGCCTGGAAAACCATCGCCAAAAACAGCGACGACGTGCCGCCGGACGCGCGCATTGAACTGCTTGATGCCGCCGAGGCGCGCTACGTGTCGCGCGGCGGCCTCAAGTTGGAGGGCGCGCTGCGCCAGAGCGGTTTGAGCGTGGCCGGCAAGCGTTGCCTGGACGTTGGCCAGTCCACCGGGGGCTTCACCGATTGCCTGCTGCAGCACGGCGCGGCCAGCGTGGTCGGCGTGGACGTGGGCCATGGCCAGCTGCACCCGAATATGCGCGGCGACGCGCGCGTGGTGTGCATCGAGGGCGTCAACGCCCGTGCCCTGGATGCTACTGATTTAGTAGCTAACAGCGAAGATGAGACGGGGGCTGCAGCCACATTTGATGAAAACTTTGAGGTGATCGTGGGCGACCTGTCGTTCATCTCGCTCACACTGGTGTTGCCGGCGCTGGTGCCCCTGCTCCAGCCGCAGGGCGCCCTGCTGATGCTGGTCAAGCCGCAGTTCGAGCTGCAACCGGGCCAGGTCGGCAAGGGCGGCATCGTCAAGGACGCCGCGCTCTACACCCTGGTCGAGCAGCGCATTCGCGACTGCCTGGCGTCCCTGGAGATGCAGGTGCTGGGCTGGTACGACAGTGTTATTACTGGCGGCGATGGCAACCGCGAATTTTTTGTTTACGCCACCAAACCATGAACCCCCCATCCACCCTCCCAGTCAGTTTTGAATTCTTCCCGCCGAAAACGCCCGAAGGCGTCGAGAAGCTGCGCGTGGTGCGGCAGGCCCTGTACACGCAAAAGCCCGAGTTTTGCTCGGTCACTTACGGCGCGGGCGGCTCCACGCACGAAGGCACTTTCGCCACGGTGCGCGACATCCTGGCCGAAGGCGTCGAGGGCGCGTCGCATTTCTCGTGCATCGGCGCGACCCGCGCCTCGGTGCGCGAGCAACTGGGCCAGCTCCGGGCCATGAAGGTCAAGCGGCTGGTGGCCTTGCGCGGCGACCTGCCCAGCGGCTACGGCGCCGGCAGCGAGTTCCACCATGCGAGCGACCTGGTGGCCTTTATCCGGGCCGAAACGGGCGATCACTTTCACATCGAGGTCGCCGCCTACCCCGAGATTCACCCGCAGGCCCGATCGCCGCAGGCGGACCTGCAGGCCTTCGCCACCAAGGTCAAGGCCGGCGCCGACTCGGCCATCACGCAATACTTCTACAGCGCCGCCGCCTACCTGCGCTTCGTGGACGAGACGCGCAAGCTCGGCGTCGATGTGCCGGTGGTGCCCGGCATCATGCCGATCACCAGTTCCACCCAGCTGATGCGCTTTTCCGACGCCTGCGGCGCTGAAATCCCGCGCTGGATCCGTCTGCGCCTGCAAAGCTTTGGCGACGACACCGCGAGCATTAAGGCCTTTGGCCTGGACGTGGTGACCGACCTGTGCACGCTCCTGC
Organism: Rhodoferax sp.; assembly: GCA_031291295.1. Lineage (GTDB taxonomy): Bacteria > Pseudomonadota > Gammaproteobacteria > Burkholderiales > Burkholderiaceae_C > Rhodoferax_A. Next base: position 19,955 of record JARLJI010000193.1, on the reverse strand, counting down.
GCAGCGCCGGGGTGCCGGGGCTGCACTTCTACACTATGAACCAGTCCACGGCGACGCTGGAGATCTGCCGCCGGCTCGGGTTATGAGCTTGTAACTTCTTCGTCGTCGACAGCAGGCCGGGAGCGGTCTAGGATGTCAGGCTTTTGTGGAGGAAAAACGCATGAAGATTGAAACGATTGCCGTCCATGGCGGCTACAGCCCCGATCCCACCACCAAGGCGGTGGCGGTGCCGATCTACCAGACCGTGGCCTATGCGTTCGACAACACGCAGCATGGCGCCGACCTGTTCGACCTGAAGGTGGCGGGCAACATCTACACCCGCATCATGAACCCGACCACGGCCGTGCTGGAAGCCCGCGTGGCGGCGCTCGAGGGTGGCATCGGGGCGCTTGCGGTGGCCTCGGGCATGACCGCTGTCGCCTATTCCATCCAGACCATCACCGAGGCCGGCGACAACATCGTGTCGGCCTCAACGCTGTATGGCGGCACTTACAACCTGTTCGCGCACACATTTCCGCAAATGGGCATCGAGGTGCGCTTTGCCGACTACCGCGACCCGGCCTCGTTTGCCAAGTTGATCGACGGCCGCACCAAGGCGATCTTTTGCGAATCCATCGGCAACCCGCTGGGCAATGTGACCGACCTGGCCGCGCTGGCCAAGGTGGCGCACGACCACGGTGTGCCGCTGATCGTCGACAACACTGTGCCCAGCCCGTACCTGTGCCGCCCGTTCGAGCACGGGGCCGACATCGTGGTGCACGCGCTGACCAAGTACCTGGGCGGCCATGGCACCAGCCTGGGCGGCGCGATCGTCGATTCGGGCAAGTTCCCATGGGCCGAGCACAAGGCGCGCTTCAAGCGCCTGAACGAGCCCGACGTGAGCTACCACGGCGTGGTCTATACCGAGGCCTTCGGCCCGGCCGCCTATATCGGCCGCGCGCGCGTGGTGCCGCTGCGCAACCTGGGCGGCGCGCTGAGCCCGATGAACGCGTTCCAGCTCCTGCAGGGCATCGAGACGCTGGCGCTGCGCATGGACCGCATTTGCGACAACGCGCTGCGCGTGGCGCAGCACCTGCAAACACATCCCAAGATCGCGTCGGTCAACTATGCCGGCCTGCCCGACCACCCGGACCATGCGCTGGTCAAGAAGCTCATGAAAGGGCGCGCCTCGGGCATCATCAGCTTCAACCTGAAGGCGCAGGACGGCCGCGCGGCCGGCGGCCGGTTCCAGGATGCGCTCAAGCTGTTCCTGCGGCTGGTGAATATTGGCGACGCCAAATCGCTGGCCTGCCATCCGGCCTCGACCACGCACCGCCAGCTCAATCCGCAGGAACTGGCCAAGGCCGGTGTCACGGAAGGCATGGTGCGCCTGTCGCTCGGCATCGAGCACATTGACGATCTGCTGGAAGACCTGGACCAGGCGCTCGCCGCGGTCTGAAGCCGCGCGTTTGAGGCCGGCCCGTCAGTCGGGCCGGCGGTTGACCAGGTAAATGCCCGGCAGCACCAGCGCCAGGCCCACCGCGTGGTACTCGTGCACCGGCTCGCCCAGCACCAGCCACGCCATGACGGCCGCGTACAGCGGCCCCAGGTACAGCACCACGCTGACGCGCGCGGCGCCCAGCTCGCGCAGCATGAGCGAATAGGCGAGATACGCGGCGAAGCCCGGCAGGATGGCGGCGGCCAGCGCCAGCTCGAACCCAGCCTTTGAGAACGCGGGCACCGGGCTGGACACGGCCTCCCAGGCGGCGAACGGCAGCATCACCGCCACGCCGGCCAGGCTGATCACACCGAGCCGCGCCCCGTCCCCGAGCGGGCTGGGCCAGCGCCTGAGCAGCAGCGAGTAAAACGTCCACGACACGGTGGCGGCCAGGATCCAGGCGTCGCCCACCGCCCACTGCACCTCGGCCAGCTGCGCCCACTCGCCCTTGAGCACCACATGCAGCACGCCCGTGAGCGCCAGCGCCACCCCGAAGGCCTGCACGACGCTGAAGGGCTCCTTCAGCCAGAGCCGGGAGATCACGACGATCATCACCGGCGACAGTGCGTAGATCAGCGCAATGTTGGTGGCGCTGGTGCTGTGTCCGCCCAGGTAGACCCAGGCGCCGCAGATCCACATGCCCAGTGCGCCGAGCACCACGGTGTGGCGCCAGTCGGCCAGGATGTCGCGGCGCCGGGCCCACAGCTCGGCGCGCGCAAAAAAGCAGAAAGCCAGCCCCGCCATTAGCCAGCGCTGCACGGCCAGCATGTGCGGCTCGATCACGCCGGGCGCGCGGCGCGCGACCAGGTAGTTGACGGACCAGAGGGCGGGGGTGATGAAGATCAGCGCAACGGCGAGGCGTTGCTGGGGGCGGGGCGGCATGCCGCCATTATGTCGGGCGCGCCGCCCGCGCTGGCCGCCTCAGCGCTCGTCGTAACTCACCACCAGCCGGTCCGTCAACGGGCGCGCCTGGCAGGTCAGCACAAAGCCCTTGTCCATCTCCCAAGGCTCGAGCGTGAAGTTCTTGTCCATCTGGACCTCGCCCTCGAGCACTTTGGCGCGGCAGGTGCAACAGACCCCCGCCTTGCACGAGTAGGGCAGGTCGAGCCCCGCGGTCAGCGCGACGTCGAGCACGTGGTCGCCGCGTCCCATGCGCAGCTCGTTCGGTTTACCGTCGAGCACCACGGTCAGCGCGACGGTTCCGCACTCGGGCTTCTGCTGGCCGGCCGCCACGGCGGCCCGGCGCGCGGCGGGGTCGAGCGCTTCGAGCGTCGGCGAGGTGAAGCGTTCGGTATGAATCTGCCGCTGCGGCACGCCGGCCGCCAGCAGCGCGGCTTCGGTGGCCTCGATCATGGCCTCGGGGCCGCAGATGAACACCTCGTCCATGCTCCCCACGGGCAGCAGCGTGTCGATCACGGCGCGCACCTTGTCGCCGTCGATGCGGCCCTGCAGCAGGTCCACCTCCTGCGCCTGGCGCGACAGCACATGGATCAGCGTGAGGCGCGAGGGATAGCGGTCTTTCAGGTCCTGCAGTGTTTCGTTGAACATCACGCTGGCCATGCGGCGGTTGCCATAGACCAGCGTGAATCTGGACTCGGGCTGTTCTTCCAGCGTGGAGGCAATGATGGACAGGATGGGCGTGATGCCGGAGCCCGCCGCAAAGCCCACGCGGTGCAGCGCGCGCGGGCGGCGCACGCCGAAGCGCCCGTCGGGCGGCATCACTTCGATCGTGTCGCCGGCCTTGAGTCGGGTCGCGGCCCAGTTGGAGAACACGCCGCCGTCCATCGGGCGAATGCCGACTTCCAGCTCGCTCTGGCGCGCCAGCTGGCTGCGCGGGCAGCAGATGGAGTAGCTGCGGCGCACCGATTCGCCGTTGATGTCGGCGCGCAGCGTCAGGAACTGGCCGGGCTCGAACGCAAAGGTTTCGCGCAGCGCGGGCGGAATCGCCAGCGTGACGGCCACGGCGCCGGCTGCCTCGGGGCTGATGCGCGAGACGGTGAGGTCATGAAAATGGGGGATGGCCATGGGGTGGGACGCTGTTGCGAGCGTGCGGTGTGAGGTCGTAGGGGATTAGTGGGGCTTGAAAAGGTCGAACGGTTCCATGCAGGCCAGGCACCGGTACAGGGCCTTGCAGGCGGTCGAGCCGAAATGCGAGGTCTCGGTCGTGTTTTTCGAGCCGCAGCGCGGGCAAGCCACCGCCGGGGTTGTCTGTTGCGCTACTGATTTTGTAGCGAATCGAATCACGTTGCTGGCCGCCAGGGTGTGCGGCGGCGCGATGCCGTACTCGCGCAGCCGGGTCCGGGCGCTCTCGGTCATCCAGTCGGTGGTCCAGGCCGGCGCGAGTTGTGTCACGACCCGCGCGGCGATTCCGTGCGCCTGCAGCGCGGCGCGCACATCGTCCTCGATCTGGCCCATGGCCGGGCAGCCGCTGTAGGTAGGGGTAATGACAATCTCGAGCTCGCCGTCCCGCTGGCGGATGTCGCGCAGGATGCCCAGCTCGCGGATCGAGACCACCGGGATCTCGGGGTCGGTGACCGTCTCGAGCAGCGCCCACACCTGCTGCAACTCAGGCGCCAGCGGCGCTTGCGCGATGGTATTCACCACGTGGCCTCGGGGTGTTGCCGCGCCAGCCCCTGCATCTCGCCCAGCAGGTAGCTCAGGTGCTCGGAGTGCAGCCCGTTCTTGCCCTGCGGGATGTAGCCGCCGGCCGGCGGGCGCGCCAGCGTGGCTTCGAGCAGCGCATCATCGACCAGGCTGTTCCAGGCGTCTTGCAGTGTCGCGGCGGCAACGCCGGTGGCGTCCGCGCTGGCTGCGGTTTCCATGGCGCTCGGCGTCCAGAATTCCTGGGTGTAGGGCATCAAATGGTTCAAGGCGGCCTGCGCCCTTGTGTGCGATTCAGCCGTGCCATCGCCCAGGCGCACCAGCCAGTCGCGCGAGTGGCGCAGGTGGTAGTGCACTTCCTTCAGCGACTTGGCGGCAATGGCGGCGAGTTGCGCGTCCCGGGAAGCCTGCAGCGCGTCCCATAGCAACACCATCAATGCGCTGTAGAGGAAGTTGCGCGTGATGGTGACGGCGTAGTCGCGCTCGGCGGCGGAGGAGGGCGCCAGTGCACCGTGGTGCGGCAACTCCAGCAGGGTGTAGTTGCGGAACTCCGCGGCGTCGCGAAAGTAGGCCAGCGCGTCTTCCGTCACGGCCTCGGTGGCGCCGTCGCTCATGAGGGCGGCGACGTGCTGGTACAGCAGGCGGGCCTGGCCGATCAGGTCCAGGCTCATGTTGGCCAGCGCAATGTCTTCTTCCAGAATCGGGCCGTTGCCGCACCACTCGGCGTTGCGCTGGCCCAGCACCAGCGCGTTGTCGGCCAGGTGCAGCAGGTAGTCGGTGTGCGCCGCCATCACATGTGCCCCACTTCGTCGGGGATTTCGTAGAAGGTGGGGTGGCGGTAGATCTTGTCGGCCGAGGGGTCGAAGAACTCGGCCTTGTCGTCCGGCGCACTGGCGGTGATGGTGGCGGACGGCACGACCCAGATGCTCACGCCTTCCTGGCGCCGTGTGTACACGTCGCGCGCCATTTGCAGCGCCTGCGCGGCGTCGGCGGCGTGCAGGCTGCCGCAGTGCTTGTGCTCCAGGCCCTGCTTGCTGCGCACAAAAACCTCCCACAGCGGCCACTCCTTGAGGGCCGGTGTCACGAGGGTCGTCGCGGAGTTGGTGGAGGGGGTGGGTGTGCTCATGCGACTTCCTTCAGTTGGCGGGCTTTTTGTTTGGCGGCATGGGCCAGCGCAGCATCGCGCACCCATTGGCCTTCCGTGTGCGCCTTCACACGCGTGCCCAAGCGTTCCTTGTTGCACGGGCCGTTGCCGTTGACGGTGGCCCAGAACTCGTCCCAGTCGATCGCGCCGTAGTCGTGCTGCTGGCGCGCCTCATTCCATTTCAGATCCGGGTCGGGCAGGGTCACGCCCAGCACTTTCGCTTGCGGCACGGTGGCGTCGACAAATTTCTGCCGCAGCTCGTCGTTGGAGATGCGCTTGATGCCCCAGCGCATGCCCTGCGCGCTGTTCGGGCTGTCGGCGTCGGGCGGGCCGAACATCGCCAGCACCGGCCACCACCAGCGGTCCACCGCATCCTGCACCATGGCGCGCTGGGCCGGCGTGCCCTTCATCTGCACCAGCAGGCTCTCGTAGCCCTGGCGCTGGTGGAACGATTCCTCCTTGCAGACGCGGATCATGGCGCGCGCGTAGGGTCCGTAGCTGCAGCGGCACAGCGGAATCTGGTTCATGATGGCTGCGCCGTCGACCAGCCAGCCGATCACGCCCACATCGGCCCAGGTCAGGGTGGGGTAGGTGAAGATCGAGCTGTACTTGGCGCGTCCGCTGTGCAGGCCGTCCAGCATCTGCTCGCGCGCGGTGCCCAGCGTTTCGGCCGCGCTGTACAGATACAGGCCATGGCCGCCTTCGTCCTGCACCTTGGCCAGCAGGATGGCCTTGCGCTTGAGCGAGGGTGCACGCGAAATCCAGTTGCCCTCGGGCTGCATGCCGATGACCTCCGAGTGCGCATGCTGGCTGATCTGGCGCACCAGCGTCTTGCGATACGCCTCGGGCATCCAGTCCTGCGGTTCGATTTTCTGGTCGGCGTCGATTTTTTCGTCGAAGCGGGTCTGCAACTGCGTTTGCCGCGCAGCCTCCGCTTCACTCAAGGGGCGTGCCACTGCCTTGAGCGCGGGTTTGCCGGGGTCCGCGCCATCGGGCACGTCGAGCGACTGGGTGTACATGCGAAGGTCTCCTGCGCCGGTCAATGGGGCGTTCGGCCGCAGTATACCGAATTAACCGACCGATCGGTCGGTTAATTGTGCGGACTGCGGCCGACTGAGCTTGTTGTGCGCCATGGATGGGCGTATGGTTGTCGGCGCAAGCAAGGAGGACGACATGGCCAAGACAATTGTGTTTTGCGCGGATGGCACCTGGGAAGGTCCCGGCGATACCGATCAGACCCGTGACGGGGGCGATCCCAAACTCACCAATGTCTGCAAGCTGTTCGGCTGGCTGCAGGGGGCCATCGACGGCGACTGGGGTACCAAGGAAATGGAGCTCGTGCTGGGCCCGACGGGCGCGCCGACCCAGGTGGCCAAGTACATCCACGGGGTGGGCGACAGCCAGGTGTTCATCGACAAGATCGCGGGCGGCGCATTTGGCGTCGGTGTCACGGCGCGCATTGCGCGCGGCTACACCTACATCTCGCGCAACTACGTCGCGGGCGACCGCATCGTCATCATCGGCTTCAGCCGCGGCGCCTACACCGCCCGGGCGCTGGCCGGCATGATTGCCGCGCAGGGGCTGCTCAGGCCCGACCTGGCGAGCGACCCGGCCAACAAATACAACAACGCTGTCGCGGCCTGGTTCCGCTACCGGCACGGCAGCGACTCCACCCTGATCTGCCGGATGCTCGATGGGCTGGACGAGTTCGTGAACATTCGCAGCTGCTTTGGGTCGGGAGACCTCCCCGACGACGCCTTCGTCCCGGTTGACGCGATCACCGCCGTGGCAGTCTGGGACACCGTCGGGGCGCTGGGCATACCGCTCTACAACATCAGCGGCAAGGCGCTGGACCTGTTCGGTTTTGCCGAAACGCACCTCAGCTCGAAGGTGGCGCTCGGCCTGCATGCCGTGTCCGTCAATGAGCAGCGCAAGAGCTTTCAGCCCACGCTGTGGGACGATGCGCCCAACGTCACGCAGGCGCTGTTCGCGGGCGGGCACTCCGATGTCGGCGGCGGCTATGTCGAGCACGGCTTGTCCGATGTGCCGCTGCTCTGGTTCATCGACCGGCTGCAGCACCCGGATGTCGGCTTGCTGTTCCAGCGCAATCCCCGCACGCCCGTGAGCCCGGACCCCTGCGGTTGTGGCCACCGCGAATGGGCCAAAGCGCCCTGGCCGGCCCTGGGACTGGCGCTGCGGTCATTTCGGGCCGGCATGATTGTGAATGACGCCGTGCGCCAGCGCATGGCCTGCGGCGCGGTACAGCCCGAACCGCCACCGGCGCCCGCTGAAAAGTACGCCCCCAGCAACCTGCCGAGTTGATGGCCGCAGCGCTTGGGCGATGACTCTTGCGATGAACTACCCGCCGGCATCCAGCGTGTAGCCTTTGCCCTGGCCGCGCCCCAGCACCTGCAGCACCTGCGGCAGGGCAGCCTGCAGTGCGGCTTTTAGGGTGTGTGGTGGGTTGATCAGGAACATGCCGCTGGCGCGCAGGCCGGGGCGGTCGTCGAGCCCCTGCGCCAGGTCGGCGCCAATGGCCAGCGTGGCGTGCAGCCAGGGCTTTTTGGCCTGGGTCGCGAGGGTCTTGAGGCGGCGCGGAAGGTCGTGTGCCTCGGGGCGCGGAATCACCGGATACCAGACGGCGTAGGTGCCGGTCGAAAAGCGCTTCAGGCTGTCCAGTATGCAGGCGCTCACTTTGGCGTAATCGGTCTTCACCTCGTAACTCGGGTCGATCAGCACCAGCGCGCGCCGGTTCGGTGGCGGCAAAAATGCCTTCAGGCCCTCGAAACCGTCGAGCCGCGCCACGGCCACCTGGCGCCCGGCCTCCAGCTGCGCGATATTCGCCGCCAGGGTCTTGCTGTCCGTCGGGTGCAGCTCGAACAGCTTGAGCTTGTCGCGCGCCTCGGGGCGCAGCAGGCGCTGGATCACGAACGGCGAGCCGGGGTAGATCTTGAGCTGACCGCTGGGGTTGAAGCCGGCGATCAGGTCCAGATAGGCTTCCAGCGCCGGGGCCATGGCCTCAGGGGCGCCCGGGGCACTTGCGCCGGCGGCCTTGGTTGCTATTGATTTAGAAGCTGCCTGTCTATGTTCCACATGGGCTGCAGGCACTTTTGATGCCAAATTCACGCCGGCCGGCCGGATCTGCGAGAACAGCTTGAGCACGCCGTCCCGCGCCTCGCTGCTCTTGTCGGCGTAGTCGCTGTCGAGCCGGTACAGCCCGGCGCCCGCGTGCGTGTCCACGACCGTCAGCCCTGCGTCCTTTTGTGTCAGGTGCTCCAGCGTGGCGATCAACGTCATGTGCTTGAGGACGTCGGCGTGATTGCCGGCATGGAAGGCGTGGCGGTAACTGAACATCCCCCATGGTAACGTGGCGCGGCCTCGGCCGCCGCCGGGCCGTCCCAAGGCGACCGTGGCCCCCTCGGGAGGCAGCGCAGCACACGCAGTGGCAAGCGTGGGGGCCACATTCAACCGGTCTGGTTGCGCCAAGTGCTTGATTTTTCGTATAATCTTTGGCTTCGCAGCGCTTTTGTGGCTCCGCGGCGAAGCTGCTGATTCAGCAGACCTGCTACCTAAGAGATTCCCATCAGAGGAACACCGACCGTAGAAAAGAGCCCGCCAAACCCTCTTACGTAAAGAGAAAACTCATGACCAAGACCTTCAGCGCCAAACCCGCTGACGTGGTGCACGAGTGGTTTGTGATTGACGCGACCGACAAGGTCCACGGACGTGTAGCCAGCGAAGTTGCTCTCCGTTTGCGCGGCAAACACAAGGCCATTTACACGCCTCACGTCGACACCGGTGACTTCATCGTCATCATCAATGCAGCCCAGCTGCGCGTCACCGGCGCCAAGCCGCTTGACAAGGTTTACTACCGTCACTCGGGCTATCCCGGCGGTATTACAGCCACCAACTTCCGTGACATGCAAGCCAAGCATCCGGGGCGCGCTTAGGAAAAAGCCGTCAAGGGCATGCTGCCGAAAGGCCCGCTCGGCTACGCCATGATCAAGAAACTCAAGGTGTACGGTGGCGCAGAGCACCCGCATACCGCCCAACAGCCTAAAGTGCTGGAACTGTAAGGAGCCTTGAGAATGATTGGTGAATGGAACAATGGCACCGGCCGTCGCAAATCGAGCGTCGCCCGTGTGTTTCTGAAAAAGGGCAGCGGCCAGATCGTGGTCAACGGCAAGGACATCGAAGCGTTCTTCGGCCGCCAGACTTCGATCATGATCGTCAAGCAGCCGCTGTTTTTGACCAACCATGTCGAAACCTTCGACATCATGGTCAATGTGCACGGTGGCGGCGAGTCCGGCCAGGCCGGCGCCACGCGCCACGGCATTACCCGCGCCCTGATCGACTACGACGCCACGCTCAAGCCCATGCTGAGCCAGGCCGGCTTCGTGACGCGTGACGCGCGCGAAGTGGAACGTAAAAAGGTCGGCTTGCACTCTGCCCGCCGTCGCAAGCAGTTCTCGAAGCGCTGAGCTTCGCTGCTGCAGCCCCGCATGGCGGCGTTGCAAATCCTCACCGGACACCAGTCCGGTTCCGGTTTGCGCCTTGCCCTGCGGGCCTTCGCGACGCGAATCTCAACACTTCGCGTGCAAACAAAAACCGTCTTCTGGGCGGTTTTTGCTTTTCGGGGCATGTGTTTTGTCCGTGGTCCGCGTGAGCCGCAAAGCCCACAAGGCGTTTGGCGGCAAATGGCCACAGGACGACGCCGGAAGGCGATTTGCGGTAGCATTGATTTCGTCCGTTAACGGAGATACCCCTATGAGCGCCGTCGCAGAAAATATCCAGACCCAGATGCCCGATCCCATTGTCTTTACCGACAGTGCGGCGGCCAAGGTGGCCGACCTGATCGCCGAAGAAGGCAACCCCGAGCTCAAGCTGCGGGTGTTCGTGCAGGGCGGCGGCTGCTCCGGCTTCCAGTATGGGTTCACCTTTGACGAAATCACCAACGAAGACGACACCACCATGACCAAGAATGGGGTCTCGCTGCTGATCGACGCCATGAGCTACCAGTACCTGGTCGGCGCCGAGATCGATTACAAGGAAGACCTGCAAGGCGCCCAGTTCGTCATCAAGAACCCGGGTGCCACGTCCACCTGTGGCTGCGGATCGAGCTTTTCGGCCTGAGTCCTCACTCGGCCATGATCAAAAAGTCGCCTGCTGGCGACTTTTTTTGTGGGAATCCAGCTCCGTTTTTTTGACCCTCAACGCCCGGCGCATTCTTCATGAATAACGACAATCCCCGCCCGATTCTCCTGTGGCTGGTGGCCATCGGCTTTTTTATGCAGACGCTGGACACCACCATCGTCAACACCGCCCTGCCTGCCATGGCCAAAAGCCTGGGCGAGAGCCCGCTGCGCATGCAGTCGGTGATCGTGGCCTATTCGCTGGTCATGGCAATGCTGATTCCCGCGTCGGGCTGGATCGCCGACCGCTTTGGCACGCGGCGCATATTTTTCAGCGCGATCGTGCTGTTTGCCATTGGCTCCCTCCTGTGCGCCTCCTCGCGGAGCCTGGGGCAGCTGGTGGCCTCGCGTGTGGTGCAGGGGATGGGTGGGGCTTTGCTGCTGCCGGTGGGGCGGCTGGCGGTGCTGCGCGCCTTTCCGCGCGAGAAATTCCTGGCGGCCATGAGCTTTGTCGCCATCCCCGGCATGATCGGTCCCCTGCTGGGTCCGACGCTGGGGGGCTGGCTCGTGGTGGTCGCCTCCTGGCACTGGATTTTTCTGATCAACGTGCCGGTTGCCCTGGTGGGCTGTATTGCGACCATGAAGCACATGCCCGTGGGGCGCGATCAGGCACCGACGCGCTTCGATATGGGGGGCTATCTGCTGCTGGCCTTCGGCATGGTGACCATTTCGCTCTCGCTCGACGGCCTGTCCGACCTCGGACTGCGCCAGGCCACGGTGCTGGTGCTGATGATCTTCGGGCTGGCCAGCCTCGTGGCCTACTGGCTGCATGCCGCGCGCCGGCCCGACCCGCTGTTTTCGCCGCGCCTGTTCAGCGTCCCTACCGTCAGCATCGGGTTGCTGGGCAACCTGTTTGCCCGCCTCGGCAGCAGCTGCATGCCGTTTCTGATCCCGTTGCTGCTTCAGGTCTGTCTGGACTATTCTCCCTTGCAGGCCGGCCTGATGATGGTGCCCGTGGCGGTGGCGGGCATCTTGTCCAAGCGACTGGCCACGACCTTGATTTCCTGGGCCGGTTACCGCATGGTGCTGGTGGTGAATACCGCGCTGGTCGGGCTGGCCATGGCCAGTTTTGGGCTGATGTCGCCCGATATGCCACTGTGGCTGCGGATCGTGCAGCTGGCCTGTTTCGGGGCGGTCAACTCGCTGCAATTCACCGCCATGAACACCATTGCGCTCAAGGACCTGGACGTCAGCATGGCCAGCAGCGGCAACAGCCTGCTGTCGATGGTGCAGATGCTTGCCATGGGCATGGGCGTGGCCGCCGCGAGTGCCGTGCTGGCGGCCTTCACGGGCTACTATGAATCGGCCGGTGCGCACCAGACGCTCTATGCCTTCCATGCCACGTTTGCCACCATGGGCCTGATCACGGTGGCATCGGCCTGGATCTTCTGGCAACTGTCGTCAGATATAGAACCCTTGGTCGGGTCGCACGAGGCTACGGAAGTTGCCTGAGCCGTGCCGCGCGACAACGGGCCGGCAGGCAGGTGGCTCAGGCGGGGTAGATGGCGCCCAGCACGCGCGCGCCGCGCGCGCCGGTGACGCTGGCCAGGTTGCCCGCCTCGCGCCGCAAGGTCCTGCGCGCCAGCCAGGCAAAGGCCGCGGCCTCGACCTGTAGCGGTGGCAGGCCCTGGGCTTCGGACGACGCCACCGCCAGCTGCGGCAAACCCGCCTGCAGGCGTTGCATCAAATGGGTGTTGAGCGCGCCGCCACCGCACACGATCAGCGACTTGCTCTCTTTTCCATAGCTGGCAACGCTTGCTACGCAAGCGCTGGCGGTGAATTCCGTCAAGGTGGCCTGGATGTCCGCCGGCGCCAGGGCATCGAAAGGCTGGAGCCTGGCGGTCAGCCACTGCGGGTTGAACAGGTCGCGCCCGGTGCTTTTGGGCGGCGCTTTGGCAAGGTAGGGCTCGGCCAGTAGCGCTTGCAGCAAGGGCTGGTGCACCGTGCCGCCGGCTGCCCAGGCGCCGCCGGTATCAAACGGCTGGCCGGTGTGCAGCCGGCACCAGTGGTCCATCAGCGCATTGCCGGGACCGCAGTCGAAGCCCAGAACGCCGGCGTCGGCCCCGAGCACGCTCAGGTTGGCGATGCCGCCGATGTTGAGTACGGCCATGGTCTCGCCAGGCCGCCCGAACACCTCGCGGTGAAAGGCCGGCACCAGCGGCGCGCCCTGGCCGCCAGCGGCCACGTCGCGGCTGCGAAAGTCGGCCACCACGTCGATGCCCGTGAGTTCGGCCAGCAGTGCCGGGTTGTTGATCTGCAGGGTGTAGCCCACCGCGGCAAGGCCCTGCTGTGCGTCGGCGTCGAGCTCCTGTGGGCGATGTCGCACCGTCTGGCCGTGCACGCCGATAGCCTGGACGTCAGGGGCCTGGAGGCCGGCACCGGCCAGCAGATCGGCCACCACCTGGGCATAGATCCGCGCCAGCGCATTGGCCGCGAGCGCGGCCCGGTGCAGCTCGTTGCTGCCGGGGGTGTTGAGCGCCAGCAGCTCTGCTCTTAAATTTGTAGCGAAAGGTGCAGTGCGGTGAATGGCTACACGCGGTTTTGAGTCGGAAAACTCGATGAGAACGCCATCCACCCCATCCAGCGAGGTGCCCGACATCAGGCCGATGTAGCGCTCAGTCATACCCGAAGCTCAGGCGGTCTCGTGGGCTTGCGCGATGCGCTGGGGCATGACTCTTATTGCGCGCTGGCTTGCTGCACCGACGCGGCGGCGGCCAGTTGCAGCCGCATGGAGGCGGCCTGGCGGTCGAATGCCGGCTTGGCGGAGGCCGACAGCGGGGCCGTGTCGTTTTGCTGGGCGATCATCACGGGATCCTCGTACACGCCGTTGACGCGGTACTCGAAGTGCAGATGCGGGCCGGTGGCCCAGCCCGTCTGGCCGATCAGGCCGATATTCTGGCCCTGGCTCACGCTTTCGCCCTGGCGCACATTGATCTTGCTGAGGTGCGCGTACACGGTCATGTGGCTGCCGTCCGGGCCAGGGTGGTGCAGGACGTAGACCACATTGCCATAGCCGTTTTGCCCGCCGGCGAATTCCACCACGCCATCGGCGACGGTACGCACGGGCGTGCCGATCGGGCCGGCATAGTCCACGCCGTTGTGTTGTTTCCACCGATGCAGAATCGGGTGGAAACGCATGCTGAAGCCGCTCGTGATGTGCGTGAACTCCACCGGCGACTTCAGGTAGGCATGGTGCAGGCTGCGGCCGTCCAGGGTGTAGTAGCTGCCCTTGTGCGTCGTGGGGTCCTGAAACCACATGGCCTGGAACTCTTTGCCCTGGTTCACAAAATTGGCGCTCAACACGCGGCCGGTGACATTGGCGCCGGAGATGGGCTCGCCGTCGGCCTCCAGCGTTTCATAGACCACCGAAAAACGGTCGCCCTTGTGCAGGCCGCCGTGAAAGTCGATGTCGCCCGAGAAAATATCGACCATCTGCGAGATCACGCCGTCCGGGATGCGCGCCGCGTCGGCGGCTTCGACCAGCGTGGAGGTGATGGTGCCGCTACCGAGCCGGGTGGAGGCGGCCAGAGGCGCCGTTTCAATGCGCGAGCTGAAGCCTTGCGCTGTTTTTTCAATCACCAGCCGTTGAAAATTGCCGCTGGTGTCGATGGTCCAGCGCGCCGTGAGCTTGAGCAACTCATGGGTGTCGCTGGCTTCCGCCGAGACCGAGCGCCCGGCGCGGCCCAGCAGGCTCTGGCGGGCATTCGCGTCTTTGCGCACGAAGGCCGCGGCGCCTGCGTCCGCAACGCCCAGGCGCTTGAGCAGGGCGTCGGCGCTGTCGCTGGAGCGTGTGGTGTCGGAGCGGAACAGCCGGAAACGGTACACGTCGAGGGCCTCCGCCTGGTCGGGCGCGGGAGCCGCCAGCGGCTGCACGGCCTCCAGCACCTGGCGGGTCGGCAAGTCCGACGGATCGGGCCCGAACGAGGCCACGGCAAACGCGCCACCACCGCCGCAGAGCATCAAGGTGGCGACAATGGCACTGACTTGTTTGGGGTGGCGATGGATCAGGCTGGCAAAAGCATTCCCGATGGCAAGTAGACGGTTATTCAAAAGAACGTTTCCCAATAACGAATCAGCGTTGTCGCGACGCTTGCGGTTTTGGCTGGCAGTTGCCAAAACGGGCAAAAAGCGCGCGCCGCTTAAAATCAGACGCAAGACGGGTGCCGAAACCATCGGTGCCCGTCGCAAAAAATGTCGAAAACCCAAGGGTCTGTGTGTTCCCACACAGACAGCGGCCGATTATATCGACTGCAGTCATAAAAATGTCAAAAATCCCCTTATGAATCAAGCCTTAAGTACTACGTTTTCGGTCGCCGACCATGTAAAGAATGCGCTGGCTATCAGCTTGCGGGGCTGCGAGGAATTGATCCCGCAAGACGAATGGGTGAAAAAACTGGCGCGCTCGCAGGCCACCCAGGTACCGCTGCGGATCAAGCTGGGGCTGGATCCGACGGCCCCCGACATCCACATCGGCCACACGGTGGTGCTGAACAAGATGCGCCAGCTGCAGGACCTGGGCCACACGGTGATTTTCCTGATCGGCGACTTCACCACCATGATTGGCGACCCGTCGGGGCGCAACACAACGCGCCCGCCGCTGACGCGCGAGCAGATCGAGGCCAACGCCCAGACCTATTACAAACAGGCCAGCCTGGTGCTGGACCCGGCCAAGACCGAGATCCGCTACAACAGCGAATGGAGCGACCCGCTGGGCGCCCGCGGCATGATCCAGCTCGCGGCGAAGTACACCGTTGCACGCATGATGGAGAGAGAAGACTTCAGTAAGCGCTTTAAAGAAGGACGATCCATCAGTGTGCATGAATTCCTGTACCCCCTGATGCAGGGTTATGACAGCGTGGCGCTAAAGGCCGACCTGGAGCTCGGCGGCACCGACCAGAAGTTCAACCTGCTGGTCGGGCGCCATCTGCAACAGGAATACGGGCAGGAGCCGCAGTGCATCCTGACCATGCCGCTGCTCGAAGGGCTGGACGGCGTCGAGAAGATGTCCAAGTCCAAGAACAACTACATCGGCATCTCCGAAGACCCCAACACCATGTTCGCCAAGGTGCTGAGCATTTCCGACGTGCTCATGTGGCGCTGGTACACGCTGCTGAGCTTCCGCAGCGAGGCCGAGATTGCGGCCTTGAAGGCCGAAGTCGGGGCCGGCCGCAATCCCAAGGACGCCAAGGTCATGCTGGCGCGGGAAATCACCACGCGGTTTCACAGCGCGCAGGCGGCCGACGCGGCCGAGCAGGACTTCATGAATCGCAGCAAGGGCGGCGTGCCCGACGAGATTGCCGAAGTCACTTTGCCGCTGGGCGAGGGCGGCGCCGCGGTCGGCATCGGGGCCCTGCTCAAAATGGCCGGGCTGGCCGCCTCCAGCGGCGAGGGCAACCGCCTGATCGAGGGCGGCGGCGTGCGCGTGGACTCCAGCGTGGTCAGCGACAAGGGTCTCAAGCTCGGCGCCGGCACCTATGTGGTGCAGGTCGGCAAGCGCAAGTTTGCCCGCGTGACCCTGGCGTAGCCGTTTCAGGTTCTGGCGCGCGGCTGCCGGCAGACCAGCGCCACGCCGGCGCAGGTGACGGCAATGCCGATCGCGCTGAGCCAGCTCGGCACCTCGCCGAACATCAGCCATTCCAGCAGCACCGCGACGATCGGGGTCAGGTAGAACAGGCTGGTGACGCGTGTGGCGTGGCCGCGGCGCATCAGCAGGTGCAGGGCATTCACCGCGAGGATCGAGGCCAACACCACCAGAAACAGGATGGAGAACAGCAGCGGCCAGCGCCAGCGCACCACAAAACCCTCGACCGTCCAGGCCAGCGGCGCCAGCACCAGCAGCGACGCAACGAACTGGATCAGGGTGGCGCTGCGCAGATCCACCGCGCTGCAGAAAGCGCGCTGGTACAGCGTGCCGGCCGTGATCGCCGCCAGCGAGATGCCCACGGCCAGCAGGCTGGCCCATGAGACTGCTTCCACATTGACCTTGTGCCAGACCACCAGCGCCACGCCCGCCAGCCCTAGCGCCACACCCAGCCATTGAGGCGGGTTCAGGCGCTGGCGCATCACCTGGTGCGCAAACACGGCGGTAAGCAGCGGCTGGGTCGCCAGGATCAGCGCCACGATGCCGGCCGAGATGCCGAGGTACTGCGCGTAGTGGCTGCCGCCCAGGTTGATTGCGTGCATCAGCAGCCCGGCCACGCAGATGTGGAAGAACTCGCGCCGGCTGGCGGGCCATGCGGGACGCGACACCAGCAACCAGGGCAGCAGGCACGCCACGCCGACGAGGTAGCGCAGCGTGAGGAAGGTGAACGGCGCGGCGTACTGGATGCCGATCTTGGTCGCCAGAAAGCCGGAGCCCCAGACGATCACGAAATACCAGGCCAGCAGCGTATCGAAGCGCGCGCCTGCGCGGGCGGCGGCGAGGTCGCTGATGCGGGCGGTGGCAGTGCCGGTCGTGGCGTGAGGGGCGGACATCAAAAGGGTCGTTGCGGGAAGGCCAACAGCCCCGATTGTGGCGTGAGCCGCGCACGGCGTCAGCGAGCCAATCACGCAAGCATTCCCGGGCTGTGCACAATGGCGCCCATGCCGAACTCTGCCGCCCCACGCTCACTGTCTTCGCCACGCACGCTCCTGTGGGTGTCCGTGGGCGTCGCCGTCATCACCATCGTGCTCAAGACGCTGGCCTGGTACGTGACCGATTCCGTGGGGCTGCTGTCGGACGCGATGGAGTCGTTCGTGAACCTGGCCAGTGCGATTTTTGCGCTGATGATGGTCACCATCGCCCATCGCCCGGCCGACCACGATCATCCCTACGGCCACTACAAGGCCGAGTATTTCTCGTCCGGCTTCGAGGGCATCCTGATCCTCGGCGCCGCGATCGGCATCATCTGGGCCGCGGGGCATCGCCTGTTCACCCCGCAGCCGCTGCAGCAGCTGGGCTGGGGCCTGGTGCTGGCGGTGCTGAGCTCGGTGCTGAACGGCGTGCTGGCGTGGGCCATGTTCCGCGCGGCCCAGGCACACCGCTCGATCGCTCTGGAGGCCGACGCCCGGCACCTGGTCACCGATGTCTGGACCTCGGTCGGCGTGGTGGTCGGCATCGGCGCGGTGGCGCTCACGGGCTGGCTCTGGCTCGATGCGGTGGTGGCCATCGGTGTCGCGCTCAACATCGTGCGCGAGGGCGGCCACCTGATCTGGCGCTCGTCGCAGGGCCTGATGGACGAGGCCGTGGAACCCGAGGTGCTGGCCGAGATCGAGAAGGCGCTGGCGCAGTTTGCCCACCCCACCATCCGCTTCGACCACATCACCACGCGCCGCTCGGGCCAGCGCCGCTTTGTCGACCTGCACATGCACATGCCCGCCGGCTGGACGCTGGGCCGCGCAGCGGCCGTGCGCGGCAGCGTGGAGCAGGCGCTGATGAGCGCCGTGCCCGGCCTGCGCGCCACTATCCAGCTGCTGCCCAGCGACGTGGAGGCGCACTTCGACGACCAGGAGGACCTGATTTGATCGCCCTGATCCAGCGCGTGAGCCAGGCCCGCGTCGTGATCGACGGGAACACCGTAGGGCAAATCGGCGCAGGGCTGCTGGTGCTGGTCTGCGCCGAGCGCGGCGACGCCGAAGCGCAGGCCGACAAGCTGCTGGCCAAGATCCTCAAGCTGCGCATCTTCAGCGACGACGCGGGCAAGATGAACCGCAGCGTGCAGGACCTGGACGGCCAGGGCAGCGCGGGCGGGCTGCTGGTGGTGAGCCAGTTCACGCTGGCGGCCGACACCGCCAGCGGCAACCGGCCCGGCTTCAGCAACGCGGCGCCGCCCGACGAGGGCCGCCGCCTGTACGATTATTTTGTGGCGCGGGCGCGCACTGCGCACCCCGTGGTGCAGACCGGGCAGTTTGGCGCCGACATGCAGGTGCACCTGGTCAACGATGGGCCCGTGACGATTCCGTTGCGGATCGATCCGCTATCAAACCAATAGCTGCCTGTGACCGATCGGTAAGGGCTGCAGGCTGATTTTGTTCAAATGTAGGGGTTCTTGAAACCCAGCCCGGCCAGGATCTCGACCTCGCGCGCCTCCATGGCGGCCGCATCCGCCTCGCTGGTTTCATGGTCCCAGCCCTGCGCATGCAGCGTGCCGTGTACCAGCAGGTGCGCGTAATGGGCCTGCAGCGTCTTGCGCTGTTCGCGCGCTTCCTTTGCGACGACCGGCGCGCACAGCACCAGGTCGGCCGTCACCACCGGTTCCTGCGCGTAGTCGAAGGTCAGCACATTGGTCGCGTAGTCCTTGTGGCGGTAGTCGCGGTTCAGCGCCCGGCCTTCCTCCGCATCCACGATGCGCACCGTGATCTCGGCGTCGCTATCCAGCGCATGGCGAATCCAGCGCGCCACCTGATGCCGGGGCAGGGCGGCGCGATGCGTGGCGGCATCGGCGAACTTGGCGAATTGCAGCGACAGCTGCAGTGTGTTCAAAGGCATGGGTTAACAGTCAAATCGGCTTGTAGCCCATATTGGGTAATGTCAAGTAGCTACGGTTTTAATAGCTAAATCGGTTTCTTGCGCGCGCGCGCGGCGGGCTTGGGGGGCGGCGCGTCCTGGCGATCCGAGTGCCCGCGCGCGTCGTAGGCATCCACGATGCGCGCCACCAGCGGGTGCCGCACCACGTCGGCGCTGGTGAGCCGCGTGATCGCGATGCCCTTGACGCGTTTGAGCACGCGCTCGGCGTCGATCAGGCCGCTGAGCTGGGTCTTGGGCAGGTCGATCTGGCTCACGTCGCCGGTCACCACGGCGCGCGCGCCGAAGCCGATGCGCGTCAGGAACATCTTCATCTGCTCGGGCGTGGTGTTCTGCGCCTCGTCCAGGATCACGAAGGCGTTGTTCAGCGTGCGCCCGCGCATGAAGGCCAGCGGCGCGATCTCGAGCGCGTTGCGTTCGAAGGCCTTTTGCACCTTGTCGAAACCCATCAGGTCGTACAGCGCGTCATACAGCGGGCGCAGGTAGGGGTCGATCTTCTGGTTCAGGTCGCCGGGCAAAAAGCCCAGCCGCTCGCCCGCCTCCACGGCCGGGCGCGTCAGCACGATGCGCTGCACGGCGCTGCGCTCGAGCGCGTCCACCGCCATCGCCACGGCCAGATACGTCTTGCCGGTGCCGGCCGGGCCGATGCCGAAGGTGATGTCGTGGCTGGCCATGTTCTCCATATAGACCGACTGGTTCGGCGTGCGCGCGCGCAGGTCGGCGCGCCGGGTGTGCAGCACCAGGCTGCCGTCGCCGGACTCCGCCATGGCGGAATCGCCGGCCAGCATCAGCTGCACCTTGTCGAGCGCGATCGGGCGCGCGGCCATCTCGTACAGCGCCTGCAGCATCTCCATGGCGCGGGTGGCCTTGGCCTTGGGGCCGTCGACCTTGAACTGGTCGTGGCGGTGCGCGATGCTGACCTGCAGCGCCGCCTCGATGGTGCGCAGGTGCTCGTCCATCGGTCCGCACAGGTGGCCCAGGCGCGTGTTGTTGGGCGGCGAGAAGGTGTGTCTGAGAATCAAGCTGATAATTCCGGTG
>JARLJI010000192.1 GCA_031291295.1 Rhodoferax sp. | reverse complement strand
TCCCGAGGCATGGTCCGGCAATCCCGACATGGACGAGGACAAGCGCGCCTTTTACGAGTACCACGCCTCGCTGATGGAGCCCTGGGACGGGCCGGCGGCCATCGCCTTCACCGACGGCCGGGTGATCGGCGCCACGCTCGACCGCAACGGACTGCGCCCCGGCCGCTACATCGTCACCAAGGACGATCTGGTGGTGCTGGCCTCTGAGGCCGGCGTGCTCGACGTGCCAGCCAAGGACATTCGCAAGAAGGGCCGCCTGCAGCCGGGACGCATGTTTCTGGTCGATACCGTCGAGAAGCGCATCGTCTCCGACGCCGAGATCAAGCAGCAGTTGGCCGGACGACAGCCCTACGCGAAGTGGCTTGAGGAGCAGCAGGTCACGCTCGATCAGTTGCCGGAGCCTTCGCGCGTAATCGCCTCCAACCCGGAGACCCTGCTGCGCCGCCAGCGGGCTTACGGCTACAGCGAAGAAGACCTGCGAATCCTGCTCGCGCCGATGGGCGCCACGGGAGGGGAGCCGCTGGGCTCCATGGGAATCGATGTGCCGCTGGCCTGCCTCTCCGACCGCCCGCAGCCGCTGTTCAACTACTTCAAGCAGCTTTTTGCGCAGGTCACCAATCCGCCCATCGATCCCATCCGCGAAGAGATGGTGATGTCGCTCATCAGCTATATCGGCACCGAGCGCAACATCCTGGACGAAGCGCCGGACAACTGCCACACGCTCAAGTTGCCGCACCCGATCCTGACCAATCGCGACCTCGAAAAGCTGCGCCGCGTCTCTTCTGGAGATTTATTGGCCACCACGCTGCCGACGCTGTTTCGCGCAGCCGATGGCGATGCTGCTCTGAAGCACGCGCTCGACGACCTGAGCGCCCGCGCCGCGCACGCCGTCAACTCCGGCTACACGCTGCTGATTCTCTCCGACCGCGGCGTTGATCCCACCTATGCGCCGATTCCCAGCCTGCTGGCCATGGCCGCGGTGCATAACCGCCTGGTGCGCGACAAGACCCGCACCCAGGTGGCGCTGATCATCGAGAGCGGCGAACCGCGCGAGGTGATGCACTTTGCCCTGCTGATCGGCTACGGAGCCAGCGCGATCAATCCATATCTGGCCATCGAGACTCTGCACGACCTGAAGCGCCGCGGCCTGCTGCCCCATAACGTGACCGCCAGCCACGCGGAAAAGAACTTCATCAAGGCCATCAACAAAGGACTGCTGAAGACCTTCTCGAAGATGGGCATCAGCACGCTGCAAAGCTATCGCGGAGCCCAGGTCTTCGAGGCCGTGGGGCTCAATCGGTCCGTGATCGACGCCTACTTCTCCGGAACCGCGTCGCGCATCGAAGGCGTGGGCATCGAGGTGCTGGCGCACGAGGCGCTGCTCAAACACCAGTACGCCTTCCAGCCGCTGACCGACTCGGAGACCGAACTGATCGTCGGCGGCAGATACCAGTACCGCGAGGGCGGCGAATATCACCTGGTGAATCCGGCCACCATCAGCAAGCTGCAGCACGCCGTGCGCGCGAATAATCCGTCCACCTTCCAGGAGTACACCGACCTGCTGGACGACCAGAATCGCCATCTTTGCACCCTGCGCGGACTGCTTCAGCTCAAGTATGCGGCCAAGCCTCTGCCGCTGGACAAAGTGGAATCCGCCAAGGAGATCGTCAAGCGCTTCACGACCGGCGCCATGAGCTTCGGGTCCATCAGCAAGGAAGCGCACGAGACGCTGGCCATCGCCATGAACCGGCTGGGCGGAATGTCCAACACCGGCGAGGGCGGCGAGGAAGAAGAGCGCTTCACGCCCGACGCCAATGGTGACTCGCGCCGCTCGGCCGTCAAACAGGTAGCCAGCGGCCGCTTCGGCGTGACCACGAATTATCTGGTCAACGCCGACGAGTTGCAGATCAAGATGGCCCAGGGAGCCAAGCCCGGCGAGGGCGGCCAGCTGCCCGGACACAAGGTGGATGAGGTCATCGCCCGGACGCGCCACTCGATTCCCGGCGTGGGGCTCATCTCTCCGCCGCCGCATCACGACATCTACTCCATCGAAGACCTGGCGCAACTGATCTACGACCTGAAGAACGTGAATCCTCAGGCGCGCATCGCCGTCAAGCTGGTTTCTGAAGCCGGCGTGGGCACAGTGGCCGCGGGCGTCTCGAAGGCCCACGCCGACGTGGTGCTCATCTCTGGCGACAACGGCGGCACCGGCGCTTCGCCGCTGAGCTCCATCCAGCACGCCGGGCTGCCCTGGGAACTGGGCCTGGCCGAGACGCAGCAAGTGCTGCTGCTCAACGATCTGCGCGGACGCATCAAGGTGCAGACGGACGGCAAGCTGCAAACGGGGCGCGATGTGGTGATC
>JARLJI010000191.1 GCA_031291295.1 Rhodoferax sp. | reverse complement strand
CGCCTTGGCCGAGACCATCAACGGCCTGTACAAGGCCGAATTGATTCACCGCCGGGCACCCTGGAGGACCAAGGAATCTCTGGAACTTGCCACGCTCGAATGGGTGTCTTGGTTTAACCACCACCGACTGCTGGAGCCCACCGGATACATTCCCCCTGCCGAAGCTGAAGACAACTACTATCGGCAATTAACCAGTCAGGCCGTCATGTCGGTCTGACTTAACCCAACGGGCCTCCTCGATAGCCGGGGCGATTCAGCATGGCCCAAGCGACAGGCAACGAGAAGACCGCCAAAGCCGACCTCGAAGCCAGGTACAAGCCCAGCCCCGAAACACGCTACGAGGCCCGCGAGGCCAAAGCAGATGCTGACTATGGGGTAGCCAAAGAGCGTTGTGACGACGCGGCGGGCAACGCGAAGGATGTCTGCATGAAAGAAGCCAAGGCCGCACAAGTCAGCGCCAAAGCCGACGCCAAGGCGCAGATGAAGACCACCGACGCGAAGACGACTGCCAACGAAAAATCCGCGGACGCCCATAAGGACGCGGGGGCTGACAAGAGTGACGCCGACTACGCGGTAGCCAAGGAAAAATGCGATGCGCAAGCCGGCGCTGCCAAGGACACCTGCTTGATGGAAGCCAAGGCACGCTTTAGCAAGTAGCAGGTCATGCCGCTTCAGGCACAAAGTACTTGATTGAAATATTTTAAAGAGGCAATCCCATGAAAACCATAAAAAAACTTGCACTCGGTGCGGCGACAACGGTCCTGCTGCTCGGTCTGGGTGGTTGCGCCGGCATGTCGAGGCAAGGCCAGGACACCGCCATCGGCGCTGGCGCTGGCGCTATCGGAGGTGCCGTTCTAACGGGTGGTAGCCCGCTTGGAACCGTCGGCGGTGCGGCCGTGGGCGGGATCATTGGCCATGAGGTTAGCAAGTAAATCCAACTTCATTTCCGCAAAAACTGCGCTATGCGCGCTAGCGCACAGATTCGATCACCGAGGGCGCGTAGCCTCATATTGTCACCAGAAACTGATCAATTCTGGAAAGTCACTCTCATTGGTGTGAGTGACTCCCGTAACTTAAACAGAAGGAATTATCATGAAATATTCAAAGCTGGTTATTGCGACATTAATGACGCTCTCGTTGAGTGCCTGCTTTACGGTTCCTGCAGGTCCTCCCGGACCGCGGGGCGAAGTGGGTAGCACCGGCGCAACCGGATACACCGGTGCAACCGGACACCCCGGTGCAACCGGACACCCCGGAAACACAGGGGCCACCGGATACACCGGTGCAACAGGCGCTACCGGATATACCGGCGCAACCGGTGACACGGGCGCCACCGGTAACACAGGTGATACGGGCGCCACAGGCAACACTGGCGCAAGGGGCAACACTGGGGCACGGGGGGCCACAAATGGCAACACCGTGGTGGTGGTTCCGGCTCAATAACTACGGCGGTAAATCACGTTGCTCCTATCAAAGCCGAGTTGGGAAACCAGAGAGCGATAAGAGTTGCAAGGCGGGGTGCGCCGGCCCCGGTTTTCCGTGCCCGAGGCGCGTAATCCCTTTTAGGACTGGTCCTACAAGCTGCTGCGCAGCCGGATGATAGACACCGTAACGCGTCTTTTGTACTATCGATTCACCGCTTTGCAGCGGCTTGGCGCGCACGGCATAAATCCCAAGCGGCACCCTATTTCTGGAGTTTCCGTCCGGTTATTTATCAATTCGGAAGGAGAATTTTGCATGAACACTCATAACACTGCCGCCCCGAACTGGAGTACCTCATCGTTTGGCGACGCCGCAGACACCTCACCGATGGAGCTGTCGGCTTTGGGGAATCACCTGAACCTGTGCAAGGGTGCGCGCGGGCGCCTGTTTACCTTGCATTGCATTGCAGAGATCACGAATCGCGTCGTGGCGCCGCGCTTCGTAACGACGCTGTTCGTGGTTGCGTTGGCTATCGGTCTTGGTTCCCTGGTGTTTTAAGGTATGGCGCAACCCGAGTTGCTGCGCCTGGTGCCAGACGCGCCACGGGCTTTGTGCGACATTCTGGACGGCGGGCGCGGATCTGTCGAGCCGCCAATCCGCTCCGAGATATTTGGCTCACAGCGATTTGCCCAGCATGGCCGCAGCCTGGGGGAAACGCATCGCGCCGCCAGGGCCAACTCACCTGCGGCAACCTTTTTCCCACGCCTGCGAAGCAACATCCAGACGCTGCGGGAAGCGCACCGCTACATCGGCGTGCAGGCGTCCACGGGCTACGACATCAGTCCTGCGGGCGAATGGTTGCTCGACAATTTTCACCTGATCGAAGCGCAGCTCAAAGAAATTCACGACGGACTTCCACGCCTGTATTTTCGCGCGCTGCCGGTGCTGCTGGATGAGCCGCTCGCCGGCCTGCCGCGTGTCTATGGCGTGGCGTGGGCCTTTGTGGCGCATACCGACGGCGCGTTCGACGAGGACTTGCTGATGCAGTTTCTGTGTGCCTACCAGGAAACCCGCGATTTGAACCTGAGCGAGATGTGGGCACTGCCCACCACCTTGCGCGTGGTGCTCATTGAGAACCTGCGCCGGCTGGCCGAACGCGTGGCGACCAACAAGGCGGCACGCGAGGTCGCAAACTTGTGCTGCGATCACATCGACAGATACACCCTGCATGCGCTTGACCAGTTGCTGACCCTGCTGAATCAGCGCGGGATTGGCCGGGTCTTTCTGGTGCAGATGGCGCAGCGCTTGCAAGATCATCGCACGGTCAACCACGTTGACTACCGGGAATGGTTGAACAATGCGCTGCCTGACATGGCCGCAGCGCAGGCACGGCAAAGCGCCGACCAGGCTGCAGACAACCTGAGCGTGAGCAACGCGGTCAAGTCGCTGCGCTCTATCGGCGATGCCGATTGGTCTGACATTGTTGCCCGTACCAGTACGCTCATGCGGCTGATGTTGACTTCGGCGGTGTTCGAGGCCGAGAGCGCCACCACGCGTGACCAGACTCTGCATGGCATTGAATTGTTGGCCAGGCGCACCGGCCGTAGCGAGACAACCGTGGCGCAAACGCTGCTTGATCTGATGCACGCGGGCGACGTGAGCGACAGCACCGCGGCAATGCCAAGTCATTGGCTCAGCGGAGCGGGCCGGCCAGCCCTTGTGTCTGCGCTTGGCGTGCACGAGCATATGGCGGTTCTGGGACGGGCGTTGGCACATCACGCGGCATTGCCCGTTTACCTGGGTTCGCTGTTGCTGGGTAGCGTGGGCATTGTGGTGTGGATGCTGTTGCACCACCACGGGGGGGGGCTCGGCGCGGGCGCTCCAGGGTGGTGGATCCTGCCTGGCGCGGTATTGATGCTGTTCCCGGCGTCTGAAGCGGTGGTGGCCGTGATCAACCGATTGATCAGCGAGTCGGTCCGGCCTCAGCGCCTGCCTCGCATGGCCCTGGCGAATGGCATACCGCCGGAGCACCGGGTGATGGTGGTGATTCCGGCCATGCTCGGTAGCGCCGCGTCGATTCACGACCTGGTGCGCCGACTGGAGTTGCACTACCTCGCTAATCCTGAACGCCATGCGCAGTTCGCGCTGCTGACCGATTGGACCGATGCCGACGCGTCGCGCGTGGCCTCGGATGAAGCCTTGCTGACCGACACGACGCAGCAGATCCGGGCGCTCAGTGCGCGCTATCCCGGCGCTGCCAACGACTCGCCTCGTTTCATCGTGCTGCATCGGGAGCGCCATTTCAGCGAAACCGAACAATGCTGGATCGGCTGGGAGCGAAAGCGCGGCAAACTGGAACTTCTCCTCGCGGCTTTGACAGAAGATTCATCGGCCGCTTTTCTGGATTTGGGTGAAATCTCCCGTGTCGCAGCCGGCACACAGTACGTCGTTACGCTCGACAGCGACACCCAATTGCCGCCGGGGCGGCTGCGCGAACTGGTGGGCGTAGCCGCGCACCAGAGCAACCAGCCGCGTCTGGACGCGGCTGGGCGCGTCGTGGTGGCTGGCTATGGCATCTTGCAGCCCCGTATCGTGACGCCACTGCCCGCACCCAACAATGTCACGCTCTACCACTGGCTGTTTGCCGGACGGTGTGGCATCGACCCCTACAGTGCTGCAACCTCCGAGGTGTATCAGGATCTGTTTCTTGAAGGTACTTTCACCGGCAAGGGGCTGCTCAACGTACGGGCAATGCATGCGGTACTGTCTGGGCGCCTGCCTGAGGGGCGGGTGCTAAGCCATGATTTGCTCGAAGGCTCACTGGCGCGCTGCGCTGCGGTGACCGACATCACCGTGATCGAGGATGCGCCGTTCCATGCCGATGTGGCGGCGTCGCGCGTGCACCGCTGGACGCGCGGCGACTGGCAGTTGTTGCCGTTTCTGCTGCATCCGATGCGCTACCCGCTTCGTGCCATCAACCGCTGGAAGATGTTCGACAACCTGCGCCGTTCGCTGGTAGCGCCCGCTTCGCTGGCCTTGTTGCTGCTGGCGCTGGCCGGCGCTGTCGTGTCGCCCTGGGCAGCGCTGGCGCTGGTGATGGCTGCATTTTCCGCCGGACCGTTGATGGGAGCGATCGCAGGTCTTTCGCCCAGCCGTGACGATCTCGCCAAGCGTCATTTTTACCGCCAGGCCGGGGCGGACCTGGCACGTGCGCTTTGGGGCGGCGTGTGGCATTTGAGTCAGCTGCTGCAGCAGTCCCTGATGGCCGTAGATGCCATCGTGCGCGCGCTCTATCGCATGACCATCAGCCACCGCCTACTGCTGCAATGGACCACTGCTGCTGCTGCGCAGTCGGCGGCGAAGACGGAGCTAGCGGCGCTGGCGCGCCAGCATTGGAGGGCGCCCGTGGCGGCGTTGCTGTTGTTCGGTGGGCTGTACGCTTTGAGGACGCCATATCCCGTGCTGGCGCTGGTCTTGTGTGGGGTGTGGGCCGCCTCGGCGCTATGGACCTGGTGGGTCAGCCGGCAGCGCCCGGCGCGCCAGGACGCTGCCCTGCCTGCCAGAGACCAGGCGTATCTGGAAGGCATTGCGCGTGACACCTGGCGCTTTTTCGAACGCAGCGTGGGGCCCGAGGACAACCACCTGCCGCCGGACAACGTGCAGACCCTGCCGCACGACCTGGTGGCGCACCGCACCTCGCCCACCAACATGGGGCTGTACCTGCTGAGCGCGGCCTGCGCCCGCCAGTTCGGATGGATCGGCACGCAAGAGTTGCTGGAGCGCCTGGAAGCGACACTTACCACGCTGGGTACCCTGCAACGGCACCGCGGCCACTTTCTGAACTGGTACGACACGCAAACATGCGCGCCGCTGCTACCTATGTATGTGTCTACTGTGGATAGTGGCAATCTCAGTGGCCACCTGCTCGCGGTGGCGCAAGCCTGCCTGGAGCTGGCGCGTGCGCCGCACGATCCGGGTGCGGCCCGGCGTGCTGTTCATATGTCAAGGCAAAGGCTCGCGCCGCTGCTGGCAAGGCTGCCCGAACTGATGCCAACCTTGCTGGGAGACGCAGCCCTGGCGCGTTTGCTGGCCCTGCCGGAGCCGCTGGCCGAGGGCCAGCGCAGCGCCGCGCCGATGGAGCGTCTGCTGCGTGAAGCCACCGATGAGCTGGCCCAGCTGTTGCCCGACAGTGCCGAATTCACGAGTCCAGTCCAGCCGACGTCACGGGACGAGCTCGCCTGGTGCCTGACCGATCATCTGGCGATGCTCGGCTCGGCGTGGCGGGACATTCGCGCCCACCGGACAACCGATGCCGCGATGGTGGGTGCGGGTGACACCGGTGCGCGCCTGCGGGCGGTGGCCCGTGCCTGCGAGGAACTGGCCTGGCAGCCGGACTTCCGCTTTCTGTACCACCGCAAGCGACACCTGCTGCACATCGGCTACCGGGTCGAAGAGCAGCAGCTGGACGCGAGTTTCTACGACCTGCTGGCGTCGGAATCGCGGCTCACCAGTTTGCTGGCCATCGGAAAGGGCGATGTGCCGGTGCGCCACTGGGCCTCTCTCGGGCGACTGTTCTATGCCATCGGTACGGACGCCGGCCTGCGTTCATGGTCGGGCTCGATGTTCGAATACCTGATGCCAACCTTGGTGTTGAATGAGCCGTATGGCAGCGTGTTGCGTGAGGCCGGCCATGCGGCGGTTCTGGAGCAGATCGCCTTCGCGCAGGCACAGGACGTGCCCTGGGGCATCTCGGAGTCGGCCTATGCCGGGCGTGACCACACGCTGGCTTACCAGTATGCGCCCCAAGGGGTGCCCGTGCTGGCGCTGCGCCGCACCCCTGTTGATGAGTTGGTGATTGCGCCATACGCCACGGCACTGGCGGCGCAGATTGCGCCGCACCGCGCGTGCCTCAACTTTGCGGCACAGCAAGCCCTGGGTGCACGCGCGCGCTACGGTTTTATAGAGGCGCTTGACTTTTCCCCAGCGCGACAAGTGAATGACGAGATATTCACGCCGGTGAGCACCTTCATGGCGCATCACCAGGGCATGAGCATCGTGGCGTTGGCCAATGTGCTGCTGGATGGCCCCGCGCAGCGCTGGGGCATGGCCAATGCGCACATCGAGGCGGTGGCTTCGCTATTGCACGAGCGGGTCCCTCGTGAGGTCTCGATGCTCTATGCGCCGCCGATGGGGCCGCCGCCGCAGACGCTGCAACGGCGTGCGCTGGGGTTGCTGCGCGACGTGTCGCCGGGCGCGGTGGCGGTGGAGCCCACCCATGTGCTCTCCAACGGGCGCTACAGCGTGTCGCTGCGCGCGAATGGTGCCGGCTGGAGTCGCTGGCGCTCCACCGGTATCACACGCTGGCGTGACGATGTGCTGCGTGACGCCTATGGCAGCTTCCTTTACGTGCGCCGGGACCCGCAGTTGTACCCGGTCTCGATCACCCAGCACCCGGCCCCCGACCCGGCCGCGCATTACAACAGCACTTACCACGCCGACCGCGTGTGCTTCGACGCCGCCTGGCCCGAGTTGCAGGCCCACACCACGGTGTGGGTCAGCCCGGAGGACGATATAGAGTTCCGGCAGGTCGAACTGCGTAACCTGAGCGGTCGCACGCTCGACATCGAGTTGATGTCGGCCTTCGAGGTGACGCTGACCGAGGCACGTGCCGATGAAGATCACCCCGCCTTCACGAACCTGTTCGTGCGCGCGCAATGGCTGGCCGCACAACAGGCGCTGCTGGTCGAGCGCAAGCCGCGCCTGTCCACCGAGCAAGGAATGCAGGCAGCGCATTTCCTGGCCGACACCGACCCGCATGTCGTGAGCGTACGGGTGCAGACGGATCGGCAATGCTGGCGAGGCCGCAACCACGATGCAAGCCAGCCGCTGGCCTCTTTCGCGATCCTGCCGGTTGCCGGCGAAGACAGCGCAGAAGACATCATGCTCGACACCGGGCTGGACCCGGTGTGCGCCGTGGCCGTGCGCCTTCGCATCGCGCCCAATGCAAAGGCACTGCTGACCTTTGCGACGGCCGCATCCGACAGCGGCGACACCCTGCGCGCAGTCATCGACAAGTACCGGCAACCCAGCCATGTGCGCCGCGCCTCGCTGATGTCGGCCACGCTGGCCGGCATCCGTCTGGGGGCCCTGCACATCAGTCCGAGAAACTTCGCGGCCACCCAGATCCTGACCACGGCGCTGGTGATGAGTCTGACGCGCCCGCAGCCCAGTGGAAGTCAATCCGAGGCCGCAGCCTCCACGGTGTGTGACCGGCGGCTGCTTTGGCGCTTCGGCATCTCGGGCGATCGTCCGCTGCTCCTGGTGTCGGCTGGCGTGGCCCAAGGCCTGGGCATGCTGCGCTCGCTGGCCCAGGCCCTGAGTCTGTGGGCGTGGGGGGGGATCGCCTGCGACCTGGTCATCATCAATTCCGAGCCGGCCTCGTACCTGATGGAGCTGCAGCGCGAGATCGCTGCGCTGCGCCAACGCCATTTGGCCGATGGCGATGCGCAAACCAGCCCCGCCGTTACGGCGATCCACGTCTTGCGTGCCGACGACCTCTCGAGCGACGAGCTGAGCACGCTGGAAACCCTGGCGCGGGTGCAGTTGCGCGCCGACGGGCGGCCACTGGCGCACCATGTGCAGGAATGGACTGAGCAGCATGAACAGGCCTTCGAGGAGCGATACGACGCCTCGACCTCGGCGTTGACCCTTGCCTGGGGCGCCGATACCGCCACGCCTGCACCGGCGGGTGAGTTTGCTGCGGCCACGGGTGAGTTCTGCTTCAACGTCGGTGCCGGTTCGCGACCGGCGCGGCCGTGGATCAATGTGCTGGCCAATCCTTCTTTTGGCGCCCAGCTCTCGGAAGCTGGCGCCGGCTACACCTGGGCGGTGAACAGCCGCTTGAACCAGCTCACCGCGTGGTCAAACGATCCGGTGGCCGACCCACCGGCCGAATGGTTCTTGCTGCAGGACCGCAAGACCATGGAGGTGTGGAGCGTCGCACCCTCCGCCTGGGGCGACGGCGCCGTGGACTATCGCGTGTCGCATGGGCAGGGCTACAGCGTCATCAGCCACCGCCGTGCCGATCTGGAGGTCACGGCAACATGGTGTGTCGACGCGAAAACCTGCGTCAAGCAGGTGCAGCTGCGGCTCGTGAACCGCGGTGCAAAAGCGCTTAACTTGCGCGTGATCGGTATCGTCGAGTGGATGATGGGGGCGAGCCGGTCTGATCGCGGCACGGTGCTGACAGCGTTGCATCGCCAGCGCTTGCCCGCGGTGAAACCGCCAGGCGTTGATGCCGACAGCGGGCGCGAGCAAAAGCTGACCGCTCTGCTTTGCACGCAGCGCGAGCGCGCGGCAGGGTTTGGCGACGGAACGGCTTTCCTGGGCATTGCGGGCGCCGCGGACGAGCCGGAAGACTGGACCTGCGACCGGCGCGAATGTTTCGACGCGCGCGGCCGCCTGGTATTGCCGGATCATTTTGGTCGGCGCAGCGGCGCCGGGCTTGATCCGTGCGCGGCTCTGTCAACGTATGTCGCGCTGGCCGCTGGCGAAGCGGTGGAGCGGGTGTTCCTGGTGGGCTATGCAGAGAACGCGGGCGCCGCCCGGCAACTCGCGACTGTGGCTGCGGTGACGCCGGCCGCGCAGCGTCTGCAGCAGGTCCGCAGCAACTGGAATCAATTGCTGGGCGCGACCGTGGTGAAGACGCCCGACCCGCTGTTCGACGTCATGGTGAATCGCTGGCTGCTCTACCAGACGGTGTCGTGCCGGTTGTGGGCCAAGGCCGGCTTCTACCAGGCGGGTGGCGCCACTGGCTTTCGCGACCAGTTGCAGGACGCCATGGTGCTGGCATGGGCCGCGCCCGCCATGCTGCGCCAGCAGATCGTGCTGTGCGCCTCGCGCCAGTTTGCCGAGGGCGATGTACAGCATTGGTGGCATGCACCGCTTGGCGCGGGTGTGCGCACGCATTTTTCCGACGATCTGCTGTGGCTGCCGCATGCCTGTGTGCATTACCTGCGCGCTACCGGCGACGCCGGGCTGCTCGATCAGAGCGTGCCATTCATTGAAGGCACGCCCATTCCCGAGGGGGCCGAGGACGCGTATTACACGCCTGCCGTCAGCCCCCAGGAAGCTTCAGTCTACGAGCACGGTGCACGGGCCATCGACCGCAGCCTGCGTGTGGGCGCGCATGGCTTGCCGTTGATGGGCAGCGGCGACTGGAATGACGGTATGAATCGGGTTGGCGCGCAGGGACGCGGTGAGTCGGTGTGGTTGGGCTGGTTCCTGTGTCAGCTCGTCGATGAGTTCGCGCCATTGGCGTACGCGCGTGGCGAAGCGGCGCGCGCATTGCGCTGGAAGAAGGCTGCGCTGGGCTGGAAAATCGCGTTGAGTGGCCCCGCGTGGGATGGGCAATGGTTCAAACGTGCCTTTTTCGACGATGGGCAAGCGCTGGGTTCACATGCCAATCCTGAAGCGCGCATTGACTTGATTGCGCAGGCCTGGGCCGTCATCTCCAGGGCCGCGCCCGCCGACTTGCAGCGTGCGGCGCTGGCGGCAATGGACGACCGCCTGGTGGATTGTGAAGCGGGCCTGATCAGGCTGCTTGACCCGCCGCTGGTTCATGCGGTCCCGAGCGCCGGCTACATCCAGGCGTATCCGCCGGGCGTGCGCGAAAACGGCAGCCAATACTCGCACGCCGGCGTGTGGGCGTTGATGGCCCAGGCCGACTACGCCAGAACCTTCCCGGATTCAGGCAATGGCGACGCCGCCTACCGCTACTTCACCTACCTGAGCCCGGCCCATCGCGTGGGCCATCCCACTCATGGCGCGACCTACGGCATCGAGCCGTATGTGATGGCCGGAGACGTGTACAGTCAGCCGCCCTATGTGGGACGCGGTGGCTGGAGCTGGTACACGGGTGCCGCGGCATGGATGCACCGCGCGGCCATCGAGTCTATTTTTGGCTTGCAGCAAGGGGCGCAGGACTTGTGTTTCGCCCCTTGCCTGCCGTCCCATTGGCATCAGGCCGAGCTGACGCTGGTGCGTGCTGGTCGCACGATGCGCTTCATCCTGATCCGTACCACCGCGCTAGCAGCGCTGACGGCGACGGCCCAATGGGGCGCACGACTGCTGCATCCCGGCCAGGCGCTGCATTGGCCGGATTTGGCGCTGGATACTTGCTTCGTGATCCCGTTGCTGGGCGAACCTGAGCCAGTATTGCCAGAGGTGTCCGCCACAGATGCCGTGCACTTATGACCGGGCTGAACTTCGGAAACTTCAGACCTGAATCAGTTTTGAGGCATGTCGGGAGCAAAACCGGGATCACCGCCCAGCTGTCAGCGCTACCAAAGCGCCGAGTCCTGCAGGTCCCGATATTTTCTTTGAGTGTGCCTTTTCCGATGACGCAAGACGGCCAAGATGGCAGCGACCAGCACAACAGCCGTTAACACCAGCTCAGCTACGGAAAATGGCCGACCCAGCACCGCCGCGGCGAGTTGCGACAAGCCGAACAGACTTGCGCTGATCAGCGTCAAGGCCAGGGCGGTCGTCAGGATCGTTCGAAACATTTTTTCTGCTTTCATACAGTCGAAACCAGCTGATTGTGAGGCATCGGCACAGACCCATCGGCCAGCGCGACTATTTCCTGGTATGGGCAACAATCACTTGCCGCAGGCTTTCGCGCCTTTACGTTCATATGTCAGCGCCGCGTGCAATTGGTCCAAAGCCGCCAGGCACTCCAGAACGGTGTCCTGGACTACCCCCCAATCATGCATCGGCAGATGGGCTGTGCCGGCATTGCGGTTTGGCCACCCGGACGCCCACAACGATCGCCAAATGCAATCGCATGAACGTGATGTACATCACCGTGTCGTTGCCAGAAATGCGCGTCACGTGAAGCATGATGTGGATCATCGTCGCCCTCGCCCTGCCGATCACAAAATGTAGCGTGAGGCTGCTGACTCGCTAAAGGCATGGATCTGTCCAAACCTGGCGATGCACCGACGCCACTTGCCGATTCCCAGAACAACCCAGCCGGATCCGAGCGCGACCAAATGACGGAGTCAGCATGGCACTGGATGTGTTGATCGTAGTGGCTCAAAAAATGTGTATTCTCTTTTCCCTGACAGGCATTATTGAGATTTCCATAAATCATGACATTACCAAAGCGTAGCCTGCATCCAGCAGGCGGCGATGATGGAGGGACGCTTCTGCGCGCACTTGAGCTTGTTGCGCGCAGTGCCGTGAAGCTCGGCGAGGTCGTTGGGGCAGTAGTTGGCCAGAGCATGTCGTTGGAGCCAGGCCCACAGGTACTCCACGGGATTGAGGTCCGGCGCGTACGGCGGCAGGAACGCGATCTG
>JARLJI010000190.1 GCA_031291295.1 Rhodoferax sp. | reverse complement strand
GCAACCGGGGCAAAATGCGTAGCAGATGCTGCTGTTCTTCGGCACTGTGGGGGGCGGCCTGTGCCTGCAATGCCAGGTCCATGGCCGCCTGGAACTCGCTCAGGCGCTCCAGTACACGAATTCGCCGCAGACGTGCTGGCGGGTGGGTACAAGCGCTATAGATCGCCAGCGCGCCGGGCCAATCATGCAAGCGCTCGCTCTGCTGCCCGAGCTGGAACAACAGTTTGCCCCGGCGGCGTTCCAACCAGGGGTTGTCGGTGGCCAACTGATTGACGTGCTCGTGTATCAGTCCGGGCTGCTCACCCGCCTCAAGGGCTTCGCGAGCCGCCTGCAGGTGCAGGTAGCCATCGAGGTCGGCACGGCTGCGCAGGCCGCGGGAGGATGCGCAGAGCTCAACCTTTTCATAGGTAAAGATGCCCAGGTCGGCCAGTACGAATTCGGACCAGTCCTGGTACAGGTTGCCGAAAAACATCAACCGCAGGCGGTCGCACAGGGGCATCACCTGCAGGCTGTAAAGCGCCTCGGGAATGCTTGGGCACCATTGGGCAAACGCGCGGCTCTCGTCGAAGCGCAGGGCCAGTTCCGTATACAGCTCGGGTTTGTTGGCCCTGGGTTGGGTGATATCGGCCTTGAAGCTGTGCAGCACCTCGGCCTTTTGCAGGACCGCGAACAACTGCGCCAGGCTCAACGGTGCCTCATCGCGCACCCAGCCCAGTGCCAACAGCGGCAGCGCCGCCTGCCGGGGATCGCCGATCTCGGCATAGTTCAGCTTGCCGGCGCGAAAGTGCTCGCCCTTGCGCATCACCATTCTTACCAGCAAGGCCCGGGAGGCCTTGGGCAAACGGGAGAAATCGTCGATGAAGGCCTGTTCCTGCTCGTCCAGCAGGTCGGCATAACGCGTGGCCAGCCAGTCGAGCACTTGCTGGAAGTTGTTCAAGTAATAGAACGGATCGTCGAGGGGCTGAGTTGTCACGGGCGGGAAGGACCACGGCTATCGAATGCTGGTTATGCATACAGATAACAGGCCCTCCCGCCCCTGGCAAATAGAAACGGACAAAGGGCGCCCCGGCCCTTCGTTGGCACAACGGTTTTCCGGCCGGAACACTGATTCAATTGCAGGTGCCGGCTTGCTGGCGATAGCGCTTTTCAAGGCAACGGCGATATCGCCTATCAGACCGCATCGCCAGCAAGCCGGCGCCTACAGGACGATGTATCGCCGTGGAATAACGCCAAGCCCAGCCTGTACGCCTCAGTCGAGCTGTTCCAGGCGCAGGGCATCGGCCAGCACAGCCATGGCCTGGTCCAGGTGACGATGGCCATTGGCGGTGCCGCACAGGCGCAGGTGCTGCTGATGCAGGCCATGCAGGCTGAACAATTCGCCGGGGGCGATGACGATCTTCTGTTCCAGCAGTCGCTCGAACACCTTGCGCATGTCCACCGGCCGGGTCGCCTGCGCCCATACCGTCGCCCCACCCTG
>JARLJI010000189.1 GCA_031291295.1 Rhodoferax sp. | reverse complement strand
TGGCCTGCAGCGTGCCCTGCGTAATCTCCGCCTGGTAGGGCGTGTAGCTGGTGAGGAACTCGCCGCGCTGCACCAGTGAATCGATAATCACCGGCCGGTGGTGCCGGTAGGCGCCCGCGCCCAAGAAGCTGGCGTAGTCGGTGGCGTTCTTGTGCCCGGCAGCTTTGAAGTAGCTGATGATCTCGCTCTCCGCCTGCTGCCGGGGAATGTCGAGATCGCGGGTCAGCCGGTACTCGGCGGGGATGGTGGCAAACAACTCGTCAATGGCGCGCGCGCCAATGGCAGCAAGCATCTGCTCGCGCTCAGCGGGCGACTTGGGGAGATAGCGCATGGGGGTCCTTCGAACAGTTCACAGTCAACAGTTCACAGTGGACGCCAGAAAGCCACGGCAGCCAATTCTGTGAACTAAGAACTGCAAACTGTGAACTGGTACTTTTATCTTCCGGTTTCTTCGCTCACAAACGCCTCGTAGGCCGCCGCGTCCAGCAGCTTGTCCCATTCGGCAGGGTCTGCGAGCTTCACCTTGAGAATCCACGTGTCATGCGGCGCGGCGTTGATCTTGTCCGGCTCGGTCTTCAGCGTCTCGTTCACCTCGACCACTTCGCCCGTCACCGGCGAGTAGAGGTCGCTGACCGCCTTCACGCTCTCCACCGAGCCGAAGGTCTGGTTGGCGGTCACCGTGTCGCCCACCTTGGGCACGTCCACGTAGACAATGTCGCCCAACGAGTTCTGGGCGTAGTCCGTGATGCCGATGGCGCCGACGCCGCCGTCGACCACGATCCACTCGTGTTCCTTGGTATAGCGGTAATTCGCGGGATAAGCCATGAATCATTTCTCCTAACTGAAAATCGCGAAGCTCCAGTGTACGGCCTGTGGCCGGGCCTCGCGGGTGAGGAAAAGCGCGACGCGGCCAGCTTATGGATGCGGTCCAAATCCGGGATACGGCTCCAGCGGCGTGAGCGCCACAATCTCCAGCATCCCGGCCTGGGCAATCGGCAGGGTGGCCAGCGCCGCCCGCACCTCGGCCTCGCTGGCCGCCTCCCACAGAATGGCCGCACCGGGCACATCGGCGCGCTTCCACACCTGACGCAGCAACCCCGCGGCATAGAGTTCCCTGACGCGCTGGCTCTCGCGCGCCGTCAGTTCCGACGTAAAGGCCTCGGGCGGAAACGCATCCGTGCGCCGCCGCGACAACGATAGAAATTGCATAGGGAGATTCTAAGGGACGAGCTGGTCGAGGGCCGCTTCGGGCGCGTCCGACTCCAAATCCGCCGTCAGCCGGAGGAAGTCCCGCAGCATCTTGGCCCGCCAGACCACGATCATCCCGAAGGCCAGGATGAAAAACATGCCGCCCGTCTGCTCGGTGGTCAAAATGGTGTCAAAGTAGCCGCGCGCCGCAAAGCGGATCACCGCCAGCACCAGAATCACCAGCAGGAACGCGCTCGACCGCTTCATCATCACCGCGTTGCCCTGCCGCTCAAGGCGCGTGGTCAGCAGCAGCGGCCACGCCAGCGCCACAGCGCCGATCACGAACGCCAGACCTGCCCACGCCAGAGGAATGCGGAACGCGGGCACCACGAACATGGAAAAACCCGTGGCCATGCCGAGCGGCGGAATGACGATCTTCTTGAGCGAAACCGCGGTGCGCGCCTCGCGCAACCGCCACATGGTGACAGTCACCAAGCCGAAAGCGGACGCGAGTATCGACGGGATCGGGGGAGGCGCGATCATGCTTCTATCTTAATGGATTTTGCGATTTCAGCACACGTCTCCCGCGCCTGCTTTTCACCGCACGAAAAACCGTCCCCGTCCGCCGTTTGCCCACGGATCGTACTCCAGAGCAAAGTCCGCCCGCTGCGCGATCGACGGGTGGCTGTAGGTCCAGAACACCACGAACGGGCTCGGCGTCGGCGTCTCCAGCCATGCCGCGCCCAGATCGTCAAAAGCCGCCACTGCCGTCCGCTGCGGGTCGGCCACTATGCCGTGGATAGCCTCCTGCCCGTAGACGTCGGCCTCGTGCTCAAAGTGGCGGCTGAAGGCATTTGTCACCGGTTCCAGTGCAAAACTGGCCACCGAGGCCACAAGCAGCAACACCACAAAGCCCGCTCGCCCAGCCAGCGCCTGCACGCCCCACCGCGCACCGAACCGCCGCACCAGCCAACCGGCCATCCCCGCGCATACGCGGAAGACCACCAGCAGAAACACCGCGCCGCAGGCCAGCCCCTTGGGGATGTGGTGCAGCACGTAGTGCCCCGACTCGTGGCCAAAGATGAACAGGATCTCGTCGTTGGGAATACGCCCCGCGGTCGTGTCCCACACCACCACGCGCTTGGTGGCCCCCAGCCCGCTCACGTAAGCGTTCAGCCCGTTAGTCTTCACGCTGGCCTTCATCAGGAACATGCGCTCCGGCGGAATCCGCGTACCCATGCGCGCTACAACCTTTTCGAGATCCGCAACCAGGGCGGGGTTCGACTTCTGCAGCGGCTCGTATTGGTTGAAGATGGGCTCTGCCAGCGGTTCGATAAATGCGCTGAAAACCATCAGCACCACCGCTGCCATCCAGCCCCACAACCAGTACCGGCGCGGAGCCACCCGCACAATCCAGTTAAAGAGCAGCAGCACCGGCGCGCCGATGCCCAGTGTGAGCCCCAGAGCCTTGGCAACGTCCAGCAGCCAACTGCCCCAGCCCTGCACGCTGATGCCGTAGCGCAGGCTCACCCAGTGCGCGTACACATCCACCGGCAACCCGGCCAGGGTGGCAATGGCCAGCAGCAAAGCGAAGAACTGCAACCCCTGCACCGCGCGGCTCTGCGCGTGGCGAGCGATCCAGGCCTCCAGCGTGGAGGCTGCGCGCGTCCGCAGCAGCAGGTAGAGCACAGCCAACCCCCACAGCGCATCGCCGAAGTAGAGGAGCGTCCGCGTGCGCGCAAGCGCCTCGGCCCTGGCCAGCTTTTCTGGCGGCAGCGTATAGGCTGGATGCGCGCTCGCGGCATGCGCCAGCAGTTGGCCCAGTCCCAATTCGGGCAGCAGGACCGCAGCCACGAACAGCGCACTCATCCAAAGCAGCACCCGTCTCATGCGGCTTTTCCCTGCCTCCCGCCCATTCTGCGACAATCGTCCGTACACATGTACCTGCCTCGTCCTGACCAGCTTATGCCAATCAAATCCTTCGCCGCCCATCGTCGGCCGGGCCGCGCGTCCCTTGTTCTGCTCGCGCTTCTTGCTGCAGCCGCAGCACTTCCCGCCCAGCAGCCGGTTCTTCTGGACACGATGACGGCCGAGCTGAACCGCGCCTTCACCCTGCTGGGCCGGCAGCCGGGCGATGCCAAGCAGCTGCCGCCCTACTTCCTCAGCTACTCGGTCAGCGACGCCGACGCAGTGATGATCCGCGCCCAGTTCGGTGCGCTCGTGGGCAGCAGCGCCAACCGCGCGCGCACGGTGGACGTGCAGGTGCGCCTGGGCGACCCCAAGCTCGACAACACCCACGGCGACCACCGCGGCTCTGCCGTGACCAGCCTGCAATTGCCATTGGCCGACGACCGCCAGGCCATTGCCCGCACCCTGTGGCAGGCCACCAACATGGGCTACGGCACCGCGCTCGACAACTACCTCCGCGTGCAGACTGAGGCCCAGGTGCGCGCCAAGGAGGAGGACACCTCGCCCGACTTCTCCACCGAGAAGCCGCAGGTGGCGCTCGCACCGCCCGCGCCGCCTGTCAGCATGGACCGCACCGCGTGGGAGAAACGCGTTCGCGCCGTTTCGCGCATCTTCCGCGATTTCCCTGACGTGTACCAGAACATGGTGGTACTCACCGTGCAGAACGAAACCGATTACCTGGTCTCGTCCGAGGGCTCGCGCGTCGTCTCGCCGCACCGCCAGGCACGAATTGCCCTGGTGGCCGCTACCCGTGCCGAGGACGGCATGGACCTGTTCCGCGACCAGACCTTCGAGGCCGAGACCATCGACGGGCTGCCCACGCAGGTTGAGCTGGAAGCCGCCGCACGCGCGCTGGGCCAAAGCCTGGAGGCGCTGCGCAAGGCCCCCGTCACCGAGCCCTTCGACGGACCCGCCATCCTCTCCGGCCGCGCCTCTGCAGTCTTCTTCCATGAGGTGCTTGGCCATCGGCTCGAAGGCCAGCGCCAGCGCGGCGACGAAGAGGGCCAGACTTTTACCAAGGAACTGGGCCAGCCGATTCTGCCCCCGTTCCTCTCAGTGGCCGACGACCCCACACGCACCACGTTCGGCAAAACGTGGCTCTCCGGCAACTACACCTACGACGACGAGGGTCAGAAGGCGCAGCGCGTCGAACTCATCCAGAACGGCGTGCTGAAGACCTTCCTCATGTCGCGGCTGCCCATCGCCAGCTTCGCCGCGTCCAACGGCCACGGCCGCGCGCAGGCTGGCCGCATGCCCACCGGCCGCCAAGGCAACCTGATCGTGACCTCGACCAAGACCGAGTCTGAAGCCGACCTGCGCAAACAACTGATTGAGGAAGCGAAGAAGCAGGGCAAGTCCTACGGCCTCTACTTCGAGGACATCTCCTCGGGCTTCGCCGTCACCGCGCGCAGCTCGCCGCAGGCCTTCCAGGTGATTCCGCTGGTGGTGTGGCGCGTCTACGTGGACGGCCGTCCGGACGAGCTGGTCCGCGGCGTCTCCATCGTGGGCACGCCGCTGGCCGCCATGAAGCGCATTCTGGCCACCAGCGACCGGCCTGAAGTCTTCAACGGCGAGTGCGGGGCCGAGTCCGGCACCGTGCCGGTGAGCGCCGTTGCTCCGGCCATGCTGCTCAACGAGATTGAAACCCAGCGCCAGCCGCAGGGCACCGAGCGGCCACCCATCCTGCCCATTCCCAGCGCCAAGGAGGCCCAATGACCCCGCTCCGCCCGCTCGCTCTCGCCGCCCTTGTCGCCTCGCTCTGCGCCACGCCTCTGTGCGCCGCGCCGCCCACCCGTGCCGACGCTCAAAAGGACCCCGTCCTGAAGGCCATGCTCACTGAGCTTGACCGCAGCATGACCCATCTTCAGCTCAAGGACTTCCAGAAACCCTTCTTCATCCAGTACCGGGTCGAGGACATCGACGACTTTGAGACCCGCGCGGGCTTTGGCGCCACGCAGGGCTCGGGGCTCAACCACGCGCGGCTGGCGCGCATCACCGTGTTGGTCGGCGACTACAAGACCGACAGCTCCACTCCGCGCGGAGACGGCGTGGCTGAACTGGCGGCGCTCGACGACGATCCCGTGGCACTGCGCTCAGCGCTGTGGGCCGCCACCGATCAGGCCTACAAAGCCGCCCTGGCCGCTTACGCGCAAAAGCAGGCCCAGCTCAAACAGGTGCAAACGCCGCC
>JARLJI010000188.1 GCA_031291295.1 Rhodoferax sp. | reverse complement strand
CGGCGCAGCCGGCCTCCGCCGTGGCGCCGCCGGCCCCGGCGCCTGCTGCGGCGGCCCCCGCCGATTTGGGTACCCGACCGGGCGCCGCCATCAAGGTGCTGTCGGGTGCCGCAGCGGGGCGCGAGGTGCAGCTGGTCAAGGTCGTCACCACCATCGGCAAGCCCGGCGTCGCGGTGGCGGCGATCACCCGGCGTCCGCTCGGGTTTGTCGTCGCGCATGTCGAAGGCGCCAGCGTGCCGACCCTCAACGGCATTCCCGTCAGCGGCGAGCCCGTCACGCTGAAAAACGGCGACCTGCTGGAGCTGGCCGGCACCCGCATGCAGTTCATGCAGGCTTGAAGCCGGGTCGACCAAGCCGACCTGGCGCCAGGGCAGGCCGCGGCGACTGATTTCATGCGATTGTTCTCCAGGCACTGGCCGCGCATGGCGGTCACGCTCGTGCCGCTGGTGTTGGCGCTGTTGCAGGCGGTGGGCGTGCTGCGCATCGATGTGCTGCAGCGGCTGGACGACATCATCTACGACGCCCGGCTGCGCGCCACCATGCCGGGCACGCTCGACCCGCGTATCGTCATCGTCGACTTCGACGAAAACAGCCTGGCGCAATATGGCTGGCCCTGGAGCCGCAACAAGCTGGCCGCGCTGGTCAACGAGTTGACCGACAGGCAAAAAGCGGCGCTGATCGGCTTTGACATGGTGTTTGCCGAGGCCGACCAGAGCTCGGGCCTGGCGCAGCTGCGCCAACTCGCGCAAGGACCGTTGCGCGAGCAACCCGGCTTTGCCGCCAGCTTGGCCCGGCTGCAAGGCACGCTCGACTATGACGCGGTGTTCGCCCAGGCCCTGGCGCATCGGCCCGTGGTGCTCGGCTACTACTTCACGAGCGACCGCAATGGCCACACCACAGGCCAGCTGCCCCAACCCGTGATGGACGCCAGCGCGCTGCAGGGGCGCCCGATCGCGTTCACGCGCTGGGATGGCTACGGCGCCAACCTCGCACAGATCGCCGCGGCGGCGCCCGTGGCCGGGTTCTTCAACTCCATCACCGAAGACGACGGCGTGGTGCGCTCCATCCCGCTATTGGCCGAGTATGGTGGCCGCTACTACGAATCGCTGTCGCTCGCCCTGTTCCGCCGGCTGATCGGCGAGCCTCAAGTAGCTCCGGGCTTTCCGCGCGAGCGCTACCTGGCGCGCAACTACCAGGGGCTGGAGAGCATCCTGCTGGGCCAGCAAGGCAAGACGCTGGCCATTCCGGTTGATGACCGCGTCGCCGCGCTGGTGCCGTTCCGCGGCCGCGGCGGTCCGGCCGGGGGCTCGTTCCAGTACATCCCGGCGGCCGATGTGCTCGCCGGGCGCCTGCCCGCGGCCAGCCTGCAAGGCAAGATCGTGCTGATCGGCACCACCGCGCCCGGGCTGCTCGATCTGCGTGCCACGCCGGTGGGCACCACCTATCCGGGCGTCGAGACCCATGCCAACCTGCTGTCCAGCCTGCTCGACGGTAAAACCCTGGTCCGGCCCGACTACGCGGCCGGTTTCGAGGTCGTGCTGCTGCTGCTCACGGGGCTGCTGCTGGCGTTTGCACTGCCCCTGCTGTCGGCGCCGCGCGCCGTCCTGCTCAGCGTCGCGGTGCTGGCGGCGCTGGTCGGGCTCAACCTGTGGCTGTACCTCGGGCCGGGCCTGGTGCTACCGCTGGCCAGCGTCTTGCTGACGGCGCTCGCCGCGTCGGCCCTCAATATGAGCTACGGTTTCTTCGTCGAGAGCCGCTCCAAGCGCGAGCTGGCCCACCTGTTCGGCACCTACGTGCCACCCGAACTGGTGCACGAAATGCTCAAGGACCCCGACCGCTACAGCATGCAGGCCAGCGCGCGCGAGCTCACGGTAATGTTCTGCGACATGCGCGGCTTTACCCAAATGTCGGAAAGCATGGAGCCCGTCGCGTTGCAGGCCCTGCTCAACAGCGTGTTCAGCCGCCTCACCGCCTTGATTCGCCATAACCGCGGCACCGTCGACAAATACATGGGCGACTGCGTCATGGCCTTCTGGGGCGCCCCGGTGGACACCCCGCGGCATGCGCATCTGGCCGTCCAGACCGCGCTGGAAATGACCCAGGCCGTGCAGCAGATGAACCTGGAACATCGCACGCAAGGCCTGCCCGAGATCGGCATCGGCATCGGCCTGAACACCGGCATCATGTGCGTGGGCGACATGGGCTCCGACATCCGGCGCAGCTACACGGTCATTGGCGATGCCGTCAACCTGGGCTCGCGGCTGGAGGGCCTGTGCAAGGTCTATGGCGTCGACATCGTCGTGAGCGAGTCCACACGCCGTCAGGCGAGCGACTTTGCGTGGCAGGAACTGGACCGTGTGCGCGTCAAGGGCAAACAGCAGGCCGTCGCCATCTTCCGGCCGGTGGCGCCCCTGGCCGCCCTGAACCCCGACGAGGCCCGGGAACTCGAACTGTGGGCGGCGGCACTGCAGGCGTACCGAAGCGGGATTTGGGGCCAGTGCGAGCTGCAATTGCTCAATTTGAAGCGCATTAATGCCAACAAATACCTTTACCAGCTCTATTCAGAGCGAGTAGCCTTGAACATCTTGCAGCCATTCGATCCCGCATGGGATGGCGCAACCAGTTTCGAAACGAAGTAACCACCGAAGGGTTTGCATGAAGGTGCGCGTATTGGGCTGCTCCGGGGCCATCGCCAAGGACTGCCGGACCACGTCTTTTTTGATCGACGACGACGTGCTGATCGACGCCGGCACCGGCGTGGGCGACCTCACGCTGGCCGAAATGAGCCGCATCGACCATGTGTTTTTGACGCATTCCCACCTGGACCACATCGCCGCCTTGCCGCTGATGGTCGATGCGATTGCCTCGCGCCGCACCGCGCCGCTGCAGATCCACGCGCTGGCCGGCACCATCGCAGCCCTCAAGGCGCACGTGTTCAACGACCTGATCTGGCCCGACTTCTCGCGCATTCCCTCGCAGCAGGCACCGCTCATCAGCTTTCATGAACTGGCCATGGGCCAGATCCTGCCGATCAACGGCAAGCAGATCGAAGCCCTGCCCGCCGCGCACACCGTGCCGGCCGTCGGCTACGCCGTCAGCGCCGGCGGCCGCGCCTGGGTTTTCTCGGGCGACACCGAGCGCAATCCGCCGTTCTGGCAGCGGCTCAACCAGCTCGACGTGGCCCTGCTGATCATCGAGACCGCGTTCAGCAACCGCGAAAAAGAGGTGGCGCTGCGCAGCCTGCACCTGTCGCCGGCGGTGCTGGCCGACGAGCTGCGCGGCATCGCCAAGGGCAAGTGCTATCCCATCTACATCACCCACACCAAGCCCGCTGAAACCGAGCTGATCATGAGCGAGATCCAGCGCTTCGACCAGACCCAGCCGTTCGGCCCCGGGGTGAGCCATGACATCCGCTGGCTTGCCGCCGGCCAGGAGTTCGAACTATGAGCGCGGTGTTGCCCCCGGCGATCGACAAGGATCCCGAGCAGGCGTTTTTCGATTCCCAGCGGCTGCCGCCCCAAAAGCGCGGCGTCACCTTCGAGGTGCTTTTCTTCAGGCAGCTCCAGCAGGTCACCACGCGCATTCACGAAACCGAGAACCTCGACCAGATCATGCTCGAGGTGAGCGA
Organism: Rhodoferax sp.; assembly: GCA_031291295.1. GTDB lineage: Bacteria > Pseudomonadota > Gammaproteobacteria > Burkholderiales > Burkholderiaceae_C > Rhodoferax_A. The sequence goes on along the minus strand of JARLJI010000188.1, from coordinate 8,977 downwards.
CGACATCTGCAAGCTGTTCAACGCCGACCGGCTCACCCTGTACGCCGTGAACGACGACCGCAGCGCCATCGTCTCCCGGTTCAAGACCGGGCTGAACGCCACCGGCGCGCTCAAGCTGCCCATCAGTGCGCAGAGCATCGCGGGCTACGCAGCGCTCAGCCAGCAGCAGCTCAACATTGCCGATGTGTACGATAGCGCGGCACTCCAGCGCATCGACCCGCGCCTGAGCTTCCTCAAGGAAGTCGACAAACGCTCGGGCTACCGCACCAAGCAGATGCTGGTGGCGCCGATTGTCGACGGCGGCACGCTGCATGGCGTTTTGCAGGTCATCAACAACCACAGCGACGAGCCGTTCGGCGCGCTCGAGCTCGAAGGCGCCAGGCAGCTGTGCAAGACACTGGCCACCGCCATTCGCCAGCGCCGGCAAAAGGCGCAGGACGAGCGGCGCAGCAACAAGGCCACGCCCTACGACGGCCTGGTGGCCGACGGCGTGCTCAGCAGCGCCGAGCTCGCGCAGTGCATGCAAAAGGCCCGCGAACAAGGCCGCCCGGTGGAGCACGTGTTGATGGCGGCGTACCACCTCCAGCCGGCCCAGATCGGCGCCTCGCTGGCCCGGTTTTTCGGCGTGCCCTACGAGCCCCTGAGTCCCGGGCGCATCCGCTCCGAAATGCTGCACGGCTCGCTCAAGCGCGAGTTCCTCGAGCAGCAGGGCTGGATTCCGCTCGAAGAATCGCCCGATGGCCTGGTCGTGATGTGCCTGGACCCCGAGGCTGTGCGTGGCTCGCGCGTGGTGCCGCAGGTGTTTCCGCGCGCGCGCAAACTGGCCTGGCGCGTCACCACCCAGACCGAGTTCGACGAGACGCTGGCCCAGCTGTTCGGCAGCGCCAGCGACGAGGGCGGCTCCATCGACCAGTTGCTGGCCGACCTCACCGCGCCCATGGACGACGATGGCGCCGAGGACTCGCTGGAGTCCGCCGCGGCCGACAACGAACTCGTCAAGTTCGTCAACAAGGTCATCATCGACGCCTACAACCAGAAGGTGTCTGACATCCACATCGAGCCCATGCCCGGCAAGGCAAAGACCGGTATCCGCTTTCGCATCGACGGCATCCTGGCGCCCTACATCGAGGTGCCGGCGCACTTCCGCCAAGCCATGGTCACGCGCCTGAAGATCATGTGCGACCTGGACATTTCCGAGCGCCGCAAGCCGCAGGACGGCAAGATCAAGTTCAAGAAATACGGCCCGCTCGACATCGAGCTGCGCGTCGCCACCATTCCCTCCGCCGGTGGCGTCGAAGACGTGGTCATGCGGATCCTGGCCGGCGGCGAGCCCATTCCGCTCGACAAGCTGGGCCTCACGCCGCACAACCGGGCGCGCCTGGTCAAGACCATCGAAAAACCCTACGGCCTGTTCTACGTCTGCGGCCCCACGGGCTCGGGCAAGACCACCACGCTGCACTCCATCCTCAAGCACCTGAACACGCCCGAGACCAAGATCTGGACCGCCGAGGATCCGGTCGAAATCACGCAAAAAGGCCTGCGCCAGGTGCAGATCAACAAAAAGGCCGGCATCGACTTCGCGCTCATCATGCGCGCCTTCCTGCGCGCCGACCCTGACATCATCATGGTCGGCGAGTCGCGCGACAAGGAGACCGTGTCTATGGGCGTGGAAGCCTCGCTCACCGGCCACCTGGTGTTCTCCACGCTGCACACCAACTCCGCGCCCGAGTCCATCACGCGCCTGCTCGACATGGGCATGGACCCGTTCAACTTTTCCGATGCGCTGCTTGGCATCCTGGCGCAGCGGCTGGCGCGCAAGCTGTGCGACTGCAAGCAGGCCTACGAGCCCACGTCGCAGGAAATCAAGGATTTCATCAGGGAATACGCCGACGAGCTGCGCCACACCGTGGCATGGAAAGCCGACGCCGGTGGCGAGGCGCAAAAACTGCTGGAAGCCTGGACCGAGCAATACGGCAAAGACGGCAGGCTCACCTTCTACCGCGCCGTGGGCTGCGACAGATGCAATAAAACCGGCTACAAGGGCCGCGTCGGCCTGCACGAACTGCTGATTGCCGACGACATCCTGAAGAAGCTGGTGCAGGAGCGCGCCCGTGTGGCCGAGATCTTCGCCGCCGCGGTCGAAAGCGGCATGCGCACCCTCAAGATGGATGGCATGGAAAAGATCATGCTCGGCATGACGGACCTGAAGCAGGTGCGCTCGGTCTGCATCAAGTAGAGGCTACCTGTCGTCCCCGCGAAGGCGGAAATCGAGTTCTGGCTGTTGATATACCCGGCAATTTGCCGTACACTGCTTGCTGCAGGAGGGCAAAACCATGTCATCAGTCATTTCTACCGCCAGGCTTGAAGCTCGTATCAGCACCGATCTGCATACGATGCTCAGGCGCGCCGCCGAACTCCAGGGGCGCACCATGACCGATTTTGTGGTGGCTGCCGTTCAGGACGCCGCGCAGCGTGCTATCGAGCAGGCCGAAGTCATCCGGCTTTCACTTGCCGATCAGGAGTGCTTTGCGCAGGCGCTGTTGTCGCCGCCGAAGCCTGTACGGGCGTTGGAGCGCGCTTTCGCCCGCCGCCGCAAGCTCTTGCGCACTGAGTGAGCGCAGCACCATTCCTTATCGCTGCGCTCGATGCCCGGCATGACCGCGCTGTGTTCAACAGCGGCTCGGAGCCGTTGGATCGCTACTTGCAGGAGCAAGTGACCCAGGACATCCGCCGCCGCGTGGCCGCCTGCTTCGTGGCACTTGGCGAGCAACGCATCGCGGGCTACTACACCCTGACGTCCGCAAGCCTGTTGCTGGCCGATCTACCGGCCAGCACAGGCAAGAAGCTGCCGCGCTACCCGACCGTGCCGGCGGTACGCATGGGACGCCTGGCCGTCGACCAGGCATTCAAAGGGCAAGGCCTGGGCGCTGCGCTGCTGGCTGATGCGCTCCACCGTGCCATCCGTTCAGAGATTGCCGCCTATGCCTTGATGGTCGATGCCAAGGATGGCTCGGCGGCGGCAGCCTTCTACCAGCATCACGGCTTCATCGCCTTGCCAAGCTCACCTCTTGCACTGTTCCTGCCTCTGGCGACCGCATCAATCGATGTCGGCGATCACGGTACGCTGCGCTGAATTTCGCTTCCTGCCTGGCGATGCCCAGAAACACCGCCATTATTTAAAGCACTCCTTATGGTACGATTAACGATGTTATATATCGTACTTTTAAAGGAATAACGATGGTCCACATTAGCGCCAATGATTTGAAGACCAAAGGAGTGGCGGCCGTGGAAGCTGTGCTGGCCGAGCATTCCGAGGCGATTGTGTCGGTGCGCGGCAAGGATCGTTTCGTGGTGATGGACATGGCGCACTACCACCATCTGCGCGAATGTGAACTGGATGCGGCATTGGCGCAAACACGTGCTGATTTGGCGGCGGGGCGCTTTGTGCAGGAGTCTGCCGAGGCGCATTTGGCGCGGCTTGACAAGCTGGCATGAGCCATGTGCTGGTTTTCACGCAGGCCTACAACCGCCGCGCGGCGCGCTGGCTGAAACGGCATCCGGACTTGCGCTTGCAATACCTGAAAACCCTGCAGCTACTCGAAGCCAACCCGTTTCACCCGTCGCTGCGCCTGCATGCCTTGAGTGGCAGACTGAAGGGACTGCACTCGATCTCGATCAACCTTGGCTACCGCATTACGCTGGAACTACTGATTCGGGATGAGCAAATCATTCCGGTCGATGTCGGCGACCACGATGCGGTGTATTGACGGCCAAGCCTGATCGAGATCGACAATCGGCGCGAAGTTTATCGCTGAGAATAGCGGTCAAGAGCCTGGTGCGCGAACTCTTCTCGGGGTTCGTTTCTCGGGGTTCGTCATTCCCGCGCTCCCTCTCGTCATTCCCGCGCAGGCGGGAATCCACTCCCCAATCCCCTCCCGCCCTGCCTCAAGTACAAAAAATTGTCACCTCATCCGCCAGTGCCAGTCAAAAAGCGTCGGCCCGCGGGGGCCAAAGCGTGAAAAGGGTCACGAAAAAACGGGATGGACCGCCTGGCACGCAACCTGCTGTAACTTCTTCGCATTTCGGTTTCTTTTCGTTTCAACCAAGGAGTTTTCTATGAAGCGTTCCATGCAGAAGGTTCAAAAGGGTTTCACCCTGATCGAGTTGATGATCGTCGTGGCGATCATTGGTATTTTGGCGGCTGTGGCACTGCCGGCATATCAGGACTACACCGTCCGCGCCAAAATGTCAGAGGTGATTCTGGCGGCCGACACCTGCAAAACCGCGATTACCGAAGCATCGCAAACGGGCTTGAACACGGCGCCCACCACCAACAGCTTTGGCTGCGAAAGCACGTCCGCAGTGTCTCAGTATGTTGCTTCGGTTACGACTGACGCAAACGGCGTCATTACTGTAACTGCTCAGGGCATCAAAGCTACTGATCCCAACGGGAAAACCGTCACTCTGACACCTTACTCCGAACCTACTCTGACCACGACGTCGGTGACGGCCGATTTCACTGCAGGCACGGCCAAGTCCGTCGCAGGCTGGAAGTGCACCGGCACGGTGAGTCAGAAGTATTTGCCTTCCAGCTGCCGCACCTAAGCAGCAACGCCTTGAGAAAAAGCCGCCCCGGCCCCGGGGCGGCTTTTTTACTGCCAGCACAATCGATACATCAAGACGGATCGGATTAGAAATAGAGGAAGGCAATAAATGACAATGAATCAGATTAAATTTCAATTGTTTTCGTGCGTTCGCTAACCTTATGCGAATTCTCGTGGTCTTCTTTGTTGTCTTGACAGCTGCCGCCTGGCTGGTTCCCAACCATTACCCGCTCTGGACCGCAGCTTGGAGCGATGGGTTGGCGATCCTGGGGCTGTTGCTGCTGCTGCCAGCCGTCGCTGCCAGCGTAGTCACTGGTGCTCGTGTTTCATGGCGACTGGCGGGCATCGCTGTTGTGTGCTGCGCTGTGTTGTTGGCGCAAATCATCACCGGCAAGCTGCTCTTCGCGGGCGATGCACTGATGGCCGCGCTGTATATCGGTTTGTGGCTGGCAGCCGTATTGGCGGGTGGCTTCATGGCCGCCGACGCCGACGCCGACGCCGACGCCAACGGCAGCGACGGACTCAACGTCTTGATGACGGCCTGGTGCTTCGCGGCGCTATTGTCGGTCGGCATTGCGCTGGTGCAGTGGACCGGCGCACTGAACCTGAACATCTACGCGGCCGACCTGCCGCCCGGCGCGCGGCCCTTCGGCAACGTGGCTCAGCCCAATAACTTGTGCACGCTGTGCTTTCTCGGCCTGTGCGGCCTGCTCTGGCAGCACCAGCGCCAAAAGGTCAACGGCGCCGCCTCTTGGCTGGGCGCCGGCTTCTTATTGTGGGGCATGGTCATGACGCAGTCGCGCACCGGCTGGCTGCAAATCGGGCTGCTGGTGGTCTGGGGTCTTGCGATGCGCACGCGTGCAAGCCTGCGCATCACCCGAGCGCAATTGCTGATGCTGGGCGCGCTGTTTGCCGCCGGTGTGCTGCTATGGCCGGTGGTCTGCGATGCGCTGCTGCTGTCTACCGGACGTTCCCTGGGCGACCAGATGCAGGCCGGTGTACGGCTGCCCTATTGGCGAGACATGCTGGACGCTATTGGACATGAGCCGCTGTGGGGTTATGGCTGGCAGCAGGTGGGGGCGGCGCTGCAGCGCGTGGCGCTCGATCACCCCGGCATCGGCACCATGTTCGATCACAGCCACAACCTGGTGTTAGACCTGTTGCTATGGAACGGCGTGCCGGTCGGCGGCCTCATCGTTGCGGCGCTGGCTTGGTGGTTCATCGCGCACATTCGCGCCTGCCGCGATGCGCGGTTGGTGTGGCTGCTGGCGGCCGTGGGCGGCGTCGTCACGCACGGCATGCTCGAATATCCGTTGGAGTATGCCTATTTTTTGATCCCGGTCGGGCTGGCGATGGGCGCAGTGGATGGCTTTTCGCCGGCAGGCGGGGTGTCGCTGCGTCTGCCGCGCTGGGCGGTGCTGTCGTTCACCGTGCTGCTCGGCGTGGTGTTTGTGGGCGTGGCGGCGGATTACCTTAAGGCCGAGGAAAACTACCGCACCCTGCGCTTTGAATCCGCGCACATCGGCACCGACCGCATCGTGACGCCGGCGCCCAAGCTGCGTCTGCTGACCCAACTCGAAGCTTATTTGCAATTCGCCCGGATCGAGGCCGTGCCTGGCATGACTCAGCAACAGGTGGACTGGATGCGCAAGGTTTCCGAGCGCTATGGGTTCTCGTCGGTGCTGTTCCGCTATGCGCTGGCGGCTGGCCTCAATGGGCAGCCGGAGGTTGCGCGCGACACGCTGGCGCGCATTTGCCGCATTCACTCGCCCGAGCGATGCGCTGAGGCACGTAAGGGCTGGACGGCCCTGCAGGTGCGGTATCCGCAACTGGTGGAGATAGCTATACCGAAATAGACCTTGTCGGGTCCGCTCATCCCACATACCCCGCAGGATTCATCGCCTGCCAGCGCCAGGCGTCCTCGCACATGCGCACCAGGTCGTGCTCGGCCTGCCAGCCCAAGAGCGTGCGCGCCAGCGTGGTGTCGGCGTAGCAGGCGGCCACGTCGCCGGGGCGGCGCGCCACGTGGCGCTGTGCGATGGGGCGTCCGGTCACGCGCGCAAAGGTGTCGACCAGTTGCTGCACGCTGACGCCCGCGCCCGTGCCCAGGTTCACGGTGACGGACTGATGCTTTCGCTGCAGATACTCTAGCGCCGCCAGGTGGCCGCGCGCCAGATCCATCACGTGGATGTAGTCGCGCACGCCGGTGCCATCCGGCGTGGGGTAGTCGTTGCCGAAGATGCTCAAGTATTCGCGCCGGCCCACGGCGACCTGGGTGATGTAGGGCATGAGGTTGTTGGGCACGCCACTGGGCGCCTCGCCGATCAGGCCGCTAGCGTGCGCGCCGACCGGGTTGAAGTAGCGCAGGATCGCGACTTGCCAGCGCGGGTCGGCCGCAAGCAGGTCGCGCAGCATGTCTTCGCAGACGAGCTTGGTGCGGCCGTAAGGGTTGGTGGCGCTCAAGGGGGCCGTTTCCGGAATCGGCACCTGCTGCGGCTCGCCGTACACCGTGGCCGACGAACTGAACACCAGCCGGCGTAGATTAGCGCGCTCCATCGCCTGCAGCAGGCTGAGGGTGCCGCCGACGTTGTTATCGAAGTAGCGCAGCGGCTGCGCCACCGACTCGCCCACGGCCTTGAGGCCGGCAAAGTGGATCACGCTGGCCACGGAATGCCGGGCGAAGAGGCCGTCCAGCGCCGCGCCGTCGCGCACGTCGGCCTGCACGAACTCGAAGGCATCGCCGCACAACTGGCGCAGCCGCTCCAGCACGCGCACGCTGCTGTTGCTCAGGTTGTCGACGATGACGACCCTGTGCCCCGCCTCCATGAGCAGGGCGGCCGTGTGCGAGCCGATGTAGCCGGCGCCGCCGGTGATGAGGATGGGGGGTGTCATGGGTGTTGTTTCCATCAATTCCATCAATCCGGATCAATGCTGCAGCCGGGCTGCAAAGGTCTCTGGCGAGATCACCCGTTGCGGTCTGGCCTTGTCTTGCAGCAGCAGTTTGTCGCCGGTCACCAGCACCAGGTCGCCCCGGCTGGCGAGCAGATCCCAGAGAAACTGATCACCCGGATCCGGGGCCTGGGGAGCGGCGGTGCCGGCGGGGGGCAGCACGATGGCGTGCCGGGCCAGGTCGGCCAGGATGGTGTCGATCTCCGCTTCCGACAGTCCGTGAAGCCGGCACAGCCTGGGCCGCAGCAGCACCGCACGGTACTCCGCCAGCAGCGCTTCGGAGACCACGAACGCGAACGCCGCGTCCAGCATGCCATCGAGGATGCGTGCCACGGGCGAGTCGGCGCGAGCGGTGAGCAGGCCGGCGATGACGACATTCGTATCGATGATGGCGAATTCACTCACGATGCGCGGCGCGACGCACGTACTTCGTCTTGTGCGAGTGTGAGCGCCTGCTCTTCGCTCAACTGGCTATGCGTGCGAGCCCGGCGCACCAGATTGAGTGCCTGTTCGCGCGACTTGATGCCATAGAAGTCAAGACTTTCGTCGATCAATTGGCCGATGGTCTTGTCGCGCTGGGCGGCGGCTTCCTTCAAGGCCCGATAACGGGACTCCGAGAGTGTGATGGTGAGGCGGCTCATGTACAATTCTCGCATTGGTGTTAAAGCACCAATATGATAGCATGCAACCAGACAACAATGCTCGATGCAATTTATCCCCGCCTTCCTTCTCATCGCCCTGCCCTGGCTCAATCCGTTTGCGCCCGGGTCGTCGCCGGCCGCGGTGCCGCTGCTGTTCTCGTGGGCCTGCGCCGCGGGTTTGCTGGCGCTGTGCAGCCGCCTCTCGAACCGGGATTTTTGCGGGCGCCTGGTCACCACCGCCGCATGGGCCTGGTTGGCGGCCGGCCTGCTCAGCAGTGTCATGGGCCTGTGCCAGTACTTCGGCGCGGGCGCCAGCCTGCTGCCATGGGTGAACCAGACCGAGCTGGGCGAGGCCTTTGCCAACCTGCGCCAGCGCAACCAGTTTGCGACGCTGACCAACATGGCGCTGGCCGCGCTGCTGTGGGGGGTGGCGACGGGGCGGCTGGACGGCCGCCGCGCCGGGCCGCCCCGAGCAAGGCCAGCCCCCTCGGGGGGCAGCGACCCACACGAAGTGGGGGAGCGTGGGGGCAATGGTGCGCGCCGCGCGGGGCTGGCGTGGGCCGCGGCCGCGCTGCTGATGGCAGGCAACGCCGCGTCGTCGTCTCGCACCGGTCTGCTGCAACTGCTGCTGCTGTGTGCGCTGGCCTGGCTGTGGGGCGGCTGGCGCCAGCCGGCCCAGCGCCCCCGGCGGAAGCCCGCCCCCCACGCCAAACCCCACCCCAACCACATAAATACCACGCATGCCCGCGAACGCACGTTATGGCACCAAACCTTTTAGCCGCT
>JARLJI010000187.1 GCA_031291295.1 Rhodoferax sp. | reverse complement strand
TAGGACTTCCTTGCCGGTGCCCGACTCACCGGAAATCAGCACTGTGGAATCGCTGCGGGCCACCCGCGCCGCCAGCTCGAGCAGCTGCTGGCTGGCCGGTTCGATCGCCACCGGGCCTTCCTTGTCCAGCGCCGACAGACTGCCTGCGGCATGGCGCGCCACCAGATCCAAAAGCGTCTTGGGCACGAACGGCTTGACCAGGTAATCCACAGCCCCCTGGCGCATGGCATCGACCGCCCGCTCCACCGCGCCATGGGCCGTCATCAGCAGTACCGGCAACTGGGGCATGCGTGCGCGCAACTGACCGAGCAATTGATGGCCGCACATGCCCGGCATGTTGACGTCACTGATCACCAGGCTGAAGGGTTCCTTGCCCACGGCTTGCAGCGCCTCTTCGGCCGAACCGACGGCGCGATAAGCGTAACCGCCCAGCTGCAAGGTATCGCCCAGCGCTTCACGCAAGGCCCGGTCATCCTCGACCAGCAATACATTAATGGGCATGTCTGGTCTCTTCCATGGACGGGTCCGCCATCAAGGGCAGCACAAGGGTGGCGCAGGTGCCACGACCCAGCCGGGAGCGCAGGTTCAGTTCGCCCTGGTGGGCACGGGCCACCGCCTTGACCACGGCCAGCCCCAGGCCGGTGCCGGTGGTCTTGGTGGTAAAGAAGGGTTCGCCCACCCGCGCCAGAGTCTGGGGCGCAATGCCACTGCCGTTGTCGCTGACGCATAGGTGCACCCGACGGTCGCGGGTGAACAGGTGCACCTTCAGGCGAACCTTGCCGGCACTGGCCTGCATGGCGTTTTCGATCAGGTTGAGCACGGTCCCCACCAGGGTGTCACGGTTGCAGAGCAATTCGCCGTGGTGACTGTCGCATTGCCAGCGCACCGGGTGATCCTGGACCTGGGCCTGGGCCGCTGCCTGCAGCGCCGTAAAGAACGCGTCGGGCGAAAGCCGGTCATTGAGGGGCAATTCGCCCCGGGCAAACACCAGCATGTCGCGCACCTGATGCTCCAGCTCGTGCAGCCGCTCTTTAAGGCGGCCGGCAAAGCGCTGCTGGGTCTCGACCGGCAACACCTGCTCGGTCAAGTGGCTGGCGTACAACAACGCGGCTGACAGCGGTGTGCGAATCTGATGCGCCAGGGAAGCGACCATCCGCCCCAACGACGACAGGCGCTCGTGACGGGCCAGCTGGCCTTGCAGGCGCCGGGTTTCCGTCAAGTCATTGAGCAACACTAACTGACCAGGCTCGGCATCCAGCGAGCGAGTGGATATCGACAGGCGCCGGCTGTCCTTCAGGGAGATCTCATGGCCGTCGTCTTCCCGCGGCGCGAAGCAGCGCGCGATGACATGCCGCCATAGCTCCCCCTCCAGCGGTTCGCCCAGCAGGTCGAAGGCCGCCGGGTTGGCTTCGCAGACCACGCCATGGGCATCGATGACGATCACCCCGCCCGGCAACAGATCCAAGAGGTTCTGCAGACGGTTGGCCAGGCGCTCTTTCTCCGCCAGCTCAGCCATGCGCTGCGCACTGACGATCGCCAACTCGCCCTTGAGCTCGGCCACACGGGCTTCGAGAATGCTGTAGGAGTCGCTGAGCTGAGTCGACATCTGGTTGAACTGCGCGAACGCTTGCTCAAGGCCAAGTCGGCTCACCTGCTCAACCGAGGTTTGACCCTCGAGATCAGGGGCGCAAGACAGGGGGGCGGCCTGGGGCATGGAGTGCTCTCTTGTGACGAACCGTCATAAAAAGGTATCTGCCAGGAGACAAAGCAATCAGCGTGCCGAAACAAATCGCCACCCGCGGGGGAACCCCAAAGGTTTGGTATCAAAATGCTGACAAAGAAGCGAGGGGCAGGCCCGACGGGGCTTGCGGAGTGTTTCGACGCTGAGACAAAAGGCCGCATACGTCAGCCGACCGGCACATCCTTGCGCCAGTCAATCGCAATCAGGCGTCAATCAATCGCCTGATCGTCACCGTCACGGCGGCTCATGCCGTATTTGCGCATCTTTTCCACCAGGGTGGTGCGGCGGATACGCAGACGTTCGGCCGCACGGGCCACAATGCCGTTGGCATCGTCCAGCGCCTGCTGGATCAGGCCCTGCTCCAGGCCACCGAGATAGTCCTTGAGGTCCAGGCCCTCGGGCGGCAGCATGGCATTGGTGGTGAAGTCCGGGGTATGGCCGTTGATGGCCACCCGCTCTTCGAGGTCCGAGCGCAGACTGTCGACCAACTGCTCGTCTTCGTCATCCACGTAGCGAAACTTCTTCGGCAACTCCGAAACACCGATCACGCCATAGGGGTGCATGATCGCCATGCGCTCCACCAGGTTGGCCAGCTCGCGAACGTTGCCCGGCCAGCCGTGGCGGCACAGCGACATGATCGCCGCCGAGTTGAAACGGATCGAACCGCGCTTTTCGTGCTCCATGCGCGAAATCAGTTCGTTCATCAGCAACGGGATGTCTTCGACACGCTCGCGTAGCGGGGCCATTTCGATCGGGAACACGTTCAGGCGGTAGTACAGATCCTCGCGGAAGGTACCGACCTCGATCATGTTCTCCAGATTCTTGTGGGTCGCGGCGATGATCCGTACATCGATGCTCTGGGTCTTGTTGCTACCCACCCGCTCGAAGGTCCGCTCCTGCAGC
>JARLJI010000186.1 GCA_031291295.1 Rhodoferax sp. | reverse complement strand
CTTCAGCATAACATCCACCTCCCTCCGCTTGTTCAAGCACGCCGTCAGCATGGGGCCGGGAGCCAGCAGCCCCATGGCGGCATCCAGATCTGCGCGCGCCTCTTCAAACTTCTCGCAGTGGAAGTACGCGTCCGCACGCCGCATCAGCGCCTTCACGTGGCCAGGCTGCGCCATCAGTGCCGCGGTGCAGTCCGCCACAGCTGCGGGGAGCGCAAGAGTGTCAGTCATCCACGCAGATTCGTAATCAAAAATTAACCACCTTCCACGTAGTTGCGGAGGTGGAGGGAGGCCGCCGCGCGATTCGCGTGGTACGTCGCCGATGCCGCAAGCCAGGCGATGTCCCGCGGCCCCGGCGCCGCCTCATGCGCCGCTATGGCTGCCGCATATGCTGCCAGCGCGCCATCAAAGTCCGCGGAGACGAAGGCGGCGCGGCCGGCGTCGTTGTGTGAGGCAGCATCAGGTGATGACGTCAGCATCTCCGTCTTTTTCTCTTCGCCGTCTTTTTTTGCGTGGCCCCTTTTCTCTGCGCGCCCGGAAATGAGACCCAACCGCCGGTGCGCGCGCCGTGCCCCCGCTGCCTTGTGCTGCACTCTGATGTGGAGCATGTGGTCCGCTGCCGCACACCCGCGCCCCGCAGGAGACAAGACGAGGAGATGCGGCGGCAGATGATTCGGCAAGACAGCACCGCCGCGATGCTGGCCGCGCAGCTGGGCATGGACCAGGTGGGGGCCCACGCGCGTGTGGTATTGGCCCGTCTGGTTGTTTGGCTGATGTGTTGTGTGCCGTGCCCGCCGCACCCGTTCGCCTCACGCCCCTGCGTGTCGTCGCGTGTTCTTTGGCCCGCTTGTCTGTGTGTGACCGTGCGTCCCCGTCCGCCCCCTTGCAGGCCGCGTTCGCTGGCGCATTCGGTGCAGGTACGCTTGCCCTTGTGTGTTGTGTCTGTGCGTGCCCACGCCTATGCTGGCGGCCCCGCGCCCCATGATTTCGGCTGCTGGCGCGCTGTGTGTGTGATTGTGCGTGCCATGCCATGTCTGGGAGGGCGGCTTACGCGGCCTCTCTGGGCCTGCCCTCTCCGCCGTGCGCTTTCCATTGTTTTGTGGTGTTTGGGG
>JARLJI010000185.1 GCA_031291295.1 Rhodoferax sp. | reverse complement strand
GGCCGCCATCAGGCGCCGCGTGTAGGCATGCTGCGGGTTCTCGAAAATGGCGCGGCGCGGGCCAATCTCGACGATCTGGCCCAGGTACATCACCGCGACGCGGTGGCTGACGCGCTCGACCACCGCCATGTCGTGCGAGATGAACAGGAAGGCGATGCCGAACTCGCGCTGCAGGTCCAGCAGCAGGTTGACGATTTGCGCACGGATCGAGACATCGAGCGCCGACACCGACTCGTCGGCAATGACGATCTTGGGGTTCAGCGCGAGCGCGCGCGCAATCGCGATACGCTGGCGCTGGCCGCCCGAAAACTCGTGCGGGTAGCGCTGCGCGACCTCGACCGGCAAGCCCACGCGCTCCAGCAGCCCGTTGACTCGTTCTTCGGCCTGCCGGCCGCGCGCCACGCCATGGATCAGCAGCGGCTCCATGATCGTGAAGCCGACCGTCAGGCGCGGATCGAGCGAAGCGAACGGGTCCTGGAACACGAACTGGATATCACGCCGCAGGCTTTGCAGGGCGCTGCCCCTCAAAGGCGCAATGTTGCGCCCGGCCACCTCGACCGTACCGCCGCTGATGTCCACCAGACGCGAGAGCGAGCGCCCGGTGGTCGATTTGCCGCAGCCCGACTCGCCCACCAGCGCCAGCGTCTCGCCCGCATACAGATCAAAACTAACCTGCTCGACCGCATGCACACGCCGCGTGACGCGGCCCAGCACGCCGCTGCGCAGCGAGAAGCGCGTGACCAGCTTGTGCACGCACAGCACCGGGGCCTGATCCATCCGCACCGAGTCCGGTTCGGACACCGGTGGCGACGGGTCGGCGCCGCCGCCCGCCACGGCCAGCAACGGAAAGCGGGCCGGCCGCTCCAGGCCCTGCATGGCACCCAGGCGCGGCACGGCCGCCAGCAGGGCGCGGGTGTAGGGGTGCCGCGGCGCGGCGAACAGCGGCTGGCAGTCGCCCTCCTCCACTTTTTCGCCGCGGTACATCACCAGCACGCGGTCGGCCACCTCGGCCACCACGCCCATGTCGTGCGTGATGAAGATCACGCCCATGTGCATCTCGTCCTGCAGCGCGCGGATCAGGCTCAGGATCTGCGCCTGGATGGTCACGTCCAGCGCCGTGGTCGGCTCGTCCGCGATCAGGAGCGAGGGCTTGCACGACAGCGCCATGGCGATCATCACGCGCTGGCGCATGCCGCCCGAGAGCTGGTGCGGATAACGGTCCAGCACGTTGCGCGCTTCCGGGATGCGCACCAGGTCGAGCATGCGCAGGGCTTCGGCGCGTGCGGCAGAGCGGCTGGCGCGCTGGTGCAGGCGGATCGATTCGGCGATCTGGTCGCCGACCGGAAACACCGGATTCAGCGAGGTCATCGGCTCCTGGAAAATCATCGCGATCTCGGCCCCGCGGATCTGCCGCATGGTCGCCTGGCTGGCCTGCGCCAGATCGAGCGCGGCGCCGGCGCGGGGCGTGAAGTTCAGCTGGCCGCCAACGATGCGTCCGCCGCCGTGCTCTACCAGCCGCATGATCGCCAGCGAGGAAACCGACTTGCCCGAGCCCGATTCGCCCACGATCGCCAGGGTCTCGCCAGCGTCGACCTGGAACGACAGATGGCGCACGGCATCCACGCTGCGCTCGCGGGTCTCGAAGCGCACGCTCAGGTCTCGCACGTCGAGGACACGCTGGACGCCAGAAGCAGGAACCGTGGTGGGGTCGCTCACGACGGTCCCAGCATCGCGGTGGAGGGATCGGCGTTGTCGGCCCCGTAAATCGCGCAGACCGGCTCGCCACCGACCCGGGCATAGCCGCGGTACATGCCCTCGGTGTTGAACGGCAGCGCGACCTGGCCCTGCGCATCGACCGCGATCAGGCCGCCACGGCCGCCGATGTGCGGCAGTTTGTCCATGATCACGCGCTGCGTTGCCGCCTGCAGCGACAGGCCGGCGTATTCCATCAGCGCACAGACGTCATGGGCCGTCACGGCACGCATGAACATCTCGCCCGTGCCAGTCGTGGACACCGCCACGAGATGGTTGGCGTAGCAGCCCGCGCCCACGATGGGTGAATCGCCGACCCGGCCCACGCGCTTGTTGGTCACGCCGCCCGTGGACGTGGCCGCGGCCAGGTGGCCGTGCGCATCCAGCGCCACCGCGCCGACGGTGCCGAACTTGCTGTCCGGGTCCAGGGGCGCAGCCAGGCTAGCGGCGTCATGGTCGAGCAGCACGGCGCCGCTGCCGGTGCCCGCCTGCTGGCGCGCGCGCAGCCACTGGGCGTGGCGCTCGGGGGTGGCAAACCAGTCGGGCGCCACCAGTTCCACGCCATGGCGGGCCACAAATTCCTGTGCGGCCGGCCCGATCATCAGCACATGGCCGCTGTGTGCCATCACGGCGCGCGCCGCCAGCACCGGGTTGCGCACGCGCGTGACGCCCGCGACCGCGCCGGCCGCCAGCGTCGCGCCGTCCATCACGCAGGCGTCCATCTCGTGGGTGCCGGCATCGGTGTAGACGGCGCCCTTGCCGGCATTGAACAGCGCGCATTCCTCGAGCAGGCGCACGGCCTCGGTCACGGCATCGAGCGCACTGGCGCCACCGGCCAGCAGCGCCGCGCCCGCGCGCAGCACATCCTGCAGGGCGCGGCGATAGTCGGCCTCGAGCTTTGGGTTCATGCTGGCGCGCAGGATGGTGCCGGCACCGCCGTGGATCGCAATGACAGGGGTGATGCTCATGATGTCTGCGTGCTGGCCATCCGGAGCCGGGCGGTTCAGGCCCGCGGCAAGGTCACGCCGCGCTGGCCCTGGTATTTGCCGCCGCGGTCCTTGTAGCTGGTCTCGCAGACCTCGTCGCTCTCGAAGAACAGCACCTGGGCGCAGCCCTCGCCCGCGTAAATCTTGGCGGGCAGCGGCGTGGTGTTGGAGAACTCCAGCGTCACGTAGCCTTCCCATTCGGGCTCGAACGGCGTGACATTGACGATGATGCCGCAGCGCGCATAGGTGCTCTTGCCCAGGCAGATGGTCAGCACGTTGCGCGGGATGCGGAAGTACTCCAGTGTGCGGGCCAGCGCGAAGCTATTGGGCGGGATGATGCAGACGTCGTCATGAAAGTCCACAAAGCTTTTTTCGTCGAAGTTCTTCGGGTCCACCACGGTGCTGTGGATGTTGGTGAAGACCTTGAACTCGGGCGCGCAGCGGATGTCGTAGCCGTAGCTGCTGGTGCCGTAGCTGATGATCTTGTGGCCGTCGCGCTCGCGAATCTGGCCGGGCTCGAACGGCTCGATCATGCCGGTCTGCTCGGCCATGCGGCGGATCCATTTGTCGCTTTTGATGCTCATAGGGGGGTTCCTGCTTTGGCGATGATTGTAGGCACGCCCGGGCTGCTTCACTTACCTGTCGGTTCCGCCGTTCCCGCAAACCCCCTGTCATTCCCGCGCAGGCGGGAATCCACGGTAGAGCGCCCGACGCCGTCTGGATTCCCGCCTGCGCGGGAATGACCGTCAGGCGCCCGCGATCACGGTCTTTTCGACCAGCCGGTCGTCGCCCAGAACGATCATGGCGAACAGCAGTTCGTCCAGGCTGCTGGCGCGGGCCGTTCTGCGGGCCAGCAAAGGTGTGGCTTGCGGATTGAGAACGATGAAATCGGCCTCACAGCCCGGCTGCAGGTTACCCACCACGCCCGCCAAGCCAAGCGCCTGCGCCGCGCCGGCGGTGTGCTGCCACCACAGGTGCGGGGGCGTCAGGCTCAGGCCGGGCCGGAGCTGCCCGCCCAGCTCCACCGAAGCGCGGCCCACGTAGTAGGCGGCCAGCATGGTGTGAAACGGGCTGAAGCTGGTGCCGCCGCCCACGTCGCTGGCCAGGCCGTACCGGAAGCCCGCGCGGTCGGCGCCGGCGTAGTCGAAGAAGCCGCTGCCCAGGAACAGGTTGCTGGTCGGGCTGATGGCCGCCGCCGTGCCGGTGTCGCGCATCAGGGCCCGGTCGGCGTCGTCGAAGTGGATGCAGTGCGCGTAGACCGCGCGTTGGCGCATCAGGCCGAAGTCGTCATAGACCGACAGGTAGCTGCGCGCGTTGGGAAACAGCTGGCGCACCCAGGCGACCTCGTCCCGGTTCTCGGCCACATGCGACTGGATCCAGACGTCGGGGTAGCGGGCGGCCAGCTCGCCCGCACCGCGCAGCTGCGCCTCGGAGCAACTGGGCGCAAAGCGCGGCGTGATGGCGTAGCCCAGCCGGTCCTTGCCATGCCACTTTCGGATCAGCGCCTCGGTGTCGATTAGGGACTGCTCGGTGTCATCGCGCACGCCGTCGGGCGAGTTGCGGTCCTGCAGCACCTTGCCGGTGATCAGGCGCAGCTTGTGCTTTTGCGCCTCGCCAAACAAGGCATTCACGGAGGCGGGGTGCGAGGTGGCAAACGTCAGCGCCGTCGTGACGCCGTTGCGCAGCAGCTCCGCTATGAAAAACGTAGCTGCCTGCGCACTGTAGTCAAGGTCTGCAAAGCGTTTTTCTTCAGGAAACGTGTAATTTTCGAGCCACGGCAGCAAGCCCTCGGCGGGCGAGCCAATCACATCCGTCTGCGGGTAATGCAGGTGCAGATCCACAAAACCGGGCGCCAGGATGCGCCCCGGCAGGTGCTCGACGGCAATGCCGGGGAAACGGGCCACCAGATCGCGGTACGGCCCGACCGCGTGGACGACCTCGACCCCGTTCGCACCGGGCCCGATCACCAGCAGGCCGTCTTCTTCATAGACGGCCGCTCGGTGCGGGTCGCCATCGGTGGCGAAACGGAGAATGGCGGCGCGATAGGCATGCATGGCAGCGCTATTTTGCGATCTTTCCCTGCACGCCCGATACGAGAAAATTCATATTAAGTATTTGTTCATCGCTCAAGGCCTGGCCCCTGGCCAGCACGAGGTGGCCCTCGTTGTCGCTGATCGGGCCGGCGAACGGCTTGAGCCTGCCGCTGGCGATGTCTTTTTCGCGCGCCAGCACTTCGCTGCGAACCGCCTTGGGCACCTTCGGACCAAAGTCTTCCACGCGGATCATGCCCTCCTTGATGCCGCCCCAGACGTTGCCGCTTTTCCAGCTGCCGTCCAACACCGCACGCGCGCGCGCCGTGTAGTAGGCGCCCCAGTTGTGGGTTACCGCGACGATCTGGGCGTCCGGCGCGACGGCCCGCATGTCGGAGTGGTAGGCCACGGCCAACTTGCCGCGCTCCTGGGCGGCCGCCATCACGGCATTCGATCCGGTGTGGAAGGCAATCACATCCGCGCCCTGGTTGAACAGCGTCATGGCGGCATCACGCTCGCGCGGCGGGTCGAACCAGTTATTCAGCCAGATCACCTTGACCACCGCCTTCGGGTTCACCGAGCGCATGCCCAGCGTGAAGGCATTGATGCCCTGCAGCACTTCGGGAATCGGAAAGCCCGCGACATAGCCCGCAATATTGGTTTTGGTCATGCGCCCGGCCGCGATGCCGGACAGGTAGCGGCCCTCGTAGTAGCGCGCATTGGCCACCGCGACGTTGGGCGCCGTCTTGTAGCCCGTGATGGATTCGAACTTCACATCCGGAAAGTCTTTGGCTACCTTGAGCGTGGGCTCCATGTAGCCAAAGCTGGGCGTGAAGATGAGCTTGTTGCCTTGTTGCGCGAGGTCGCGGATCACGCGCTCAGCATCGGCGCCTTCGGCAACATCTTCCACGTAAGTGGTCTTGACCTTGTCGCCCAATGCGGCCTGGACGGCCTGGCGCCCGAGTTCGTGCTGATGCACCCAGCCAGCCGGCGTGATGGGTGCCACGTAGACAAAGGCGATCTTGAGCGGCGCCTTGGGAGCCACCGGAGCGGCGTCTTTGGCTCGGGAGAAAGCGGGAGAAAACAAACAGGCGGCCGCGAGCGCGGCAGCGAGGTTTTTATACATGGTAGTCCTCTACATGGCCCCGGTATGAACAAACGCAAAACCCGCCGGGGCGGCGGGTTGGTGCGGTGCTATTTTACCGCGTCCTCCCTGTCATTCCCGCGCAGGCGGGAATCCATGGCAACGTGCTAACCCCGTCTGGATTCCCGCCTGCGCGGGAATGACAACGATATTGACAGTTACGACAAAGATATTTGCGGATATGACAAATAGGATTTTCCGGAATGGCCCGCAGCCATTCATTCAAACGAGGAAAATACCTCTGCGACCTGATCCATGTAGCGGCGCCTCGCGCCTGGCTCGATGAAGCTGGCCTCGAAGCTGTTGCACGCTAACCGGTACGCGTGTTGCGCGGTCAGTCCCGTTGCAGCGAAGGTCTGCAGGAAGTTCTCGTTCATGTAGCCGCCGAAGTAGGCCGGGTCGTCCGAGTTGACGGTGGCGACCACGCCGGCATCGAGCAGTGCGCGCAGGTTGTGCTGCGCCAGGTCGGGGAACACGCAGAGCTTGAGATTGGACAACGGGCACACGGTGAGCGGAATGCGGTCCTGCGCGAGCCGCTTCATCAGCGCCGGGTCCCTGGCGCTCTGCACACCGTGGTCGATGCGCTCGACCTTGAGCACGTCGAGCGCGGTCCAGATATAGGCGGGCGGGCCTTCCTCGCCGGCGTGCGCCACGAGGTGCAGGCCCAGTTCGCGGCAGCGCGCAAACACGCGCGCGAACTTCTCGGGCGGATGACCCAGCTCGCTCGAATCGAGCCCGACGCCGATGAATTTGTCCCGATGCGGCAGCGCCTGTTCCAGCGTTTCAAAGGCTTCTTTTTCACTCAAGTGCCGCAGGAAGCACAGGATCAGCGACGCGCTGATATTCAGCTCGGCCTGGGCGTCGACGCAGGCGCGGTGCAGGCCGTTGATCACTGTTTCCATCTTGATGCCGCGCGCCGTGTGGGTCTGCGGGTCGAAGAAGATTTCCGCGTGCGCTACGTTATCCATAGCAGCTCGCGCAAGGTAGGCGCGGGCCATATCGTAAAAGTCCTGCTCATGCAGGAGCACGCTGGCGCCCGCGTAGTAAATGTCCAGAAAGCTTTGCAGGTTGGTGAAGGCGTAGGCGCGGCGCAGTTCGTCCACGCTCGCGTAGGGAATGGCCACGCCGTTGCGCTGCGCCAAAGCGAAGATCAGCTCGGGCTCGAGCGAGCCTTCGATGTGGATGTGCAGCTCGGCCTTGGGCATGCGGCGCAGCAACTCCGGCAAGCGGTCAGGGGATACCGGTTTCACGGCAATGCTCATCAGCAGACTCCAAACGTGATGCCAAGGGTTTTGAGATGCCGGCGGTAGGCCGACGAGGCCTTGTCGGCGGCGGTGTGCAGCTCGGCGCGCAGGTCCAGCGGCAGGCGCCGCGGGCGCTGCGATTCGAGCACCGGCTGGTCCTGCATGAAGATGGTGTGCTGGAACGCGCGCAGCTTGTCGTCCGACGACTCGAAATCGGCCACCGCGATCCGGAACCACACGCAGCTGGCTTCCGGTGTCAACGGGCAGATGAACAGCGCAATCGACTCGCGGTAGCCCGCGACGGCCACCGTGGCGGCGTCGGGCACCTTGGTCAGGACGGCGCTGTATGGCCCGGTCACCTCGTAGGTGTACTCCACCTGCGCGGGCGCCGTCGAATGCAGATTGGACTGCGGCTGCCAGGCCTTGCAGCCGGTGGCCAGCAGACCGGTCGGCGTGGGCTGCACCTGGTAGTCGTCGATCGCGGTGGCGTGGCGCGCGTCGTCGCCGGGCACGCCGCGCATTCCGAGCCAGCCTTCGTGCACGAACCCGAAATGCGCCATGTCCAGGAAATTCTCGATCAGCCGCGGCGCGCTGGTGGCCACCGCGTAAGGCCCGCAATGGAGCTTGCGCAGGCGCGCATCGTCTTCCGCGGCAAACGCAGGCAGCGCGGCGGCCTCGCCCTGCACAATCTGCACCCACACCAGCCCGTAGGCTTCGCGCGTCGCATAGGTGTGGGCGCAACTGGAGACCGGCGGCTCAAAGCTGGGCAGCGCCGGCACATGCACGCAGTGGCCCGACGCCTCGAATTGCCAGCCGTGATAAGGACACTCCAGGCGGCCGTCCTGCACCCGCCCGAGCGACAGCCGGGCGCCGCGGTGCGGACACTGGTCGGCCCAGGCGTGCGCCCTGCCGGCCGCATCGCGCCAGAGCACCACATCGCGCTCGAGCAATCGCGCCGCGAGCGGCTGCTCCACCACATCGGCACTGAGTGCCACCGGATGCCAGAGTGTTTCTTCGATCATGGTTTTCCAATAAAAAAGGGCCGCCTCGCGACGACCCTTGGCTTCACGACAACAAATTATTTCTTGTCGCCGGGGACCTTGCCTTCCACGCCCTTGACGTAGAAGTTGATGCCACCGAGGAACTTGTCGTCGGCCACCGCGTCCTTGGCCAGCACCACCTTGCCGGTGTTGTCCACGATGGGACCTTTCCAGATCGCGAACGAGCCGTCCTTCAGCCCGCTCTTGATCTCGTCGATGCGGGTCTTGGTCTCGGCCGGCACATCATCGGCGATCGACACCATGTCGATGGCGCCTTCCTTGACACCCCACCAGCTGCGGCTGGAGGTCCACTTGCCGTCGAGCACGTCATGCACGGTCTTGATGTAGTACGGCGCCCAGTTGATGATCGCCGAGCCCAGATGCGCCTTCGGGCCGTAGGCCGTCATGTCGGAATCCCAGCCGAAGGCGCGCTTGCCTTTTTCCTCGGCCGTCTTGAGCACCGCGGGCGAGTCGGTGTTCTGGAACAGCACGTCGGCGCCGCCGTTGATCAGCGCGGTCGCGGCCTCGGTCTCCTTGGGCGGGTTGTGCCAGTCGTTGACCCACACCACCTTGGTCCTGATCTTGGGGTTGCTCGACTGCGCGCCCAGCGTGAAGCTGTTGATGTTGCGCAGCACTTCGGGGATCGGCACCGAGCCGACCACGCCCAGCGTGTTGCTCTTGGTCATCTTGCCCGCGATCACACCGGCCATATAGGCACCCTCGTAGGTGCGGCTGTCGTAGGTGCTCATGTTGTCGGCGGTCTTGTAGCCGGTGGCATGCTCGAACTTCACGTCCTTGTTGTCGGCCGCGACCTTGAGCATGGGCTCCATGTAGCCAAACGTGGTGCCGAAAATCAGCTTGTTGCCTTGGCCGGCCAGGTCGCGCAGCACCCGTTCGGCATCCGCCCCTTCGGGCACGCTTTCGACAAAACTGGTGACCACCTTGTCGCCGAATTCCTTTTCGACCGCCTTGCGGGCCTGATCGTGGGCATAGGTCCAGCCACCGTCACCCACGGGGCCGACGTAGGCAAAGGCGATCTTCAAAGGCTCGGGCTTGGCAGGCGCCGGGGCCGACACGGGGGCTGGCGCCGGTGCAGCCTCCTCTTTTTTGCCGCAACCCACCAGGGCTACGGCCGCGATGGCCGACAGGGCCGCCACTTTGAGCATCGAGCGTTTTTTCAGGTCAGTCATGTCAGTCACTTTCTTGCAAGGTTGGACACAGGTTGGCAAAAATCCGATTATGAACCGGGGTAAAAGGGTTTTCCAAGCGAGGCCGGCATGTTGATGCGGATCCAGGCCGGGTTGCGCGAAATCAGCGCCAGCACCACCACCGTCGCCAGATACGGCGTCATCGCCAGGAACTGGCTGGGCACCTCCACGCCCCGGCTCTGCAGGTAGAACTGCAGCATGGTGACGCCGCCGAACAGGTAGGCGCCGAGCAGCACGCGTGCCGGCCGCCAGGTCGCAAAGGTGGTCAGCGCCAGCGCGATCCAGCCCTTGCCGGCCACCATGCCCTCGACCCACAGCGGCGTGTAGACCAGCGAGATATAGGCCCCGGCCAGCCCGCACAGCGCGCCGCCAGCGACCACGGCCGCGAGCCGGATACGCCGCACCGGATAGCCCAGCGCATGCGCCGAGTCGGGCGATTCGCCCACGCTGCGCAGCACCAGCCCGGCGCGCGTGCGGTACAGGAACCAGATCAGGCCGAAGGCCAGCGCGATGGTCACGTACACCAGCGGATGCTGGCGAAACAGGGCCGGCCCGACCAGCGGAATGTCCCCCAGCACGGGGACCCTGAAATGCGGCCGCTCGGGCAACTTGGCCTGCACGTAGCCGATGCCCACAAAAGCCGAGAAACCGGCCCCGAACAGCGCCAGCGCCAGCCCGGTGGCGTACTGGTTGGTGTTGAGCCAGATCACCAGCACGCCAAAGATGGCGGCCAGCACGGCGCCCGCGCCCATGCCGGCGGCAAACCCGATCCAGTCGTTGCCGGTGTGCACCACGGCCGCAAAGCCGGCGATGGCCGAACACAGCAGCAGGCCTTCGGCCCCGAGGTTGACGATGCCGGCTTTCTCGTTGATCAGCAGGCCCAGCGAGGCAATGGCCAGCACGGTGCCCGCATTGAGCATGGAGGCGAAGAGCAGGGCATAGGATTCCATCACTTCACTCCCTCTTTGCCGGAATGGGTAAATTTGAACCGGTAAGCAATCAGGGTGTCGCAGCCCAGCAGGGTGAACAGCAGCAGGCCCTGGAACACGCCGGTAAGCGACTTGGGCAGGCCCAGGCGCGATTGCGCGAGCTCGCCGCCGATGTAGAACATGCTCATCAGGATCGAAGAGAACACGATGCCGACCGGGTGCAGGCGCCCGACAAAGGCCACGATGATGGCCGCGAAACCGTAGCCCACCGGTATATAGGGGGTGAGCTGGCCCACCGGGCCGGCTACCTCCAGCGCGCCCGCCAGCCCTGCCGCGCCGCCCGAAATGAGCAGCGCCGTCCACAGGGCCTGGCGCGATGAAAAGCCCGCGTAGCGCGCGGCGGCGGGTGCGAGACCGCCCACCTGCTGCGCAAACCCGGCGCGCGTGCGAAACAGGAACACCCACAGCGCCGCCACGCCGGCCAGCGCAATCAACAGCCCGATGCTCACGCGCGAGCCGTGCATCAAACGCGGAATTTGCGTGACCGCCTCAAAGGTCTTGGTCTGCGGAAAATTGTAGCCCGCCGGGTCTTTCCAGGGGCCAAACACCAGGTAACTCAGCACCAGTTCGGCCACGTAGACCAGCATCAGGCTGACCAGGATTTCGTTGGCGTTGAAGCGGTCGCGCAAAAAGGCCGTGAGGGCAGCCCAGGCCATGCCGCCGAGCACCCCGGCCCCCATGATGGCGATGACGATCCAGCTGCCGGTGCTCTTGTCCGCCAGCAGCGCCACGCCGCCCGCCGCCACGGCGCCGATCACGTACTGGCCTTCGGCGCCGATGTTCCAGACATTGGTGCGAAAGCACACCGCCAGCCCCAGCGCAATCAGGAGCAGCGGCGTGGCCTTGACCATCAACTCGCCCAGCGCGTAGGAGGAGCGGATGGGCTCCCAGAAAAACACCTGCAAGCCCCGCACCGGATCCTTGCCGAGTGCCACGAACAGGATGATGCCGATGACAACGGTAATGAGCAGCGCCAGGATGGGCGAGCCGTAGCTCCAGAATTTCGACGCCTGCGGGCGCGCTTCAAGCTTGAGCATGCTGCACCTCCGCGATGGCCGGCGCATTCCACAGGCCGCTCATCCATTCCCCGATCTGCGCCACCGTGGCGCGGGCACGATCGACCGAGGGCGACAGCCGTCCCTTGGCGATCACATACAGGCGGTCGCTGATCTCGAACAGCTCGTCGAGCTCCTCGCTGACCACCAGCACGGCGCAGCCCGCATCGCGCAGTGCCAGGATTTCACCGCGAATCTGTGCCGAGGCGCCGACGTCGACGCCCCAGGTCGGCTGCGAGATGATCAGCAGCGTCGGATTCGCGTCGATCTCGCGCCCGACGATGAACTTTTGCAGATTCCCGCCAGACAGCGAACGGGCCTCGGCGTTCGGGCCGCCCGCCTTGACATTGAATCGCCGGATGATGTCGCTGGCCTGGGCTTCGAGCGCGCGCACGTTGATCCAGCCGCGATTCCACCAGGCGGTACCGATCGCATTGCGGCGCGTCAGCAGCAGGTTGTGCGCGAGCCCAAGCGTGGGCACGGCGCCGCGCCCCAGGCGCTCCTCCGGCACAAAGTGCACGCCCAGGGCGCGCCGGCGCCCCGGGCCGAACTTGCCGGCGCTCTGGCCGCCGATTCGAATCATCGGCGCTGCCGCGCGCGTGTCCTCGCCCGACAGCGCATACAGCAGCTCCTGCTGGCCGTTGCCCGAGACCCCGGCGATGCCCACCACCTCGCCGGCGCGCACGCTCAGGGAGATGGCTTCCAGGTCCACGCCGAACTGATTTTCGGTGGGCAGCGAAAGCGCGTTCACCGCCAGCACGGTGGCGCCGGTTTTGACCTCGCGGTGCTGCAGCGCCGGCGGCTCGGCGCCGATCATCAGGCGGCTCAGCGAAGCATTCGTCTCCTCGCGCGGGTCGCAGACCCCGGTCACCTTGCCGCCGCGCAGCACCGTGCAGGCGCTGCACAGCTCGCGGATCTCGTGCAGCTTGTGGCTGATGTACAGGATGCTGCAGCCCTCGGAGGCGATCTTCTTGAGCACCAAAAAAAGCCGGTCCACGGCCTGCGGGGTCAGCACCGAGGTGGGCTCGTCCAGGATCAGCAGCTTCGGGTCGGTCAGCAGCGCGCGGATGATTTCCACGCGCTGCATCTCGCCCACGCTGAGCGTGTGCACCGGGCGCAGCGGATCGACCTCGACGCCGTAGTCGGCGGCCTTGGTGGTGATGCGCCGCGTCACCTCGGCCAGCGTCAGGCTCTTGGACAGCCCGAGCCAGACGTTCTCGGCCACGGTCAGCGTGTCGAACAGGCTGAAGTGCTGGAACACCATGCTGATGCCCAGGGCGCGCGCCTCCTGCGGGTTGCGGATGTGCACTGGCTGGCCGTTGAACACGACGCTGCCCTCGTCGGGCTTGACCGAGCCGTAGATGATTTTCATCAGCGTCGATTTGCCGGCGCCGTTTTCACCGAGCACGGCATGGGTTTCGCCGGCCTGCACGGTGAGCGACACGTCGCTGTTGGCGACCACCGCCGGGTAGCGCTTGGTGATGTGCGCGAGCTGGAGTCTGGGAGGAGTCATGGCGCCGATTGTCTCTCACTTTTTATTGATTGAATGGGCTTCTTGTCGGTGCACAGCAAGGATAGTCAGCTATTTTTTTTGTAGCGACTCGGCCACCGACTTGACACGCTCGCGCAGCCATTTGGCGGCGCTCGAGGCATGGCTGCGTTCGTGCCAGAGCTGGTAGTACATCAGTTGCGGAAACTCGATCGGACAGGGCAGGATTTTGACCGGCAAGCGCTCGGTAAAGCGCTCGCAATACTGGCGCCCCGTGGTCAGCACCAGCAGGCTAGCGGCCACCATCGCGGGAATCAGCCCAAAGTGCGGGCAGCGCGCCGTGATGTTGCGCTGCAGGCCCAGCGCATCGAGGTGCTCGTCGATCACGCCGCGCCCGCCCGGGTGCAGCGGCGTCGGCGCAATGTGCTCGGACTGCAGCCAGCTCGCGGCGTCCCAGGGCCGGCGCACGGCGGGATGCTCTTTGCTGACCAGGCACACCACCTCGTCGCCAAACAGGCGGCCCATGTGCAGATCGTCCGGAGCCTTGAGCCAGTTGCCGATCACCACGTCGACCTCGCCCTGCGCCAGATGCGTGTGGTAGTCGGAGTCGGCGGACAGCGGGTGGATTTCGATGTGGCACAGCGGCGCCTGGGCCTTGATTTGCGAAACCAGCTGCGGCAGGAAAAACGGGTCCAGGTAGTCGCTGGCAGCGACCCGGAAGGTACTGCGCGCGGTTTGCGGCTCGAACCCGCGCGCCTCGGTAAACAGCACCTCGGCGGCGCGCAGGATGCCGGCGCTGGGTTCGATCATGCGCAGCCCGGCGTCGGTGGGCACCATGGCGGCGCCCGAGCGCACCAGCAGCGGGTCGCCGGCCAGCTCGCGCAGGCGCTTGAGCACTGCGCTCACCGCAGGCTGGGACATGCCCAGGCGGATGGCGGCTCGCGAGACGTTGCGTTCGGTTAGCACGGTGTACAAGACCCTGATCAAGTGGAGGTCTATCTTGTCAAAAAGCGCCTGGTCTCTCATATAGGTATGTGCATGCTCGTCATATGCCGATGCTTATGTCGGATCGCCGCCGCCGGTGCGTTCTTTTGCGCGAGGACACTTTGATGTCCAATGCACGAAGCCATTCAATTCGTCAGTTGCCGCCGCCAGCCTGTCTTGCTGGGCAATGTACCACCCACCCGCACGCGGCTTCAACTGCTGTGCGAGGACCGGGCGGGCACCGACGTCGGCGCCCGCCCGGGATTGTCAAGCTGGCCGCCTACAGCCGCTGCATCCAGGCCGCCATCTCGTCGGCCACCTGCGCGACCAGTGCCGGCTGGCCCGCGAGGTAGTGGTTGCCGCCCTGGATATCCACATTGCGAATGCGCGGGCCGCCCGCGTTCAGCCACGCATCGCGCGTGCTCGGGAAGGTGGACTGGTCCGCCGTGTAGGTGCACAGCAGCACCGGCACGCTGGTGCGAGCCAGATTGGTGGGGCCATCGGCGCGGCTGTGCGATGACCATTGCGACAGGAACGCGGTCAGCGAGGTGATGCGCCCCATCTGGCTGGCCGCGTAGTTGACGGCGCGCGCACCCTCAAACCCGTTGCCCCAGACGCTGCCGGGCTGCCGGTCGTTCGGCTCGATGCCGAGATCCAGGCAGCGCGGATCGGCATGGGTGCGGTAGATGACAAAAGTCTGGTCGCGTGGGCTGCCGAGTGTGTGCTGACTGCGCAGCAGGCGCAGGCGCGCCCAGACCCAGTCTTCGATGCGCGCCAGCCGCGCGCGCTGCGCGGCCTTGAAGCGCGCCAGGAACTCGGCCGTGTACGGCGGCGCGTTGGCCACGCCATAGAGATCGAGCGCGGGGTCCGCACTGAGGGGATCGTGCTCATCGATCACCGAGGGATCGATCCAGTTGCGCATCAAAGCCGAGCGGCCTTCGTGCGCGGCGCACAGCGCCAGGCCATCCACCGGCGGCAGGTCGGCGGGCACCAGCCCCGCCGGATCGCCATCGACCAGGGTCTCGATCGTGAGCTGCTCGGCCTGGGCCTGGTAGAAGCTGGCCAGCGAGGCGCCGCCCGAGTTGCCGATCAGCACCACCTTGTCGTAGCCCTGCGCGCGCAGCCACTGCACGCCCGCGCCCAGGTCCTGGATCACGCGCTCCATCAGTAGCAGGGTGTCGTTGCCCGCGTAGCGCGAGTTCAACCCCAGGCAGCAGATGCCGCGCTCGGCCAGCGGCCCGATCAGGTAATGCCCCATGAAATTGCTGGCCGGGTGCATCACGATGGCAGCCGTCTTTTTGGGGCCGGCCGGCGCCGCATAGGCGCCGTAGATGCGCGGACGCAGCAGTTGCAGCCCCGACTGGCTTTCCAGCGCGGCGCCGGGCTTCACATCGATCACGGCAAGTTGCAGTGCAGGCATGGGGCTTCTCGATTCGGCTCTTGGCTTGATGGGAGTTGTATCGGGTTGTACCTAATTCGGCGAACAAATCCACCAGCGTCTGGCGCAGCCAGCGATTGCCGGGGTCGGCCTCGAAGCGCCGGCTCCAGTGTAGCGACACGGTGAAGTCGCGCAGCGGAAATTTCGGCTCGAGGATCGCATAACCGCCGCCCGCGTTGAATTCGCGCGCGATATTGCGCGGCATCACCACACCCAGATCGGTGGCCTTGACGATGGCGGGCAGCACCAGGTAGTGGGTGGTAGTCATGCGCAGCTGCTTCTCCAGCTTGAGCAGTTGCAGGATGCGCAGGGTGTCGCTGTGGGAGCGCACCGCCACCAGCTCAATGCGCCGCAACTCGGCCATCGCCGGCGCCTTGCCGCGGCTGGACTTCACCAGTGGATGCCCGGCGCGCACCAGCAGCACATAGCGGTCGTCGAGCAGGCGCTCGCGCTGCGTGTCGGTCACGGTGGGCAGGAAGCCCACGGCAAAGTTGAGGTAGCCGCTGTCCAGCCCCGGCACCACCTGGGCCGGCTCCAGCTGCACCAGCTCCAGCCTCAGACCGGTCGCGACCTGCATCACATGCTGCATCAGCGGCGGCATGAACACGCGCTCGCCGATGTCGCTCATGTGCAGGCGAACCAGGCGCTGCGAATTTGCGGGGTCGAACTGCTCGTCCTCGGTCAGGGCCTGCTCAATCGCTGACAGCGCGAGCTGCACCGCAACCGCCAGCCGCTCGGCACGCGGCGTCGGCTTGACGCCGCCCGGCGCGCGCTCGAACAAGGGGTCCTTGAGGAGCAGACGCAGGCGCATCAGGCCTTGGCTGGCGGCCGGCTGCGTGAGGTCCAGCAGTTCGGCAGCACGGCTCACATTGCGCGTGCGAAAGACGGTTTCAAACAGGCGCAGCAGGTTCAGGTCGATGTCTTTTATATGCATATGGCTAATACCAAATATTCCTTTTATTTTATTGATTTATACAACCACTACCCCGAAGATCGAAAGATGTCCACTGTCAACACGCCATCGGGAGCCACGACCTTGCCCGGGAAAGTCAGCGTCCGGGAGGCTGTGCTGGACTTGCTGCGCGGCTTCAACATCACCTCCATCTTCGGCAACCCGGGCTCCACCGAGCTGGCGCTGTTCCTCGATTTCCCCGCCGATTTCCACTACGTGCTGGGCCTGCAGGAGTCCGTGGTGGTGGGCATGGCGGACGGCTACGCGCAGGCCACGCGCAACGCGTCGTTCGTGAACCTGCATTCGGCCGCGGGCGTCGGGCATGCGATGGGCAATATCTTCAGCGCCCACAAGAACCGCACACCCATGATCATCACGGCCGGTCAGCAGGCCCGCTCCATCCTGCCGTTCGATCCGTTCCTGTTCTCCAGCCAGGCCACCGAGCTGCCCAAGCCCTATGTCAAATGGAGCTGCGAGCCGGCCCGGGCCGAAGACGTGCCGCTGGCCATCGCCCGCGCCTACTACATCGCCATGCAGGAGCCGCGCGGGCCGGTGCTGGTGTCGATTCCCGCGGACGACTGGGACAGGCTTACCGAGCGGGTGCTGCCGCGCGTGGTCAGCACCGAATCGCGGCCCGAGCCACGCGTGCTGGAGCAGATCGGGGCCGCGCTCGACGCCAGCGCGCGGCCAGCCTTCGTCATCGGCGCCGCGGTGGACCGTGGCAATGCCTGGGACGAGGTACTGCAACTGGCCGAGCGCCACAACGCACGCGTCTGGGCGGCACCGATGTCGGGGCGCTGCGGCTTTCCCGAAGACCACCGCCTGTTTGCCGGTTTCCTGCCGGCCATGCGCGAGAAGATCGTGAGCCTGCTCGGCGGCCATGACCTGATTTTTGTCATCGGCGCGCCGGCCTTCACCTACCACGTGGAGGGCGCCGGCCCGCATGTGCCTGCCGGTGCCACGCTGTACCAGTTGATCGACGACCCGACGATTGCCGCCTGGACGCCGGTCGGCACATCGGCGGTGGGCAGCATCCGCCTGGGGCTGCTCGATTTGCTGGCGCGTGCGGCACCCGCGCCGCGCGCCCCGCCGCCGCCGCGCGCCCCACGGCCCCGGGCAGCGCCCTCGGCGTTGATGTCGGCGGCCTATGTGCTGCAGACGCTGGCCGAAGTGCGCGACCCGGCGTCCATCGTGGTCGAGGAGGCGCCCAGCGCGCGCGCGCCCATGCACGACTACCTGCCGATTTTGCGCAGCGAAACCTTCTACACCATGTGCAGCGGCGGCCTGGGCCACGGGCTGCCGGCGGCCGTGGGCGTGGCACTGGCCAAGCCCGGGGCCCGGGTGATCGGCCTGGCGGGCGACGGCTCCGCCATGTACTCGATCCAGGCGCTGTGGAGCGCAGCGCAGCTGCGGCTGCCCATCACCTTCGTCATCCTGAAAAACCGCCGCTATGCGGCGCTGCAGGAATTTGCCCCGGCTTTCGGTTTCCAGCCCGGCGATACGCTGCAAGGCACGGCCCTGCCCGGCCTCGACTTTGTCGCCCTGGCCAAAGGCCATGGCTGCGAAGCGGTGCACGTCAGCGACGCGGCCCAGCTGCACGACGTCCTGCGCCAGGCGCTGCGCTCCACCGGCCCGATGCTGGTGGAAGTGGACGTGGCCTGACTGTGGTTCCCAAATTTGCCATGGTTTCCCCGCTTGTTCAAAGCGGGGGGGCACGTCAAGAATCCGGACACCTGCTGTTCACTCACGAAGCACCTCCCTCGACCCGGACAGCTTTTTTCAAGAGCCAAAATCACCACCAGGAGACAAGACATGCGTAACACCCACCTGCACGACACCCTCGCCAGACTCCGCGCTCATGCGGGCCAAGCGGCGCTGGCCGGCGTGGCGGCCTTGCTGCTGCTCGGCGCCGGCGCGCAGGCGCAGGACAAGCCGGTCCAGCTCAAGCTGTCCAGCTGGGTGCCGCCGCAGCATCCGCTGAACCCCTCGCTGATCGCCTGGGCCGAAGACATCAAGAAGGCCTCGGGTGGCAGCATCACCGCGACGATGTATCCGTCCGAGCAGCTCGGCAAGGCTTTCGACCATTACGACATGGCGCGTGACGGCATTGCCGACTTCGCCTACGTCAACCCGGGCTACCAGCCGGGGCGCTTCCCGGTGATGGCCGGCGCCGGCCTGCCCTTCCTGTTCTCCAACGCCAAGGGCGGCTCGGCCGCCATCGACGCGTGGTACCGCCCGTACGCGGCGAAGGAAATGAAGGACGTGCATTTCTGCTTCGCCTTCGTGCATGACCCCGGCACCTTCCATTCGCACAAGAAGATCGTGCTGCCCTCGGACGTCAAGGACATGAAGATCCGTCCGGCCACCAGCACCATCGGCCAGCTCGTCACCTCGCTGGGCGGCACCAACGTGCAGGCTTCGGCGCCGGCCGCGCGCGATGCGCTGTCGCGCGGCGTGGCCGACGCGATCACATTCCCGTGGGGCTCCATCGTGCTGTTCGGTATCGACAAGGTGGTGAACTACCACATGGACGTGGCGCTCTACACGACGCCGTTCGTGTGGGTCATGAACAAGGACAAGTACAACGCCATGTCCCCCGCGCAGAAAAAGGTGATCGACGACCACTGCACCACCGAATGGGCCGAGAAGGTCGCCTCGCCCTGGGCCGACTTCGAGTACGCGGGCCGCGCCAAGATCGCCGCCGAACCCGGCCACGATATCTACAAGCTGACGCCGGACCAGCTCGCCGCGTGGCACAAGGCGGTCGCGCCAGCCGAGCTTGAGTGGGCCAGTAGCGTGAAGAAGGCCGGCTACGAGCCGAAGACGGTGCTGGACTCGCTCAAGCAGGAACTCGTGAAATACAAGGCCGGGCTGTAACGGCAGGGGGCAGCAGCCATGAAGCGCGATTTCATGGACCGCATGATCGACACCATCGAGTGGCTGGCGGCGCTGTTCATCGGCATCGTCGCGCTCGACATCTTCGTCACGGTGGTGCTGCGCAAGTTCTTCAACACCTCGATCCCCGACAGCTACGACTTTGGCAAGCTGCTGCTGGGCACGCTGATCTTCTGGGGCATCGCCGCCACCAGCTACCGCGGCACCCACATCACGGTCGACCTGGTATGGAGCAGCGCCAGCGCGCGCGGCAAGCGCTACATCGATGTCTTCGCGACGCTGGTGCTGCTGTTCGTGGTGATCGTGCACACCTTGGCGATCTTCGACAAGGTGCGCGGTACCTACCACGACCACGTGCAGACCTTCGACCTGAACCTGCCCGTGTGGCCGCTCTACGCGCTGGCCTGGGCGGGCGATGCCGCGGCCGTGATGCTGATTGCCATCCGCACCTGGCAGCTGATTTTCCGGCCGGAACGGCTCGCCGAGCCGGAACATGGCCGGGAAGTTGAATGAGATGGAATACATGACGATTCACCTTGTTTCCGGGGGCGCGCGATGAGCAACGACATGGTGGCCCTGGTCGGCTTCGCCGTGCTGTTCATCCTGATGCTGGCGCGCGTGCCGGTGGGCATGGCGATGGGCCTGGTGGGCGTGACCGGCTACAGCTACATCGTCGGCGGCGGGCCGGCCATGAAGCTGGTCAGCCTCACGTCGATGCGCACCGTCACCGACTACACCTTCGGCGTGATTCCGATGTTCATGCTGATGGGCGCATTCGTG
Organism: Rhodoferax sp.; assembly: GCA_031291295.1. Classification (GTDB taxonomy): domain Bacteria; phylum Pseudomonadota; class Gammaproteobacteria; order Burkholderiales; family Burkholderiaceae_C; genus Rhodoferax_A. The sequence continues at coordinate 47,706 of JARLJI010000185.1, read as the reverse complement.
TCCGCGTCGGGCCTGTCGAAGGAGATGTTCCGTGCAGCCGACGCCTTCATCGGCCACCTGCGCGGCGGCCTGGGCATCGCCACTGTCGTGGCCTGCGGCGGCTTCGCGGCGATCTGCGGCTCCTCGGTGGCGACCGCCGCCACCTTCTCCGTGGTTGCCTATCCGGAGATGCGCCGCTTCGGCTACCCGCAGTCGTTCTCGACCGGCGTGATCGCCGCCGGCGGCACGCTGGGCGCGATGCTGCCGCCCTCGACCGTGCTGGTGGTCTACGCCATCCTCACCGAACAGGACATCGGCAAGCTCTTCATGGCCGGCATCCTGCCGGGCCTGCTGGCCATGGCGATGTACGTGATCACCGTCAACCTGATCGTCAGGCTCAAGCCCGACCTGCTGCCCGCCGGCGAGCGCAGGCCATGGGGCGAGCGGGCCCGGGCGCTCAAGATGGTGTGGGCGCCGTTGACCTTGTTCATCTTCGTCATCGGCGGCCTCTACGGGGGCTTCTTCACGCCCACCGAGGCGGGCGGCGTGGGCGCGAGCGGCGCCTACCTGCTGGGCGTGCTGCGCGGCAAGCTGGATCGCAAGAAGACGCGTGACGCACTGTTGCAGGCCACGCGCACCACGGCGGCGGTGTTCACGGTGCTGATCGGCGCGCTGCTGTTCGGCTACTTCCTCACCATCACTCAGACGCCGCAAAAGCTCACCGAATTCCTCACCGCGCTGGGCATCGGGCGCTACGGCGTGCTGGCGCTGATGATGGTGATGTTCCTGATTCTCGGCAGCCTGATGGATGCGATGGCGATGATCATCCTGACGGTGCCCATCGTCTTTCCGGTCATCACCGCGATGGGGTTCGACCCCATCTGGTTCGGCATCATCATCGTGATGACGGTCGAACTCGGGTTGATCCATCCTCCGGTGGGCATGAACGTGTTTGTGATCAAGAGCGTGGTGAAAGATGTGAGCTTCACCACCATCTTCAAGGGCGTGTTGCCCTTCATCGCCACCGACATCCTCCGGCTGATCATCCTGATTGCGTTCCCCGTCATCGCGCTGTGGTTGCCACAGCACATGGGCTAACGAATCCGGGGGATCCGGGCGCCCTACTCGGTCCTGGCGCCGTCCTTGAACCAGCGCGCGAACATCGCGCGCTCTTCATCGGTCATGCCGGTGGCGTTGTTCATCGGCATGATCCTGGTCACCACGACCTGCTGGTACATGTCCTGCGCATGTTCCTTGATCAGCGATGGGGAGTCGAAGCGGATATTTTTCATCTGCACCGTGGCGCCGTGGCACATATAGCAGCGCTGCGCCACCACCTTTTGCACATCCTTGAAGGAAACTTCGGCTGTGGCCCCTGTGGCACCTTGGCCGGCAGCTATTGAATTGGTAGCATCTGGGCGAATCCAGGCAATCACGCCCGCGATCACGAGCATGCCGACCAGCGCATACGGCAGCGGATTGGCGTTGCGGCCCAGCTTGAAGCCGTGGCGCATCACGAAGAACTGGCGAATGGCGGCGCCGGCGAACATCATGAGAATCAGCACCAGCCAGTTGTTCGGGTTGCTGTAGGCAAAGCTGTAGTGGTTGGACAGCATGGCAAACAGCACCGGCAGCGTGAAATAGGTGTTGTGCACGCTGCGCTGCTTGCCGCGCTTGCCGTGGATCGGGTCCACCGGCTGCCCGGCCTTGATGGACGCCACGACCTTGCGCTGGCCTGGAATGATCCAGAAGAACACGTTGGCGCTCATGGACGTCGCCATCATGGCGCCCACCAGCAGGAAGGCGGCACGCCCGGCAAACAGGTGGCAGGCCAGCCACGACGCCACGCAGACCAGCACCAGCACCAGCGCGCCGACGATGGCGTCGCCGTTGGGGCGCTGGCCGAACACGCGGCAGATGCCGTCGTACAAGAGCCAGAACACCACCAGGAAGGCCAACGCCGCCGCGATGGCCGCGGCCGGCGCCCAGTCCATGAGCGACTTGTCGATCAGGTAGATGTTCGCGTTCCACAGGTAGGAGACCGTGAACAGGCTGAAGCCGGTCAGCCAGGTGCTGTAGCTTTCCCAGTAGAACCAGTGCAGATGGTCGGGCAGCCTGGGCGGCGCGACGTTGAACTTGACGGGATGGTAGAAGCCGCCGCCGTGCAGGGCCCAAAGTTCGCCGCTGACGCCCTGTTTTTTCAAGTCCTCGTCGAGCGGCGGCGTCAGGCTGCTGTCGAGGAAGACGAAATAAAACGAGGAGCCCACCCAGGCGATGGCGGTGATGACATGGACCCAGCGCAGCAGCAGGTTGGCCCAGTCGAGATAGTAACTTTGCATGTCTCTCAACCTCGCGGCACGAAACCGCCTTTTTCCAACCTGCTCACCACTGCGGGCGCTCTGAGCAGAAATCCGGCCGCGAACTACAAAATTTGTGCCCCGCTGCGACCTGTACACGATAAGTGTATACAATTTTTCGCCACGGCTCCAGCGCCTTGCCGTGCCGACGACTCAGTACAAACCCTAAATTTGAAGCTGCAGCAATTGCGCGGCGACCGCCACGGCAATGACTTCCGGTTCCTTGCCGTTGATACCGGGCACGCCGATCGGGCAGGTGATGTGCGCCAGTTCATCGGCCGTGAAACCGCGCGCCTCCAGCCGGTGCCGGAAGGTGGCCCATTTGGTCTTGCTGCCGATCAGGCCGATATACGGCAGGTCGGCCCGCGCACGCTGGCGCTGCAGGCAGGCCGCCACGATGTCCAGGTCCTCGGCATGGCTGAAACTCATGATGATCACGCGCGAGCCTGACGCCAGGTCCTTCACGGCGGACTGCACCGGATCGGAGTATTCGCAGCTGACGTCGGCGGGAACGTCTTGCGGAAAGATGCCGTCGCGGCTGTCGATCCAGGTCAGCGAGAACGGCAGCATGGCGATCACGCGGGCCAGCGCGGCGCCCACATGGCCGCCACCGAACAGCGCGACCGGCTGCAGGTGGGGCGCGAGCCGCTCGCGCAGCGCCGGGACATCGGCCGCAGCCACACGCTCAAACTGCAGATGCACGACACCGCCGCAGCATTGGCCCAGGCTCGGGCCCAGCGCGAAGCGCAGCACCGGCTCGCCCGGCGCACCGGCCAGGCGTGCACGCGCAGTATCGATGGCCTGATACTCCAGATGGCCGCCACCGATGGTGCCGATCAGGTCCTGCGCGAACACCGCCATCCAGGCGCCGCGCTCGCGCGGTGCCGAGCCCTTCGTTGACGCCACACTGACCAGCACCGCGCCCTCATGCGCGAGCCGGGACAGGAAAATTTCTGCCGTATTCACAAACCGATACCTTTGTGCGCGGACCCGCAGCGCGCGCCGCGACTGATTTCGGGCAAAGTATGCTCCGAGCCTTTTAAAACCCGTTTAGCAACCCAGTGCCTGCAGCCCCCATGAACCACATCTCTCCCCTCCGGTTTCGAAAGACATCTTCGCCGCCCGCACTGAACCGACGCCTGCTGCTGGGTGCCGGCTGCGCCGCAGCGGCGGCCCTGATCGCCGGCTGCAAGACCGCACCGGGTCTGGCGCCCGTACCGGCGCCGGCAGCCCCCGCCGTCCCGGGGGTGAGTGCCGCGCCGCGGGCTTCCAACGCCGCCACGGCCCGCGAATACCGTCTCGACGCGGCGCATCACCTCTACGCACTCAACGCCGACAGAATCTACAAGGGCAAGATGCCGCCCATGCTGTACGCCGTCGGGGTGCTGCAGGTGGACCTCGATGGCCGGGGTCGGGTGCTGGGCACACGCTGGATGCGCGCACCGACCCAGGCGCCCGAAGTGATCGCCGAGATCGAGCGCACCGTGCGCCAGGCCGCACCGTTCCCGGCCCCGCTGCGGCTCGGCCGGGTGACCTATACCGACGTCTGGCTGTGGGACAAAAGCGGCCACTTCCAGCTTGACACGCTGACCGAGGGGCAACTCGGGGAAGAGGCGCAGTAGCCCGGTGCCGCGGCTCAGGAGCCGCGGTAGGTCGAGTAGCTCCATGGGCTGACCAGGAGTGGGACGTGGTAGTGCTGATCGGTGTGGGCCACGCCGAAGTCCAGGCTCACCTGACCCAGAAAATTCGGTTCGGGCAACGCCACACCGCGCGCCTTGAAGTAGCCCGCGACGTCGAACACCAGGCGGTAGGTGCCCTGGCGCAGGCTAGCGTTGTCGAACAGCGGGGCGTCCGTGCGTCCGTCGCTGTTGAGCGTCAGCTTGCGGATCAGCGTGGCCGCCTCGCCCTGCGTGCTGTAAAACGCCACAGCCATGCCGGCCGCCGGGCAACCGTGCATGGTGTCCAGTACATGTGTGCTCAAGCCCATGGTGTATTCCTGTCCATAAGGGTCCAACGGCGAAGCGCCAAAATTGGTCGACAGAAGTGTATACACTTTTTTAAAATGACGCTATCATGCCCGTCATGCAATCGTCCAGCACCAGCTTCATTGTCGATGCGCTGACCCGTGCCATCGTCGAACACCGCCTGCAGCCCGGCGCCAAACTCGCCGAGCAGAAGCTGGCGGACCACTTCGGCGTGTCGCGCACGCTGGTGCGCCAGGCGCTGTTCCAGCTGGCGCAAAACCGGCTGATCCGGATGGAGCCGGCACGCGGCGCCTTTGTGGCGGCACCGCCCGTTGCCGAGGCCAGGCAGGTTTTTGCGGTGCGCCGCATGCTCGAGGCCGAGATGACGCGCGCCTTTGTGCGCGAGGTCACACCGGCCAAGATCCGCGCGCTCAAGGAACATGTGGCGCAGGAAAAGGCGGCGGTCGAGCATGAGGACGTGGCGGGCCGCACCGAGCTGCTGGGCGACTTTCATGTGCGCATGGCCGAGCTCATGGGCAACCAGGTGCTGGCGCAGATTCTGGGCAAGCTGGTGGCACGCTGCGCGCTGATCACGCTGATGTACCAGAGCGCGAGCGCCGCCCGGCACTCCAATGAAGAACACGCCGAGATCATCAAGGCGCTGGCCGCGCGCGATGAGGAGCGTGCCGTGCGCCTGATGAACGAGCACCTGCAGCACGTTGAAGAGAACCTGACCTTCGATCGCAAGGTGCCCACCAGCGATATTTCCATGGCCTTGTCCTGACCTCGCATCATGAACACCTACGACAGCACCCTGCCCTACCCGCGCGACCTGAAGGGCTACGGCCGCAAGCCGCCGCACGCGCAATGGCCCGGCAACGCGCGCATTGCCGTGCAATTTGTCCTCAACTACGAAGAAGGCGGCGAGAACTGCGTGCTGCACGGCGACGCCGGGTCGGAGCAGTTTCTCTCCGAGATGTTCAACCCCGCGAGCTTTCCCGAACGCCACATCAGCATGGAAGGCATCTACGAATACGGCTCGCGCGCGGGCGTCTGGCGCATCCTGCGCGAGTTCGAAAAGCGCGGCCTGCCGCTCACGGTCTTTGGCGTCGGCATGGCGCTGCAGCGCTACCCCGAAGTCGCCACCGCCATGCAGGAATTGGGCCACGAAATTGCCTGCCACGGCTGGCGCTGGATCCACTACCAGGGTATTGACGAGGCCACCGAGCGCGAGCACATGCGCCTGGCCATGCAGGCCATCGAGCAGCTCACCGGCGAGCGCCCCTTGGGCTGGTACACCGGGCGCGACAGCCCGCGCACGCGCCGGCTGGTGGCCGACTACGGCGGCTTCGAATACGACAGCGACTACTACGGCGACGACCTGCCGTTCTGGATGCAGGTGCGCAAGAGCGACGGCACGGTGGTGCCGCAGCTCATCGTGCCGTACACGCTCGACTGCAACGACATGCGTTTTGCGCTGCCCCAGGGCTACTCGCACGCCGACCCGTTCTACCAGTACATGCGCGACAGCTTTGATGTGCTCTACGCCGAGGGTGACCCGGAGGGCGAGGACAGGCCCAAGATGCTGAGCATCGGCATGCACTGCCGCATGCTGGGGCGACCCGGACGCATCGTCGCGTTGCAGCGCTTTCTGGATCACATCGCGAAGCACGACCGCGTCTGGGTGTGCCGGCGCGTCGATCTCGCGCGGCACTGGAAACAAGTTCACCCGTACCAAGGATGACCATGGCCATCACGCTCTCCCAACTCAACGCGGCAGCCAAGGACGAGGCCCTGACAATGCTCGACGGCCTGTACGAGCATTCGCCCTGGATCATGGAGCAGGCGCTCGCAGCGCGACCGTTTGCCTCGCTGACGCAGCTCAAGCACGCCATGGCCCAGGCGGTGACCCAAGCCGGGCGCGATGCGCAGCTCGCGCTGATCCGCGCCCACCCCGAACTGGCCGGCAAGGCCATGGTGGCCGGGACACTCACGGCCGAATCGACGAACGAGCAGCGCCAGGCCGGCCTGACCAACTGCACGCCCGATGAGCTCGCAAAAATCCAGCAACTCAACGCCGCGTACAGCGCCCGATTCGGCTTCCCGTTCGTGCTGGCGGTGCGCGGGCCACGCGGCACGGGTCTGGACAAGCGGGAGATCCTCAAGACCTTCGAGCGCCGGCTGGAGAACCACCCGGATTTTGAGCTGGCCGAGTGCCTGCGAAACATCCACCGGATTGCCGAAATTCGCCTGCACGACGTGTTCGGCGACACGCCCGAACTCGGCAACCTGGCGTGGGACTGGGCCGAGCGGCTGGCGGTGCACAGCGACCCCGGCTACGCCGAGCGCGGCGAACTCACCGTGACCTACCTGACCGACGCACACCGCGCCTGCGCGCAGCGCCTGTCGCACTGGATGCGCGAGGAATGCGGCTTCGACGACGTATCGATCGACGCGGTCGGCAACGTGGTCGGCATCTATCACGGCGCAGACCCGGCCGCCAAGCGTCTGCTCACCGGCAGCCATTACGACACCGTGCGCAACGGCGGCAAGTACGACGGGCGCCTGGGCATCCTGGTGCCCATGGCCTGCGTACGCGCGCTGCACCGTCAGGGCAAGCGCCTGCCCTACGGTTTCGAGGTCGTCGGCTTCGCCGAGGAGGAAGGCCAGCGCTACAAGGCGGTGTTCCTCGGCTCAGGGGCGCTGACCGGCCACTTCGACACGAACTGGCTGGAGCAGAAAGACGCCGGCGGCATCAGCATGCGCGAAGCGATGGTGCACGCGGGCCTGTGCATAGCCGACATTCCCAAACTGACGCGCGATGCGTCGAAGTACCTGGGCTTTGTCGAGGTGCATATCGAGCAGGGGCCGGTTCTCAATGAACTCAACCTGCCGCTGGGCATCGTGACCTCGATCAACGGCAGCGTGCGCTATCTCGCCGAAATTGTCGGCATGGCCAGCCACGCCGGCACCACGCCGATGGACCGCCGCCGTGACGCCGCCACGGCGGCCGCCGAGCTGGCGCTGTACATCGAAAAGCGCGGCGGCGCGGTACCGCACCTGGTCGCCACCGTCGGCATGCTCGAAGTGCCCAACGGCTCGATCAACGTGGTGCCTGGGCGCTGCAAGTTCAGCATCGACATCCGCGCGACCACCAACGAGGTGCGCGACGCCTGTATCGCCGACGTGTGCGCCGAACTGGCGCGCATCTGCGAGCGGCGCGGCCTGCACTACAAGCTGGAAGAAACGGTGCGTGCCGCCGCCGCGCCGAGCGCACCGGCCTGGCAGCAGCGCTGGGAGCGCGCCGTGGACGCCCTGGGCGTGCCGGTGTACCGCATGCCCAGTGGCGCCGGCCACGACGCCATGAAGCTGCACGAGGTGATGCCGCAGGCCATGCTGTTCGTGCGCGGCGAGAACGCCGGCATCAGCCACAACCCCCTGGAGAGCACGACCAGCGACGACATGCAGCTCGCCGTCGAAGCCTTCCAGCTCCTTCTTGACAATCTTGCCGCGGAGATGAAATGACCGATTACGACAAACTGGACGCCTGGATCGACGCCCACTTCGACGAGGAGGTGCGCTTCCTGCAGGAACTGATCCGCGTGCCCACCGACACGCCGCCCGGCAACAACGCGCCGCACGCCGAGCGCACGGCCGAACTGCTCAAGGGCTTCGGTTTCGAGGCCGAAAAACACCCCGTGCCGCAGGCCGACGTGCGCGCCTACGGCATGGAATCGATCACCAACCTGATCGTGCGCCGCCCCTATGGGGAGGGCCGCAGAGACAGCGAAGGACCAGGCCGGGGCCTGGTCGTGGCCCTTAACGCCCATGGCGACGTGGTGCCGCCCGGCGAGGGCTGGACCCAAAAACCCTACGGAGCCGAAATCGTGGACGGCAAAATCTACGGCCGCGCCACGGCCGTCAGCAAGGGCGACTTCGCCACCTTCACCTTTGCCGTGCGCGCGCTCGAGGCGCTGCAGGCCAAACTGAACGGCACGGTGGAGCTGCACTTCACCTACGACGAGGAGTTCGGCGGTGAGATGGGGCCGGGCTGGCTGCTCCGGCACAAGCTCACAAAACCCGATCTGATGATTGCCGCGGGCTTCAGCTACGAGGTTGTGACGGCGCACAACGGCTGCCTGCAAATGGAAGTCACCGTGCACGGCAAGATGGCGCACGCCGCCGTGCCCGACACCGGCGTCGACGCGCTGCAGGGTGCGGTGCAGATCCTGAATGCGCTGTATGCCCAGAACGTGCTGTACCAGCAGGTCACGTCCCAGGTCAAGGGCATCAGCCACCCGTATCTCAATGTAGGCCGCATCGAAGGCGGCACCAACACCAACGTGGTGCCCGGCAAGGTCGTCTTCAAGCTGGACCGGCGCATGATCCCCGAAGAGAACCCGGCGCAGGTCGAAGCCACCATCCGCCAGGTGATCGCCGACGCCGCGGCCAGACTGCCCGGCATCACGGTGGACATCCGGCGCCTGCTGCTGGCCAATTCGATGAGGCCGCTGCCCGGCAACCAGCCGCTGGTGGCGGCGATCCAGAAGCACGGCGAGCAAATCTTCGGCCAGCCCATTCCCGCCATGGGCACACCGCTGTACACCGATGTGCGCCTGTACGCCGAGGCCGGCATCCCCGGCGTGATCTACGGCGCCGGACCGCGCACCGTGCTGGAGTCGCACGCCAAACGCGCTGACGAACGGCTCGAACTCGAAGACCTGCGCCGCGCCACCAAGGTGATCGCGCGCACCCTGCGCGACCTGCTCGGCTGAGAGCGCCATGGCCCTGGGCGCTCGTGCGCCCGGTTGGCCGCACCTGAATCGAAACAGTTTTAACCTGAGGGTGTCCAATAACGCGGGATAACCCTGAATTCGGTTCGAAGTGGATTGTCTACATTTCTTGTATGCAAGATTTGTATTTGATTCTTGCATGCACTAATTCCATTCATGGAGACTGCGATGCAAAAGTTTTTCAAGTCATTGTTCGGCCAGGTTGTACTGGCTCTTGTGGTCGGCGTCATCATCGGCGTTGTCTGGCCAGAGTTCGCCGCCCAACTCAAACCTCTCGGCGACGGGTTCATCAAGCTGATCAAGATGATCATTCCGCTGCTGGTGTTCTGCGTGGTGGTGCATGGCATCGCCGGGGCGGGTGATCTCAAGCGGGTGGGCCGGGTCGGCGTCAAGGCGCTGGTCTACTTCGAACTCGTCACCACTGTTGCGCTGGCGCTGGGCCTGCTGGTCGCCTTCGTGTTCCAGCCGGGTGTCGGCATGAACGTCAATCCGAACACCCTGGACGCGTCGGCCTTGAGCGCCTACACCGAGACGGCCAGCAAACTCACTGGCGGCGGGACGGTCGAATTCCTGATGAAACTGATCCCCACCACGGTAGGAAACGCATTCTCCACTGGGGACGTGCTGCAGGTGCTGCTGTTCGCCATCCTGTTCGGCTGTGCGCTGTCGTTGCTGGGCGAGCGCGGCGCGCCTGTCACGAACTTCATTGAATCACTCTCGCATGTGATCTTCAAGATCATGGGCATCCTCATCAAGCTGGCGCCGCTGGGCGTGCTCGGTGCCATCGCCTTCACGGTCGGCAAATACGGCGTGGGCTCGCTCAAGCAACTGGGCATGCTGGTGGTGCTGTACTACGCGACCGTTATCGTCTTCGTCGTCGTGATCCTGGGCGGGATACTGCGCGTGGCGGGCTTCAATATCTTCAAGCTGCTGCGCTATCTGCGCGAAGAGTTGATGATTGTGCTCGCCACCACCTCGTCGGATGCCGTCTTGCCGCAGGTCATGTCCAAGCTCAAGCGCATGGGCATCCGCGACTCGACGGTCGGGCTGGTCATCCCCACGGGCTATTCGTTCAACCTTGATGCCTTCTCGATCTACATCACGCTGGCCGCGGTGTTCATCGCGCAGGCCACCAACACGCACATCACGATGGGCCATCTGCTGACCATCCTGGCGGTCGCGCTGATCACCTCCAAGGGCGCGCACGGCGTGCCGGGCTCGGCCATCGTGGTGCTGGCGGCCACGCTGCAGGCGATTCCCGATATTCCGGCCATCGGCCTGGTAATGGTGCTGTCGGTGGACTGGTTCATGGGCATCGCGCGCGCCCTGGGCAACCTGACCGGCAACTGCGTCGCCACCGTGGTGGTGGCCGCCTGGGAAGGTGACATCAACCGCGAGCGGGCCCACGCCGTCCTCGACGGCCGGCCGGTGCCCGCCACCGAGGACGACATCGATGTCGAGGTCGCCCGGCAGCCCGCCGTCGCCTGATTCATGCCACGACCAGAAATAACGGAGTTGCCATGACCAGCCCCTCGGAAATAGCCCGGCGCGTGGTCGAGTCCATCCTGTCTCAGCGGCTCTCCCCGGGCGAGCGGCTGGGTGAGCAGGATCTGGCGGATCTGTTTGGTGTCAGCCGCACCCTGATCCGCGAGGCCCTGATGCAATTGCAGGCGCGCGGCTTTGTGGAGGTTCGTTCGCGCCGGGGCTGGTATGTGGTGGAGCCTTCGCTCGAAGAGGCCAGGGATGCATTCTCGGCCCGGCGCATTGTCGAGGCGGGCATTCTCTCGGCCGTGGCCGACAACCACCCCGATGGAAAACCCTTGCAGTCGGTGGTGCGCACACTGCGCCAGCACATCGTGCAGGAGGAGCAGGCCATTGCAGATGCCGATGCCGCCACCCGCGCCTTTTTGCTGGCCGACTTCCACGTCTGCCTGGCGGAATGCATGGGCCATCGCATGCTGTGCGACGTGCTGCGCGATTTGACCGCGCACACCACACTGGTGGCCACGCTGTACCAGTCCGAGCATGATGCGCGGCAGTCGTGCGCCGAGCATTCGGAAATTGTCGCGGCGCTTGAAACTGGCGATTTGGCGCTGGCGCGCCAGCGCATGCTGACGCACATTGGCCATGTGGAAGAAGCATTGAACCCGGGGGCTCCACCCGTTCAGGGCCGCCTGCAGGCCGCACTCATGCCCATGTCGCCGCGCACGGGGCGCGCCGCGCGCTGATGACGGCGCCGGTGCGGACGGCACCATTCCATTCAAAACAGTCAAAACTGCCTCATCCGGCAGCCTCCTCGATCCTAGGGTTTACCGCCATACGTGAACGCTTGCAAAGTGTATACAGTTTCGTGCACACCCCTTTCTTTGCACAACAGGACGCACCATGACCGAAACCGTTGACCCCGTTAACGAGCGGCTGCCCGCAGGCAAGCTCACCGCCCTGGGCCTGCAGCATGTGCTGGTGATGTACGCCGGCGCCGTGGCGGTGCCGCTGATCGTGGGCCGTGCGCTCAAGCTCGGCCCCGAACAGGTGGCGATGCTGATCTCGGCCGACCTGTTCTGCTGCGGCGTCGCCACGCTGATCCAGTCGCTGGGCGCCACGCGCTGGTTCGGCATCAAGCTGCCGGTCATGATGGGCGTCACCTTTGCCGCGGTCTCGCCGATGGTCGCCATCGCCAACGCCAACCCCGGCACCACCGGCGCACAGATCCTGTTTGGCTCCATCATCGGCGCCGGCATCATCTCGATCCTGATCGCGCCCTTTGTCAGCCGCATGCTGCGCTTCTTTCCGCCCGTGGTCACCGGCACCATCATTGCCGTGATCGGCATCTCGCTGATGCGCGTGGGCATCAACTGGATTTTCGGCAACCCGGTCGGCCCGACCGCGCCGAACATCGTGGACCCGGCCTACCTCAAGTGGCTCGCCGATGTCACCTCGCCCGGCTCGGCGCTGCCGGCCGTGCCCAAGGGCTTGGCCCTCCTCCCGACCCTGCCCAACCCGAAATACGCCGACCTCACCGGCGTCGGCGTGGCCGCCGTGGTGCTCGTAACGATTTTGCTGATCGCCAAGTACACGAAAGGCTTTCTCGCCAACATTTCGGTGCTGATCGGCATCGTGGTCGGCGGCATTGTGGCGGCCGCCATGGGGCTGATGAATTTCGACAAGGTCGGCAGCGCCGCCTGGGTGGACATCGTGCTGCCATTCCAGTTCGGCATGCCCATCTTCGACGTGGTGTCGATCCTCACCATGTCGATGATCATGGTCGTGGTCATGATCGAGTCCACCGGCATGTTCCTCGCGCTGAGCGAGATGACCGGACACAAGATCGAGCAGCCCGACCTGGCGCGCGGCCTGCGCACCGACGGCCTGGGCACGCTGATCGGCGGCATCTTCAACACCTTTCCGTACACCAGCTTCTCGCAGAACGTGGGCCTGGTCGCGGTCACCGGCGTGCGCAGCCGCTTTGTCTGCGTGGCCGGCGGCGTCATCCTGATGGTGCTGGGTTTGCTGCCGAAGATGGGCGCGCTCGTCGAGTCGCTGCCCACCGTGGTGCTTGGTGGCGCGGGCCTGGTGATGTTCGGCATGGTGGCGGCCACCGGCATCCGCATTCTGGCGGCGGTGGATTTCAAGACCAACCGCTACAACCCGCTGATCGTGGCCATCGCCATTGGCGTGGGCATGATTCCGCTGGTGGCGCCCAATTTCAAGCAGTGGATGCCGCATGCCATTCATGCCCTGGTCGACTCGGGCATCCTGCTGACATCCATTGCCGCCGTGCTGTTGAACCTGTTCTTCAATGGCACCCGGGAAGATACGGCGGCCACGATCGCCGCCGCCCGCCAGGCTGACGCCCACTGATCGACCTCTTGTGTACGCTACAAATTATGTAGCTAACAGTTTAGACAGGCCCTGGACTTCAGGGCCTTTTTTCATAAACAAATGGATTCAGAAGACCGACGTCGCGAAACGACTGCCCGCGCGCCGGCCGCGCCGGAGCGACAAAAATTTTCCATTCTGCAAGCCCATGGGCATGAAAGAGACCCCGCTTTGCGGTAGCCTCTTTTTTGTCGATAAAACAACTGGAGGCATTCATGACCGATTCCATCTCCCCCGCCGAGGCCGCCCTGCGCGATGCCGCCCGCGAATACCACCGCAGTCCGGTGCGCGGCAAGATTTCCGTCACCCCGACCAAGCCGCTGTCGAACCAGCGCGACCTGTCCCTGGCCTACTCGCCCGGTGTCGCGTATCCGTGTCTCGACATCCAGGCCGACCCGGCGCTGGCGGCCGAGTACACCTCGCGCGGCAACCTGGTGGGCGTGATCACCAACGGCACGGCGGTGCTCGGCCTGGGCGACATCGGCCCGCTGGCAGCCAAGCCCGTGATGGAAGGCAAGGGCTGCCTGTTCAAGAAGTTTGCCGGCATCGATGTGTTCGACATCGAGCTGGCGGAGCGCGACCCGGACAAGCTGGTCGACATCATCGCGGCGATGGAGCCGACGCTGGGCGGCATCAACCTGGAAGACATCAAGGCGCCGGAGTGCTTCTACATCGAGAAAAAGCTGCGCGAGCGCATGAAGATCCCGGTGTTCCACGACGACCAGCACGGCACCGCGATCATTTCGGCGGCGGCCATGCTGAACGGGCTGGAACTGGTGGGCAAGAAGATCGGGGACGTCAAGATCGCGGTGTCGGGCGCGGGCGCCGCTGCGCTGGCGTGCCTGGACGTGATGGTCGGCCTGGGCGCGCAGGCGAAGAACATCTACGCGTGCGACTCCAAGGGCCTGATCTACCAGGGCCGCGCCGGCGGCTTCGACGACTCGAAGACACGCTACGCGCAAAAGGACAGTGGCGCGCGCACGCTGGCCGATGTGTTCCACAACGCCGACGTGTTCCTCGGCTGCTCGGCACCGGGCGTGGTGACGCAGGACATGGTCAAGACCATGGCGCCCCGGCCCATCATCCTGGCGCTGGCCAACCCCGAGCCCGAGATCCGGCCGGAGCTGGCCAAGGCCGTGCGCCCCGACTGCATCATTGCCACCGGCCGCTCGGACTACCCGAACCAGGTCAACAACGTCCTGTGCTTTCCCTACATCTTCCGCGGCGCGCTCGATTGCGGCGCCACCACGATCAACGAGGCCATGAAGCTGGCCTGCGTGCGCCAGATCGCCGAGCTGACCAAGGCCGACATCAGCGAGGAAGTCGCGCGCGCCTACGTGGGCCAGGAACTGGTGTTCGGCCCCGACTACATCATCCCCAAGCCGTTTGATTCGCGCCTGATCCTGCGCATCGCGCCCGCGGTGGCGCAGGCCGCGCAGGACTCCGGCGTGGCCACCCGGCCCATTGCCGACATGCGCGCCTACCGGCAACACCTGACGCGCTTTGTCTACTCCACCGGCATGGTCATGCAGCCCGTGTTCAATGCCGCGCGGGCCGTGCCCGACGAGAAAAAGCGCGTGGCCTATGCCGAAGGCGAGGACGAACGGGTGCTGCGCGCCGTGCAGCTGGTGCTTGACGAAGGCCTGGCGCGCCCGATCGTCATCGGCCGCCCGGCCGTGATCGAAGCCCGCATCGCCAAGGCCGGCCTGCGCCTCAAGCTCGGGCGCGACGTGGAGTGCGTGAACCCCGAAGACGACCCGCGCTTTCGCCAGTACTGGGAGACCTACCACGGCCTCATGGGCCGGCGCGGCGTGACGCCGGAGGCCGCCAAAGCGGCGGTGCGCCGCTCCAACACCACCATCGGCTCGCTGATGGTCAAACTCGGCGACGCCGATGCCATGCTGTGCGGCCTGCTGGGGCGCTTCGACACGCACCTGGAACATATCCGCGACATCATCGGGCTGAAGGAAGGCGCGTCCGGCTTCGCCACCGTGAATGCGCTGATGCTGGACACGCACACCCTGTTCATCGCCGACACCTTCGTCAACGAAGACCCCAGCGCCGAACAACTGGCCAGCATCGCGCTGATGGCCGTCGAAGAGATCCGGCGCTTCGGCATTCCACCCAAGGTCGCCTTCCTGTCGCACTCCAACTACGGCTCATCGAACCGGGCCTCGGCGCGCAAGATGCGGCTGGCCCACGAACTGTTCGCCAGGATGGCGCCCGACGTGGAGTCCGATGGCGAGCTGCATGGCGACGCGGCACTGTCGGAAGAAGTGCGGCGCACGTCCCTGATGGACAGCACACTGACGGGCGAGGCCAACATCCTGATCTGCCCGAATCTGGACGCTGCCAATATCCTGTTCAACGTGCTGAAGATGACGGGCGGCCACGGCGTGACCGTCGGGCCGGTGCTGCTGGGCGCGGCTGCCACGGTGCATGTCCTCACGCCGTCGTCCACGGTGCGGCGCGTCGTGAACATGACGGCGCTGGCGGTGGCGACCTCGGCCGCCCATCGGTAGGCAAGAACGGGGCAGCACTATTTATCCCGGTTGTTGGAAATAACCGACACCATGGTCTTTTTCGCGGTGATACCTTCGCTTTTCCATGAAAAAGATCTGGGATATTTCACCCCCCGTTGACGAGCACGCCGCCGTTTTTCCCGGCGACGCGGCGTACTCGCAGCAGCTGCACTTTGCGCTCGCGCCGGGCTGCGCGTGCTGGAGAACCTGGTGTTAGATGCCGTGCCCGAGGGCGACTACGAATTGATCGCGCTGCCGCTGAAGCTGGTGCGCGCCGGTGCTTCGCCGGTGCGCGCGATCCTGCGTGAACTCTGAAACCCACCCCAATCCCTCCTTATTTTGAGATCGACATGACCAGCCTGACAGACTGCCAGCAGCGCGACGCGCAAGACCCCTTGCGCCCGCTGCGCGACCAATTTTCGATTCCCGACGGCGTGATCTACCTCGACGGCAACTCGCTCGGCGTGCTGCCCAAAACGGCGGCGGCCCGCGTCGCAGAGGTTGTCACGCAGGAATGGGGCACTGGCCTGATCCGCTCCTGGAACAGCGCCGGCTGGTTCGAGATGCCGCAGCGCCTGGGCGACAAGATCGCGCGGCTGATCGGCGCCGCGCCGGGCGAGGTGGTGGCGACCGACAGCACCTCGATCAACCTGTACAAGGTGCTGAGCGCGGCGCTGCACATCGCCGCGCAGGATGCGCCGCAGCGCAAGGTGGTCGTGAGCGAGCGCAGCAACTTCCCGACCGATCTCTACATCGCCCAGGCGCTGTGCGCCGAGCGCGGCCTGCGACTGCAACTGGTCGAGCCGGAAGAAATAGCAGCGGCCCTCACGCCCGACGTCGCGGTGCTGATGCTGACCCACGTGAACTATCGCACGGGCGCGATGCACGACATGGCGGCGGTCACCGCGGCAGCGCATGCGGCCGGCGCCCTCACCGTGTGGGACCTCGCGCACAGCGCGGGCGCCGTGCCGGTGGACCTGAACGCGGCCAAGGCCGACTTCAGCATCGGCTGCGGCTACAAATACCTCAACGGCGGGCCGGGCGCACCGGCCTTCGTCTGGGTCCACCCCCAACATGCCGACCGCTTCTGGCAACCGCTGGCGGGCTGGTGGGGCCATGCCGCACCGTTCGAGTTCACGCCCGATTACCGCCCTGCGCCGGGCATCGCGCGCTACCTGTGCGGCACCCAGCCGATGCTGAGTCTGGCGGCGCTGGAGTGCGGGCTGGACACCGTGCTGGCGGCAGAACCTCTGGGCGGCATGGCCGCCCTGCGCGCCAAGTCGCTGGCCTTGAGCGACCTGTTCATCGACCTGGCTTTGGCGCGCTGCGCCGGCCACGGCCTGGGCCTGGCCACACCGCGCGCGCATGCACAGCGCGGCTCGCAGGTCTGCCTGACGCGCACGAATCCGAAGGCGCCCGATGGTGCCTCGGGCGCCTACGCCATCGTGCAGGCGCTGATTGCGCGCGGCGTGATCGGGGACTTCCGCGCCGGCGACGGGGGCCGGCATCTGGACATCCTGCGCTTCGGCCTGACGCCCCTGTACCTCGGCTTCGAAGACGTCTGGCAGGCGGTCGAACACCTGCGGCAGGTGCTTGAGAGCGGCGAATGGCAGCGACCCGAATTCAACCAGAAAATGGCGGTGACGTGATGAGCAACGAACAAATCGTGATCGAAGAAAAAGCCAAGCTGGACTTCAGCCAGTCCATGAGCTACAGCGATTACCTGCACCTGGACGCAGTGCTGGGCGCGCAGCACCCGCTCTCGCCCGACCACAACGAGATGCTGTTCATCATCCAGCACCAGACCAGCGAGCTGTGGATGAAGCTGATGCTGCACGAGCTGGGCGCCGCGATCCAGTGCGTGGCCAGCGACGACCTGCACACGGCGTTCAAGATGCTGGCGCGCGTGAGCCGCATCATGGAGCAGCTGGTGCACGCGTGGGACGTGCTGGCCACCATGACGCCGCCCGAGTACAGCGCCATCCGGCCCTATCTGGGGCACTCCAGCGGCTTTCAGAGCGCGCAGTACCGCTGCATTGAATTTGCGCTCGGCAACAAAAACGCGGCCATGCTGAAACCGCACCAGCACCGGCCCGATCTGCTGGCCAAGGTGCAGGCCGCGTTCGAGGCGCCCTCGCTGTACGACGAAGCCCTGCGCCTGCTGGCGCGCCGCGGCCTGCCCGTGCCCCTTGAGAACACCGAGCGCAACTGGACGCAGCCGCATGCCCCGAGCGACGCGGTCGAGCAGGCCTGGCTGCTGGTGTACCGCAACCCCAAGCAGTACTGGGACCTGTACCAATTGGGTGAAGAACTCACCGACCTGGAAGACGCCTTCCGGCTCTGGCGCTTCCGCCACGTCACGACGGTGGAGCGCATCATCGGCTTCAAGCGCGGCACCGGCGGCACCGGCGGCGTAAGCTACCTGCGCAAAATGCTCGACGTGGTGCTGTTCCCGGAGATCTGGAAGCTGCGCACGGATTTATAAGGAAAGTGGCTCTATCCCATACAGGGCCTTCGTAGATAGCTACCAAATAAATAGCGGATCAATCGCGGGCTACGCGCCAGCGTAGAGCCACGGCACATCCAGCAGCCGCTCGCCCAGCACCTTCAGCGCCGCGTCGCGCCCCCAGCGCACCAGCCCATCGGCATGAAAAATCTGCCCGTTGCGAATCGCGCGGGCCTGCACCCGCGCGTTGCGCTGCCAGCGGTTGAGCGCGTAACGGGCGAGCATCGTGGGCACATCGAGCGCGGGGTCCAGCGCCTGGCCCAGCACGCGCCCGAGCTCGGCCGCGTCTTCAATCGCCATGCCCGCGCCCTGCGCCAGGTAGGGGCGCATCGGGTGCGCCGCATCGCCCAGCAGCGCCACGCGCCCCTGCGCCTGCTGCGGCGCGCCCTGCAGGGGCGGGCGGTCGCACAGCACCCACAGGCGCCAGGCGTCGATGGCGTTGACCAGGTCCTGCAGCGGCGCACAGGTGCCTGCGAGCGCAGCGCGCAGCGCCTGGGCGTTGGTGGCGTGATCCCAGTTGTCCAGATCGGCGCCACTGGCCGAATCCAGGCGCCCCTGCACAATGCCGACCACGTTGAGCCATTCGCCCCCGCGCACCGGGTACTGCACCACGTGCAGGCGCGGCCCCAGCCACGCGGTGACGTGCTGGCTGCGCAGCCGCTCGGGCAGATGCGACTGCGGCACCAGCGCACGGTAGGCCAGATGGCCGGTGACGCGCGGCGGCCCGTCGGCCAGCAACCATTGGCGCACCGGGCTCCACAGGCCGTCGGCCCCGATCAGCGCGTCGCCCTCGATTTGCGGGCCCCAGGCTGGCGGCTGGCGGCCGGATTCTTCGCCGGACTGCACCCTGCCTTGCACCGTCACGGCATCGCCGGTTTGCGTGAAGCGTGCCAGGCGGTAGTTGAGATTCAGCGTCGCATCCGTGCGCTGCCGCACCTCGGCCAGCAATAGCTGGTGCAGGTCGGCGCGATGCACGGTGGCGTAGGGCGCGCCGTAGCGCTGCAGCATCGCGTCGCCCAGCGGCAGCGCGCCAAGCTCCCGGCCCGAGACGGCATGGCGCACCTGCAGACGATCGGGAAAGGCGGCGACTTCGGCCAACGCCCCAGCCAGATCCCAGCCCTGCAGCACGCGCGTCACGTTCGGTCCGAGCTGGATGCCCGCGCCGACCTCGCTGAACTCGGCGGCCTGCTCGAACAACCGGACCTCCCAGCCCGCGCGCGCGCAGGCCAGTGCCGCCGCGAGCCCGCCAATACCACCGCCTGAAATTAATGCCTGCCGAATCATGCAGGCCGATTTTGCCCTGCTTTACAGCCGGCGAACGCAGCAAAGAGGCCGCCCCGCAGGGATTCAGCCCAGCAGCTGCCTCAGCACAAACGGCAGGATGCCCCCGTTGCGGTAGTAGTCCACCTCGATCGGGGTGTCGATACGCAGC
The DNA here is from genome assembly GCA_031291295.1 of Rhodoferax sp. GTDB lineage: Bacteria > Pseudomonadota > Gammaproteobacteria > Burkholderiales > Burkholderiaceae_C > Rhodoferax_A. The sequence goes on along the minus strand of JARLJI010000185.1, from coordinate 28,274 downwards.
GTCACCGTGACCTCGGTCTTGCTGCCGTCGCCGCGCGTGATCACCAGGCGCGCGTCGCTTTGCGGCTTGAGGTCGGGACGGGGAATCACGGCAATCTCCTCGCTGCCCGTGAGGCCGAGCGACTGCCACGAATCGGCCCCCTTGAACTGCAGCGGCAGCACGCCCATGCCGACCAGGTTGCTGCGGTGGATGCGCTCGAAGCTGCGGGCCACCACGGCCTTGATGCCGAGCAGCTGCGTGCCCTTGGCGGCCCAGTCGCGGCTCGAGCCGTTGCCGTATTCCTCGCCCGCAAACACCACGGTCGGCACGCCGGCCGCCATGTACTTCATGGCCGCGTCGTAGATGAACATCTTGGCGCCGTCGGGCTGGAACAGCGTGACGCCGCCCTCCTCGCGCGAACCGTCGGGGCCGGGCGGGACCATCAGGTTCTTGATGCGCACATTGGCAAAGGTGCCGCGCATCATCACGTCGTGGTTGCCGCGGCGCGAGCCGTAGCTGTTGAAGTCGGCCTTGGCCACGCCGTTTTTGAGCAGCCACTGGCCGGCCGGCGACTTCTCCGCAATCGCGCCAGCGGGCGAGATGTGGTCGGTCGTGATGGAGTCCCCGAACAGGGCCATGACTCTGGCGCCTTTCACTTCGATCGCCCCGACGGCGTCCCACCTGGAGGCTCCTTCTTCAAGAGCAAACCCGTCGAAGAACGGCGGCTCGGCAATGTACGTGCTGGGCGGCCAGGCGTAGGCCTCGCCCGCCACGCCCTCGATCTTCTCCCACAGCGCGCCGGGCTGGCTCGCAATGCGCGCGTAGTTCTCGCGGAACGCCTTGCCGTTCATCGCGAACTTCATGAGCTTGTAGATTTCATCGCTGGTCGGCCAGATGTCGCCCAGGTACACATCCTTGCCGCCCTTGCCCTGGCCCACCGGCTCGGTCATCAGGTCGCGCCGCACGGTGCCGGCAATCGCAAAGGCCACCACCAGCGGCGGGCTGGCCAGGAAGTTGGCCTTGATGTTGGGGTGGATGCGCGCCTCGAAGTTGCGGTTGCCCGAGAGCACGGCCGCGCACACCAGGTCGTGCTGGTTGATCGCGTCGTTCAGCTGGGGCGTGAGGTCGCCCGAATTGCCGATGCAGGTGGTGCAGCCGTAGCCGACCAGCCCGAAGCCCAGCTGCTCCAGGTACGGCATCAAGCCGGTCTGGGTCAGGTACTCGGTGACGATGCGCGAGCCCGGCGCCAGTGAGGTCTTGATGTGCGGCTGCACGCGCAGTCCCGCCTGCACCGCCTTCTTGGCCAGCAGGCCGGCCGCCAGCATCACGCTCGGGTTGGAGGTGTTGGTGCAGCTCGTGATGGCGGCAATCAGCACATCGCCATGGCCCAGCGTGATGTCGCGCTCCATCGGCTCGGGCACACCGGCATGCGCCTTGCTCGACTCCAGCGTGGGCCGGTTCAGCACCATCTCCGCCACGTCGCGCGCGGCCCCCAGTTGCAGCGGCGGCGCCGGCGGGGCGCCATTCGTGCCGCGCACCGTCGTGTGCACCGGGTAGCGCGGCTCCAGCCGCTCCGCGCTCTGGTTGAAGCCATTCTCGGCATTGGGTTTGGAAAACAGCGTGGCGAACTGGCTCTTCATCTTGCCCAGCTCGATGCGGTCCTGCGGGCGTTTCGGCCCGGCCAGGCTGGGCGTCACATCGCCCAGATCGAGCCTGATGACCTGCGAGTAATCGATCTCGCCCGATTTGGGCACGCCAAACAGCCCCTGCGCCTTGAAGTAGGCCTCGAACGCCTCGATCTCGTCCTTGCTGCGCCCCGTGCCGACAAAGTACTCGATGGTTTTCTCGTCCACCGGAAAGAAGTTGACGGTGGCGCCGCACTCGGGCGACATGTTGCCCAGCGTGGCCCGGTCCGGCACGGCCAGCGTGCGCGTGCCCTCGCCAAAGAATTCGACAAACTTGCCCACCACCTTGTGCTGGCGCAGCACCTGGGTCACAGTCAGCACCAGGTCGGTCGCCGTCACGCCCTCGCGCAGCCGCCCGGTCAGCTCCATGCCGACCACGTCGGGCGTCAACAGGTACACCGGCTGGCCCAGCATGGCGGCCTCGGCCTCGATGCCGCCCACGCCCCAGCCGACCACGCCAACGCCGTTGATCATGGTGGTGTGGCTGTCGGTGCCGACCAGCGTGTCGGGGTAGTAAACATGGTCTTTGGTCTTGTGCACGCCGCGCGCCAGGTACTCCAGGTTGACCTGGTGACAGATGCCCACCCCCGGCGGCACGACGCGGAACGTGTCGAACGCCTGCATGCCCCATTTCATGAACTCGTAGCGCTCGCGGTTGCGCTTGAATTCGAGTTCCATGTTCAGCGCCAGCGCGTTCTTGATGCCGTAGTAGTCGACCATGACCGAGTGGTCCACCACCAGATCGACCGGCACCAGCGGCTCGATGCGCTTGGGGTCCTTGCCCAGCCGCACCGCCGCGCTGCGCATGGCCGCGATGTCGGCCAGCAGCGGCACGCCGGTGAAGTCCTGCAGCATCACGCGCGCCACCACGAACGGGATTTCGTCGGTGCGGTCCTCAACAGGACCCCAGTTGGCCACCTGCGCCACATGCTCGGCCGTGACCTTCTTGCCGTCGCAATTGCGCAGCACCGACTCCAGCACGATGCGCAGCGACACCGGCAGCCGCGCGATGCCGGGGAACTGCCGGGTCAGGGCCGGCAGGGAGTAGAAGCTGCCGGTTTTACCCGACGCCGTCTTGAAAGACTTGACGGTGGATGCAAAAGGATGTGCCGCGGTTTTCATCTGACTCTCCTGTGTTGTTGGCGTTAGCGCACCATTGTGGCCATACCCGGGTGCCGGCGCTTCGGGCCGGCCCGATGTCCTGATGGTGTGGGTGCATCCTATTGTGGTACCCGCGAAAGACATTTTCAAACCGCCTGCATTGGGATGGCAAAGCTGGGCCGGCATCAGCCCCGCCTCTGATTCATGACGTGGGAGGTAATGGAACAGCGGCCCGCCCGGCTTTAGGATTCCTCCATGAATGCAAGTACCCACCCCCTGAGCCGCCCGGCGCCGCGCAACCTGCCCGAACCGTTTGGCGAGCACCTGCGCCACTGGCGCCAGCACCGACGCCTGAGCCAGCTGGACCTGGCGCAGGAGGCCGCGATTTCCACCCGGCACCTGAGCTTTGTGGAAACCGGCCGGTCCCTGCCGAGCCGTGAAATGGTGCTGCGCCTGTCGGAGCGCCTGGATATCCCGCTGCGCGAGCGCAACACCCTGCTGGTGGCCGCCGGCTACGCGCCGATGTACCGCGAGCGGCCGCTGGGGGACCCGGCGCTGGCCGCGGCGCGGCAGGCGGTGGAGCTCATGCTCAAAAGCCACGAACCCTATCCCGCGCTCGCGATCGACCGGCACTGGAACCTGGTGGCCGCCAACCGCATGGTGCCGCAGCTGATGGCGGGGGCCGATGCCTCGCTGCTGCAGGCGCCCGTGAACGTGCTGCGCCTGAGCCTGCACCCGCTCGGGATTGCCGGCAACATCGTGAATCTGGCGCAGTGGCGCGGCCACCTGTTCGAGCGTCTGCGCCAGCAAATCACGGCCACCGCCGACCCGGCGCTGGCCGATTTGCTGCGAGAGCTCCAGGCGTACCCCGTCCCTCACAACGCCGCCAGCCTGCCGCTGGAAGGGGAACACCCGGGCGTCGTCGTGCCCTTCAAATTCAAGACGCCCGCCGGCGTACTCGCCTTCATCAGCACCACCACGATCTTCGGCTCGCCGGTCGATGTCACGCTGCAGGAACTGGCGATGGAAACGTTTTTCCCGGCCGATGACTTCACACGGCAAGCGCTGCAGCATTTGAAGCTGCAGGCTTGAAGTCGCTGGTTTGCTCCATTTTCGATAGCTGCCTGTGCCCACTGGATATTGGCTACAGGCACTATTCATCATGAGTCTGCACTCACGGCGCCGTGGGTTCGTTACCGTTGTCCGTGGACCCAATCAAGCCGGCGCCGCGATCGCATCCAGAAATCCCGTCACGCCGGCAAGACGTCCGTCTTCGGAAACGACAGCGACGTCCGTGCCGTGAGCGACGGGCTCGGCACCTTCCTGGCCGAGCGCCCAGGAAAAACGCACGACGTTGTTGTGCCCGTCCTGTTGGCCGTGCAAGCTGAACCGCAGTCCGGCGAATTGTTGTTGCACCGCGCCGATCATGGCGTTGATTTCATCGCGGCCGGCACTGCGCGCCATGGGGTCGAGATAGGTGGCCTCGGATGCAAAGACTTCGGAGACCAGGGCGCGGCGACGTTCCGCGTCCTGCTCGTTCCACGCGGCGATGTACCGGGCAGCGATGCGCGAGGCATCAACGGAAGAATTGGCTTTGGGATTCGTGGTTGACATGATCGTGGCTCCTGTAAAGATGGACCGGTTTCCCGGAAAAGTTGCTTTGTCGTTGTCGACAGAGAAATTCTCCGCACGGCGCTTTGGCGCGTCGATTACTTGCGACGTAATCGGGGTCGGCTGAGTCTGTGGTTGACAATCTTGCCGTGTGGCTTGACGCACCATAAAAATATGGCATGATGAGCCATATGACAGAAGCCCAACTCCTTCTCAAAACCCGCACTGTCCATGCAGATGGCATTGTTGAGATGGTGGTGTGGCTAGTGCCCAAGCCGGTACCGCCGTCGGAGCATTCCTTTAAATACCGATTGGTGTTTGTGTGCGACGGCAAGCGCCTGGTGGGCTACGACAACGAGCGCGGCAAAGGCGATCACAAACATCTTGGAGAGCACGAGTCGCTGTACAAGTTTGTAGATATTGAAACCCTGATGGCGGACTTTCTCCGCGACGTGGAGGCCATGCGATGACGAGCAACAATCAAATTTTGAATGTGACGGTCGGGGAATCCCTGCGCGAAGCCGGTGCCCGGGCGGCCGCCACCATGCGCGCAATTGCGCGCGGCGAAAAGGTAAAGCCCCATTTCGGCGTGAACTTCGAACAGATCGGCCAGATGCTGGCCGCCTTCACGCCCAAGCGCTGGGAACTGATCGCCGCCCTGCGCGAAGCGGGGCCACTGACCGTGGCCGAACTGGCGCGCCGGCTCGGCCGCGACTACAAGAACGTGCACACCGACGTGACACAGCTCATCGAATGGATGGCCGTGGAGCGCGGGGATGATGGACGCGTGAACGTGCCGTGGTCGGAGATCGTCATAGATATGAAATTGCCCGAGCGGGCGGTCGCTTAGAAACCTCAATGATTACTATTTTTATAGCAACATGCCTAGGCGGTACTTGGGTTTCCGCTGCATTTTCATAAAACTTAATTGACACCACTTCCCATGCCCGCACCGTCCTATTTCCCAGTCACCTTCAAAACCGCCGCACAAAAATTCGCGAACGACTTGAGGGCAAGTTTCGCTTCCGTGGTTCCAGCACAGCCTGAGGATCAACTCAAATCGCCGGTGCAAGCATTGATTCGTGCGGCGCGCAGCGGGGAAGTCATTACAAGAACCGAAACGCACGTTGAAGGCCTTGGCGGGCGCCCGGATATTGGTGTTGAAATATCCGGTGCACTGTGCGGTCACGTTGAACTGAAAGCACCGGGTCATGGTGCCTTGACCAAAAAGTACAAAGGACGCGACCAGGCTCAGTGGAAAAAGTTCGCTGCGCTGCCCAACATCCTGTACACGGATGCCTATGAATGGGCGCTCTACCGCAGCGGCGTTCAATATCCACCAGAGAAGCCGGTTGTCATAAGGCTGGACGGCATTATTGAAAAGGGCGCGACCGCATTGACGGATCAACTGGTTGGTCAGTTATTTGAACTCCTGACCGACTTCCTGAATTGGCAGCCAATCACCCCAAACGGTCCAAAGGCGTTGGCGGAACTGCTCGCTCCGCTGTGCCGCCTGCTCCGCGAAGACGTCGCCATCGCCGTCGCGCAGGAATCCAGCGCTCTCAAGCGCCTCAGTACCGAAATCCGGGAATACCTTTTCCCACATGCAAGTGATGACGACTTTGCCGACATCTACGCCCAGACGCTCACGTACGCGCTACTGTTGGCCAGGTTGAGCGGCGAAGACCATCTCAACGCGATCACCGCTGCGGCACGGCTGGACAGCGGACATGGGCTACTCGCCCAAACCCTGCGCATCCTCACCGACCCGCAGGCGCGGGTAGAAATCGAAATCCCGGTCGCTCTCCTGGAACGGGTGATAGGCGCCGTCGATCCTGTGCAACTTGGCAAGCGTGGCGATCCCTGGTTGTACTTTTACGAAGACTTCCTCGCGGCTTACGATCCCAAGCGCCGCAAGGAGTACGGCGTTTACTACACACCGCAGGAAGTCGTTGCCTGCCAGGTCAACCTGGTGGCTGAGTTGCTGGACAAGCGCTTCAACAAGCCCATGACGTTTGCGGACGAAGGTGTGGTCTTTCTGGATTCCAGCGCGGGCACGGCGGCCTACCCGCTTGCCGCCATCGAATTTGCGCTGCGCAAGGTGGAAGCCGAACTGGGTCCCGGCGCCGTGGCGGAATATGCCACGCGCTGCGCGCAGAATATTTATGCGTTCGAAGTACAGGTCGGTCCGTACGCTGTTTCGCATCTGCGGCTCACCAAGCTGCTGACGGATGCCGGTGCCACGCTGCCCGATGACGGCCTGCATGTGCTGCTGACAGACACGCTGGAGTCACCCCACATAGACCCGCCGACCCCGCCCTTGATGGCCGAGCGTTTGTCCGAGGAGCAACGCCGTGCGCGGCGCGTCAAGGCCAGCGTGCCGGTCTTCGTCTCCATGGGCAACCCGCCCTATTTTCGCGAGCAAGGCGATGAAGACAGCGTCCACACCCGTGGCAAATGGGTTCGCTTCGGCGATGGCACCGACAGCACACGCGAAGACCAGACGCCGGAGCGCCCCATCCTGCGCGACTTTGTGGACCTGGCGCCGCCCGTTCATGCCAAAAACCTTTACAACCTCTATGTTTACTTCTGGCGCTGGACCTTGTGGAAGATGTTTGAGCAGCCTGGTGCCCCGCGACAGGGCATCGTGAGCTTCATCACCGCCGCGAGCTACCTGCGCGGCCCGGGTTTCACCGGCATGCGCCAGCGCATGCGCGAGGCATTTGACGAACTCTGGATCATCGATTTGGAAGGCGACAACCTCGGCGCCCGCAAGACCGAGAACGTCTTTGCCATCCAAACCCCGGTGTGCATCGCCATTGGCATTCGCTACGCAGAAACCAAACGGCACGAGCTCGCCCATGTGCGCTACGCGCGCCTCGAAGGCACGAGAGAGGAAAAACTCGCGAAACTCAAAGCGATCAAGTCGTTTGATGGTGTGGCTTGGGATGACTGCTTCTCGGGCGCGCAAGAGCCTTTCCTTCCACAGCAAGTGGGCAACTACTTTGCGTGGCCGCTTCTTACTGATCTTTGGCCGTGGCAACACTCAGGCGTTGAACTGAAACGCACTTGGCCAATCGCCGAAACCAAAGAGGCACTGGAAGCGCGGTGGCAACTATTGGTGTCGGCGCCCAAAGGATCCCGCGCCGTGCTGTTCCGCGAAACGCCTGATCGGCTGGTTACGGCGCAATACAAACAACTCAACAGTGAGGTCAAGCTCAAGCCCATCAACGACTTGCCGAGCGACTCCCCGTGCCCCGAAATCGCACACTATAGTTTTCGAAGCTTCGACCGCGCGTGGCTGATTGCAGACAACCGGCTCGCAGCGCGCATGCGACCGCAGCTCTGGTCGGCCGCAAGCAGCATTCAGGTGTACATGACCAGCATGCTCACCAGTGTTCTGGGGCAAGGTGCCGCCGCCGTTGCTGCAGCGCACGTGCCGGACAGGCATCATCTTTGCGGCCGCGGCGGAAAAGACGTGATTCCACTTTGGCGCGACGCTGGCGCCACCAAAGCCAACTTACCTTCGCTGCTGCTCGAATCACTGGAAATCGACCTTGGCGGGCCCCTCACGGCGGAAGATTTCTTCGCCTACACCTATGCCGTGCTCAGCGCGCCCGACTACGTGAACACCTTCTCGGAGGAACTCACCGTGCCCGGCCCGCGCCTGCCTGTTTCCGCCGACACCGGGTTGTTCAAAGAAGCGGTGGCGTTGGGCCGCAAGTTGCTGTGGCTGCATACCTATGGCGAGCGCTTCATGCCTGCTGGGCAGCAACCTGGCCGCTTACCCGCGGGGAGCGCCAGGTCCATCAAGGCGATCCCGAATTCGGCTGATGGCTACCCGGAGTCTTTCGAATGGATTGCAGACCCGACAGACCCAGTGCAGGGCGTGCTCCATGTCGGGGCCGGGCAAATTGGCCCGGTTTCAAAGGCCGTGTATGAGTACAGCGTATCCGGCTATGAGGTCGTCAAAGGATGGCTGGGATTTCGCATGAAGGCGCGGTCTGGCAGGAAAAGCAGTCCACTGGACGATATTCGCCCGGCAGCATGGACAGCGGCTCTGTCGCAGGAGCTGCGCGAACTGCTGTGGGTCCTGGAAGCGACCATCGCCATGCAGCCTGCGCTCAACGAGCTGCTGAAAAAAATCATCAGCGGGCCAACGATCAACGCGGCGCAGCTTCCAACACCGACGGCGGCGGAACGGGCGGCGCCAGGCGACGAAGGGGAAGATGTGCCGATGCAGCAAGACTGGGTAAATTCAGAGGAAGAGCAACCCCTGGTTTCCTAGCCGCTACAGAGTCGGTTTTCAAGTTTTCCAAATGAAATTAGGCGCCGGCCAGCGCCCATGCTACACATTATGCTATTTTAAAAATAGCGAAAGCCCCGCAGCGAAAGCTGCGGGGCTTTTTGGAGGCGCTGGATTCCCGCCTGCGCGGGAATGACAGAAGCGCACGGGAGTGGCGTAGCAGGCGGCCTGTTACGCCGCCACACCTTCCTTCACCGTGTCCGCCAGGTCCGTGTAATCCTTGAGCTTGTCAAAGTTCAGGTACTGGTAGATCTGGTCGCTGGCGGCCGTGAGGACGCCCATGTCGGCCATGTACTCGGCCTTGGTCGGGATGCGCCCGAGCTTGGAGCAAATCGCGGCCAGTTCGGCGGAGCCGAGATACACGTTGGCGTTCTTGCCCAGGCGGTTCGGGAAGTTGCGCGTGGAGGTGGAGAACACGGTGGCACCCTCGCGCACCTGCGCCTGGTTGCCCATGCACAGGCTGCAGCCGGGCATTTCCATGCGCGCGCCGGCCGAACCCAGCACGCCGTAGTGGCCTTCTTCGCTGAGCTGCTTGGCGTCCATCTTGGTCGGCGGCGCGACCCAGAGCTTGACGGGAATGTCGCGCTTGTTTTCCAGCAGCTTGCTGGCGGCGCGGAAGTGGCCGATGTTGGTCATGCAACTACCGATGAACACCTCTTCGATCACGGCGCCCGCCACATCGCTCAGTGTCTTGACATCGTCCGGGTCGTTCGGGCAGGCCACGATGGGCTCGTGCACGTCGGCCAGGTCGATCTCGATCACGGCCGCGTATTCGGCGTCCGCGTCGCGCGCCAGCAGTTGCGGGTTCGCGAGCCAGGCTTCCATCGCCTTGATGCGGCGCTTGATGGTGCGCACGTCGGAGTAACCCGTCGCAATCATCCACTTGAGCATGGTGATGTTGCTGTTGATGTACTCGATGATCGGGGCCGGATTCAGGTGCACCGTGCAGCCGCCCGCCGAGCGTTCGGCCGACGCGTCGCTGAGCTCGAAGGCTTGCTCCACCTTGAGGTCAGGCAGGCCTTCAATTTCCAGGATGCGGCCCGAGAAGATGTTCTTCTTGCCCTTCTTCTCGACCGTCAGCAGGCCGGCCTTGATGGCGTACAGCGGAATCGCGTTGACCAGGTCGCGCAGCGTGACGCCGGGCTGCATCTTGCCCTTGAAGCGCACCAGCACGCTCTCGGGCATGTCCAGCGGCATGACGCCGGTGGCCGCGCCGAACGCCACCAGGCCGGAGCCGGCCGGGAAGCTGATGCCGATCGGAAAGCGCGTGTGGCTGTCGCCGCCGGTGCCGACCGTATCGGGCAGCAGCATGCGATTCAGCCAGCTGTGGATGATGCCGTCGCCCGGACGCAGCGGAATGCCGCCGCGATCGGTCATGAACTCGGGCAGCTCGTGGTGCATCTTCACGTCGACCGGCTTGGGGTAGGCCGCCGTGTGGCAGAAACTTTGCATCACCAGGTCGGCACTGAACCCCAGGCAGGCCAGGTCCTTGAGTTCGTCGCGCGTCATCGGGCCGGTGGTGTCCTGGCTGCCGACCGAGGTCATGCGCGGCTCGCAATAAGTGCCGGGGCGCACGCCCTGGCCTTCGGGCAGACCACAGGCGCGGCCGACGATTTTTTGTGCCAGCGTGAAGCCCTTGTGGGTGTCCTGCGGGTTTTGCGGCAGGCGGAACAGGGTCGAGGTGGGCAGGCCCAACGCCTCGCGCGCCTTGGCGGTCAGGCCCCGGCCGATGATCAGCGGAATGCGGCCACCGGCGCGCACCTCGTCGAACAGCACCTCGCTCTTGAGTGTGAACTCTGCAATCACCTTGCCGCCCTTGAGCGCCTTGCCTTCATAGGGGCGCAGCTCCAGTTCGTCGCCCATGTTCATCTGGCTGACGTCGAGCTCGATCGGCAGCGCGCCCGAGTCTTCCATGGTGTTGTAGAAAATCGGCGCGATCTTGGCACCCAGGCAGACGCCGCCGAAGCGCTTGTTCGGCACGAACGGAATGTCCTCGCCGGTGAACCACAGCACCGAATTGGTGGCGGACTTGCGCGAGGAGCCGGTGCCGACCACGTCGCCCACGTAGGCCACCAGGTTGCCGCGCGCGCGCAGGTCTTCGATGAACTTGATGGGGCCGCGCTTGCCGTCTTCCTCGGGCGTGATGCCGTCGCGCTTGTTCTTCAGCATGGCCAGTGCATGCAGCGGAATGTCGGGGCGGCTCCAGGCGTCAGGCGCGGGCGAGAGGTCGTCGGTGTTGGTCTCGCCCGTGACCTTGAGCACGGTCAGCTTGATGCTTCTCGGCACTTCGGGGCGCGAGGTGAACCACTCGGCGTCGGCCCAGCTCTGCAGCACGGCCTTGGCATGGGCGTTGCCCTTGTCGGCTTTTTCCTTGACGTCGTGGAACTGGTCGAACATCAGCAGGGTTTTCTTCAGCCCCTCGGCGGCCACCGCCGCCACGGCGGCATCGTCGAGCAAATCGATCATCGGGCTGATGTTGTAGCCGCCCAGCATGGTGCCCAGCAACTCGGTGGCCTGCTCGCGCGACAGCAGTGGGCATTTTTCGGTGCCGTGCGCCACGGCGGCAAGGTAGCTGGCCTTGACCTTGGCGGCATCGTCCACGCCGGCCGGCACGCGGTGCGTGATCATCTCGACCAGCGCCGCTTCCTCACCCGGGGGCGGGTTCTTCAGCAGCTCGATCAGCGCGCCGGTCTGCTGGGCCGACAGGGGCAGCGGCGGGATGCCGAGCGCGGCACGCTCGGCGACATGGGCACGGTAGGTTTGTAAAAACTCGGGCAACATGGTGGGGGTCCTTCTTGATTTCAGAAAATAATGGCGCCAGCCCTTTGGCGGCGGGCGCTTTCAGCTATCTATTTACTAGCGGCCGGCGCTGCACCGGCCTTCACCGGCGCGTCCAGCAGGCTGGGGCCGGGATGCTCTTTCATGTTCTCGGCGACCGTCGCCTGGGCCGGGCTCTTGCACTCGTCAGCCATGCGTTGCCCGAGCTTCTGGTTCATGAGCATGGACTTGTTGCCCAGTTGGAGCCACACCGCGCCTTCCCGGTGGTCTTCCAGGCGAACCGCGCCCGTCGACGTGACCACGGGGAACATGTGGTAGTTGAAGTTTTTGCCGCGTACATCGAAGTACCCTGGCGATTTGGGATCGGCCGTGAGCGTGACGGTGGCACCCAGCTCGCACGGCAGGCTGCCCACGTACACGCGCTGCGCTATCGCCAACTCGGCGGGTGTGAGTGCGGCGTCGGCCGCTTCAATACCGGCGGCCGCGTTCATGGCGGCGCTTTTGAGGTTTTGGCGGTTCGTGCTGACGACGGGCTTTTTCTTCGCCACGTGTTTCGTCGCATGTTTGGCTGCCGGTTTGTTGGAGGGCTTGGCCGCGTCAGAGGGTGCACTCGCCTGCGCGAGCACCAAGGCGGGGCTCAGCAGAACCAGGGTGGCAGTGAGAATGGCTTTCATGAGGGTATCTCCGTGGAATGTACCGTGGGGTGGTCAGCGGGGTTGAAATAAATCCGGATTTCGTCGGGCAGTTCCCTGCCCGTTTGATGGGCGCGCTCCAGCACCTGCCAGAAATAGCGGTAACTGGCGCGGTCCTGCAGCTTGCCCTCAAAAGAAACGGGGGCCCAGTCTGCATCGGCAGCAGCAGCTATTATTTTTGTAGCGATCTCGATCTCGCGCGGACTCGGCGCAAACGCCTGCAGGATAGTGCGGATCTGGTCCGGGTGGATGCTCCACATGCGGGTGTAGCCGAATTCGCGCGCGGCCCGGCGCGCGGCCGCGCCCAGCGCCTGGGTGTCCTTGAATTCGGTCACCACGCAGTGTGAAGGCACCTTGCCCCAGGCATGGCAGGCCGAGGCAATCTCGAGCTTGGCGCGCACCACCAGCGGATGCGTGAACTGGCCCTGCACGCCCATGCCGTCCGAGGGGATCGCGCCGCCGTGGCTGGAGACAAAGTCCATCAGGCCAAAGCTCAGCGACTGCACGCGCGGGTGCGCGGCGATCTCGAAGGCGCGCTGCACGGCGGCCGGCGACTCTATCAAAACCTGTAGCGGCAAATGCCCGGCGGATGCGGACTCCAGGGCTTTTTCGGCCCGAATCACGTCGTCCACCGATTCCACCTTGGGAATCATGATGTGGCACAGCTTGCGCCCGGCCGCGCCGGCAATCGTGGCGATGTCGGACTCGAACGCGGGATGGTCCACCGGATGCACGCGCACGGCGACGCGCGCCTTGCCGTCTGCCAGCAGCGCCAGTGCCACCACCAGCGCCGCGTGGTCGGCCTCGCCGCCGACCGGCGCGCCGTCCTCGCAGTCCAGTGTCACATCGAACACGCAGGCGCCGAATTCCTCGGTGAACTCGGCCTGCAGCTGCAGGCTCTTGCGCATGCGCGCCTCGACGCCGCTGTAGTGGTCGCACACCGGCAGGAAGCTGGCAGCCGCCTGGGCGCCCAGCAGCACCTGGCGTGGATGGCGGGGGGATGATGCCCCCACGCTTGTCGCTGCGCGTACTGCGCTGCCCCCCGAGGGGGCGTGCGCTTGCTTGGGGCGGCCCGACGCGGCGCTCATGTCACTCATGGCTTGCGCTGCGCCACGATGAACAGGCGCGGAAATGCCAGCAGCAGGCGTCCGTCGGCGCGCAGCGGATAGGCCTGCGCGATGCGGCGCTCGTACTCGGCCAGGTAGCTGGCCTGCAGTGCGGGCGGCAGGCGATCGACAAAGGGCTTGAGCCCCGTGCCGCGCACCCATTCGACGATCGCGGCGGGCGTCGCCATCGGATGCTGGTAGATGGTGCGCCAGACGTCAACCTGCGCCGCCTGCGGCGCCAGCAGGTCGTAATAGCCGCCGACGTCCAGCAGTTCGGTGCGCAGCCGGTCGGCGTCGCCGATGGGCTCCGCCCACGGCGCCTGCGCAGCCAGCTCGCGCATCAGGCGATGCGTCGGCTCCTGGCGGTTGTCGGGCATCTGGACGGCGAGCACGCCGCCGGGAGCGAGCGCGGCAAACAGGCGCGGAATCAGCGTTTCGTGATCGGGCACCCATTGCAGCGCCGCGTTGGCGTAAATCAGGTCGGGCGCCCCGCCCTGCGCGGCGTCGGGCGTCCAGCGCGCGATGTCGCTGAGCTCGAAGCGCAGCTGCGGCAGGCGCTGGCGCGCGCTCGCCAGCATGGCTTCGGAGTTGTCGGTGCCGGTGACCTGCGCGGTCGCAAAACGCCGCACCAGCAGTTCGGTGGAATTGCCGGGCCCGCAGCCGAGATCGACCACCCGCGCCGCCCGCTCCAACGGCACGCGCGCCAGCAGGTCCTGCGCCGGCCGCGTGCGCTCATCCTCGTAGCGCCGGTACAGGTCCGGATTCCAGTCGTGCATGGACAGGCAGTTTGACGGCCCGGATTACAGCAGGTGGGCCACGCCGGCCTGCTCGTCCAGCAGTTCCTTGAGCGTCTTGTTGATGCATTCCTGGCTGAAGGCGTCGATCGGCAGGCCCTCGACCCGCTCGTATTCGCCGTTCTCGCAGGTGACCGGGACGCCGAACATCACGTCCTTGGGGATGCCGTAACTGCCATCCGACGGGATGCCCATGGTGACCCATTTGCCGTTGGTGCCCAGGGCCCAGTCGTGCATGTGGTCGATGGCCGCGTTGGCCGCGGACGCCGCCGACGACAGGCCGCGCGCCTCGATGATGGCGGCACCACGCTTGCCCACGGTGGGCAGGAACACGTTGGCGTTCCATTCCTGGTCGTTGATCATCTTGGCCACGCTCTCGCCGTTGATGGTGGCGAAGCGGTAATCGGCGTACATGGTGGGCGAGTGGTTGCCCCAGACGGTGAGCTTCTCGATGTCGGCCACCGCCTTGCCGGTCTTGGCGGCAATCTGGCTCAGTGCGCGGTTGTGGTCCAGGCGCAGCATGGCGGTGAAGTTCTTGCTTGGCAGGTCGGGCGCGCTCTTCATCGCGATGTAGGCGTTGGTGTTGGCCGGGTTGCCCACCACCAGCACCTTGACATTGCGACTGGCCACGGCATTCAATGCCTTGCCTTGTGCTGTGAAGATGGCGCCGTTGACGGCGAGCAGCTCGGAGCGTTCCATGCCGGGGCCACGTGGGCGCGAACCGACCAGCAGCGCGTAGTCGGCGTCCTTGAAGGCCGTCATCGGGTCACTGTGGGCGGTCATCTCCACGAGCAGCGGGAAAGCACAGTCGTCGAGCTCCATCATCACGCCCTTGAGCGCCTTTTGCGGGCCTTCGACCGGCACTTCGAGCAGTTGCAGGATCACGGGCTGGTCCTTGCCCAGCATTTCGCCCGAGGCGATGCGAAACAGGATGGCGTAGCCGATTTGACCTGCGGCACCGGTAACAGCGACGCGAACGGGTTTTTTGCTCATGGCGGAACTCCAGAAAGGGTAATGAAAGAGGCTTCCCAAAGGGAGCCCGGGCGCTTGGCGAAAGCGGTTCGAAACAGACTTGGAGTTTACCCGCGAAAACCCGCATCGGTCAATTTGTCTTATATCTTATATAAGATATGATTGGGCCGTCCAAACGATCTGCCCCATGTCTCACTCTTCTGCCGATCCCGAAGCCTCCGACGCCGAGCCGGGCAGCGCCGCTGCAACCAGCCTGACGCCCGCCTTCAGTCCGCTATACCAGCAGATCAAGGGACTGATTCTGCAAAGCCTGCAGTCGGGCGAGTGGAAGCCCGGCGCGGCCATTCCAAGCGAAATGGACTTGGCGGTGCGCTACCGAGTGAGCCAGGGCACGGTGCGCAAGGCCATCGACGAACTGGCCGCCGACAACCTGGTGGTGCGGCGCCAGGGCAAGGGCACCTTTGTCGCCACGCATGCCGAACACCATGTGCAGTACCGCTTTTTGAAGCTGATTCCCGACAACGGCGACGTCAACAGCGAAGGGCCGGCCCAGCGCGAAATCATCGACTGCAAGCGCCTGCGCGCCAGCGCCGACGTGGCCCGCGCCTTGGCGCTGCGCTCGGGCGACGCGGTGCTGCAGGTGCGCCGGGTGCTGTCGTTCTCGGGCGTGCCCACCATCCTGGAAGACCTGTGGCTGCCCGGCGGCCCGTTCAAGGGGCTGACCGCGGAGCGCCTGTCGGACTACCACGGCCCGATGTATGCGCTGTTCGAAGTCGAATTCGGGGTGCGCATGGTGCGCGCCGAGGAACATATCCGCGCCGTATCGCCGGATGCGGCGCAAGGCGCCCTGCTCAAGGTCAAACCCGGTACACCGCTGCTCAGCGTGGAGCGCATCGCCTACACCTACAACGATGTGCCGATGGAGCTTCGCCGCGGCCTCTACCGCACCGACACGCACCACTACCGCAACGAGTTGAACTGACCACGAACGATGGCAGAAATCAGGCAGGAATTGCAGTCGCCACATTCGGTTTGCTGCATTGCAATAGAATTTTGGGTTGTCAGCCGTTGCACAATTACAGAGTCGTTACATTCACGAAAGTCATTCCATGTCTGAGCTAGTCACCCCCGCGCGACCGAAACGGCCCGAATTCCGGAACATCAACGCCCTCACGGATCTGCCCGCCTACCGCATGCCGCTGGCCGCCCTGGTGTCGATTCTTCACCGGATCAGCGGCGCGATCATGTTCGTGCTGCTGCCGTTCATCATCTGGATGTTCGACACCTCCATTTCCTCCGAGATTTCATTTGCACGATTCAAGTCGGCCTTCAACATCGGTGTCGGCTTTGTCCCGGGCTGGTTCATCAAGCTCGTGGCGCTGCTGCTGATCTGGGCGTTTCTGCACCACTTCATCGCCGGGCTGCGCCACCTGTGGGCCGACATCCATCACGGCGCCGTGTCGAAAGAATTCGGCCGCAAGTCCGCGGCCGGCACGCTGGTCGTCAGCGTCGCCCTGCTGCTGATCCTCGGCGCGAAGCTGTTCGGCCTTTACTAAACCCTTGCGGGCAGAGGTTTGACGCTGCCCCCCTACTTGACTTGATCAGGAGCTTCCCATGTCTGTAAATTTCGGCACCAAACGCATCGTGGTGGGTGCGCACTATGGTCTTCGGGACTGGCTGGGCCAGCGCATCACGGCCGGCCTGATGGCGCTGTTCACGCTGTTGGTGCTGGCGCAAGTGGTTTTCACCAGCGGGCCGATCGGCTACGACACCTGGGCCGGCATCTTCGCGGCCCAGTGGATGAAGGTGCTGACATTTGTCGTCATCGTCGCCCTGCTGTACCACGTGTGGGTCGGTGTGCGCGATATCTTCATGGACTACGTCAAGCCGGTCGCGCTGCGCCTGGTGTTGCAAATCTTCTCCATCGTCTGGCTCGTGGGTTGCGCGGGTTGGGCCATCCAGGTTCTGTGGCGCCTTTGATGCCACGCCACTACCGAGGCTGAAATTCATGACTTATTCCGTTACCAAACGAAAATTTGACGTTGTCATCGTCGGGGCCGGTGGCTCCGGCATGCGCGCATCGCTGCAACTGGCGCGCGCCGGCCTGAACGTGGCCGTGCTCTCCAAGGTGTTCCCCACGCGCTCGCACACGGTCGCGGCGCAGGGCGGCATCGGCGCCTCGCTGGGCAACATGAACGAGGACAACTGGCACTACCATTTCTACGATACCGTCAAGGGCGGCGACTGGCTCGGTGACCAGGATGCGATCGAGTTCATGTGCCGCGAAGCGCCCAACGTGGTGTACGACCTGGAACACATGGGCATGCCGTTCGACCGCAACGCCGACGGCACCATCTACCAGCGCCCGTTTGGCGGCCACACCGCCAACTACGGCGAAAAAGCGGTCGAGCGCGCCTGCGCGGCCGCCGACCGCACCGGCCACGCCATGCTGCACACGCTGTACCAGCAAAACGTCAAGGCCAAGACCAGCTTTTTCGTCGAGTGGATGGCGCTGGACCTGATTCGCGATGCCGACGGCGACGTCATCGGCGTCACCGCGCTGGAAATGGAAACCGGCGACGTCCACATTCTGCAAGCCAAAAGCACGCTGCTGGCCACCGGCGGTGCCGGGCGCATCTTTGCGGCCTCCACCAATGCCTTCATCAACACCGGCGACGGCCTGGGCATGGCGGCACGCGCCGGCCTCCCGCTGCAGGACATGGAGTTCTGGCAATTCCACCCGACCGGCGTGGCCGGTGCCGGCGTGCTGCTGACCGAAGGCTGCCGCGGCGAGGGCGCGATCCTGATCAACGGCAATGGCGAACGCTTCATGGAGCGTTATGCGCCGACCCTGAAAGACCTGGCGCCACGCGACTTCGTCTCGCGCTCCATGGACCAGGAGATCAAGGAAGGCCGCGGCTGCGGCCCGAACAAGGACTACCTGCTGCTCAAGCTGGACCACCTGGGCATCGAGACCATCATGAAGCGCCTGCCTTCGGTGCTCGAGATCGGGCATAACTTTGCCAACGTCGACGTCACCAAGGAGCCGATTCCCGTGGTGCCCACCATCCACTACCAGATGGGCGGCATCCCGACCAACATCCATGGCCAGGTGGTGACGCAAAACGCGGAGAACAAAAGCGAGGTCGTGAATGGCCTGTACGCGGTGGGCGAATGCTCCTGCGTCAGCGTGCACGGCGCGAACCGGCTGGGCACCAATTCGCTGCTCGACCTGCTGGTGTTCGGCCGCGCGGCGGGTAACCACATCGTGGAGTTCAACAGCAAAAGCAAGGCGCACAAGCCCCTGCCCGCCGACGCGGCGGACCTGCCCCTGGCCCGGCTGGCGCGCCTCGACAGCGCCAGCAGCGGCGAATACGCGCAGGATGTGGCCAACGACCTGCGCGCCTCCATGCAGCACCACGCAGGTGTGTTCCGCACCCAGGCCATCATGGACAAGGGCGTGACAGAGATTGCCGAACTGCGCCAGCGCGTGGAGGCCATCAACCTCAAGGACAAGTCCAAGGTGTTCAACACCGCGCGCATCGAGGCGCTGGAAGTCGACAATTTGATTGAGGTCGCGCAGGCCACCATCGTGTCCGCTGCGGCGCGCCACGAGAGCCGTGGCGCCCACAGCGTGGCCGACTATGGCGATTCGCCCGAGCACCCGCTGGGACGCAACGACACCGAGTGGCTGCGCCACACGCTGTGGCACAAGGATGGCAGCCGCCTGAGCTACAAGCCGGTGCAGATGAAGCCACTGACCGTCGACAGCATTCCGCTCAAAACCCGCACTTTCTGACCCGCGCGGACCCGAACCGACCAAGACACCGGAGAACCCCATGACCAAGCGCACCTTCCAGATCTACCGCTACGACCCGGACAAGGATGTCAAGCCCTACATGCAGACCATCGAGGTCGAACTCGACGGCAACGAGCGCATGCTGCTGGACGCCCTGATGAAACTCAAGGCGCAGGATCCCGGCATCGCCTTTCGCCGCTCCTGCCGCGAAGGCGTTTGCGGTTCGGACGCCATGAACATCAATGGCAAAAACGGCCTGGCCTGCCTGACCAATATGCGCACCCTGAAAGACCCGGTCGTGCTCAAGCCGCTGCCCGGACTGCCGGTGGTGCGCGACCTGATCGTGGACATGACGCAGTTCTTCAAGCAGTACGACTCGATCAAGCCTTATTTGATCAACGATACCGTGCCGCCCGAGAAAGAGCGCCTGCAAAGTCCCGAAGAGCGCGAAGAGCTGAACGGCCTGTACGAGTGCATCCTGTGTGCCAGCTGCTCCACGTCCTGCCCCAGCTTCTGGTGGAACCCCGACAAATTCGTCGGCCCGGCGGGCCTGCTGCAGGCCTACCGCTTCCTGGCCGACAGCCGCGACCAGGGCACGGCCGAGCGTCTGGACAACCTGGAAGACCCTTACCGGCTGTTCCGTTGCCGCACCATCATGAACTGCGTGGACGTGTGCCCGAAGGGCCTGAACCCCTCGCTGGCGATCAACAAGATCAAGGAAATGATGGTCTTTCGGGCCACCTGAACGAGATTTGAGGTTACCTATGGCGGATGAACGATTGGGTGAGAGGGCGTTGAGCAAACTCAAGTGGCGCTGCCGCCGCGGTTTGCTGGAAAATGATATCTTCATCGCACGATTTTTCAACCGCTACGAAGCGAGCCTGACCACCCGGCAAGCCCAGGGGCTCGATGCTCTAATGGACCTCAGTGACAACGACCTGCTGGACCTGCATCTGTCACGAAAAACCCTGGCCCAGGTCAGCCCCGAACTCGATCGCGCCGATGTGCGCGAAGTTTTGAATCAATTGCGAGATAACCGCTGAAAGGGTAAAAAATGAAACTAGCTGACAACAAAGCCACCCTGTCGTTTAGCAACGGCAGCCCGAACGTCGAATTGCCGGTGTACCAGGGCAGCGTGGGCCCGGATGTGATCGATATCCGCAAGCTGTATGCCCAGACCGGCATGTTTACCTACGATCCCGGCTTCCTGTCCACGGCGGCCTGCCAGTCGGCCATCACCTACATCGATGGCGACAAGGGCGAACTGCTGTACCGCGGCTACCCGATCGAGCAGTTGGCCGTCAACTGCGATTACATGGAAACCTGCCACCTGCTGCTGTACGGCGAACTGCCCGACGCGGCCGGCAAGAAGGACTTCTCGCGTCTCGTGAGCATGCACACCATGGTCAACGAGCAGATGCAGCTGTTCATGCGCGGGTTCTTCCGCAGCGCTCACCCCATGGCCATCATGACCGGTCTGGTCGGCGCACTGTCGGCGTTCTACCACGACAGCACGGACATCAACAATCCCGAGCACCGTGAGATCTCCGCGATCCGCCTGATCGCCAAGATGCCCACCCTGGTGGCCATGGCCCACAAGTACACCGTGGGCCAGCCCTACATGTACCCGCGCAACGATCTGAGCTACTCCGCCAACTTCCTGCACATGATGTTTGCCACGCCGTGCGAGGAATACAAGGTCAGCCCGGTGCTCGAGCGCGCCATGGACCGCATCTTCATCCTGCACGCGGATCACGAGCAAAACGCTTCCACCTCCACCGTGCGCCTGTGCGGCTCGTCCGGCACCAACCCGTTCGCCGCGATCGCAGCCGGCGTGGCCTGCCTATGGGGTCCCGCTCATGGCGGCGCCAATGAAGCCGCCCTCAACATGCTGGAAAACATCCAGAAAAACGGCGGCGTCGAGAAAATCGGCGAGTTCATCAAGCAGGTCAAGGACAAGGACTCCGGCGTCAAGCTGATGGGTTTTGGCCACCGCGTGTACAAAAACTACGACCCGCGCGCCAAGCTGATGCAGGAAACCTGCAAGGAAGTGCTGAAAGAAATGGGCCTCGAGAACGACCCGCTGTTCAAGCTGGCCATGGCGCTCGAAAAAATCGCCCTGGAAGACGAATATTTCGTCTCGCGCAAGCTCTACCCCAACGTCGACTTCTATTCGGGCATCGTGCAGCGCGCCATTGGCATTCCGGTGTCCCTGTTCACGGCGGTCTTCGCACTGGCGCGCACCGTGGGCTGGATCGCCCAGCTCAACGAAATGATTGGCGACCCCGAGTACAAGATCGGCCGTCCGCGCCAGTTGTTCACGGGTGCCGTGCGGCGTGATGTCAAGCCGCTGGCCCAGCGCTGATCGACCCTGCACCTGACTGGGGCCGGCCTCGGTCTGCTCCAAGGTTTCAAGCCCGCTTCGCGCGGGCTTTTTTACGCCTGCCTCTTCATGCGGACCGTCATCGCGTTTTACGATGACAAATCGGCTCTTAAAGGGCGAAAATATATACTCATCTTCAAACACGATGACAAAGGACCGAAATCCATCATCCGTCGCTGATCCATGAAGCCCACCGAACGCAACTTTGCCCGCCGCATTGACCTGACCTCGCTGCAACTTTTTGTGGCGGTGTGCGAACTCGGCAGCATCGGCCGCGCCGCCGAGCGCGAATTCATCGCCGCCTCGGCCGTGAGCAAGCGGCTCAGCGATCTCGAGGCCACGCTCGACACGCCGCTCCTGTACCGCCACACCCGCGGCGTCGATCTGACCCCGGCCGGCGAGAGCCTGCTGCACCATGCGAGGTCGGTGCTGTTCAGCCTGGAAAAAATGCAGGGCGAACTCAGCGAGTACGCCGACGGCGTGCGCGGCCACGTGCGTGTGCATGCCAACATTTCGGCCATCGTGCAGTTCCTGCCCGAAGACCTGGGCACGTTCGTGCGCGAGCACGAGCAGGTCAAGGTCGATCTGGAAGAGCACCTCAGCATGGAGGTGATCCGCGCCGTGCAGGAGGGCGCCGCGGATCTGGGCATCTGCAACACCGCCGTCGCAGGCAACAACGGCCCGGGCGAACTGCAGATCAAACCCTACCAGCAGGATCGTTTGGTGCTTGTTGTGCCGAAATCCCATACCCTGTCTGGACATGGTGCTATCAATTTTATAGAAACCCTGGATTTCGACCACGTCGGCCTGCATGCCACCAGCTCGATCTACCTCGCCATGCGGCAAGCGGCGGCGCAGGCCGGGCGCACCATCAAGCTGCGCATCCATGTGACCGGGCTCGATGCCATGTGCCGCATGATCCACAACGGCCTGGGCATCGGCGTGATCCCGCAACGCGCCTTCGAGTTGATGCGAGGCGTCGGCGATCTGGCCTGCGTGCCTTTGAGCGACCCCTGGGCGCTGCGCCAGATCAATCTGGTGGCGCGCGACTTCTCCACCTTGCCCGTCACCGCGCGCCTGCTGGTCGAGCACCTCGGCGCACGCGCGGCACGGGCGCCATAAAATCACTTCAACCACAAGGAAACACCCCATGGGACGCACCCTCTACGACAAGATCTGGGACGAACACGTCGTCCACACCGAAGAAGATGGCACCGCCATCCTCTACATCGACCGGCACCTGGTGCATGAAGTCACCAGCCCGCAGGCGTTTGAAGGCCTGCGCCAGGCGGGCCGCAAGGTCTGGCGCATCAGCTCCATCGTCGCCACGGCCGACCACAACACGCCCACTACCGGCTGGGAGCTCGGCTACGACGGCATTACCGACCCGATCAGCCGCGAGCAGGTCACCACGCTGGACCACAACATCGCGGAATCCGGCGCCGCCGCCTACTTTCCCTTCCTCTCCAAGCGCCAGGGCATCGTGCACGTGATCGGCCCCGAAAACGGCGCCACCCTGCCCGGCATGACGGTGGTCTGCGGCGACTCGCACACCTCGACCCACGGCGCGTTCGGCGCGCTGGCGCACGGCATCGGCACCAGCGAGGTCGAGCACGTGATGGCTACGCAAACCCTGCTGGCCAAAAAAGCCAAGAACATGCTGGTGAAGGTGAACGGCACGCTGGCGCGCGGCGTCACCGCCAAGGACATCGTGCTGGCCATCATCGGCAAGATCGGCACCGCGGGCGGCACCGGCTACACCATCGAATTCGGCGGCGCCGCGATCCGCGCGCTGAGCATGGAAGGCCGCATGACGGTCTGCAACATGGCCATCGAAGCCGGCGCCCGCGCCGGACTCGTGGCCGTGGACGAAAAGACCATCGCCTACCTGAAGGGGCGCCTGCTCTCGCCCACCGGCGTGGAGTGGGACCAGGCCTGCGCCTACTGGGCCACGCTGCAGTCCGATGCCGACGCCCGCTTCGACACGGTGGTCGAGTTAGACGCCACCGACGTCATGCCGCAGGTGACCTGGGGCACCTCGCCCGAGATGGTGCTCGGCATCGACGGCCGCGTGCCCGACCCGGACAAGGAAAAAGACGCCAGCAAGCGCGACGCGATCGAGCGCGCGCTGACCTACATGGGCCTCACGCCCAACAAAGCCATGGGCGACATCTACATCGACAAGGTCTTCATCGGCTCATGCACCAATTCGCGCATCGAAGACATGCGCGAGGCCGCGGCCATGGTGAAAAAGCTGGGGCAGAAGGTCGCGAAAAACGTCAGGCTCGCGATGGTGGTGCCGGGCTCGGGCCTGGTCAAGGAACAGGCCGAGCGCGAGGGGCTGGATGCGATTTTCAAGGCCGCCGGCTTCGAATGGCGCGAACCGGGCTGCTCCATGTGCCTGGCGATGAACGCCGACCGGCTCGAGCCCGGCGAGCGCTGCGCCTCTACCAGCAACCGCAACTTCGAGGGCCGCCAGGGCGCCGGTGGCCGCACCCACCTGGTCAGCCCCGCGATGGCCGCCGCCGCCGCGGTGCACGGCCATTTCGTCGACATCCGCCGGTTTTCCTGACACTTTGCGGGACAGACCAAGAATTGCGGAGCAATTTTGCTCTGTCCTCAACTGACTAGAGATAAACATCATGCAAAAATTCACCGTACACAAAGGCCTGGTGGCGCCGATGGATCGCGAAAACGTCGATACCGACGCGATCATCCCCAAGCAGTTCCTCAAATCCATCCGCAAGACCGGCTTTGGACAGAATTTGTTCGACGCTTGGCGCTACCTCGATCCGGGCGAACCGGGACAGGACCCGGCCTCGCGCAAACCGAATCCCGACTTCGTGCTGAACCAGCCGCGCTACCAGGGCGCCTCCATCCTGCTGGCGCGCAAAAACTTTGGCTGCGGCTCCTCGCGCGAACACGCGCCCTGGGCGCTGGATCAGTACGGCTTTCGCGCCATCATCGCGCCCTCTTACGCCGACATTTTTTTCAACAACTGCTTCAAGAACGGCCTGCTGCCGATCGTGCTGAGCGAGGCCCAGGTCGGCCAGCTGTTCGACGAAGCCGCGGCCTTCCCGGGCTACGCGCTGACAGTGGACCTGGTGCGCCAGGTCGTCATCAAGCCGCAAGGCGAAGAGCTGGCGTTCGACGTGCAGCCGTTTCGCAAGCATTGCCTGCTGAACGGCTTTGACGACATTGGCCTGACGCTGTTGCAGGCCGACAAGATCCGCGCCTTCGAAGCCCAGCGTTTAGCACAAAAACCGTGGCTGGCCCATACCACGCTTGCGCAGTAAGCTATCAATTCGATAGTCACCCAAAAAACCACAAAGCAGAATCATGAAAATTGCAGTATTGCCGGGCGACGGCATCGGGACCGAAATCGTGGCCGAGGCCATCAAGGTGTTGCAGGTTCTCGACCTCACGTTCGAGCTGGAGACCGCGCTGGTCGGCGGTGCCGCCTACGAGGCGCACGGCCACCCGCTGCCGGACGCCACGCTGAAGCTGGCCAAGGCCGCCGACGCCATTCTGTTTGGCGCCGTGGGCGACTGGAAATTCGACAAACTCGAGCGAAACCTGCGCCCCGAGCAGGCGATTCTGGGCCTGCGCAAGAACCTAGGCCTGTTCGCCAATTTCCGTCCGGCCATCTGCTACGAGCAACTGGTGGATGCGTCGAGCCTGAAGCCTGAATTGATCGCCGGCCTGGACATCCTGATCATCCGCGAACTGACGGGCGACATTTACTTCGGCCAGCCGCGCGGCCGGCGCGTCGCCACCGACGGCCATTTCCCAGGCGCCGAGGAAGCCTTCGACACCATGCGCTATTCGCGCCCGGAAATCGAGCGCATCGCCCACGTCGCGTTCCAGGCCGCGCGCAAGCGCAGCAAACGCGTGACCAGCGTAGACAAGGCCAATGTGCTGGAAACCTTCCAGTTCTGGAAGGACGTGGTCACCGAGGTTGGCAAGGCGTATCCGGACGTGGAACTCGACCACATGTACGTGGACAACGCCGCCATGCAACTGGTCAAGGCGCCCAAGAAGTTCGACGTGGTGGTCACCGGCAACATGTTCGGCGACATCCTGTCCGACGAGGCGGCGATGCTGACCGGCTCGATCGGCATGCTGCCCTCGGCCTCGCTCAACGCCAGCAACCAGGGCCTGTACGAGCCCAGCCACGGCAGCGCGCCCGACATCGCCGGCAAAGGCATCGCCAATCCATTGGCTACAATATTGTCTGCTGCCATGATGCTCCGCTTTTCACTCAACCAGCCCCAGGCTGCCGACCGCATCGAGTCGGCGGTGAAGGACGTGCTCGCTTCGGGCTTGCGCACAGCGGACATCTATTCCGATGGCACCACCCGGGTGGGTACCCGTGAAATGGGTGATGCGGTGGTGGCCGCCATTACCAAGAAGACAACCAAAGGCTGATTCAGCCCGGTTCGTCACGCCTTCCCGGCTCGACGTGCCGGGCAACCAAAAACCGTTGGGGACAGCACCTGCCGCACATGACGGCAAGCTGACCTGCAAAGTTATTTGAAACGAAAGGGGCGATGTGATGAAGGTCGGTAATCTCGTAGGGTTGGTGGGCTGGCGCGGCATGGTCGGCTCCGTGCTGCTGGACCGGATGCAGGCGGAAGGCGACTTCGGTCTGATCGAGCCGGTGTTTTTCTCGACCTCCAATGCGGGCGGCAAGGCCCCGGCGCAGGCGAAGAACGAGTCCACACTGAAGGACGCCCACGACATCGCCGCGCTCAAGAAGTGCGACATCATCATCACCGCCCAGGGCGGTGACTACACCACCGAGATTTTCCCCAAGCTGCGTGCGGCCGGCTGGAACGGCCACTGGATCGACGCCGCCTCCACCCTGCGCATGAAGGATGACGCCATCATCATCCTGGACCCGGTGAACCTGCCGGTCATCAAGAACGCGCTGGCCAAGGGCGGCCAGAACTGGATTGGCGGCAACTGCACGGTGAGCTGCATGCTGATGGGCGTGGGCGCGCTGTACAAGGCCGGCCTGGTCGAGTGGATGACCGCCATGACCTACCAGGCCGCATCCGGCGGCGGCGCCCAGCACATGCGCGAGCTGCTGACCCAGTTCGGCACCCTGAACCACGAAGTGCGCGCACTGCTGGACGACCCCAAGTCGGCCATTCTGGAGATCGACCGCAAGATCCTGGCCCGGCAGCAGTCGCTGTCCGCCGCCGAGACCGCCCACTTCGGCGTGCCGCTGGGCGGCTCTCTGATTCCCTGGATCGACAAGGATCTGGGTATCGGGAAAAACTCGGACGATGCCGAGTGGGGCGTGAGCAAGGAAGAATGGAAAGCCGGCGCCGAGACCAACAAGATTCTCGGCCAGGGCGCCGCGTTCGGAACCGCGCACACCCCGGTCGACGGCTTTTGCGTGCGCATTGGTGCGATGCGCTGCCACAGCCAGGCGCTGACCTTCAAGCTCAAGAAAGACGTTCCGACCGCCGACATCGAGGCCATGATCGCCGCCGACAACGCCTGGGTCAAAGTGGTGCCGAACACACGCGAAGCGACGATCCACGACCTGACGCCGGTGGCGGTGACGGGCACGCTGGGCATCCCGGTCGGGCGTATCCGCAAGCTTGCGATGGGCCCCGAGTATGTGGGCGCTTTCACCGTCGGCGACCAGTTGCTCTGGGGCGCCGCCGAGCCGCTGCGCCGCATGCTGCGCATCCTGCTGGACGCTTGAGCGGGCGCCCGCGGCAAGAGACAGTCCTGAAGCCGGACGGCTGCCGTTGCCGTTTGGCAACAATCATTTGTGCGTAACTGCCGACTAGTTGCGCGCTTGCAGAGCTAAAACCGGTCTCGGCTTGTCAGGCTAAGACATTGATGTTACTGTCAAATTCCAGTATTAAGTGCCAAGGCGTTCCTCCCAATGATGCGAAAAAAATTGCCTGCCAACCCAGCCTTTATTGCCCAAAAATCAGTGAGAAAGTCACGCGGCTGGCAGGCGAGCGCCGTAGCGGCTGCTATCGCCGTGTCTTTTGGTCTTGCCGGCACTGACGCCCACGCGCTGGCGCTGGGCCGCCTCACGGTCCAGTCGGCCTTGGGCGAGCCGCTGCGCGCCGAAATCGACATTCCGGACATCAACGCCGAAGAAGCCGCCAGCCTGCGCGCCACCGTGGCCTCTCCCGACGCCTTCAAGGCAGCCGGGCTTGAATACAATGCCGCCGTGTCCCGTGTGCAGATCAGCCTGCAGCGCCGCCCCGATGGGCGCTCTTACTTGAGCCTGCGCAGTGATCGCGCCGTCAACGACCCGTTCCTCGACGTCATCCTCGAAGCCAACTGGTCGACCGGGCGCATCGTGCGCGACTATACGATGCTGTTCGACCCGAACCTGACGCGGCAACTGGCCCCGGTCCAGCCAACAGCGCCCCAGACGTCTGCCGCAGCGGTCACGCCGCCGGCTCCGGCCATGGCGGCACCGTCAGTGCGCCGGGCGCCGCCCCCTCGCACAGCGCCGGCGCCGGCGCCACGTGCCACGAGCGCAGCGTCGTCGGGCGCCGGCAACCAGGTCACTGTGCACCGGGGCGACACGGCCGGGAAAATAGCAGCCGCCAACAAACCAGACGACGTGTCGCTGGACCAGATGCTGGTCGCCCTTTTGCGGACCAATCCGCAGGCCTTTATCGACGGCAACGTGAACCGGATCAAGGCCGGCGCGGTGCTGGCGCTGCCGGATGCGCAGCAAGCTGCCGCCACGCCGGCGGGTGAGGCGAAGAAAACCATCGTCGCGCAGAGCCGGGATTTCAACGAGTTCCGCCGCAAGCTGGCCGAGGGCGCACCCACCACGCAGATGGCGGCGGCAGACCGCAAAGCCGGCGGGCAGCTGCAGGCGAATGTCGAAGAGAAAGCCCCTGCCGCCACGTCGCCGGACAAGCTGACGCTCTCCAAGGGAGCGGTGCAGGGCAAGGCGGCTGAAGAAAGCACGCTCGCCGCCCGCAAGGCCAAGGATGCCGACGCGCGTGTGGCCGAACTGTCAAAAAACATTACCGAACTGAGCAAGCTGGAAGCGGCCTCGACCGCCGCCGGCTCGGC
>JARLJI010000184.1 GCA_031291295.1 Rhodoferax sp. | reverse complement strand
GGGCTGGGGGGTGTGGGGGTTGTTGTTGGGGTGGGTGGGGGGGTGGTTGTGGGGGGGGGGGGTGTGGTGGGGGTGGGGTTTTTGGGGGTGGGGGGGGGGTGGGGGGGGGGTGGGGGGGGAGGGGGTGGGGGGGGGCGGGGGGGGGGGGGGGGGGGGGGGCCCCGCGCCCCCCCCCCCCCCCCCCCCCCGGCGCGCTCGCGCTGGAGCTGGTCTGGTCGCTCGATGCGCGGCGCGTCAACGGCGTGGCCGTGCCAGCCGAGGAGCAGCTGGTGATCCGCACGGCCGAGCCCACGCAGGACATGGCGCACCTGGGCCGGTTGATGGCCGAGCACCTGGCGCGTATCACCTTGCCCGCGCCGGTGCACAGCCTGCGGCTGCGCTCGCTGGAGACCGCCAGCCTGGTCACGGCCAGTGCCAGCCTGCTGCCGGCCGAGCGGACGCCGGGCGACAGCCTGAATCAACTGGTGGAGCGCCTGAGTGCGCGGCTGGGTGCGCAGCAGGTGGTCTGCCTCCAGCCGCTAGCCGATCACCGGCCCGAGCAGATGCAAAGCCGGGTTGCAGCGCAGGATGCTCTTAAAAAAGTAGCTAACCGTTTAGACCCGACAAGGGCCGCAGGCACAAATAACCTGCAAGAGGGGGCGCTGTACCCGACCTGGCTGCTGCGCGAGCCCCTGCGCCTGGCGGTGCAGGGCGAGCGCCCGCAACATGGGGGCCCGCTGCGTTTGCTGGCCGGCCCGCAGCGGCTGGAGGCCGGCTGGTGGGGATCTGATGCCGCAAGCAGCGCGGCCTTGCGCGACTACTTCATCGCGCAGAGCGAGCAGGCCGGCCTGCTGTGGATTTACCGCGAGCGGCTCGCGCCCGCGCGCGCCCGGGCCGAAGTGCGCTGGTTCCTGCACGGCATTTACGCCTGAAGGCTGCGCGTCATGGATGCTTCCTTACCTGATTACGCCGAACTGCATTGCCTGTCGAATTTCAGCTTCCAGCGCGGCGCCTCGCATGCCCAGGAGCTGGTGGCGCGTGCCCACGAACTCGGCTATGCGGCATTGGCCCTCACCGATGAATGCTCGGTGGCGGGCGCGGTGCGGGCCCATGTCGAGGCGAAAAGGTGCGGGCTCAAACTGCTGCTGGGCAGTGAGTTCCTGCTCGACGGCTTTCGGCTGGTGGCGCTGGCGCGCAACCTTCAGGGCTGGGGCCATCTGTGCGAATTCATCACCGCGGCGCGCCGTCATCCCCTGCAGGAGGTGCCCAAGGGCGAGTACCGCGTGAGCCGCATCAGCAGCGATTTCGCCCTGCTGCAGGACTGCGAAATCATCCTGGCGCCGCTGCGTGAGTCGTTTGACGCTATCGATTTTGAAGCGCTCTGCGAGCGTGTCGCCTGGGCTCAGGGGCTATTTGGCGCAGCAACCTGGCTGGCGGCCGAACTGCTGCTGAGGTTGGACGACGACCTGTGGCTGGACACGCTGCAACGCGTGAGCGCCACCACCGGCGTGCCCCTGGTGGCCGCCGGCGACGTGCACATGCACGTGCGCTCGCGCAAGCCGCTGCAGGATGTGATCACGGCGGTACGCTTGGGAAAGCCGGTGGCCGAATGCGGCTTTGCCTTGCAGCCCAACGCCGAGCGCCATCTGCGCCAGCGCGTGCGCCTCGGCGGCCTTTATCCGCCGCAGTTGCTGGCCAACACCCTGGTGGTGGCCGGGCGCTGCCGCTTCAGCCTCGATGAAATCAAATACAACTACCCGCTGGAAACCGTACCCGCGGGCCTGACGCCGGCACAGGCGCTGGCGCAACTGACTCTGCAAGGCGCGGCGCAGCGTTACCCGCAAGGCGTTCCGGGCAGCGTGCAGCAGCAGCTCGCGCGCGAACTGGCCCTGATCGCCGATTGCCAGTACGAGATGTTTTTTCTCACGGTGCACGACATCGTGCGCTTCGCGCGCAGCGTAGGCATCCTGTGCCAGGGCCGCGGCTCGGCCGCGAATTCGGCGGTCTGCTACTGCCTGGGTATCACGGCGGTGGACCCGACGCGCTCGCATTTGCTGTTCGAGCGCTTCATCTCCAAAGAGCGCAAGGAGCCGCCCGATATCGACGTGGACTTCGAGCACGAGCGGCGCGAGGAGGTCATCCAGTACATCTATGCAAAATACGGCCGCGATCGTGCCGCGATTGCGGCGGTCGTCACCACCTACCGCACGCGCAGCGCGATCCGTGATGTAGGCAAGGCGCTGGGCCTGCCGCCTGCGCTGGTCGACGCCTTCGCCAGGGAGCACTACTGGTTCGACGATGAACTGGCGGTGCAGCGCCTGCGCGAACTGGCACGGCAGGCCGGGCAGGAAATCGGCGCGCGGCCTGCGCAGCTGTGGCTGGAGCTGACCGAACAGCTCAAGGGCTTCCCGCGCCACCTGAGCCAGCACGTGGGCGGCTTCGTGCTCACGCAGGACAAGCTGACAAGGCTGGTGCCGGTGGAGAACGCCGCCATGCCCGAGCGCTCGATCATCCAGTGGGACAAGGACGACCTCGAGGACATGGGGCTCATGAAGGTCGACGTGCTGGCGCTCGGCATGCTGACCGCGCTGCGGCGCTGCCTCGATTTCGTGAGCCAGCGGCGCGGCCAGCCGTTCTCGATGCAGGACATCGAGCCGGAAGATGCCGCCACCTACGACATGATCTGCGCCGCCGACACCGTGGGCGTGTTCCAGATCGAGAGCCGCGCGCAAATGTCGATGCTGCCGCGCCTGCGGCCCCGCGTGTTCTACGACCTGGTGGTCGAGGTGGCCATCGTGCGACCGGGGCCGATCCAGGGCGGCATGGTGCACCCTTACCTCAAGGCCAGGGAGCGCATCCGCCAGGGCCTGGACATCCATTACGAGAAGTCCGACCTCAAGGAGGCCCTGGCGCGCACGCTGGGCGTGCCGATCTTTCAGGAACAGGTCATGCAGATCGCGATGATCGCCGCCGACTTCACGCCCGGCGAGGCGGATCGCCTGCGCCGCTCCATGGCGGCCTGGAAGCGCCATGGCGGCGTGCACAAGTTCGAGGGCCGGCTGATCAACGGTATGCTGGCCAAGGGCTATCGGCGGGAGTTTGCCGAGGCCATCTTCAAGCAGATCCTCGGCTTCGGCGAATACGGTTTTCCCGAAAGCCACGCCTTCAGCTTTGCGCTGCTGGCCTATGACAGCAGCTGGCTCAAGCGCCACGAACCGGCCTGCTTCCTCGCCGCGCTGCTCAATTCGCAGCCCATGGGTTTTTATCCGCCTTCGCAGCTGATCCAGGATGCGCAGCGCCACGGTGTCGTCGTGCGTCCGCCCGATG
Source organism: Rhodoferax sp. (assembly GCA_031291295.1). Lineage (GTDB taxonomy): Bacteria > Pseudomonadota > Gammaproteobacteria > Burkholderiales > Burkholderiaceae_C > Rhodoferax_A. Next base: position 63,009 of record JARLJI010000184.1, on the reverse strand, counting down.
TGACGCGCAGCGATTGGGATTGCACGCTTGAAGAAAGCTTCGAGCGCGGCGAACGCAGCGAAGGGCCGCCCCGAGTAAGTGGGGGCAGCGCAGCACACGAAGTGGCAAGCGTGGGGGCACCCTGCGTGCGCCTGGGCCTGCGTCTGGTCGGCAGCCTGAGCGAGGCCGGGGCAGGGCGGCTGGTGCAGGCGCGCTCGCAGGCGCCGTTCACGAGCACCGAAGACCTGGCCCTGCGCGCCCGACTCGACCGGCCAGACCTCGATGCGCTGGCCGCGGCCGATGCGCTGATCTCGCTCTCGGACCATCGACGCCAGCAGGTCTGGGACGCTAGCGCGCAGCAGCGCGCACCCGCGCTGCTACAGGGTGCGCCGGTCCATGAAGAGGCGCTGGCGCTGCCTGCCGCGCCCGAAGGTGAGGAGATCGTGTTCGACTACGCCGCCATGGGTCTGACCCTGCGCCGCCATCCGCTGGCGCTGTTGCGGCCGCGGCTGGCGCGCATGCAGTTGCTGACGGCGCACGAGCTGCAGGATCTGCCCAGCGGCCAACAGGTGGCGGCCTGCGGCCTGGTCACCGTGCGCCAGCAGCCGCAGACCGCCAAGGGCACGATCTTCGTCACGCTCGAGGATGAAACCGGCCCGGTCAACGTGATCGTGTGGAAGCACGTGCGCGAGCGCCAGCGCGACGAACTGCTGCACTCACGCCTGCTCGCGGTGCAGGGCACCTGGCAGCGCGACGTGGACAGCGGCGGCGCGGTGCGGCATTTGGTGGCCGAGCGGCTGACGGACCTCACGCCGCTGCTGGGCAGGCTCGGCCAGCAGGCCAGCCGCAGCCGGGATTTTCATTGAGCCATGAAAAAAGCCGCCCAGGGGCGGCTTTTTCGGGTGGGGCGGCCGGGTCAGGTGGCAGCGTGCGGCTCACCGGCGCCCGGTGCGTCAACGCTGGCGACGCGCTGCTTGCTATGGTCGGTACCGATGAACAGATACATCGCCGGCACGACGAACAGCGTGAACAGCGTGCCGATCGAGAGCCCGGTGAAAATCACCAGCCCCATCGCCTGCCGGCCTGCTGCGCCCGCACCCGAGGCAATGACCAGCGGCACCACGCCGAAGACCATGGCCGCTGTCGTCATCAGGATCGGCCGCAGCCGTATGCCGGCGGCTTCTTCGATCGCCTCGCGCTTGCTCTTGCCGGCGCGCTGCAGCTGATTGGCCACCTCGACGATCAGGATGCCGTGCTTGCTGATCAGCCCCATCAGCGTGACCAGGCCGACCTCGGTGTAGATATTCATCGACGCGAAGCCGAGAAAGATGAAGATCAGCGCGCCGAACAGGGCAAGCGGCACCGACACCAGGATCACGATGGGGTCGCGGAAGCTCTCGAACTGGGCCGCGAGCGCCAGGAACACAATGATCACCGCGAACATCATCGTCACCAGGAAGCCGCCCGACTCCTGGATGAACTGGCGCGACTGGCCGGAGTAGTCCGCGGTGTAGCCGCTGGGGGCCACTTCGGCGAGCGTGTTGCGCATGAATTGCAGCACGTCGCCTTGCGCTGCACCCGAAACGCCGGAGATCGTGACCGAATTGAGCTGCTGGAAGCGGCTGATCGACTCCGGCACGACGTCGTATTTCAGGTGCGCCACGGTACTGGCCGGAATCATGGCGCCGCTGGGCGTCTTGATGTAGAAGTTGAGCAGCTCGGAGGGGTTCAGCCGGTCCACCTGCAGCACCTGCGGGATCACCTTGTAGGAGCGCCCCGCGATCGAGAAGTAGTTGACGTAGCCGCCGCCCAGCGCCGCGCCGAGTGCGGTGCCGACATCCTGCTGCGTCAGGCCCAGGGTGGTGATCTTGTCGCGGTCCACCACGACCGTCGCCTGCGGCTTGTCGATCTTGAGATCGGTGTCGACGAAGTAGAACATGTTGGCGGCGCGTGCCTTGTCGACCACCTGTTGCGCCACGGTGTTGAGGTTCTCGAAGGGCTCCGTCGTGGTAATCACAAATTGCACCGGCAGACCCGAAGCCCCGGGCAGCGGCGGAAACTGGAAGGCCGCGATCCGCGCGCCGGCAATCTTGTTCCAGCGCGCCTGCAGATCCTGCTGGATGTCGTGCGCGTTGCGGGAGCGATCGCCCCAGGGCTTGAGCAGTACGCCGCCGATACCCTGGTTGATCGTTGGCACCCCGGTGATCTGGAACATTTGCTGGTATTCGGGCGTCGCCTTGGCGACCTCGAACGCCTGCTGCGCATACGTCAGCATTTGCTGCGACGTAGCCGTGGGCGGGCCGACAACCTGCGACACGACGATGCCTTGATCCTCCTCGGGCGAGAGTTCGGATTTCGACATCTTGAACATCAGGCCGGCGCACAGCATCAGGATCACGCCCATCACGATCAGCACGGGCCAGGTATCGAGCACGCCATGCAGCACGCGCAGGTAGCCGCGCTGCACCCGCCCGAACACACGGTCGATCGCCTGCACAAAGCGGCCCTGGTCCTGCTCCGGCTTGAAGAACCGCGACGCCATCATCGGCGACAGCGTGAGCGCAATGACCCCGGACACCGCCACCGCGCCGGCGAGCGTGAACGCGAACTCGGTGAAGAGCGCGCCGGTCAAGCCCCCCTGGAAGCCGATGGGCACGTAGACCGCGATCAGCACCACCGTCATGGCCAGAATCGGACTGCCCAGCTCGCGCGCGGCAGCGAATGCTGCCTGCATCGGCGTGGCGCCCTCCTTCATGTGGCGATCGACGTTCTCCACCACGATGATGGCGTCATCGACCACCAGGCCGATCGCGAGCACCAGCGCGAGCAGGGTCAGCAGGTTGATCGAGTAACCCAGCGCCAGCATCATGAAGAAGGTGCCGACCAGCGAAAGAGGCATCGCGATGACCGGCACTGTGACGGCACGGAAGCTGCCAAGAAAGAGGTAAATGACCAGGGTGACGATGATCAGCGCCTCCACCAGCGTCTTGATCACCTCGTAGATCGAGGTGTTGATGAATTCGGTGCCGTCGTAGACGATCTGGCCCGTGAGGCCCGTGGGCAATTGCTGTTGAATGGCCGGAAAGGCTTCGCGCACGCGCTTGGCCACGTCCAGGATGTTCGCCTGTGGCGCGACCTTGATGCCGATAAAGACCGATTGCGTGCCGCTGAAGGCGACGTTGAAGTCGTAATTCTCCGAGCCGAGCGTGACGGTGGCCACGTCTTCCAGCCGCACGATGGCGTCGCCGCTGCGCTTGACGGCGAGGCGCTTGAACTGGTCCACCGTGTGCAGGTCGGTGCCGGCCGTCAGCGGCACGCTCACCATCTGGCCCTTGGTGGCGCCGAGCGCCGTGAGATAGTTGTTCGCGGCGAGCGCGGTGCTCACGTCGGCCGCGGTCACGCCGTGGGCAGCCATCTTGTTGCTGTCGAGCCAGGCCCGCAGCGAGAACTGACGCGCCCCGAGGATTTCAGCGGTCTGCACGCCGTCGATCGCATTGAGCTTGGGCTGGACCACACGCACCAGGAAGTCGGTCACGTTGTTGGTGGGCAGCGTGTCGCTGTAAAAGCCCATGTACATCGCGTCGATGGTGGAGCCCGTCTGCACCGTGAGCACGGGCTGTTGCGCTTGCGGCGGCAACTGGTTCTTGACCGAGCTGACCTGGGTGTTGATCTCGGTCAGCGCGCGGTTCGCGTCGTAATTCAGGCGCAGCGTGGCGGTGATCGTCGAGACGCCCGACGTGCTGCTCGAGGAGAGGTAGTCGATGCCCTGCGCCTGCGCGATGGCTGTCTCGAGCGGCTGCGTGATGAAGCCCGCAATGGTCTGCGCATCGGCACCGTAGTACGCGGTTGACACCGTGACCACCGCATTCTCGGTGTGCGGGTACTGGTTGATCGGCAAACTGAACAGCGAGCGCAAGCCCAGGACCAGGATCAACAGGCTGACCACCGTGGCGAGCACCGGCCGCCGGATGAAAATGTCGGTGAAGTTCATGAACGCAGCCTCACTTTTCCTGCGGGGTCGGGTTCGGGCTGTTCGCGGGCTGGACCGAGTTGTCGACGGTCACCGGCGAACCGTTCTTGAGCTTTAACTGGCCGCTGGTGACGATCTGCTGGCCTGCCGTGAGGCCGGTCAGGACTGCAACCTGGTCACCGCGCGTCGGCCCGGTGGTCACGAAGACCTGCTGTGCCTCAAGCTGGGCGTTGCCCTTGTCGTCCTTCTTGTCGCCGGGTTTGAGCACGAAAACCGTCGAGCCGTAGGGGTTGTACGTGATCGCCGTCTGCGGCAGCGTCAGGTAGCTCTTCTTGCTGCCGGCGTCGACGTCGACGTTGGCGAACATGCCCGGCAGCAACTGGAGCTTCTCGTTCGCGACAGTGGCTTCTAGCTGGAGGTTGCGCGTGGTCGGGTCGACCTTGGGGTTGATCGCCGTGATCTTGCCGGCGAAGGCCTGTCCGGGGAACGCATCGCTCGACAGCGTCAGGCGCTGCCCGAGCGACAGGCCGGAGAGCTGCTTTTGCGGCAGGTTGAAGTCGATGTAGATCGGGTCCAGCGTCTGCAGGGTGACGATCTTGTCGCCCGGATTCAGGTACTGGCCGGGGTTGACGGTGGTGATTCCGAGCCGTCCGCTGAACGGTGCGCGGATGGTCTTTTTCGCCACCAGCGCGGCCTGTTGCGCGACGCTGGCGCGTTTGACGCGCAGGTCGGCCTGGTCGGCATCCAGTTGCGCCTGACTGATCGCCTTCACCTCGAACTGCTGGCGGTCTCGCGCCAGCACCGACGCCGAGAGGTCGGCCGCGGCCTGCAGCGCCTGCAGCTGCGCAATGTCGGAATCGGCATTGAGCTCGACCAGCAGCTCGCCCGCCTTCACGTCCTGACCCGAATGAAAGTGGAGGCTGCGCACCAGGCCCGCCACCTCGGTCGTGACGTCGACGCCGCGCACCGGATTGAGCGTGCCCACCGCATTGAACTGGGGCTGCCATTCCAGCATTTCGGCCTTCATGGCCGTCACGACTTGTGCGCCAGGCTTGGGCATGCTGGCGATCAGTTTCCTGATTTGCAGAAACTTGCCCAGGGCAAGTACGGCAATTAACAGAACAACACACAGCAGCATGATGAACATGCGTTTGGTCGTGCGCTTCATCGGAAGACCTCCAGGGATTCGAGTGTTTTTAGAATTTGGCGTCAGCCAGTTCGGCGCGATTCCACCAGCCGCCGCCCAGCGCCTGAAAGAGTGCTGCCGTATCCGCATAGCGCGCGGCCTGTGCCTGCACCAGCGCGATGCGGGTCTGCTCATAGGTGCGCTGCGCGTCGAGCAGTGCCAGGTTGCTCAGCGCGCCGAGCTGATATTGGCGGTTCACCAGGTCGAGCGATTCGCGCGCCAGCGATGCAGCCTGCGCCTGCGCAGTCAGTGATTGCGCATCGCTGTCAAGCGCGCGCAGCGTGTTCGCCACGTTCAGGAATGCATTGAGCACGGTCTGCTGGTACTGCGCCTGGGCCTGCTCGTAGGCCGCGATCGCGGCGCGTTTCTTCGCCTGCAGCGAGCCGCCGTTGAAAATCGGCTGCAGCAGGCCGGCGCCCAGGCTCCAGGCCGCGCTCGGGCCGCTGAACAGTTTGCCGAGCTCGAAGCTCTGCGCGCCCACGCTGCCGCTCAGCGTGATTTGCGGGTAGAGATTCGCGGTGGCGACGCCGATCTGGGCGCTCGCCTGGTGCAGCAGCGCTTCGCTGGCGCGGATGTCGGGGCGCTGGCGCACCAGCGATGAGGGCAGGCTGACTGGCAAGTCGCCGGGCAATTGCAGCGATTCGAGGGTGAACTCGGGCAGCCCGGCTTCGCTGGGCTGCCGGCCGGCATAGACCGCCATCTGTTGGCGCGTTTGTGCCAATGCCTTCTCGAGTGCGGGCAGCGTCGCGCGCGTTTGCGCGAGCTGTGCCTGTTGCGTCAGCACCGTGCCCAGCGCAATGGCCCCGAGCGTTGCCTGCCGTTGCACCAGCGCGAGCGAGCGGCTTTCTGCCTCGATCACCTCCTGCGTGGCACGGAGCTGCGCGCGCAGCGATGCCTCCTGGATAGCGGTCGTGACGACATTGGCGGTGAGTGTGAGATAGGTGGCCTCGACTTGGTAGCGCTGGTAATCGACGGCGGCGCGCAAGCCTTCCAGCTCGCGACGGGTCCCGCCGAACGCATCGATGGTGTAGGAAACGTTGATTGAGGCGTTGAAGAGCGTGAAGTCGATGCCACCAGGGATCTGGCTGGCTGCCTGCGATTCACGTTCGCGCGTGACGCCGAGTTGGCCGTTGACGCTTGGCAACTGCTTGGCGCCGGCGTCGGCGTTGTAGGTTTCCTGCGCCTGACGCAGCGCCGCCTGCGCAGAGGCGAGGGTCGGGCTGTGCGCCAGCGCGGAGCGGATCAGTTGATCCAGCGGCTCGGAGTGGAATACGTCCCACCAGATCGCCGGGATGTCCTGGCCCATCGCGAAGTGTTGCGCGGCACCGCCGGTGCCGGGCGCGCTGGTGGTCTCAACCGGCAGCGGTGCACTCGTGTAGGGGCTTTGTGCGTTCGCGATTGCGGGGGCCTCGGGGGCCTTGAAGTCGGGCCCGACGGCGCACCCTGCCAACGCCATGCCGATCGCCGTGCTCAAGGCCGCCTGACGGGCCCGCTGCCAAAGGCGCGTTCGATTGTGGATATCGGTCACCGATGAACTCTCACGTTTGTTGTACGGCCGCAGCACCGCGCCGAAGAATTTGGCGGTGCCACACTGGCTGGAGCGGGTGAAGGGAATCGAACCCTCGTATGAAGCTTGGGAAGCTGCCGTTCTGCCATTGAACTACACCCGCATGGCCGGGACATTCTACGCGGGATCAATGGACCCACGCTGGCGTTGTTGCATTTACGCCAGCGCTGTGGCCGGCGCGGCCTGCCCCGCCTCGGCAACGCGCCGGGCCAGATGGGCCAGATGGGCCAGCGCATCTTCGACCTGATCGACCAGGATCAGACACAGATCGCCCGGCTCCAGGCGCTCGAGCGCGGTATCGATGGCGCTGAATTCGCCGCGAATTTCCATGGTGTGGCTTGTGCGTTTGGCCTGTGCCAGTCCGGTGCGCAGCAGGGCCAGCACCTCGCCGTCGGCGCGGCCACGCTGACAGGCGTCCTGAAACAGGATGACGTCGTCGAAAGCATCGCCAAGGATGGCGGTTTGCTCGCGGATGTCGTCATCGCGCCGGTCGCCGGCGCCGCTGATCACAACGCAGCGGCGTTTGGCGGGCAGGGCTTCCACGGCGGCGACCAGCGCGCGCATGGCATCGGGGTTGTGGCCGTAGTCGGCGATCACCGTGGCGCCCCGGTAATCCATCATGTTGAAGCGGCCCGGTACGTTGCCGGCATCGGTGGAAAAACTGGCCAGACCGCGGCGCACGGTATCCCAGTTCAGGCCAACGCCCCATGCGGCCGCGACCGCGGCCATCACGTTCTCGACCTGAAAACCAATGGTGCCATTGCGCGTGATGGGGATGTCGCTCAGCGCGAGGCGTTCGCGCCACGACCCCTCAGCCGCAACGATGGCGCCGTCGTCGACATACACCGTGCGCTTGCCTTGCGCGCGCTGCGTGGCCATGGCGGGGTGGTGGTGGTCGGCCGCGAAAAAGATGACGTTTCCGGGGCAGCTCGGGGCCATGGCCTGCACCATCGGGTCGGCTGCGTTGAGGACCGCATAACCGGCAGGGGCGACGTTTTGCACGATCACGCGCTTGAGCACGGCCAAGTCTTCGACCGTGGTGATGTAGTTGAGCCCCAGATGATCGCCGGCGCCAATGTTGGTGACCACGGCCACCTGGCAACGGTCAAATCCGAGGCCTTCGCGCAACATGCCGCCGCGTGCGGTTTCAAACACGGCCGCATCCACATCGGGGTGCATCAGCACGTTGCGCGCGCTTTTGGGCCCGCTGCAGTCGCCGCTGTCGATCTGATGGCCGTTGACATACACGCCGTCTGTGTTGGTCATGCCCACGCGCAGCGCGCTGCTGGCCATCAAGTGGGCAATCAGGCGTGCGGTTGTGGTCTTGCCGTTGGTGCCCGTGACGGCCACCACGGGAATGCGGCCATCGTCCCCATGGCCAAACAGGTGGGCGATGATGGCTTCTCCAACGGGGCGCCCCTTGCCGAAAGAGGGTGACAGGTGCATGCGCAGCCCGGGCGCGGCGTTGACCTCGACGATGCCGCCGTGCTGCTCGCGCATCGGCCGCAGCACGCTCTCGCACACCACATCGACGCCGCACACATGCAGGCCCACCATCTGGGCCGCTGCAATGGCGTTGGCCGCCACTTCCGGGTGAACGTCGTCCGTCACGTCGGTGGCGGTGCCGCCCGTGCTGAGATTCGCGTTGTTGCGCAGGATGATGCGGCGGCCTTTGGCCGGCACCGACTGCGGGGCCAGCCCCTGGGCGTCCAGGCGTGCAATGGCGATTTCGTCGAAGCGGATTTTGGTCAACGAGGTGGTGTGTCCTTCGCCGCGCTTCGGGTCGGCGTTGACCCGATCCACCAGTTCGCGCACGCTGTGAATGCCGTCGCCGATCACATGCGGCGGATCGCGCCGTGCGGCGGCCACCAGCTGGCGTCCCACCACCAGCAGGCGAAAGTCGTTGCCCGACAGGAACTTTTCAACCATCACCTCGCCAATTTCGGCGGCGGCGCGAAAGGCAACTTCCAGGTGATCGCGCTGGGTGACGTTGACCGTGACGCCCTTGCCCTGGTTGCCATCCTGCGGCTTGACGACGACCGGCAGGCCGATTTCGCAGGCCACTGCCCACGCCTCGTCAGCGTCCTTGACAAGGCGGCCGAACGGCACCGGTGCGCCGGCGGCGTGCAGTAACCTTTTGGTCAGATCCTTGTCCTGCGCAATGGCCTCGGACACGGCGCTGGTGGCATCCACCTCGGCCGCCTGAATGCGACGCTGGCGCGAGCCCCAGCCGAACTGCACCATGCTGCCCCGGGTCAACCGGCGCCACGGGATGCCGCGGGTGGCCGCAGCGTTGACGATGGCGCCCGTACTGGGGCCGAGCCGCTCGTCTTCGTCGGTGTCGCGCAGACGCGCGATGGCGGCATCCACATCGAAGCCCGTGTTTTGCAGCGCGGCCTGCACCAGCGTTTGCGCCAATTCGAGTGCCAGCCGGCCGACCGCCTCCTCGCTGTAGGCCACGACCACCTGGTACACGCCAATTTCGACGGTGGCTGCCGTGCGGCTGAAGGTGACGGGACAGCCGGCCTGCGTTTGCAGAGCCAGGGCTGCGGCTTCGAGCACGTGGGCCAGAGAGACCGGCCCCAGGTAGCCGCTGGGCTGCAGCGCACCGATGCCCGGAAACAGCTCACGCACCCTGGACTCGAAATCGGGTAGGTCGGCAATGGAGCGCTCGGCCGGTGTGCAGGACACGATGGCCTCCAGCGCAGTGTGCCGGCACCAGAGGTTGGGGCCGCGCAGGGCCCGGATGCGTGAGACTTCCATCGTGGTTTCTTTCTGTCTTGGCGTGATGTCGGGATCAATTGGCCGCAAATTGTTCGGGCGCTGCAAAGTAGGGCTCCAGGTCCGCATTGAAGGTTTCGATGCCGACGGCGATCAGATCGCGAGGAAGGTCCAATGCCCAAGCCGTGGCGATGGCCGCCAGAACGCAGGGGCGCAGCGTCTGGATGGCTGACGGCGCCGCGCGCCCGTTCTGGCGGACCAGCTTGTCCAGGCTGGCCAGCGTCGTTTCAGCGGTTCCGCTCGCCAGGATGACATGCCCCGCCCGAACAAAGACCGCCCGGCCGCCAGTCGCGCGATGTGCCACGATGGGGGCCGCCTCAGGATCGTCCGCATAAAAAATGACTTCTCCATCGCACAGCGGGGCGAGGCCGGCCACCAGCGCATCGGCCGCGTTCAGCACGGCGACACCGTCTGGCAGCACCACATCGACCTGGGTGCGCAGTACCTTGGTGAGTTGGGCGGACTCGAAAATGTCGAATTCGGCCAGTGCCGGGGCACCCTCCAGGTCCGCCACGACGCCGACCTGGCAGCGGTCGTAAGCCAGACCGTCGCGCAGGATGGTTTCGGCCCCGTTTTCGATCACGGCGGCCTCGACCGCCACGTTCATGAGCAGGCGACGGGCGGATTCAAAGCCGGCACAGTTTCCGTGCGCAACCCGGCGGCGGTCGAGGAAAAGGCCGTCGCGGCAAGCCAGCCCCACGTAGCGCCCGCTCAGGTGAATCAGCCACGCCACCAGCCGGGCAATCGTGTGCGTGCCTTGCGAGCCGGCGACGCCAACCACCGGAATTCGCCCCACCGCAGCGGCAGGATCCTCCGGGAAAAGATGGTCAACTATGGCGCGCCCCACCGGCCGCGGCGCGCCCACCGCGGGCTTGAGGTGCATCAGCAAACCGGGTCCGGCGTTGACCTCGACGACCACGCCGCCCTGCGCCTCCAGCGGGCGCGAGATGTCCTCGGCAACCACATCGATGCCGGCAATATCGAGTCCCACGACGCGCGCCGCGAGCGAGACGGCGTAAGCAACGGCCGGGTGAACCTGATCGGTGCAGTCAATCGCCACATTGCCATTGCGCTGGATCAGCACCTGGCGGCCTGCGTCCGGCACACTGTCCGGCGTCAACCCCTGGCGCTGCAGTTCGAGCAGAATGGTTTCGTCGGTGCGGGTTTCGACCAGGTTGAGCGGGCAATCCTCGGCCAGGCCGCGCCGGGGGTCGGTGTTGATCTGATGGTCCACCAGATCCACCACCGACGAGCGGCCGTCGCCGGTAACCCAGGCCGCGTCGCCGCGCGCGGCGGCCACCAGCCGACCGCCGACGACCAGCATGCGGTGTTCGTTGCCGCGGGCGAAACGCTCCACCATCACTTCACTGCCATGCAATTGCGCCACCTCGAAGGCGGCACGCACATCCGCCTCGCGCGTCAGGTCGAGCGCCACGCCCCGACCATGGTTGCCATCGGTGGGCTTGACCGCCACCGGCAGTCCGATGTCCTGCGCGGCGGCCCAGGCGGCTTCGGCGCTGTCCACGATTTCACCATCGGGAACCGGAACGCCGCAGGACTTGAGCAAACGCTTGGTCAGGTCTTTGTCACTCGCGATGCCGGCCGCAATGGCGCTGGTGAGTTCGGTCTCAGCCGTCCATATGCGGCGCTGGCGGGCGCCGTAGCCCAATTGCACCAGGTTGCCTTCATTGAGCCGGATGTGGGGGATGCGGCGGTCGCTCGCCGCGGCCACGATGCAGGCGGTGCTCGGGCCCAGGTAGCAGTCATCAACCTGGGCACGCACCAGCGCGACGGCAGTCGGAACATCGAAGGGTTGGCCGTTGATAGCCGCCATCAGCAACCCATGCCCTTGTGCCAGTGCTGTGCGGGCGACGTGCTCGTCGCGGGCACGGAACACCATCCGGTAAATACCGCGCTGCGAGGTGCTGCGGGTCTGGCCGAAGCCGGTGGGCATGCCGGCCAGGTTCAGCAACTCGATCACCACGTGTTCCAGCACGTGCCCGGCCCAGGTGCCTTCGACCAGCCGCTGCAGAAAGCCGCCGCGCTCGCCAACGCCGCAGTGGTGCTCGGCCAGTGCCGGAAGCAGGGCGATCAGCCGGTCGTTGAAGCCGGGCAGCAAATGGGAAGGAAAATCTTCCAGTTCACCCAGATCGAGCCAGACCTCGAGCGCGGCGCGGTAAGTCCAGATGTTGGGGCCGCGCAAATAAGTGATGCGAAGCAGCTTGATGTCGTTTTTTAGGCTCATATATTCATTGGGCAAGACCCGGTCGCCACTTCGGCGAGAATTCCCGATGCCCAAGCGCCAGCGAGGCTACGCTGATCGCCACGGGGCATGGAAACAAAATGCAATATCACCATTCAATTGACGCCAACAGGACAGATTCAGAGTCCGCACAAAACAGCCTGCGCGGACGGCTCGCACCCGATGAAAACGTTTTAAGTACGCTGGCGGTTGACTTGGACCACCGGCTTTGTTTTTCCGGCGGGCTGGTGGCCCTGACCGACCGGCGCCTGTGGGCCTACGAGGCCAGCCCCCCACCCGGCGAAAGTCAATGGCGCAACTGGCCCCTGGGCGAAGGACTGGCGCTGCGCCACTTTGACCATGCTGGCGTCGGTACCATCGAGCTGCACAATGGCCACACCCGGCTGGCGAGCTGGCGCTTCACCCTGGATGCCAACTTGCAGGCGCTGCGGCTGATCAAGCAGTTCGAGCTGCAGCTGTCCACGTTGGCGCAAGGCGCCGCGCACATCAGGGACGACCCCTCGCTGTGCCCCCAATGCAAATCACCCCTGCCGCCCGACAGCGACGAGTGCCCCGTGTGCGCGCGCGAGTTGCACACGCCGCCGTCGACCTGGGTGCTGCTGCGCCTGGGACGTTTTGCCAGGCCCTACCGCAAACAGCTTATTGCGGGCTTTGCGCTCACGCTGGTGTCCACGGCGGCCACGCTGATACCGCCGTACCTGACCATTCCGCTGATGGATGACATCCTGATTCCATTCCAGAACGGCCAGAAGATCGAGTCCTGGCTGGTCGCGGCCTACCTGGGCGGCCTGCTGGGCTCGGCCCTGCTGGGCTGGGGGTTGAACTGGGCGCGCACCTATATGCTGTCACTGGTGTCCGAGCGCATCGGCGCCGACCTGCGCACGGCCACCTTCGACCATCTGCTGGGGCTGTCGCTGGATTATTTTGGCGGCAAGCGCACGGGCGATTTAATGGCGCGCATCGGTTCGGAAACCGACCGGATTTGCGTTTTTCTGTCCTTGCATGCGCTGGATTTCGCCACCGATGTGCTGATGATCGTGATGACGTCGATCATCCTGTTTTCGATCAGCCCGTGGCTGGCGCTGGTCACGCTGCTGCCGCTGCCGTTTATCGCCTGGATGATCCACACCGTGCGGGACCGTTTGCGCACCGGCTTCGAGAAGATCGACCGCGTCTGGTCCGAGGTCACCAATGTGCTGGCCGACACGATTCCTGGCATTCGCGTGGTCAAGGCGTTTGCCCAGGAAAAGCGCGAGGCACAGCGCTTTCGCGTCGCCAACCAGCACAACCTGGCGGTGAACGACCGGCTCAACAAGACCTGGTCGCTGTTCACGCCCACCGTCTCGCTGCTCACCGAAATAGGCCTGCTGGTGGTGTGGGCGTTTGGCATCTGGCTGGTGTCCAGGCACCAGATCACGGTCGGTGTGTTGACCGCTTTCATTGCCTATATCGGGCGTTTCTACACGCGGCTGGATTCGATGAGCCGGATTGTTTCGGTGACGCAAAAGGCGGCAGCCGGTGCCAAGCGTATCTTCGATATCCTCGACCATGTCTCCAACGTGCCCGAGCCGGCGCAGCCGGTCAAAATTGGCACGGGGTCCGGCTTGCAAGGCATGCAGGGACGCATCGAGATCAGCGGCATCGGCTTTCGCTATGGCAACCGCTCGGTGATCCGTGGCCTGGATCTGGCCATCGAGCCCGGCGAGATGATTGGCCTGGTGGGCCACAGCGGCTCGGGCAAAAGCACGCTGGTCAACCTGATCTGCCGCTTCTATGACGTTACCGACGGCTCGATCCGCGTCGATGGCACCGACATCCGGCGCTTCGGCGTGGCCGACTACCGGCGTCATATTGGCCTGGTGCTGCAGGAACCCTTCCTGTTTTTCGGCACGATTGCCGAGAACATTGCTTACGGCCGGCCCGACGCGACCCGTGCCGAAATTGTGGCGGCGGCGCGCGCCGCGCATGCGCATGAATTCATCCTTCGGCTGGCGCAGGGCTATGACTCATTGGTCGGCGAGCGCGGGCAAGGCTTGTCGGGCGGCGAGCGCCAGCGCATCTCGATTGCGCGCGCGCTCCTGATTGACCCGCGCATCCTGATTCTTGACGAAGCCACATCGTCGGTGGACACCGAGACCGAAAAGGAAATCCAGAAGGCACTGGACAACCTGGTGCAGGGCCGCACCACGATTGCCATTGCGCACCGCCTGTCCACCTTGCGCAAGGCGGACCGGCTGGTGGTGATGGATCGCGGGCAGGTGGTGGAAGTCGGCCCGCACGACGAACTGATGGCCCGGCAGGGCACCTACTGGCGTCTGTATGAAGCGCAACTGCGCCGGGCCGACATTGAAGATGAAAGTGAAGAAGACGAAGAAGATGATGCCGCCGACATGGCGGTGGCCGAGCCGGTGGTCCATCTGCCGCAGACCCGTCAACACGAAAGCATCTGATGGACGCCTGTGATTTTCAACTCGAACGCAACGCCTTTGGTCGCCTCGTCCTGACGGTGGCGACCGGCGAGCAGTTCGACGGCGTGACGCCGGTGCGCGCCTTCCCCGTCTCAGCGCCTGCTGAGGGACTCTCGCTGCTGAATACCGACGGTCATGAACTGGCCTGGATCGAGCGGCTGGACGCGCTGCCACCGGCGGTGCGCAGCCTGATCGAGGAAGAGCTGGCGGCGCGCGAGTTCGTGCCTGAAATTCTGCGTCTCAAGAGCGTGTCGACGTTTTCTACGCCCAGTACCTGGGAGGTGGAAACCGACCGGGGCCATACGCACTTTGTGCTCAAAGGGGAAGAGGACATTCGCCGCCTGGATGGCGCCGCGCTATTGATCACGGGCGGCCAGGGCGTTCACTTCAAGGTGCGCGACATGCTGGCGCTCGATGCGGCGTCGCGCCGGTTGCTGGGGCGGTTTCTTTGAGTCTGCGAGAAGGGCAGGGTCCTGGCGGCAGGGTAAACGAGGGTCCATATTTGTACTTATCTATGGCAGCATAAAAAAAGGGATCCGGAATTGGCATACGCCAGTGCGACGCAGGCAGTTCCCCCGTTTGCTTGAAGAACCCTATCGCACCAACGCTTACCTGTAGGAGTATTCAGATGGGAAATCGAAGTGGCCCGGGGAAATTAGCTCGTCGTACGGTTTTGCAGGTTGCCGCTGCGGCAGGCGCGGCGCAGCTGGCTCCTCCTTTCATCATTAGTGCGCGCGGCGAGGAATCGGTCAAAATCGGTCTCGACAATCCGCTCACCGGCACTTATGCGGCGCTGGGCAAGAACGAGTTGACTGGCTGCCAACTCGCCATTGAGCAGATCAATGCCAAGGGCGGAATTCTGGGGCGCAAGGCGGAACTGCTGGTGGAGGATTCGACCAGTGGCGATGCCGGCACCGCGGTGCAGAAGGCGCGCAAGCTGATCGAGCGCGACAAGGTCAGCTTCCTGCTTGGCAATGTGAACTCGGGGCTGACCCTGGCCATGGCGCAGGTGAGTAACGAGAAGGGCGTGCTGCACATCGTGCCGGGCGGCCATACCGATGCGGTCACCGGCACCACCTGTCACTGGAACGTGTTCCGCGTCTGCAACACGACGCGCATGGAAACCAATTCGGTATCGAAACTGCTGTTCGACAAGTACGGCAAGAAGTGGTATTTCATTACGCCCGACTATGCTTTCGGGCATACGCTGCAAGAGGGTTTCGAAGCTGGCCTCAAGACGCTCGGCGGCACGGAGGTTGGTGCCGACCTGACGCCGCTCGGCACGACCGACTTCTCCTCTTATTTGATCAAGGCCCAGGCTGCGAAGCCGGACGTCATCATCCTTCTCCACGCTGGCGACGACATGATCAATGTGCTCAAGCAGGCCGTGCAGTTCGGTCTCGACAAGCGCTTCCACATTGCCGGCGCGCAGCAGGAGCTCGAGGCGCTGGAGGGCCTGCCGCCCGAGGCACGCATCGGCACCTGGGTATTCGAGTGGTATTGGAACCAGCCGAACGTGCCGCATCTCAAGGAGTTCGTGGCCGCCATCCAGAAGAAGACCGGCAAAGTGCCGACTGCGCGGACGTGGTTCGGGTTTGCATCGACCTGGAGTTGCGCCCTGGCGGCGAACAAGGCGAAGTCGCTCGAGGCCGTCAAGATGGCGAGGGCGCTTCAGGGCATGAAGCTGCCGCCGGAAATCGGCCTGATGCCCGATGATCCTTTCTACCGCGTGGGGGATAACCAGCTCATGCCCAACCTCTACGTTGGTCATGCGCAGGCGAGTGGCAGCACGCCCGAAGACCTGTTCCACGTCGACAACGTCGTCAAGGGGACGGATGTGGCGCTGTCCGTGGCAGACACCGGCTGCAAGATGACCTGGCCGAGTTGAACCGATATTGCGGACATCGCACACCGCGAAGCCTTGGTCTTTCGACAAATCCATGACGGGGGCCAACCTGGCGTGGCGGCTTCGCGTGTGCAGAATAGGTTGCGCACGACCATTGATTCAAAAGGCGGCACACTGAATGACGCAGTTACTTCTGTTCAACGTGTTCAACGGGCTTATCGTTGGCGCTTTTTACGCACTGATGGCGCTTGGCCTGTCGTTGATCCTGAATCTGAGCGGTGTGATCAATTTCGCGCACGGCGGATTTCTGGCCATTGGCGCCTATATCGCCTTCACGCTGATACCCTATGTCGGCTTTTGGGGTGCGTTGGTACTGGCGCCTCTGTTGACGGCGCTGCTGGGCTTGGTGGTGGAGCGCTTCCTGATCCGCCGCCTCTATGGGCGCGACCCACTGTACAGCTTGTTGCTGACTTTCGGCCTCGCCTACATTTTTGAGGATGGCACCCGCTATATCTGGGGCGCGCAGAGCCTGCCTTTTCCGATCCCCGGCTGGCTCAATATACCGCTGAGTACTGAATTTTTCTTCTTGACCGGGTACCGGTTGTTCATGGTCGTTCTGGTCGCAGTAGCGGTCGCGGGTCTATTCTTTATCCTGAACCGAACCCGGCTCGGCATGCGCATCCGCGCCGGCACGCTCGACCTGGAAACCGTCTCGGTACTCGGTGTCAATGTGCGCATCCTGCGCAATCTCAATTTCGGTCTTGGCATCTATCTCGCGGGCCTCGCCGGGGTGCTGGCGGCTGGCATGCTCGGACTGCAGCCAACCATAGGCACCTCGCTCATCATGCCCAGCTTTGTCGCCATCATCGTGGGCGGACTCGGCAGCCTGCCCGGCACACTGCTGGGGGGCTTGCTGATCGGCGTTGCATCGGGCCTGGCCACCATGTTCATCCCGTCGGCTTCCGAGGCCATCATGTACATCCTGATGGCTGTCGTGCTGCTGGTCAGGCCACGCGGCTTGCTCGGTGAAGAGGGGAGAACCCAATGAGTAACACCAGCAAATACGCATCCAACGCGATACTCTGGATTGTCTTGTTGACCATGCCGTATTGGATGAGCGCCATTGGTGGCTATACGGAACTCGCCACCCGCGTGCTGGTGCTCGGCCTGGCGGCCATGGCGCTCAACTTCCTGCTGGGCTTCACTGGCGTGCTGTCGTTTGGCCACGCTGCATATTTCGGGCTCGGGGCGTATGGCGCCGGCATAACCATCCGGTATCTGGTTCCGAGCACGCCCGTCGGGATTCTGGTGGGCGTTCTGGTCGGCACCCTTGCGGGCGCCGTCCTCGGTGCCCTGATCGTCAAATTGCGCGGGGTTTATTTCGCCATGGTGACGATCGCGTTTGGGCAGGTGTTCTACTTCATCGCGTTTCGATGGAATGCGGTGACGGGTGGCGACGATGGTCTGACCGGGTGGAAGCGACTTCCGCTTGATCTGGGCTTTTCCCACATAGACATTCTTGGCAACGACAAGGCTTTCTATTACCTGGTACTGGTGATCTTCGCCGTCTCCGCCGCGGTTATGGCGCTACTGTTGCGCTCCCCCTTCGGGCGCACGCTGCTGGCGATCCGGGAAAATGAGCGCAGGGCGCGCTTCCTCGGGATTCCGGTCGAGCAGCACATCTGGATTGCCTTCGTCATCTCGTGCTTTTTTGCGAGCCTGGCGGGCACGCTGTACGCGCTCCTGAATAACTTTACCGATCCGCGTGCGCTCCATTGGACCCTCTCCGGCAACTTCGTGATCATGGCGGTGCTCGGCGGCATGCGCTCTTTTTGGGGGCCGCTGGTTGGCGCGGCCATCTTCGTCGTGCTGCAGGACTATGTTTCCAGCCATACCGAGAACTGGATGTCCTTCATCGGCCTGTTTTTCGTGCTGGTCGTGCTGTTTTTTCCGCGCGGTGTCCTCGGCATCTTCCGCAGAAAGTCTGCCTCATGAGTCTGTTGCAGGTGCAAAATGTTTCGCAGCACTTTGGCAGCCTGATTGCCGTCAATGGCGTTTCTCTTGATGTTGAGCCAGGCGAGTTGCGTGCGGTCATTGGTCCCAACGGGGCCGGCAAGACCACCTTCTTCAACCTGATCAGCGGCTTCTTCGCCCCGACTTCGGGGCACATCCTGTTCGACGGCCGGGACATCACAGCGCTGGCCCCGCACAAACGCGTGGCGCTGGGCATGGCGCGGACATTCCAGATCACCGAGATTTTTCCGGAACTGACGGTGCATGAAAACCTGCGCATTCCGGTCGAGATTGCGCTCGGACTGCGGCTGCGGCCCTGGCTGGGGAAAAGCCTGGACGCGCGGGTCCAGGAGCGCGTCGCGGAACTGGCCGAGTTGGGCGGCTTGAGCGACAAGGCGGATCGATTCGTGGGCGAGCTGTCGCATGGCGACCAGCGTTCCACGGAAATCATGATGTCCCTGGCCCTCAAGCCGAGATTGCTGCTGCTCGATGAGCCGACGGCCGGCATGGGGGATCAGGAAACCTACAACATCACCCGGCTGATCCGCAAGCTGCACCAGTCGCAGAAGCTCACGATTGTTTTGATCGAGCACGACATGCGCGTGATTTTTCACCTGGCCGACCGCATCATGGTGCTGGCCGAAGGCGCAGTGCTGGCGGAGGGAACTCCCGATGAGATTGCCGCCAGCGAGAAGGTCCAGGCCGCCTACTTGGGGAAAGCCGCATGAATGTGCTTGAAGTTGAAGGGCTGCACACTTATTACGGCAAGAGCCATATTCTCGAGGGCGTCGATCTCCATGTGGAGGAGGGCGAACTGGTCACCCTGCTGGGCCGCAACGGCGCCGGAAAGTCGACAACGCTGCGCAGCCTGATGGGTCTCGCGCCGGCACGGCAAGGAGCAATCCGCATGTTCGGCCAGACCACCACCCAGTGGCCACCGCATCGAATTGCGGCGCTGGGTGTCGGGTTTGTCCCGGAGGGGCGACGCATTTTCGGCAACCTCACGGTGGACGAAAACCTGAAGGTTCCGATGGATCGACCCGGACCCTGGACCATAGCGCGCGTCTACGAGTTGTTTCCCCGTCTGGCCGAACGCAAGAACAACAAGGGAAGCCAGTTGTCGGGCGGCGAGCAGGAAATGCTGGCGATTGCCCGTGCCCTGCTGTTGAACCCCAGACTATTGCTTCTGGACGAGCCCTCCCAGGGTTTGGCGCCGTTGATCGTCCAGGACGTCTTCAGGGTCATCGTCTCCACCTGCAAGGAAGGCATGTCCGTGTTGCTCATTGAGCAAAACGTGCGTGCGGCGGTCGAGATCGCTGATCGGGCCTATGTGCTTGACGATGGCCGCATTGCCTACGCCGGCTCGGCAACCGAGTTTGCCAAGGACGAAGCGCGGGTTCGCGCGCTCGCCGGCGCCAGCGCGGAGAAATGGGATGCGATGGAGTGACTGGCTTAAGGCCGCAGGTAAGCCCAGCCTTCGCCCTGCTTGATCATGATTTCGGCGGCACCGGAGGGTACGTAGCCGACAGCAGGGCTCATGTCTTCTTTGGTCAGCTTCTGGCCCCGCATGGTGTTCTGGCAGGCCAGCACCTTCACGCCGCCCCGGGCGGCGTCGCCCACGCGGTTGCTCACCGGTGCATCGAGCTTGAGCATATCGATGCCCGGGCCGTAGGCGACGATTTCCACGTCCACATTGGCGGCGCCCACATCGTCCTGCAGGTTCTTCGCGTTGTTCAGCGCCAGGTTCCATTTGACCGGATCGTTGTCGCTCACCTGAACCACGATCTTGTGGTGCTTTTGACCTGTAGCCCCTGTCCCCTGTGCATTGGCAGCTATTAAAAATGTAGCGCCCGCGGCCAGGGCCAGAGCAGCGGATTGAACGAGATTGCGGCGGTTCATTTGAAGGGGTCTCCCAAGCCAAGGTATGGCGTGTGAATATACGCTGATCCGCCGCCCCCGATCGCCCGTCTCAGTCGTCGCTGCGCAGCTCCAGTGTGGGCAGGCCCAGCGCCACATCCAGCGCCGCGGCGGCTTTCGCGCCCCGTTTGCGCTGCTGGGCCCGCCAGGCGGACCACGTGACACCGAGCACCACCAGGGCGCACACCGCCATGAAACCCGCGCTGATGGGCCGGGTGACGAACACCGACATGTCGCCGCGCGAGAGCAGCAGCGCCCGGCGGAAATTCTCTTCCATCATGGGGCCGAGCACGACCCCCAGCAGGATCGGCGCCATGGGGAAATCGAGCGCCATGAGCACCGCACCGATGACGCCGAAGGCCAGCACCTCCCAGGTCTGGAACAGGTCGTTTTGCGTGGTGAAGACCCCAATGACGATGAAGAACATGGCCGAGGGGAAAAGGTAGCGGTAGGGCACCTGCAGCAGCTTGACCCAGACACCGATCAGCGGCACGTTGAGCACCATCAGCAGCACGTTGCCGATCCAGAAGCTGGCGATCAGGCCCCAGAAGATGTCCGGATGTTCGCCGATGAGTTGCGGCCCGGGCTGAATGCCCTGGATCAGCAGCGCGCCCAGGATCAGCGCCATCACCACGTCGCCGGGAATGCCCAGGCTCAGCGTCGGGATGAAGTCGACCTGGGTCTTGGAGTGGGTCGACGCCTCGGGGGCGGCCACGCCCGCGATCATGCCGGTGCCGAACTTCTCGGGCGTCTTGGAGATCTTGTGCTCCAGCGCATAGGCAATGAAGGACGTGATGGTGGGGCCGGTGCCCGGCATGGCGCCGAACAGCGCGCCGACGCCGGTGCCGCGCACCATGGGCCAGAACGCCTCTTTCAATTCCGCCATGCTGGGGCGCATGTCGCGCATGCGCAGCGTGGCGGTGGCTTTGATCACCGGCATGCGGTTCACGCTGAGCAGGAAGTCGGCCACGCCGAACACCCCCAGCGCGATGGCCACCAGCTCCAGCCCGTCGCTGAGCTGGGGAATGCCGAAGCTGAAGCGGAACGAGCCACTGTTCACGTCGGTGCCGACCGCGCCGCACAAGAGCCCGAACAGTGTCATGGCCACGCCCTTGAGCGGCGAACCGCGCGACATGGTGGCGCCGGCCAGCAGGCCCAGCAGCATGATCGAGAACAGCTCGGTGGGGCCGAACTTGAACGAGATGGCGACCAGCAGCGGCGAGGCAAAAATCATGATGAGGATGCCGACGGTCGCTGCAAAAAACGACGAGATCATGGCGATGCCTAGCGCGGTGCCGCCTTTGCCGGCGCGGGTCATCGGGTAGCCGTCCAGGCAGGTCACGGCATGCGCCGCATGCGAGGGCAGGTTCAGCAGGATGGCGCCGATGGCGCCGCCGTACATCGAGCCGTAAAAAATACCGGCCAGCATCATGATGGCGGGCACGGGGTGCAGCACGTAGGTCAGCGGCAGCAGCATGGACATCGCCGACAGCGCGCCCATGCCGGGCATCACGCCGATGAGGTTGCCCACCAGCACGCCGAAGAACGACCACATCAGGTTGTGGCCTTCGAACGCGACGCCGAAACCGAACCAGAGGTCATGCAGAGCTTGGGAGATCATGAAGGTCAGCCTCCAAAACGGAACAGCGGCATCTGCATCTGCAGCGCCCACCAAAACACGACACCTGCGATCACGCACATGGCCAAGGCCAGCAGCGCTGCCTGTTTGACCGTGTTGCCGCGGTCACCCAGCGCCGAAATGAACACGATGGCGAAGGTGGCGGGCAACAGGCCGGCGTATTCGCCCAGCAGCAAAAACGCCAGGATGCCGGCGATGATGCAACTGCAGCCGCGCAGGTCCGGCATGCCCTGGCTGTACCCGTGCCCGGTGGTGGCCGGCGGCCCGTCGTCGGTGCGGGCCGACACCGCAATCGCCACACCGACCAGGGCCAGCAGCACGCCAACGGCGCACGGGAAGAAGCCGGGTCCCATGCGGGCCAGCGTGCCCAGGTGATAGCCGGTGGCGGCGTACGCGGCAGCCACACCGACGATGACCATCAGCGCGCCGCCGTAGTAGTCTTTTTTGGATTGGGAGGGAGCGCTCATCGAGCCTCTCCCGACCCGTCTTGCGGGCGCGGCCCGGCGTTACAGGGGTATTTCATCATGTCTCCTACGTGGTATTCCCGGTCGAGCCGGGACCCACGTGAACATGGACCGCCAGA
This sequence comes from Rhodoferax sp., assembly GCA_031291295.1. Taxonomy (GTDB): domain Bacteria; phylum Pseudomonadota; class Gammaproteobacteria; order Burkholderiales; family Burkholderiaceae_C; genus Rhodoferax_A. The sequence continues at coordinate 40,797 of JARLJI010000184.1, read as the reverse complement.
CTGCTTGGTTGGTTTACGGTGAAGTCTAGGAATCGAAGCTTCCAATCTCCTTTCGTTCGGCTTGCCGCGCCTCAAAATACGTGTAATTACGAATACGAAAGGGGCCGCGCGATGCCGGCCGCGCGATGCTATGCCGGCTGTGCGGAAGAATCGTGTGCCAGTGGCAAACGCAGCCGGGCCCGCAGTCCCGGCGCGCCGCCTGCCGGTGCGTCGCCATCGGCCAGTTCGATGTCGCCGCCGTTGCGCCTGGCGTAGGCGCGGGCGATGGACAAGCCCAGGCCTGCGCCCGGGGCCGGATGTACGCTCCCGTCTGCGCTGGCCGCTTGCGCAAAGCGCTCGAACACGCTGTCGCGGCGGCAGGGTGCGATGCCGGGGCCGCTGTCGGACACCTCGGCGCAGACCTGGCCGCCCCCGATCTGGACCGAGACGGTAATGCGCCCGCCCGCCGGGGTGTAGCGAATCGCGTTGTGCACCAGGTTGGAAAGTGCTTCGTGCAATTCCATGTCGCGGGCTGCAACAGGTGCGACCGGCGCCGCCGGCGCGTCGGCGTCGTCGCTCGCCGAGGCCTCGCCGCGTGCGTCGATCCAGCCAAGATCCTGGTTCTTCTCGCGCGCGAGCGGCAGGTACTGCAGCACAACCTCGCGTGCCACGCGGTTCAGGTCGACGACAGGCGGGGACGAAGGCTTGTCCGCCACCTGGCTGGCCTGCGCCAGCGCCAGCAACTGCTCGCACAGGCGCCGGCTGCGCGTGAGCTGCGTGACGATGGCGTGCAGGGTTTCGCGCATGCGCGTGGCATCGGGCTCGCGCAGGGCATAACCGGCCTGCGTCAACATGATGGCCAGCGGGGTGCGCAACTGGTGCGACGCGTCGGCCAGAAAACGGGACTGCCCGGCCAGCATCTGCTGGCGCCGGGCCATGTGGTGGTTGACGGCGTCGACCAGCGGCACCACTTCGTGCGGCACGTCGCGCGCGTCAAGCGGCATCAAGTCGTCTGGCGGGCTCGCCTGCACCGATTTGCGCAGGCGCTCCAGCGGCCGCAAGGACCAGCTCACGCCCAGCCACACCAGCAGCAGCACCACCGCCACCATGCGGGCGCCCTGCAGCAGTTCCTCGCGCAGCAGGTCGGCCTGCGCCTGCACGCGCGGCCCCGTGCCCTCGGCCGCCTGAATCAGGACCTGGTAGGGCTGTGCATGCCCATCGAGCACCGTGCGGCGCAGCGCCACCATGCGTACCGGATAGCCCTGGTAGTGCGCGTCGTACCAGGCGAACGGGTTGTCGGCGCCTGCGCCCGCTGGCGGCGGCGGCAGGTCGGCCACGCCGATCAGCGTGACCTCACTGGCGGGCTGCGCACTCTGGCCTGGTTTATCCGGCAGCGCGGTCAGCCCGACGTGCAGGAACTTGTGCTGCGGGCGCGTCACGTCGAACATGGCCTGCACATCGAAGGGCGCCTGCACACGGATGGAACCGTCGGCGGCCAGCGCGATGCTGTGCTCCAGTGCGCTGACCGGCTCCAGCATGGCCTGGTCGTAGGCGTCCTGCATCAGATCGTGCTGCGCGCGGTAGTCGTTCCAGCTGTCGAGCACGAGCAGCGCCAGCAGGCAAGGCAGCAGCAGGGTCAGCAACCGCGCGCGGATGCCGAAGCGGCTCCGCTCACGGAACGGAAGCATCGGCATCGCCTTCCAGCATATAGCCCAGGCCGCGGATCGTGACGATGCGCACATCGCTGCCCGCGAGCTTGCGCCGCAGCCGGTGCAGCACCAGTTCGATCGCGTCGGGGCCGGCGCTGCTGTCGTGCGGGAACACCTTGCCCGCGAGCTGTGATTTGCTCACCGGCGTGCCGCTGCGCGCCAGCAGTGCTTCCAGTGCCGCATGCTCGCGCGGCGTGAGCGGCAGCAGCACCCCGGCAAGCATGAAGGCCCGGCTTTCGTGGTCGCACGACAGCGACCCGCAATGCAGCGGCACATGCGGACGGCCGCGGCTGCGCCGCACCAGGGCGGCCAGCCGCGCCTCCAGTTCCTCGAGGGCGAAGGGCTTGGTCAGGAAGTCGTCGGCGCCCAGGTTCAGGCCGCGCACCCGGTCCTGCAGCGAACCCTGTGCGGTCAGCACCAGCACGGGCGTACGGTGGCCCGCATCGCGCAGGTCGGCCAGCAGGGCCAGGCCGTGCCGGTCGGGCAGTCGCAGGTCCAGCACCACTGCGTCGTACTGCGTGCCGGCCATGAGCGCCTCGGCCGTGCCTGCATCGGGCGCATGGTCCGGCACGAAACCGCTTTGCTTGAGCGCACGCACCAGCCACGACGCCATCTCGAGTTCGTCTTCTACCAACAAAATGCGCATGATCGGGAGGGTTGGGGATCCGGTGAGTGACGACGGGTGGGCCGTAGCGCTGGCAACTTACTTGAGGATGTCGCCCAGGCACAGATACTTCATTTCAACGTACTCTTCCATGCCGTGGCTGGAGCCTTCGCGGCCCAGGCCCGACTGTTTGACGCCGCCAAACGGCACGTGTTCGGTGGAAATCACGCCCGCGTTGATGCCCACCATGCCGTACTCCAGCGCCTCGGCCACGCGGAAGATGCGGCCCACGTCGCGGCTGTAGAAATAGCTGGCCAGGCCAAACTCGGTGTTGTTGGCCGCGGCTATGACTTCCTGCTCGGTTTTGAAGCGAAACACCGGGGCCAATGGGCCAAAGGTTTCCTCGCGCGCACACAGCATGTCGGCCGTGGCGTCCGAAATCACGGTGGGCTCGAAGAACTGCCCCTGCAGCTTGTGGCCGCCGACCTGGAGCTTGCCTCCCTTGGCCACCGCATCGGCCACGTGGCGCGCCACTTTGTCCACGGCCGCGTCTTCGATCAGCGGGCCCTGTACCACGCCGTCCTCGAAGCCGTTGCCGACCTTGAGCTGGCGGACCCTGGCGGAGAACTTCTGCACAAACTCGTCGTACACCGCGTCCTGCACATAGAGCCGGTTGGAGCAGACGCAGGTCTGGCCGGCATTGCGGTATTTGCTGGCCATGGCCCCTTCGACCGCGCTGTCGATGTCGGCATCGTCGAACACGATGAAGGGCGCGTTGCCGCCCAGCTCCAGCGACAGCTTCTTGACCGTGGGCGCACTCTGCGCCATCAGGATACGGCCCACCTCGGTGGAGCCGGTGAAACTGATGTGGCGCACCACCTCACTGGCACACAGCACCTTGCCAATCGCGATGCTGCCCGCGCTGTCGGCCGTCAGCATGTTGAGCACACCGGCCGGAATGCCGGCGCGCATGGCCAGTTCTGCGGCTGCCAGCGCGGTCAGCGGGGTCAGTTCGGCGGGTTTGATCACCACCGGGCAGCCGGCCGCGAGCGCGGGCGCCACCTTGCGCGTGATCATCGCCAGCGGGAAATTCCAGGGCGTGATGGCCGCGCATACGCCGATCGACTGCTTCAGCACAATCACGCGGCGGTTGTTGTCGTACTGCGCCAGGGTTTCGCCATTGACGCGCTTGGCCTCTTCGGCAAACCACTCGACAAAGCTGGCGCCGTAGGCGACTTCGCCCTTGGCCTCGGCCAGCGGCTTGCCCTGTTCGGCCGTCATGATACGGCCCAGGTCGTCCTGATTCGCCATCAGCAACTGGAACCAGTTCATCAAAACGGCGTGGCGCTGCTTGGCAGTCTGGCTGCGCCAGGCCGGCCAGGCGGCATTGGCCGCGGCGATGGCGGCTTCGGCGTCCTGCGGGCCGAGGTTGGCCACGTCGGCCAGTTTGCGGCCGGTGGCCGGGTCCAGCACGTCAAAGCGCGAGGCGCCCTTGATCCACTGGCCGTTCACCAGGGCGTCGGTCTTCAAGAGGCTGGGGTCTTTGAGCAGCGAAAGCGGGGATGTTTTCATGTCCATGAAGGGGCTCCGAAAGAGTGTGCGGTGGCAAAGAGGCAGCGCTGGTTGAGGGGTGCCGGTGCATTGAGAGCCGTCAAGCATAGCGCGGAAGCCGGTGCCGCGCCGCGCAATGCCCATGGCCTGAAACTTATAATCAAGAGTTATACCCAACCACGCATTGACGCGCGGGCTGCGGCCGCTGACGGCCTTCGGCACGACAACCCTTGACAAATGAGCACACCCACTTTTACCGTTGCCGACATCCGCAAGACCTTCCTCGACTTCTTCGCGTCCAAAGGCCACACCGTGGTGCCGTCGAGCTCCCTGGTGCCGGCCAACGACCCGACGCTGATGTTCACCAACTCGGGCATGGTGCAGTTCAAGGACGTGTTCCTCGGCACCGACAAGCGCAACTACGTGCGCGCGGCCTCGGTGCAGGCCTGCCTGCGCGCTGGCGGCAAGCACAACGACCTGGAGAACGTCGGCTACACGGCGCGCCACCACACCTTCTTCGAGATGCTGGGCAACTGGAGTTTTGGCGATTACTTCAAGCGCGAATCGATCCAGTGGGGCTGGGAGCTGCTGACCCAGGTCTACAAGCTGCCCGCCGACAAGCTCTGGGCCACGGTCTACATCGACGACGACGAGGCCTACGACATCTGGACCAAGGACATCGGCCTGCCACCCGAGCGCGTGGTGCGCATCGGCGACAACAAGGGCGCCAAGTACGCGTCCGACAATTTCTGGATGATGGCCGACACCGGCCCGTGCGGCCCGTGCAGCGAAATTTTCTACGACCACGGCCCCGAAATCCCCGGCGGCCCGCCGGGCAGCCCGGACGCCGACGGCGACCGCTACATCGAGATCTGGAACCACGTGTTCATGCAGTTCGACATGCAGCCCGATGGCTCGGTCAAACCGCTGCCCGCGCCGTGCGTGGACACCGGCATGGGCCTGGAGCGGCTTGCCGCCATCCTGCAGCACGTGCACAGCAACTACGAGATCGATATTTTCGAGGCGCTCATCAAGGCGGCCGCGCGCGAGACCGGCTGCAACGATCTGGGCAACAAGAGCCTGCGCGTGATTGCCGACCATATCCGCGCGACCTCATTCCTGGTGAGCGACGGCGTGATGCCCGGCAACGAAGGGCGCGGCTACGTGCAGCGCCGCATCGTGCGCCGTGCCATCCGCCACGGCTACCAGCTCGGCCAGAAGTCGCCGTTCTTTCACAAGCTGGTGCCCGACCTGGTCGCGCTGATGGGCGAGGCCTACCCGCACCTTGCGGCCCAGCAGCAGCGCATCATGGACGTGCTCAGGGGCGAAGAAGAGCGTTTCTTCGAGACGCTGGAGCACGGCATGGCCATCCTCGATGCCGCATTGGCCGGTGGCACCAAGGTGCTGCCTGGCGAAGTGGCCTTCAAACTGCACGATACCTTCGGTTTTCCGCTCGACTTGTCGGCCGACGTGTGCCGCGAGCGCGGCGTGGTGGTGGACGAGGCCGGCTTCCATGCGGCCATGGACCGGCAGAAAGCCCAGGCCCGCGCCGCCGGCAAATTCAAGATGGACCGCGCGCTCGAATATGCCGGCCTGGGCAACACCTTCATCGGCTACGACCAGCTTGCGCAAGCTACAGAAATCGTAGCACTGTACGAAGACGGCAAGCCGGTCAACGAGCTAAAAGCAGGTCAGGCCGGCGTGGTGGTATTGGCGTCCACGCCGTTTTATGCAGAGAGCGGCGGCCAGGTTGGCGACGAGGGCACCATCGCCGGCGACACGGCCCGGTTCGATGTGGCCGACACGCAAAAAATCAAGGCCGATGTGTTCGGCCATCACGGCACCCTGGCCAGCGGCTCGCTCAAGGTGGGCGATGCGGTGACGGCGCAGGTCAACACGGCCGTGCGCGCACAAACCATGCGCAACCACAGCGTCACGCACCTGATGCACAAGGCGCTGCGCGAGGTGCTGGGCCCGCACGTGCAGCAAAAGGGCTCGCTGGTGAATGCGTCGCGCACGCGCTTTGACTTTGCACACAATGCGCCGGTGTCGAACGCGGACATCGCGGAGATCGAGCGCCGTGTCAACGCCGAAATCCTGGCCAACTCGGCCACCAGCGCGACGGTGATGGATATTGAGTCGGCCAAAAATTCGGGCGCGATGATGTTGTTCGGTGAAAAGTACGGCGATGAAGTCCGCGTGCTCGAAATCGGTACCTCCAAAGAACTCTGCGGGGGCACTCACGTGCAGCGCACGGGCGATATTGGCTTCTTCAAGATCGTGGCCGAGAGCGGCGTCGCGGCCGGCGTGCGCCGCGTGGAAGCGGTGACGGGCAGCGTGGCGATGGACTATGTGCAGGAGTTGGAAGCCGCCATGACCAAGGCGGCCGCGGCGCTCAAGACGCAGCCTGCCGAACTGGTCACACGGATTGCGCAGGTGCAGGATCAGGTCAGGACGCTGGAAAAGGAAATCGCGGCGCTCAAGGGCAAGCTGGCGTCCAGCCAGGGCGACGAGTTGATGGCGCAGGCGGTGGACGTCAAAGGCATCAAGGTGCTTGCAGCCCGGCTCGATGGTGCCGATGCGAAAACGCTGCGCGACACGCTGGACAAGCTCAAGGACAAGCTCAAGACGGCGGCCATCGTGCTCGCCACGGTGGATGGCGACAAGGTGCAGATCGCGGCCGGCGTGACGGCCGACAGCTTGGGCCGCGTCAAGGCCGGCGAGCTGGTCAACTTCGTGGCGCAACAGGTCGGCGGCAAGGGCGGCGGCAAGCCGGATATGGCCATGGCCGGCGGCACCAACCCGGCCGGACTGGCGGCCGCGCTGGCGAGCGTGCCGGCCTGGGTCGCTGGCAAGGTTTGAGGCGCTACTATTTAATTAGTAGCTACCTGTGCATATGGAACAAGGGCCGCAGCACGATATGACTGATATCCCGTCTGAACGGCGGCGGTTTCTCAAGCAGCTGGCCGTGCTGGCGGCGGCAGGTGCCGGGCCGGCCTGGGCCAAGGATTTCGAGGTCACGCGCTGGCCGGCGGGCAAGCCCGCACCGTCGTTGCAAGCTACCGATCTTGACGGCAAGACCTGGCGGCTCCCGGACTTGCGCGGCCGTGCAGTGCTGCTCAATTTCTGGGCCAGCTGGTGCCCGCCGTGCCGTGCCGAGATGCCCTCGCTGCAGGATATGGCGGCCATCTACGGGCCCGGCAAGATCGTGGTGCTGGCCATCAACTTCAAGGAATCCAGGGCCACGGCGGCGCGCTTTGCACAGGCGTCGGCCTTGGGTCTGCCGGTGCTGCTGGACCCCGCGGGCGACATGGCGCGCCAATGGGGCGCGCGCGTGTTTCCCACCACGGTGCTGATCGATGCCTTCGGCCAGCCGCGCCAGCGCGTGCAGGGCGAAGTGGAGTGGACCGGCCAGGCCGCCGAGCAGTTGATCGCGCCGCTGCTGCCGCCACTGCACACCTGAGCGGGGTTCCCGCGCTGCCGGGGCGCCGCTTTCCCCGCGCGCGATAATTCGCACGTTGCCCTGACGGGTTTCCGGCACGGCAGCAGCAAGACATCCCGAGGCACCTTGACATGCCTTGACGACGTCATCCCCCCAAATCCGGAGATCTCTTCATGACTACCGTGCGCCGCACTTTTTTGAAAAATACCGCTGTAGCCGCCATCGCTGCTGCACTGCCTGCTATCAATTTCGCACAGAGCAGCCCGCTGGACGATCCCGCGGCGCGCCGCTTTGCGCCCAAGCCCGGCGACTGGCGCACCTTTGATGTGACCACGCGGGTCGATATTCTGCTGCCGCAGGGCGCGACCCGCGTCTGGCTGCCGATTCCGTGCGTCAACAGCGCCTACCAGCGCTCGCTGGACAGCAGCTTCTCCAGCAACGGCAAGACGCAGCGCACGGCCGATGGCAGCTCCGGCGCGCAAATGCTGTACGTCGAGTTCGCCGCGAGCGAGGTCAATCCCTTCGTGGAGCTGACCAGCCGCGTGCAGACCCAAAGCCGCGCCGTGGACTGGTCAGCTAAAGAGAGCGCGCGCGAGGACGCCGACACGCTCAAACACTGGACCCAACCCACGGCCCTGGTACCCACCGACGGGATTGTGCGAAAGACCGCGCTGGAGGCGACCCAGGGCGCCCACACCGACGTCGAGAAAGTGCGCAAGATTTACAACTGGATCGTGGCGAACACCTACCGCGAGCCCAAGGTGCGCGGCTGCGGCGAGGGCGACATCAAGACCATGCTGGAGACCGGCAATTTGGGCGGCAAGTGCGCCGACCTGAACGCGCTGTTTGTCGGCCTGAGCCGCGCGGTGGGCGTGCCGGCGCGCGACCTGTACGGCGTTCGCCTGGCGCCCTCCAGCTTTGGCTACAAGGCGCTTGGGGCCAACCCGGCCGGCCTGCAGCGCGCGCAGCATTGCCGCTCCGAGGTGTTCCTGAAGGACCATGGCTGGGTCGCGATGGACCCGGCCGACGTGGACAAGGTTATGCGCGAGGAAACCCCGCAGTGGATCAAGAGCACCCAGAGCGGCGTGGTGGCACCCGTCAACCAGGCACTGTTCGGCGGATGGGAAGGCAACTGGATGGCCTACAACAGCGCGGTTGACGTGGTGTTGCCCCACTCCAGCGGCGACAAGCTCGGCTTCTTCATGTACCCCGCGGCCGAGAATGCCAACGGACGGCTGGACCCGTATTCGCCTGACGATTTCAGGTACCAGATCACGGCCAAAGAAATCAAGGCATGAGGTTGCGGCAACGCGTCGTCTGATGCATGCCCGGGTGCAGCGTCACCGGCACGCCTTAGCCAATCAGCCCCGATACCGCTGCAAAGACACCAAAGACGCTGGTCACCACGATCAATGCACCGGCAACCCACGCATACCAACCGCTCAGTCGATGTTGACCCGTCAACGCCCTGCGCGCCAGCAGGAACAGGAAGCCGAGGACCACGGGCAGCAGCAAGGCATTCATGACCTGAACCGCTACCGAGAGTTTGACGAGGTCGGCGCCGGATGTCACCAGCACGCCGCCGGCTATGAGGACCAGGCTGAAGACGCCATAGAACCAGGGTGCCTCGCGGGGATGATGCTCCAGTGAGCGTTTGTAGCCGGCGACCTCACCCAAACCCCAGGCGGCCGTCAGGCACACGACCACAGTGGCGACCAGCGCCGCACCGGCAAGGCCCATGGCAAAGACGATTCGGCCGACCGAGTATCCGAGCGTCGGCGTCAGAGCGTCGGCGATTTGCGGGACGTTGTCCAGCCTCGCACCCGCCCCATTGCCGCCGCTGAGCACGGCGCCGGCGGTGATCAGCACGGCTGCCATGATGAGTTGGGTGACCAGCGCGCCGATCGCCGTGTCGATGCGGGCGACCTTCAGGTCTGCCAGGTCCAAGCCCTTGTCGACGACGGCCGATTGTTGATAAAAAACCATCCACGGCATGATCACCGCGCCGATGTTCGCGGCGGCGAGATAGAGGTACTGGGGGTCGGCGAGCGGCATAGCGAAAAACTGCGCCGCCACTTCATGGATGTTCGGCGCGGAGCGCCATGCGACGAAGACGAACGCGAGCTCGAACAGCCCGAACGCGATTGCCACCCGTTCCACCGAGTGGTAGGAGCCCGTCAACACCATGAGAATGATCCCGGCGATCGTGACGGCAATGGCCGGGACCACGGGAACGCCGAAGATTTGCGCCAACCCGGCGATGCCGCTGAGCTGGGTCAGCAACGCACCGACGCAGGCCAGGCTCAGGGTTCCGACCGACAACCACGCCCAGCCGCGGCCGAATGTTTCCCGGATCAATTCGCCGTGCCCTCTCTGGGTCGCCAAACCCAGGCGAACGGTCAACTCCTGCACCACGAACAGGATCGGGATCAGCACCAACTGCAGGATCAACAGTTTGTAGCCCCACTGCGCGCCGCTCTGGGCAGCGGTGATGATGCTGCCGGCGTCCGTGTCGGCCAGCATGACCACCAGGCCAGGGCCGAGCACTGCCAGGAACTTGCCGCGGGAGATCGCGGGCCGGGCCAGCTGGATGGGAGACGGGATGGGGAGCGGCGTGGACATGGATAATTCCGCAAATGAGAATCAATCTCATTGTAGCGCTCCCTTCGATGCGACTTCGATGCGGTCTATCCAGCCGTGTCGGGACAGTCCAGGCTTAACCGGCGCGCACTCTCGAAGCGCCTGGCCTGCCCGGTTACGGGATCGGTGAACGCAATCGTCCGGGCCAGCAGTTGCAGCGGGCGGCTGAAGTCGTCGTCGGCCACATTGACCAGGCTGGGGTAGAAGCGGTCGTTGACGATGGGGATTCCCAGCGCCACCATGTGCACGCGCAACTGGTGCTTGCGGCCCGTCACGGGCTCCAGCCGGTAGCGCGCCAGCGGGCCACTGACTTCGAGCACATCGATCCGGGTTTCGGCGTTGGCCGGGCCCGCCGCTTCGCAGAGTCGAAAAAAAGGCGTGCCCGCCACGATGCGGCTCTGGCGCACACACGGAAACGTCAAGTCGGCACGCCAGGGCGCGATCGCTTCGTACTGCTTGGCGACTTCGCGCCGGCGGAACAGGGCGTGGTAGGCGTCGCGCGTGGCGCTCTGGATCGAGAACACCACCACGCCGGCCGTGTCCAGGTCGATCCGGTGGATCGGCTGCAGCGTGTCGATGCCGAGCTTGCGTTTCAGGCGCACCAGCAGGGTTTCCTGCAGGTAGCGGCCGGACGGCGTTACCGGCAAAAAATGCGGCTTGTCGACCACGACCAGATGCTCGTCCTGGTGCAGCACGACCTCATCGAACGGAATGCGCGGCTCCTCAACCAGATCGCGGTAGTAGTACACCCGCAGGTGACCCTGATAGGCCCGAGCCGGCGTGACCGGCACGCCATGCTCGTCCACCACATGGCCTTCCTGCATGCGCTGCAGCCACACCGCCCGCTCGATGGCCGGGAAGCGCTGCACCAGAAAATCCGTGATGGTGGGCCAGTCGCCTGCGGGCAGGCCGACGCAACTCGGGCCGACGCCGTTGCGGGTCGGTGGCAGGGCGTGCCGGGGCGGCGTGCTCACACCCGCTCGAACACCACGTCCCACACGCCGTGGCCCAGCTTGAGGCCGCGCTTCTCGAACTTGGTCAGCGGGCGGTAGTCGGGCTTGGGGGCAAAGCCGCCTTCCACCGCATCGGCAGTGTTGCGCAGCAGCGGCTCGCTGCCCAACACCTGCAGGATTTGCTCGGCATAGGGCTGCCAGTCGGTGGCGCAATGCAGGTAGCCGCCGGGCTTCAGGCGCGTGGCGAGTCGGGCCACCAGCGGGGCCTGGATCAGGCGGCGCTTGTTGTGCTTCTTTTTATGCCACGGGTCAGGAAAGAAGATGTGGATGCCAGCCAGGCTGTGCGGCGGCAGCATGTGGTCGATCACCTCGACCGCGTCATGCGCGAGGATGCGGATGTTGGCGAGGTTCTGCTCATCGATGCGCTTGAGCAGGGCGCCGACGCCGGGCGGGTGCACTTCGCAGCACAGGAAATTGTTCTGCGGCAGCAGCGCCGCGATGTGCGCAGTGGCCTCGCCCATGCCGAAGCCGATCTCGAGGATGGTCGGCGCGCTGCGGCCGAAGGTTGCTGCCAAATCGATAGCGTGCCCCGAATAGGGCAGCACAAATTTCGGCCCCAGATCGGCCAAAGCCTTGGCCTGGCCGGTCGTGGTGCGGCCGGCGCGGCGCACAAAGCTGCGGATGCTTTTGGGGTGGGCCACGTCCTGCGGGGCCGAAGCGGGAGCCGGAGAAGGGGAGGCGGGAAGGGAAGGGGGGGTAGCGGTCATGGGGAGTCTGGATTGTAGAGATCTCGCCATGCGCCTACCCACGCGGCCAGCGCCTCGGCCGCTGTGCCGGTATGCGGCGGCAAGCCCAGCACGGCGGCGGCGGCCGCCAGCGCGTTGAAGGCGCTTTCTGCGCTGGCAGTATCGAGCGCCTGCGCGCCGTTTTGTTTGGAGAGCTTTTCGCCATTCGCCGCGCAGACCAGCGGCGTGTGCAGGTAGGCAGGTAGGGGCAGTTGCAGGGCGCGCTGCAGCAGGATCTGGCGCGGCGTGTTGTCCGCCAGATCCACGCCGCGCACCACGTGGGTGATGCCCTGCGCGGCATCGTCCACCACCACGGCGAGCTGGTAGGCCCAGAGACCGTCGGCGCGTTTGAGCGCGAAGTCGCCGACCTCCAACGCCACGTTTTGCTGCTGCGCACCGAGCCGGCGGTCAATCCAGGTGATGATGGGGTTCGCTATCGAAGGTATAGCTGACTGCGTAGATCCAGTATGGGCTGCAGCCTGTTTTTGTTCAAAACCTTCCGTGAGGAAGCGCCACGCGCGTGCGCGCCGGCCCTGCAAGCCGTGGCGGCAGGTGCCGGGGTAGACCAGCTCGGTGTGGCGCGGGCGTTGGACCCCCAGGGCGGCCAGCGCGTCCTCGATGTCCTTGCGCGAGCAGGCACAGGGGTAGGCGCGGCCCTCGGCGACCAGCGTATCCAGCGCCCGCTGATACAAGGCTCCGCGCTGCGACTGGACCAGCGGCGGCGCATCGGGCAGCAGGCCGCAGGCCGCGAGTTGCGCCAGGATGATGCGCTCCGCGCCGGCGACGCAGCGCGGCGTGTCCACATCCTCGATGCGCACCAGCCACTGGCCGCCGTGCGCGCGGGCATCGAGCCAGCTGGCCAGCGCGGCGACCAGCGAGCCCGCGTGCAGCGGTCCGGTCGGTGACGGCGCGAACCTGCCTATGTAGGCCGTCATGCCACCGCCCCGCTTCACGCCATGGCGAGCGCCAGTTCCAGCCCGGAGACAAACGCGTCTTCCACGCGGTGGCCGATCAGGTAGTCGCCGCACAGCCCCAGGCGCGCCTTGGCGTCCCATACGTGGGTCTTGCCCAGCGGCTTGACGGTCTGGGCGTTGCGCCAGCGGTGCACCTCGGCGTGGGCCGGTTCCGTGCGGATGCCGGTGACCTCGGCAAACGCCTTGAGCAGCTTGGCCTGCACGCGCGGCGCGTCGTCTTCCAGGTGTTCGTGCGACCAGGCGTCGCTGGCCTGCACGGTCCAGCGCTCGATGGCGCCGCGTCCCGGCTTGGAGGACTCGCGCGCCAGCCAGGCAATGCGGTGGTGCGTGCTGCGCGCCGCGTTCCACTGCGGGCCAAGATGTGTGAGCGTGGGCTGCACCGCCTGCGGAAACGCCAGCATCAGGGTCCAGCAGGGGGCAACCCGCACCGCGCTGATCTGCTTCGCCAGTTGCGGGCCTTGCTTTGAATTTTGCAGCAGCTCCTGCGCCTGTGCCGAGGGCGTGGCCAGTACCACGGCGTCAAAACCCGAGAACACATGCTGCGAATCCTCGGCGCCGCTGGTGCGCAACTGCCAGTGCCGCGCGCTGATGGGGTCGGGCTCGATGCGCGTGACCCGTGTCTGCAGCTCCACGCCGCCAGCCTCGTGCAGCGGCTGCGCCCACTGGGTCGGCAGAGTGTTCATGGCGGGTGCCGGCACCCAGTGCGGCTCGCGCGCGGGCAGGCCGGCGGCGGTCACGCGGCCGTAGGTGTCGAGTACGCGCACGGTGTTTGCACTCCACGGCTTGCAGGCGCCGGGCGTGGTGGCCAGCGCCTGGGCAAAGCGCGCATCGCGCACGGTGAAGTACTGCGTGCCGGGGTCGAAGGTGCCAAACGGCGTGTCGCGCGTGGCCATGCGCCCGCCCACGTCCTGGTTTTTGTCGAACACCGTCACGCGGTGGCCGGCCTGCACCAGGGTGCGGGCACAGGCGATACCGGCCATGCCGGCGCCGATCACGGCGATGTGGCGGGGGACCTTCGAGGGGGCAGACGGGGCGCGGGGAGGTTTTGTCATCTTTGTACTTTGTGGGGTGGGCATGAGCGCACTCTACACGCAGTGGCAAGCGTGGGGGCTCAATGTCTAAAACCCTTGCTGGCGCTCCAGCAGGGCGGCGCGGGTGGCCGGGCTCTCGAGTTGCGTCAGCCACCATTGCAGCGCCCGCCCCTGGGAAGTCTGGGTGGCCGTGCGCCAGGCGTAACTGAAGCGCACCAGCCGGGCCGGGCGCTCGACCTGCCGCGCCACCAGGCGGCCGGTCGCGAGGTAGGGGCGCGCCAGCGGCTCGGGCAGAAAGCCGCAGCCGAGGCCGCGCACATGGGCCTCCAGCTTGGCCGGCATGCCGGGCACGGTCAACACTTCCTGTCCGCCGAGCAGCCCGAAGGTCATGCCGTCGCTGCGCTGCACCGAGTCGGCCACGGCCACGGCGCGGTACCGGCGGATCAGCTCGTCGCTCAGGGGCTCAAGAGCGCTGGCCAGCGGGTGATGCGGCGCCACGGCAAAGACAAAGTGAATCTGGCCCAGCGGCTTGCTGTGAATGCCCATGCTGGTGGCGGGCTCCATGGCCACGCCGATGGCCAGGTCGGCCTGGCCCGAGGTCAGCGCCTGCAGCGTGCCCGACAGGGCTTCCTCGCGCAGCTTGACCGCGGTCGGCGGGCCCAGTGCAAAAAAGGCCTCGCACAATTCCATCATGGTGGTGTGCGAGATCACGCTGTCCACCGCCAGCGTGAGCTGAGGTTCCCACCCGGTGGCCACGCGCTTGACGCGGTTTGCCACCGCGTCGATCTCGCCCAGCAGGCGCGCGCCCTCCACCAGCAACTCGCGCCCGGCCGCCGTCAGCCTGGCCTGGCGCGAACTGCGGTCGAACAGCAGCACGTCGAGCGCGTCCTCGATCTGGCGCACGCGATAGGTCAGCGCGCTGGGCACCAGGCCGAGCGCGCGCGCCGCCGCGGCAAAGCTGCCCGCAGCGGCAATCGCCTGCAGCATGGCAAGTGCATCGGGTGTCAGGGCGTCGCGGGGAGTTTGCATGGAATGCGGCTCTAGATTCAAATAATTTGAATGATGCCATCAAACGCGGTGCATGGTATTTGTTGCTGCAGCAACTACAGTTCAATGCATTCCAGGAGAACGCATCATGTTGACGCTTCGCAAATCACAGGACAGGGGTTATGCCGACCATGGCTGGCTCAAATCATTCCACAGCTTCTCGTTTGCCGGCTACTACGACGCCCAGCACATGGGCTGGGGCAACCTGCGCGTGATCAACGAGGACCGCATTGCACCGGGCATGGGTTTCGGCACGCACGGGCATCGCGACATGGAAATCATCAGCTACGTGCTGTCGGGCAACCTGGCGCACAAGGACACCATGGGCAACGTGCGCGGCATCCCGCCGGGCGACGTGCAGCGCATGAGCGCCGGCACCGGCGTGCAGCACAGCGAGTTCAACCACGCCCAGGACCAGACCACGCATTTCCTGCAGATCTGGATCGAGCCCAACGCGCTCGGCATTGCGCCCAGCTACGAGCAAAAGACCTTCCCTGAGCTTGAGAAGCGCGGCACGCTGCGCCTGGTGGCCTCGCCCGATGGCGCGCAGGGCTCGGTCACGATCCATGCGGACGCCGCAGTCTATGCGGGGCTGTTTGACGGACTTGAGGGCGCCACGCTGACTCTGAACCCTGCGCGCAAGGGCTATGTGCACCTGGTGCGCGGCGAGTTGCAGGTCAATGGCAACAAGCTCGTGGCAGGCGACGCCGCGCTGATCGAGGGCGAAAGTCTGCTGACGCTGGCCCATGGCAAGGACGCCGAAGTGCTGGTGTTCGACCTGAGCGCATGAGCGTAGCGTACTGACCCCCTCATACACACACACCCTTTTCCATTTCACCCTTTCACCTTTTCAACTTATAGGAATCAACATGTCGAACACACTTCAAAACCCCTTGTCCTTCATCGGCCGCCTGCTGATCGCGGTGCTGTTCTTGCCCGCAGGCATCGCCAAGCTCATGGGCTTTGCCGGCACGGTGGGCTACATCACATCAGCCGGTATGCCGGTACCCGAGGTGTCCGCCGTGTTCGCGCTGGTGATCGAGATCGGCGGCGGGCTGGCGCTGATTTTCGGGCTCGGGACGCGCTGGGTGGCCCTGGTGCTGGCGCTGTTCACGCTGGTCGCCAGCTTCTACTTCCACGACTATTGGTCCGTGCCGGCTGACCAGAAAATGGTGATGCAACTGCTATTCTTCAAGAATATTGCTGTCATCGGTGGCCTGCTGACGCTGGCAGCCTGGGGTCCGGGCGCCTGGAGCCTGGACGCCAAACGCGCGGCCTGAAGCCTTTAACCCAAGCACAAGGACACCTATGGCAACCGTCGCCGTGGTTTATCACTCCGGCTACGGCCACACCCAGCGCATGGCGCAGGCCGTTGCCGAAGGCGCGGGCGCCTCGGGCACGGTGAGCCTCGTGGCCATCGACGCCGATGGCAACCTGCCGGCAGGCGGCTGGGACACGCTGGCCGCGGCCGATGCCATCATCTTCGGCTCGCCCACTTACATGGGCAACGTGAGCTGGCAGTTCAAGAAGTTTGCCGACGCCTCCAGCCGGGTCTGGTACACGCAGGGCTGGCGCGACAAGGTCGCTGGCGGCTTCACCAATAGCGCCGGCATGAACGGCGACAAGGGCGCGACGCTGGCCACCCTGTTCACCCTGAGCATGCAGCACGGCATGATCTGGGTCAGCCAGGGCCTGATGCCGAGCAACACCAAGGCCGCGACGCGCAACGACGTCAACTACCTGGTGTCGTACGGCGGTGCGATTGCGGCATCGCCGGCCGACGCCAGCCCGATGGAGATGGCCCCCGGCGACCTGGAGACCGCACGGCTGTTCGGGCAACGCGTGGCCGACATTGCGGTAAAGGTGCACGGCTGATAGATTGCTCCTTTTACGAGGAGTCTTTCATGGCCATTGAACTCAGGCGTCAGGTGACACCAGCCGGACCCGCGCCCATGGCGCAAACGCTGCGCATCCGCAGCCACGAATTGCTGGCCGACGGCAGCGTGGCCGAGGGCGGCACGGACGCCGGCCCCAGTCCGCACGATTTTTACGATGCGGCGCTAGGCGCCTGCAAGGCCCTGACCGTGCTCTGGTACGCGCGCAAGAAGGGCATCCCGGTGGCCGACATCCACACGGTGATCGAGCGCGATGATTCGGGCGAGCGCGCCGGCGTGTACCGGCTCGCCGCCACGCTGCAGATCAGCGGCGACCTCACGGACGCGCAATTGCAGGAACTCGGCACCGTGGCGGGCAAGTGCCCGGTGCACAAGCTCATGACGCAGGTCACGACCGAGATCACCACCCACGTGGAGCGCTTGTGACGAGCGCGCTGCTGCAACTCACGGGGCACGGCCATGACCTCGGCGGCGGCTTCATGGTGCGGCGACTGTTGCCGGCTGCCCAGCGCCAGTCCATCGGCCCGTTCCTGTTTTTCGACCACTTCGGCCCGGTGCTGGAGCAGCCCGGTGCGAATCATGATGTGCGGCCGCATCCGCACATCGGGCTGTCCACCGTGACCTACCTGTTCGAGGGCGCCATGGTGCACCGGGACAGCCTGGGTTATGTGCAAAAAATCGAACCTGGCGCCATCAACTGGATGACGTCGGGCCGCGGCATCGTGCACTCCGAGCGCCGCCCGCAGGAGCTGCGCGATCAGGCCTATGTGAACCACGGCATCCAGCTCTGGGCCGCACTGCCGCGCGAGCATGAAGAGGTCGAGCCCAGCTTCGCGCACACGCCGGCCGCCGCCCTGCCGGCGCTCAAGGCAGATGATGCCGATGTGCGCGTGCTGGTCGGCGAGGCCTTTGGTGCGGTGTCGCCGGTTGTGACTTATTCCAAAACCATTTACCTTGACGTTTCGCTGCCCGCGGGCGGGCGTCTCACGCTGCCGCCGCTGGCGCCCGAACTGGCGGTCTATGCGGTCGATGCCGAAGTGCTGATCGACGGCATGCCGGTGGCCGCGCACACGCTGGCCGTGCTGGCGCCGGGCGCGAGCGTGCAGCTTCACGCCCCGGCGGCCGCGCGCCTGATGGTGCTGGGCGGCGACGCGCTGCCCGAGCGGCGCTTCATCTGGTGGAATTTTGTCTCCTGCCGCAAGGAGCGCATCGCGCAGGCCGCGCAGGACTGGGAGGCGCAGGCCGTGGGCCAGGTGCCGGGCGAGACCGAGTTCATTCCGCTGCCCGAAAAGCGCTTTATTGTGTAATGTCGCACGCCGGCCCGATTCACGATGAATTCGGGCTGCAGCCCATATCACACCTGCGCCTTTTGCTCCTTGTTTTGTAGCAAATCGATGGCTGAAGCGACAATGACGCCGCTCAGCCCACGCTGCGAAATGGCGGCTTCCTACAATGCAGTCTATGTTTGTTCACCTACGTCTTCACACCGAGTTTTCCGTCGTCGATGGCACCAACCGCATCGATGAAATTGTCCAGGCCGCTGCCGACGATGGCCAGCCTGCGCTGGCCATCACCGACCTCAGCAACCTGTTCGGCGCCGTCAAGTTCTACAAGGCCGCGCGCGGCGCCGGCGTCAAACCCCTGATCGGCACGGAAATCTTTCTTGAAGGGCTGGGCGCGGATGTGGGGGCCTTGTCGCGGCTGGTGCTGCTGGTGCAAAACCGCCAGGGTTATCTGAACCTGTCGGAGCTGCTGGCGCGCGCCTGGACGCAAAACGTGATCAAGGCGCAGGCCGTCGTCAAACTGGCGTGGCTGACGGAGCTGGGCGAGGGACTGATCGTGCTCTCCGGCGCGCAGGCGGGTCCGGTCGGGCAGGCGCTGGTACAGGGCGACTCAAGCCGGGCCAGCGCCGTGGCGCTGCAGCTGGCTGCGCTGTTTCCGCATCGCTTTTACATCGAGTTGCAGCGCGCCGGCCGCGCCAATGACGAAGCGCATGTGGTCGCCGCCGTGCAACTGGCCGCCAGCCTGAAGCTGCCGGTGGTGGCGACGCATCCGGTGCAGTTCACCGGGGAGGACGACTATGAGGCGCACGAGGCGCGCGTGTGCATCGCCGAGGGCGAAATCCTGGGCAACCAGCGCCGCGTGCGCAAGTTCACGCGCGAGCAGTATTTCAAGACGACCGCGCAGATGCAGGCGCTGTTTGCCGATGTGCCCTCGGCCGTAGCCAACACGCTGGAGATCGCGCGGCGCTGCAGCCTTACGCTGGTGCTCGGCAAGCCGCAGCTGCCGGACTTTCCCACGCCTGAAGTCGACGGGCGCAAGCTCTCGCCCGAGGACTACTTTCGCCATGCCTCGCACGAGGGCCTGGAGCAGCGGCTGGCGCATCTGTACCCCGACGCAAAGCAGCGCGACCAGGAGCGCCCGCGCTATGTGGAGCGGCTCGAGTTCGAGATCGACACGATCCTGAAGATGGGCTTTCCGGGTTACTTTTTGATCGTGGGCGACTTCATCAACTGGGCCAAGAACAACGGCTGTCCGGTCGGGCCGGGCCGCGGCTCGGGCGCCGGCTCGCTGGTGGCCTATGCGCTGAAGATCACCGACCTGGATCCGCTGCAGTACAACCTGCTGTTCGAGCGTTTCTTGAATCCGGAGCGCGTGTCGATGCCCGACTTCGACATCGACTTCTGCCAGAGCAACCGCGACCGTGTGATCGACTACGTCAAGCTCAAATACGGCAAGGAGGCAGTGAGCCAGATCGCCACCTTCGGCACCATGGCGGCGCGCGCCGCGATCCGCGACGTGGGCCGCGTGCTGGACATGAGCTATACGTTTTGCGACGGCATCAGCAAGCTGATTCCGAACAAGCCGGGCACCCACATCACGATCGACGGTGCGATCAAGGCCGAGCCGATCCTGGCCGAGCGGCTGGACAAGGAGGACGAGGTCAAGACCCTGCTGGCGCTCGCGCAAAAGCTTGAGGGCATGACGCGCAACGTGGGCATGCACGCGGGCGGCGTGCTGATTGCGCCGAGCCGGCTGACCGACTTTTGTCCGCTCTACCAGCAGCCCGGCAGCGACTCGGCGGTGAGCCAGTTCGACAAGGACGACGTGGAAGCCATCGGCCTGGTGAAGTTCGACTTTTTGGGCCTGGCCACGCTGACCATCCTGGAAATCGCCAAGGACTTCATCGTCAAGCGGCACAAGGGGCAGGAAAACTTCGCCTACGAGAACCTGCCTTTGGGCGACCCGGCGGTGTACCGGTTGTTTGCCGAGGGCAAGACCGAGGCGGTGTTCCAGTTTGAAAGCCGCGGCATGCAGGGCATGCTGCGCGATGCCAAGCCGACGCGTCTCGAAGACCTGATCGCCATGAACGCGCTATACCGGCCGGGCCCGATGGACCTGATCCCGACCTACATTGCGCGCAAGGCCGGGCGCGAACCGGTGGTGTATCCCGACCCGCGCGTGGAGGCCATTCTGTCCGAGACCTATGGCGTCATGATCTACCAGGAACAGGTGATGCAGATGGCGCAGATCCTGGGCGGTTACTCGCTCGGCGGCGCCGACCTGCTGCGCCGCGCCATGGGCAAGAAGAAGGCCGAGGAAATGGCCACGCACCGCCAGATATTCCGCGATGGCGCGGCGAAAAAGGGCATCGCCCCGGACAAGGCCGACGCCGTGTTCGACGACATGGAAAAATTCGCGGGCTACGGCTTCAACAAGTCGCACTCGGCCGCCTACGCGCTGCTGGCGTATCACACGGCCTGGATCAAGGTTCACTACACGGCCGAGTTCTTCTGCGCCAACATGACGGTGGAAATGGACGACACCGACAAGCTGCGGATGTTGTATGAAGATGCCCTGAAGATGGGCATGACGTTCGAGGCGCCCGATGTGAACCGCGGCTTTCATCGCTTCGAGCCGATCTCCGACACCGTGATCCGCTACGGCCTGGGCGCCGTCAAGGGCACCGGCCAGCAGGCCATCGACGCCATCGTGGCGGCACGCCAGGAAGGCGGCCCGTTCACGAGCCTGTTCGATTTCTGCGTGCGCGTGGACCGCAGCAAGTTCAACAAGCGCGCGCTCGAAGCGCTGATCAAGGCCGGCGCCTTCGATTCGCTGCAGCTCAACCGCGCGGCCCTGATCGCCTCGGTCGATCGCGCGTTCGACTTCGCCGCCGCCGCGCAGGCCAACGTCAACCAGGGCGGCCTGTTCGACATGGGCGACGACGATCATGGCTCCAGCACGCAGGAGCCCAATCTGGTGGACGCCACGCCGTGGGGCGTGAAAGAGCGCCTGACCTACGAGAAGACGGCCATCGGCTTTTACCTGTCGGGCCACCTGTTTGACGAGGTCACGCTGGAAGTGCGCCGCTTCGTCAAACGCCAGATCGACGACCTGATCGACTCGCGCGAGCCGCAATTGCTGGCCGGCATCGTGAGCGACCTGCGCGTCATCAACGGCCAGCGCGGCAAGCTGGCGCTGTTCAAGCTCGACGACAAATCCGGCGTGATCGATGCGCGCGCCGACGAGGCGCTGCTCAACGCCAACCGCAACCTGCTGAAAGACGACGAGCTGGTCATCGTGATGGGCAAGCTGCAGCCCGACCGTTTCTCGGGCGGCTTGCAACTGACCGTGACCCAGGTCTGGGACCTGGCGACGGCGCGCTGCCGCTTCGGCAAGTTTTTGCGCGTGGCCGTGAACGGCAGGGCGCCGGACATTGCGCGCCTGCTGAAGGACTTTCCGCCCAAACGCGAGGCGACGGAGCAGGGTGAATTGTTGCGCGGCCTGGGCGTGCGGCTCACCTTGCAGCGCCAGGCTGAGAGCACCGGCGCGGCGGCCGAGCTGCAGCTCGGCGACGAGGTCAAGTTCTTCCCGACCGATGCAGCGCTGGCGAGCTGGATGGCACAGGCCGACCAGGGGCGTGCGGCCATCGTGTACGACTGAGTTTCAAGGGAAAAGTGCCTGTAGCCCTTGAAAGGTCTGCACAGGTAGCTATCAAAAAAATAGCGTCAGCGCTTCGGCTGAAGGCCGATGGTCAGCAAGGGCGGCACTCGTCCGTCAATGTCGCGCGGCAACTTTTCGGTCTTTTCCAAAGCGCGCAGCGCAGCCTCGTCCCAAGCCGGCAGGCCGCTCGATTTGACCAGCTTGGGGGTGCCGACGATGGTGCCATCGGGTGCCAGCCGCACGTCGAAATCAGCAGTGGGGTTGCCGCTGACAAGGTCGGCATCGGGGAACACCACATTGGGCCGCACTGCGGTGGCGACGCGGGAGCCATAGCTGCCTGAAGGGCCGGACGAGCGCAGCGCCTTGCCGGTAGCGTTGGCGCCGCCCTCGGCGTTGGCCATGGCCAGCATGTTTTTAACGGTTTGCTGATGCAGCTTGTCGGCCTGCGCCTTGGCCAGCGCTTGCGCTTTGGCTTCAGCCTGTGCTTTGACCTGTGCCTGCGCTTTTGCTTCTGCCTGCGCCTTGGTCTTGGCCTCGGCTTGCGCCTTCGCCTCGGCTTGGGCCTCGGCTTTAGCCTGTGCCTTCTCGGCCGCTCTCCTTTGGACTTCCTGCTGCTGGTCTTGTTTTTTCTTGTCCAGCGCCGCCTGCTTTTCCTCTGCACGTTTCTCGGCGTCCAGCTTTTTCTGTCGCTCGCGCTTGTCCTGCTCCAGTTTCTGTTGCTGCTCGAGCTTTTCTTTCTCCAGCTCCTTCTTCTGGCGCTCGATCGCAATGTCGGCGTCGCGCACTGATGGCGCCACGCGCACAGGCGGGGGCGGCGGGGGGGCGGGCTGCGGCGTTGGTACCGGCGCCGGTGCGGGAGGCGGCGGCACGGGCTGCGGTGGCGGCGACTCCACCGCCCGGGGCGCGGCCTGCTGCGGCACCGAGGACCACAGCTCGGCTTCGACCGCCACATTCTCGGCGTCGCGCTTCCAGTGCACGCCCCAGGTCAGCGCCGCGAGCAGCAGCAGGTGCGCCAGCACAGCCAGCGCGTACGCGCGCAGCATGCCCGGCTGCGGCGGCGGTGCAAACTCAATGCGGCGATCGGCGGCGGCGTTCATGATGTTGCTGGGGCGGCCCTCAGCGTGGCGCCAGTTGCACGGACAGGCCCACGCGTTTGACGCCCGCGCGCTGCAGCGTGTCCATGACCTTGACCACGGTTTCGTATTTCACGGTGCGGTCGGCGCTGATGACCACCGCCGAGTCGGTGTCAGGGTTCGCCTGGCCACCCTGCGCCTGCCGCACCGCATTGGCGATCTCCTTCATGGAGACCGGCACCGATTTGCTCTGGGCCTTGAGCTCCAGTGTTTCATCCTTGCCGATCACGATCTGGATCACCTGGTCGGGCTGCTTGGCTGCTTTACCGACGCTGGGCAGGTTGATCATGCTCGGCGTGATCAGCGGCGCCGTGACCATGAAGATGATCAGCAGCACCAGCATCACGTCGATGAACGGCACCATGTTGATCTCGCTGATGGTGCGCCGGCCGCGGCCTCTGGAAATGAGAGCAGGCATCGCTTGCTTCCCCCTTAGTGGCCCGAGGCCGATTGGGCGCCCAGGTTGCGCTGCAGGATGTTGGTGAACTCTTCGATGAAGGTTTCCAGCTTGATGGCCACGCGGTCGATGTCGTGCGCAAACCGGTTGTAGGCCACCACGGCCGGAATCGCGGCGAACAGGCCGATCGCGGTGGCCACCAGCGCCTCGGCAATGCCCGGGGCCACGGTGGCCAGCGTGACCTGCTGCAGGCCGGCCAGGCCGATGAAGGCGTGCATGATGCCCCACACCGTGCCGAACAGCCCCAGGTACGGCGATACGGAGCCGACCGAGGCGAGGAAGGAGAGGTTGACTTCCACCGCATCGAGTTCGCGCTGGAAGCTCGCGCGCATGGCGCGGCGCGCGCCGTCCATCAGCGCACCGGCGTCGGTGATGCGGCGCTCGCGCAGCTTCTGGTATTCGCGCATGCCGCTGGCGAAAATGCGCTCCATCGGGCCCGAGTGCTTGGCATTCTGGGCGGCCGAGGCAAACAGGTCGTTCAGGCTGGTGCCCGACCAGAAATCCCGCTCGAACTCATCATTGAGCGCGTTCACGCGCTTGAGCGCAAAGATCTTGCGGAAGATGGCGGCCCAGCTTGCCACCGACACGCACACCAGCAACAACATGACCAGCTGCACCACCCAGCTGGCATTGATGACCATGGTCAGAATCGACAAATCTTGATTCATTGTTTAACGACTTCCAGGATATTTTTCGGAATTTTGGCGGGCTTGAGGGTGGTCGCATCGACCCACCCGATTCGGATGCTGCCGGTACACAGAAGTTCCGCGGGGCTGGCGGGCGCCCGCTCGTTTTTTGATAGCACCTGTTGCAGGATGGTCATGGACGCCTGGCCCATTTCGCTTAAATGCGCCGTCACCACAAGCTCGTCGTCGAGGCGCGCCGGCCGGTGGTATTTGACGTGGGTTTCCACCACCACGAACATGCCGCCGCACTCTTCGCGCAGCTTGTGCTGCCCCAGCCCCAGCGAGCGCAGCCACTCGGTGCGCGCCCGCTCGAAAAACTTGAGGTAGTTGGCATAGAAGACGATGCCGCCCGCGTCGGTGTCCTCCCAGTACACGCGGATGGGCCAGTGAAACACCCGCGCGCCCTGAACGGTACGGCTCATCAGGCAACCTCCGCGCTACGCGCTGCGGTGTTCGCCTTGGGAATGGCCCGGCGGCTCATGCCAGCATGGTCCGCAGTCGCGCGGCTGCTTCCTGCAATTGCGGCATCGAACTGGCGGTGGAAAAGCGCACGAAGTGGTGCGTGTCGGCGCTGCCGAAGTCGCGTCCCGGCGTGACCGCCACGTGGGCCTGCTTCATGACTTCAAAGGCGAAGTCCCAGCTGTCCTTGATCTTCAGTTTGCTGCAGATTTGAGAGCAGTCCGCCCAGGCATAGAAAGCGCCGTCGGGCATCACGGGCACATTCAGCCCCATGGCATTGAGGGCCGGAATGAAAAAATCGCGGCGCGCCTTGAACTCGGCACGGCGCCGTTCGTACTCGGCAATGCTGAGCGCATCGAAGCAGGCCATCGCCGCATGCTGCGCCACCGTGCTGGCGCAGATGAACAGGTTTTGCGCGAGACGCTCGATCACCGGCACCAGCGCCTCGGGCACGACCAGCCAGCCAAGGCGCCAGCCCGTCATGTTGAAGTACTTGGAGAAGCTGTTGATGCTGATGATGTTGTCGTCCAAAGCCAGCGCCGTGTGCCCGAAGGTGTCATCGAAACTCAGGCCCAGGTAGATCTCGTCGATCAGCGTGATGCCGCCGCGTGCGCTCACGACCTCGTGGATACGGCGCAGCTCGTCGGGGTGAATCGAGGTGCCGGTGGGGTTGGATGGCGAGGCCAGCAAAACGCCGCGCGTTTTGTCGTTCCAGGCAGCCTGCACCTTGTCGGCGCTGAGCTGGAAACGCTCCTCGGCCGAGGTGGGAATCAGCACTGCCGTGCCCTCGGCGGCGCTGACAAAATGCCGGTTGCAGGGGTAGCTCGGGTCGGGCATCAGGATCTCGTCGCCCGCTTCGATCAGCGCCAGGCAGGCCAGCTGCAGGGCCGCCGAGGCACCGGCAGTGACGACGATGCGGCGCGCCGGCACCACCATGCCAAAGCGCTGCTGGTACCAGTCGCTGATGCGCTCGCGCAGCGGCTCCAGCCCGGTTGCCTGGGTGTACTGCGTGGTGCCGTTGTGGATGGCCCGGGCCGCCGCTTCCTGCACCAGCGGCGGCGCGGTGAAGTCCGGCTCGCCGATGTTCAGGAAGATCATGGGGCGGTCGGTGTGGGCCACTTCGCGGGCCATGGCGGAGGCGGCCTTGGCCACTTCCATCACGTAGAACGGTTCGATGCGCTGGGCGCGTGTGGAGATCTTCAGGGTGGGTTGTGTCATCGTGCGTTCAACGGGCCTTGCCCGTGACTTTGTCGGCGGCCACCTCGGCCGCGCGCAGGGTGGGCGCCAGGCCATTGAGCACCGCGTTCACGTACTTGTGGCCGTCGGTGCCGCCAAACTCCTTGGCCAGCTCGATGCACTCGTTGAGCACCACGCGCCACGGCACGTCCAGGCAGTGCTTGAACTCGTAGGCGCCAATCCACATCACGCCGTGCTCGACCGGCGAGATCTCGTTCATCTTGCGGTCCAGCAGCGGCAGGATCAGGGCGTCGAGCACCGCCGACTCCTCGATGCAGCCGTGCAACAGCGCGTCGTAGTGCGCGGAGTCGGCCTTGTGAAAGCCGGCCAGGTCGCGCGTGAAGCTGTCGATGGACGCCGCGTCGTTGCGGCCGACCTGGTGCTGGTACAGCGCCTGCAGTGCAAACTCGCGCGCGCGCGACCGGTTCGACTTGGCGGCCGCCTTGCGTACCCCGGTGCTGGTCAGTCCGGTGCGGGACTGGCGGGCCGGGCGCTCGGCCGGAGTCTTGGGTTTTTCCAGGGTCATGCGAGTTCGTCCAGCAGGTTCGCCATTTCCACCGCCACGCGGGCCGCGTCCCGGCCCTTGTCGGTTTGCCGGGCGATGGCCTGATCCAGGTTTTCGGTGGTGATGATGGCGTTGGCCACCGGCAGTTGGTAGTCCAGCGCGACCCGGCTCACGCCGGCGCCCGATTCGTTGGCCACCAGCTCGAAATGGTAGGTTTCGCCGCGGATGATGCAACCCAGCGCGATCAGGGCATCGAACTTGTCTTGCTCGGCCAGCGCCTGCAGGGCCAGCGGCACTTCCAGCGCGCCGGGCACCAGCACGTGCACGATGCTGTGCTCCGGCACGCCCAGTGCCGCGAGTTCAGCCTTGCAGGCGCTTGCGAGGCTGTTGGTGATGCTCTCGTTGAAGCGCGCCTGCACGATGCCGACGTGCAGCTTGCTGCCGTCCAGTGGCCGAGCGGCCGTTCCTTTTTCTGCGCCAAACATGTTTTATTCCTTTGGTGTGTAGCCGGCAATCTCCAGCCCGTAGCCCACCATGCTGGGCATGCGGCGCGGAGTGCCCATGAGGTTCATTTTGTGGACACCGCATTCGCGCAGGATTTGCGCGCCGATGCCGTAGGTGCGCAGGTCCATGCGGCCACGCTCCGGGCCGTGGCTGGCGCGCGCCGTGCCTTCGAACTGGGCCAGCAGCTGGGCCGCGCTCTCGCCGCAGTTCAGCAGCACGACCACGCCCTGGCCCAGCTGCGCGATGTGCTTGAGGCTGGTGTCCAGCCCCCAGGTGTGCATGGAGCGGTTGACCTCCAGCGCATCGAGCACCGACAGCGGCTCGTGCACGCGCACGACCACGGTGTCGTCGGGCCGCCACTGCCCCTTGACCA
The DNA here is from genome assembly GCA_031291295.1 of Rhodoferax sp. Taxonomy (GTDB): domain Bacteria; phylum Pseudomonadota; class Gammaproteobacteria; order Burkholderiales; family Burkholderiaceae_C; genus Rhodoferax_A. Next base: position 13,890 of record JARLJI010000184.1, on the reverse strand, counting down.
GCGCCAGGTGCAGGCCGCGGCTGGGCTTGTCCAGGTACGCATGCGCGGTGAATTCGCCCCAGGCCGTGTTGATGGTGCGCGTGCCGACTTTCTCGATCAGGGATTCGACCCGGCTGCGGTGTTCGATCAAGTCGGCAATCGTGCCGATCTTCAGGCCGTGCTCGGCCGCGAACAGCTGCAGGTCGGGCAACCGGGCCATGGTGCCGTCGTCCTTCATGACCTCGCAGATCACGGATGCGGGCGAGCAGCCTGCCATGGCGGCCAGGTCGCAGCCGGCCTCGGTGTGGCCGGCGCGCATCAGCACGCCGCCATCGACGGCCTGCAGCGGGAATATGTGGCCGGGCTGCACCAGGTCTTCCGCCTTGGCGCCCCTGGCCACCGCCACCTGCACGGTGCGGGCCCGGTCGGCGGCCGAGATGCCGGTGGTCACGCCCTCGGCGGCTTCGATCGACACGGTGAACGCGGTCGAATGCTTGGCGTTGTTGCGCGTCACCATGGGCGGCAGCTGCAGGCGCTCGCACATGTCGCGCGTCAGTGTCAGGCAGATCAGGCCGCGCGCATGACGCGCCATGAAGTTGATGGCCTCGGGCGTTACATGGTCGGCGGCCAGGATCAGGTCGCCTTCGTTTTCGCGGTCTTCTTCATCGACCAGGATCACCATGCGCCCCAGGCGCATGTCAGCCACGATGTCTTCGACCGGGGAGATGGGGACGGGGGAGGGCGTTGTCATGAAGGGTTTCTGTCAGTTTTTGTCAGGTTGCTGCGGATCGGCGCGGAGCATGCGCTCCACATAGCGCGCGATCAGGTCAATTTCGAGGTTCACCCGCGCGCCCGCGCGCAGGTGGCCGAGGGCGGTGTTCTCGACGGTGTGGGGAATCAGGTTGATGCTGACCTCGCAGCCGGCGTCCGAGTCCATCACACGGTTCACGGTCAGGCTCACGCCGTTCACCGTGATCGAGCCCTTGTAGGCCAGGTATTTGGCCAGCTCGCGCGGCGCGTTGATGCGCAGCTCCCAACTCTCGCCGACCTGGGCAAAGTGGGTGACCGTGCCAATGCCATCGACATGGCCGGCCACGATGTGCCCGCCCAGGCGGTCGTGCGCACGCAGGGCTTTTTCGAGGTTGATCGGGCCGGGTTCGGCGAGGCCCGTGGTCTTGTGGAGCGATTCCGCGGAGATGTCGATGCCGAACTGCTGTTTGGCGGGGACCAGCGTGGTGACCGTCATGCAGGCGCCATTGAGTGCGATGCTGTCGCCCAGGGCGACGTCGTCAAGGTAGCCGGCCGGGGCCTCGATGGTGAGACGCTTGCCGTACTGTAAAGAGCTTCCCAGGTCGCGGACTGCGGCGATGCGCCCCACGCCGGTGATGATTCCGGTGAACATGGGCGTATTTTCGCAGGGATTGGGGCTAAAACTGGTCGCGCCCCGGAATTCTGGCCAGAATACGCAGATCCGGCCCCAACATCTCGGTTGATGTAAACGTTAGCGGCACCGCCTGAGCCAACTCCGTGAGCGGCCCGAAGTTGGCCATGCCGCGCCCCTGGCCGATCAATTTGGGCGCCAGGTACACCACAAACTCGTCGACCAGGCCCTCGCGGATCAGCGAGCCGTTGAGCTTGAAGCCCGCCTCGACATGCAGCTCGTTGACTTCGCGCCGGGCCAGGTCGCGCAGCATGGCGGCCAGATCCACCTTGCTCGATGATTCTGGCGTCTGGCCCGGCAGGTAAATGACAGTCGCGCCGCGCGCCTCCAGCGCCGCCTTCTTGGCATCGTTTGGCACTGCAGCGTAGATGTACAGGGCGCGTCCAGCTATAAAAAGATGAGCATCGAGCGGTGTCTCCAACCGGCTGTCCACCACCACCAGGTGCGGTTGGCGCGGGGTATCGACCAGCCGCACATCGAGTCGCGGGTTGTCCTCCAGCACCGTGCCAATGCCGGTGAGCACGGCGCAGGCGCGCGCCCGCCAGGCGTGGCCATCCGCGCGTGCGGCCTCGGCCGTGATCCACTGGCTGGCCCCATTGTCCAGCGCCGTCTTGCCGTCTAGCGACGCCGCCACCTTCAGGCGCACCCAGGGCGCCCGGCGGATCATGCGGCTGAAAAAACCGATGTTCAGTTCGCGCGATTCGGCGGCGCCGGGCCCGACCTCTACCTCAACGCCGGCCGCGCGCAAGCGCGCAAAGCCCTGGCCCGAGACCAGTGGATTGGGGTCGGCTATCGAGGCGACCACCTTTTTGATGCCGGCCTCGATCAGCGCATCGCAGCAGGGGTCGGTGCGGCCGTGATGAGAGCAGGGCTCCAGCGTCACGTAGGCGGTGGCGCCGACAACAGAGTGGCCCTGGGCTGCTGCGTCGCGCAGCGCCATGATTTCGGCGTGGGGGGAGCCGACGCGTTGCGTGTGGCCGGCGCCCAGTGGCTGCCCACTGGACGAGGAGATCACACAGCCCACCCTGGGGTTGGGTGAGGTCAAGCGCAGCGATTGTTCTGCCAGGGCCAGGGCCTGGTCGATAAGTGTAGTCACCTGGTCATTTTGCACGCAACGGATCAGTCGGCTCCAGCGCACCCATCGCTGCCCGGTGTGCTGGTGCAAGTGCGTGTTCGGCCCGTGATGGACACTTTGATACCTTTCCTGAGTTCGGTCCTGGGAATCAGCGTGGATGAAAATACCACACGCCCGGCATTGCGCCCCAGCAAAAAACCACTGGCGTCGAATCCGATCAGGTTGCCCACGGCGGGGTTCAGCGCAACTTCGTCGACCACGACGTTGTCCGCCAGCGGTGCCACGGTGGTGATGAGCAGGTCGATGCCGTCGGTATAGGCCTTGTCCTTGTCGATGTCGACATAGATGCGCCAGCCCTGGCGCCAGTCGCCAGCCACCACCGGTTGAACCAGGGCCTGTCGATTGTTCTTGATGGCTTCACTGCGAGCCTGCATGGCCGAACCCAACAGGTCGCTGGCAGCGACGCTGACTTTTTGACGTGCTATGGTTTGCTGAAAACTCGGGGCCGCCAGAGTGGCGACAATGGCAATCATCGCTACGACCACCAACAGTTCGATCAGCGTGAAGCCTCGTGCTTTCATCGGCCGCGGTTTCAAGGCCAGCACCGCTTCTCCCCTGTGACCCGGGCCGTGCCGTTGTAGGTACAGCCCTTGTCTCCATTGCTGGTCAGGTACAACAGGCTAACCGGGTCTGTACCGGAACGCATACTGGCCTGCAATTCAACGCATTGATTGAGATCCAGCGTTGCGCTGCCACTGGTGCACTGGGCGGCGGCGATGCTGCAGGCGCTATTTTCCTGAGAATCGCCCGAGAACGACTTGGTTTTGGCCGTCGTAGCGCCGTCGGTGAAGGCGGCGTACTGGCTGAACTGGGTGTAGTACCGTTCCTGCTGCTGCATGGACTGCAACAAGCCGCTGCGGCATTCGGCTCGTCTGCCCTTGCGGATCTGATCGGTGTACGCGGGGTAGGCGACGGCCGCCAATATACCCACGAGGGCAACCGTGATCATCAATTCGATCAGTGTGAATCCGGAGGATTCTGGTCTTGGATATTGACGCACGTGACTAATCCTTGAAGTTTCGGACTTCCCGCCAACTGATGCGGCCGGTCGTGATTTGCATGACATTCGGCTTGGTGGTTTGGGAGCCTACATTGCCGGCGCTGGTGATCTTGGTGCCAGTACTGATCACACCGTCCTGCACCGTGTATTTGCGCGTGCCATCCGCCCGGCGTGCGGTGTAGTTCCCGCTGTCGAGCAACTCCAGCGATACATAATTGGGCCGGCTCAGAAGGCCAATGGTGCTGCTGAGCTGGATGTCTCCCGAACTGCCACCAGTGAGGGCGTTGAGCGTATAGCTTCTGCCATCCCCGTCACCCGAACAGTCTCCGGTGGGGATAGTGGAATTAAGCGTGACGGTAGTCAGGCCCTGCGCGCCTTCCACAGCGATGCGTTCGCGCGAATTCGGCAAATTGAAGTACCAGCCTCTCTTCTGCCCTGTTCCTGTTCCCAGGTTGAACGCGGCGGTGGTGATGCCCACGGTGCTGGTACCTTCCGACGCGGTTTGTAACTGCAGATTGCTTTTTGTGAGGCCATAGCTTGCGCTACCGGAGTCGCCGCTGTCCCACACGCCGTAAATGGACTGAGAGCCCGTGGAGGTGGCGTCGACCTGCTCAATGAACTTGCCGGTGCCGAAAATCACCATGACGCCGCGCTGTTGGGCGGTGGTGATCAGCGGCGAGATGGTGATCGGCTGACGTGCACCTGCTGAATTCGTGGCGGTAAAAAGGGGCTTCTTGATTCCTGTGGAATTGTTGAAGATATTGCCATCGCTAATGTTCTGGCTGCTCAGGCCCGCACTGAAATCAAATTTCCAGACATTACCTTGCAAGTCGCCTGCGTACATGGTGACGGCTTCGCCACGGTCGCCCTGCATTACTCCGGGATTGGCCAGTCCGTTAGCCATGTTTCTATCCGATACGGGGACGGTCACTTTGAAATAGTTTGCCCCTTCGACCCAGGAATCGCTCACGGCCTTATCGAGACTGAGCAGAAACAGGGCCTGGTCGCCGCTGGGGCTGTAGCGGCCACTCCCGTCATTGACATAATTGTTGTAGCCACTGCCCACGGCGACGAACCACTTGTAGCTGGGCAGTCCACCGGCGGTTGCTGCAGGGATTTTCATTTTCACGATCCTGGGTTGCATCACCACATGACCCATCATTGGGTCGTCCTGATCCGTGAATTCAAACAAAACCTTGCCACCGCCCGAGCCGTCTTCAAACGCGTTCGGATCCGTTACGTCGAGGGCAAAAACGCCCTGCGCGCCGCCGCCCATGCCGCTGACCAGCACCGTGCGCCAATTCGCCCCGATCTTCGCCTCGCCTACCTGGGGCACGCCGTCGACGAATGGAATATGCTGATATGCAGAATGGGTCAGCTTGTTGAGGTTGCCGGCCACCGCCAGTGGGACATAGGCAAACAGTTCCTTGCCGTCGCTGGCGCGCAAGGCGTGCAGCATGCCGTCATTGGCGCCCACATAGATGGCGGCAGACCTGTTGGCGGCGGACTGTGCAAAGGTTGCGTAGCCGCCATCGTCCGTGATCCCGTAATCCGCCTCCTTCTTGTATACCGGCCCCGAGTTGATGATGTCGCCCATGACGCTGCTGCGGCGGCGGAAGGGGTTGGTTACCACGCCCTCCTGCGAGCGGTCGCCGCGCAAGTAGTTGACACGTTGTGCGCCCAGGCCGTCGGCGGCGACGTTGACCGGGTTGGTGTTGAGCGCGTCTCGCATGACCGAATCGAATTGCGCCAGGTTGGCCGCGCTGAGCTCAACGCTTCGGTTGCTTCCCTCGCGGCGATAGGTGAAAATTTTTCTTTCGGCTGGTTTCAGATAGGGATCGGCTGATGTGGCCGATGCGGCCAGGGTCGAACCCTCCGTCAATATCTGGCCGCTGTCCCACACCACGTTTTGCTGCGCGTCGATGGTCTGCGTGGTGGTATTGAGCTTGAGCGTCGATTTGATGACGGTGCCGGACCAGTCGCGCGAATCGAAACGTGGCGCGTAGAGGTCGCCGTTGGGCGAACTTGTGGTGAAACGCTGGGAACTGATGGACGACACCGACACCGCGCCACTCTGCGCGCTCGCCGAGGCGAAGAATTTCCGGATACCAGCAATCATGCGCTGGGCCTGGCTGGCCAGCGTGTAGCCATCGGGTACGGTCGGCAGCGCAGGATCTTCCCATTCCTGATTGTTGACCAGACCGCCGGAGGTCCTGAACGGGTTGCCATCCTCGTTGGCATCGTTGAACCAGCCGTATTTTCCGGCCAGGAAGAAAGAGCTGTTGCGCGGCTTGATGCTCCGGGGGTTGTTGTCGATGGAGCCATCGCCGCCCTCGTCCACGTCGATGGTAAAGGTCTTGACGCGAATGGCGCTCAGGGATTGGGTCTTGCCGTCGACAGTGATCGAGTCGTAGCGTATGGGCTGGGTATTCGCCCAGTAGGCGGCGCCGGCCCAGTAGTAGGCGCTCGATGCAGAGCCGGTTGCTTTCGTGCCGAGGTTGTTATTCGTCGATATTGCACTGGGATTGCCTGTTGTATTCTGCGCGCGCCCCAAGGCATCGGTGTAGCTGACGTTAGTGCCGGTTTCGAAGCCGGCTAGCAACTTTGTCCATTCCACCGCGTCGAACTTCTTCGTCGAGCCCGGAATGGTTTCAGTGGCTCTAGCCGGGTCGATGCTAATTTCATTCACGCCATTTGATGAGTGCCCGGGCAGCTGTTTGTCGTAGTGGGTGTTGACGTCGCCAATGGACAGAATGAAGTTGCGGCGCTGGCAGCCGTTCTGGATCGGGTCGGTCCAGTTCTTGTAGATAGGGAACTTGTCATACATCGGCGTCGTCAGGTTGGCGACGGCTGCAGGTGTTGGCTGCAAGCCCTGGAAATAGCGCAGCGCTTCGTAATAGAGTTCGCCGACTGGGTCATTGCTCTTGTAGACGCCCGTATTGCCAAACTTGTTCAGGTAGTTCACCACGCCGCTGGTTGTGAAGGCCGGTGACCCACCCGTGGCATTGAGCGGATCGGTCACGAAAACACCGGTGGCGGCATCCCATTCGGCCTGCGCATTGGATTGCAGAATCCCATTGGTGTCGCGGTATTGGTTGCCGAGGAATTTGATGGGGGCCCGTAGTACGCCGCCATAGCGGCCGTTGCCGTTCTCCAGCGCATAGCCAAAGGCTGAGACCCGCACGCCTTCGGCCTTATTTTGTAACTCACCTATGGGCTTATAGATTCCGGAGCCGGCGCTTTCGTTGGGGTAGCGTTTGCAGAAACGCACGCCATCCGAGCCTTGCCGCGAAGGGCCTTCAGCGGCATCGCAGACCTGCACGTAGGCCTTCATGCTGGCGGGCTTCGTGCCATTGGTGTAGACCTCATAGACCGTATAGACGCTGGCCTGGTACCAGGCTGGGACTTGCTGATAGTAGTTGTACACAGGTTGTGCGTCATATACTTGATAGAGAATTTTCTGAGAATACAGAAGATACGTTTTTGCCGTGACATTGCTTTGCTGCTTTGTCCCCGCAGGGCAGGTACCGGTGCCATTGATCATGATCTTGACATCGACGTTGTCAGAACTCCTGCGGCAAGTCGTGATCTTCTTGGAATTGGATGCCACGGTTCCAGCGGCGCCGTTTGGGCCCCAATTCGAGGCATTCAGTTCGACGAAAAGTCCTTCAAAGTTTGCTGTACCCGCGCTTCCGGAGTTTGCTACCCACGTTGTGCCGGCGACGGTTACTGGGCCGGCCGTTGGGGCGATTGTTGCCGTGCCCGACGTGAGGATATAGATCATGTTGACGACAGGATCGCCTGGATATTGGGGCGTTTTGCCTGTGCCCGTCATGACCGAAAAATTGCGTGGACTAGGGTTTACGGGTTCAGGTATCAGCGTTCCTGCAACCGGGTCGTTTCCCATCGGCATGACATTTGTTGTGGCTTCGGGCTGGCTCCGATCCCAATATTTGCGTCCCTGTGGGTCCAGAACATAGGTGGTCGTGGCCGTATTGACAGGTGGGGTGATAAATCCTTGGGTCGTGAAGGTGCCGGACAAATCTGGCACTTGAGGCGCAAAAATGTTGGCGCTGCCTGGTGTGCTGCAAGTGCCTGCTGTGGCCGAGTTGCCGACGTAAATCAGATCGTCGCACGAATTGAAATAGACCGTGCCGTTGTAATAGCCGCTTCCACCTGGGTTGCTGAATTTGGGGGTGACTTTGCCGACCAGGGTGGCCGCCACCTGCTTTTGGGGAAAGTAGGTGGCATTGCGAATGCCACCGAAGTCCGATGGCAGGAAGGCTCGTCCCAACACTGTCTTGTCGGCCGTGTCGAGCACACGGTTGCCTCCAGTGAGCGCGTAGCGCAACAGGTCAATCGAAGATGTGGCCGCATAGTTCAGGAGATTACCGCTGTAGCTCCCGTTGCCGGAGGTGTTGCAATACCTGTTGCCATCGACCGAGCCGGTGCGGCGGAAATATTGACCCTTGAGCGGGCTGTTGTCATTGACATCGAAGTATTCGTAGCAACCCTTGGGGTCCCAGTAGCCCAGGTATTCCTGGTTGTGGTCGTAGCTGGTGCCGCGGTAGGCGGCGCCAGCGGTGGGGAACTCCACTGACAGCGCCAGCGCGATATTCACGGCTTGCGAGGTCACCGTGAGTGGGCCCACGCTCAGGTCGACCGAGGGCATCGGGCCGGTTTGTGCACCACTGCCGGCCATCATCGTGGCCACGATGCAGCAACTCAGCCAAGGGAATATTTTGCGGATGGTCATAGCGTTAGCACCCTGGTGTCTGGCCTGGTTTGAAGATCACGCTTTGCAGCATGACCTGGGTTTGTTTGTTCAATCCATAGCCCATGCCGGTGGCCAGAAAGGCCTTGGCATTGGGCAGGCTGCCGGGAATATTGAACGGAATGGTTTCCACGATGTAGCGGGGCAATTGCGCCGGCAGCGCGCTGTTGCCAATCGAGAAACCCGCGTCGCGCCCGGTGTATTCACCCAGCTTGACGTAACGCCTGGAGGAACTGCTGTCCTCGAAATCGATGGATTTGTACAGCGGTGTCGCGGTCGGCGCATTGGTCGCGCACAGGCCTCGGGTGTCACTGGTATTGCCACAGCCTTCGGCGAACAGTTCCACCTTGCGGCTGTGAATGTTGCACACCCGGTTATTGGTGGCGGCATTGGGACCCATGACGTCGATTTCGGCATCGTTCAGGGCGGCTTCGGCCGCCTGGAAAGCGACTTGGCGGTCCCGGTCGTTCCGTGCCGCTTTTTCCCCTAGCAATGTAATGCGGGCGCCGAAGGCCGCCAGCAGGAAGACCGCGCTCAGCAAGACCAGCACGACGATGAGCGCGACACCGCGCTGAGGGTTTGGTCTCACGGAGCGGCAAGGTTTCATGAGGTGCATCTGGGCTCAGTCCTGAGGATTGCGCAGCTTGAAGGTGGCGTTGAACACGCGTCGCAGGCGTCCGTCGTTGGGGAGCGTGAACACCAGGCCGGCTTCCGTGCTGCTGCCGGTAAACTCCTTGCCCAGGGGGTAGAGCTTGTTGTCGGCCGCATTCGCCGAAGGCCCCTGGCTGCTGCCGGGCGCGCCCCGAATGACGAATCCGACACGGATGGCGGCGACCTGCTTCCAGTCGGCCACATTCTGGCCGCTGACCCATTTTTCCGGGACGCTGTCGCCGTCCGTATCGAGTCCATACATGACCTGGAAGGTCTCTACGCCCTTGAGGATGGGCTGCGTGTTGCGGCTCAGTCCCGGGCTCTTCGGATTGCCGCGCGAGATGCATTGCAGCGCCGGCTCACCGGTGCTGTCGGTCTTGACCCAGAACAGACTCAGTGCCACGTCGTCGCCGTTGGCTGGATAGTTCTGGGAGACTCCCTGGCAGTCGATCATGGAGTCGTCGGGCGCGACGGCGTTGTCGAGCTTGCTGGAACCATGAAACCGCAGGGCCAGGGTATCGCTGTTGTTGTAGCCGCCATTGTTGGTGGCGCCGTCGTCGTCGATGTTGGTGGGGCTCGCTACCTTGGCGTTATTGAATCCGCGCACGGTGGGGAAGCTGGTCGCGGCAAAGCGGCGGGTGTTCTCATTGCCGGAGCCATCGCGCTGCGCATAGTTCTGATAGCCGGCCTGGCGCGCAGCCTGGCCGATGACCTCGAGGGCGAAGCGCCCGCTGTCCTGCAACTCCTGCGCCGCGTCAATCGTTCGGTAGCTCGAACCGGTGACCGTGTAGAGGGCGACTGCGGCCAGGGTGATCAGGCTCGCCAGAACCAGCGATACCAGAAGTTCCACCATGGTCAGGCCGCGCTGGGCGGTTGGGAAAGAGCCCGTCATGCCATCAGTCCGTAAAATCTTTCTGGTTGCCGAAAACGGTCAGCACGATCCTGGGGCGGTTGTCGTCCGCAACGGCCTGCATGGTCTTGTCTGTCTTGTCGCTTCTCGCAACCCAGCCCAGTTTGATCATGAGCATGTCGCCCTGGTCATCGCAGCCCCAGTGATACAGCCCTTCGCGTGCGCCCGATGCGTCTTTTGGCGTGCTATCACGGCATACCTTCGCCCGGCCGCCCGGAAGCTCCGTTGAGACCCTGGCCATCCATTCGTTGAGCATGTAGGCTGCCAGTTGTGGTTTGGTGCAACTGGCACCGCTACCCTTGCAGTCGGTCACAGTACCGGGCCCATTGATGCTGGTGTCCACGGCACTGAAAGCACTGGTGCCTTCCGACGCCGAAATCGCCGCCGACGGCAGCATCTGGACAATTTCTGCATAGTCACGCGCCAGTTGGGTCGCAATCGCGGCCTGGGTGGTGAATTGGCTGCTACGCAACGAGGCCAGTTGCAGACTCGCCGTGCCCAGCAGTCCGATGGCGAAAATCACCAGGGCTACCAGGATCTCTATTAGGGCAAAACCCTTGTTGCGTCTTCGAAGAATGGAGGTGGTCATGTAAGGCTGCGTGGGGCTTGAAGCGGGATGCCTAGCAGTTTTACATAGTTTTACGTTTATTCCTTAATTCTTCCGTGTTTTCAGATGAACGGTAAAAATTGTCTGATAAACGGTCGTTTGGCGGCCGTTTATCAGCAACCAAGGGGGGAGGTGGATTTGAAGGCCGGGCGGTAAACCTACCGCCGCACCTCATCGACGAGTGTCTTGAACTCGTCGATATCTTCAAAGCTGCGGTACACGCTGGCGAACCGGACGTACGCCACCTTGTCGAGCTTTTTGAGTTCGCGCATCACCAGCTCGCCAATGCGGTGGGATGGGATCTCGCGCAGGCCCAGACCGAGCAGCTTTTCCTCGATGCGCTCGAGGGCGCTGTCGATCTGCTCGGTGCTGACCGGGCGCTTGCGCAGCGCCAGGTTCATGGAGGCGCGCAGCTTGGCGCGCTCGAATTCGATGCGGCGCCCGTCTTTTTTGACAACGGCCGGAAAGCTCACATCGGGCCGTTCGTAGGTGGTGAAGCGCTTTTCGCAGGCGGCGCACTGGCGCCGTCGGCGGATGAAGTCCGCGTCCTCCGAGATCCGGGTTTCAACAACCTGGGTGTCGGTGTGACCGCAGAAGGGGCATTTCATGGGAAGGGGTCATGCATCCCGGCACAAGGCCGGGATGACGATGATTGTGCCGGGCCGCGATGTGACGTGGTCAACTGTACACCGGAAACCGGCGGGTCAGGTCATTGACCTTGGCGCGCACGGCCTCGATGTTGGCAGCGTCGCGCGGGTTGTCCAGCACGTCGGCAATCAGGTGGGCCGTGGCGCGAGCCTCTTCGTCCTTGAAACCGCGCGTGGTCATGGCCGGGGTGCCGATGCGCACGCCGCTGGTGACCATTGGCTTTTCAGGGTCGTTCGGGATGGCGTTCTTGTTGATTGTCATGTGGGCGCTGCCCAGCACGGCCTCGGCTTCCTTGCCGGTGATGCCCTTGGCGCGCAGGTCGACCAGCATCAGGTGGCTCTCGGTGCGGCCGCTAACGATGCGCAGGCCGCGTTGCACCAGCGTTTCGGCGACGATGCGCGCATTTGTCAACACTTGCTGCTGGTACACCTTGAATTCAGGCATCAAGGCTTCCTTGAAGGCCACCGCCTTGGCCGCGATCACGTGCATCAGCGGGCCGCCTTGCAGACCGGGGAAGATGGCGCTGTTGATGGCTTTTTCGTGCTGGGCGCGCATCAAAATGATGCCACCGCGCGGGCCGCGCAGGCTCTTGTGCGTGGTGGAGGTCACCACGTCGGCGTGCGGCACCGGGTTCGGGTAGATACCGGCGGCGACCAGGCCGGCGTAGTGCGCCATGTCGACCATGAAGATCGCCCCCACGTCTTTGGCCACCTTGGCAAAACGTGCAAAATCGATAGCAAGAGAGTACGCGCTGGCGCCGGCTATGATCAGTTTTGGCTTGGATTCGTGGGCCTTGCGCTCCATCGCGTCGTAGTCGATTTCTTCCTTCTCGTTGAGGCCGTAGCTCACCACGTTGAACCACTTGCCGCTCATGTTGAGCGCCATGCCGTGGGTCAGGTGGCCGCCTTCGGCCAGGCTCATGCCCATGATGGTGTCGCCGGGCTTCAAGAAGGCCAGAAACACCGCTTCGTTGGCCGAGGCGCCGCAATGCGCCTGCACGTTGGCGGCTTCGGCGCCGAAGATCTGCTTGACGCGGTCAATGGCCAGCTGCTCGGCCACGTCCACATACTCGCAGCCACCGTAGTAGCGGCGCCCCGGATAGCCTTCGGCATACTTGTTGGTGAGCTGCGTGCCCTGCGCGGCCATGACGGCGGGCGAGGCGTAGTTCTCGGAGGCAATCAGCTCGATGTGCTGTTCCTGGCGCGTGTTTTCGGCCAGGATGGCGGCCCACAACTCGGGGTCGGTTTGTTCAACGAGGATATTGCGGTGGTACATGGCAGTCCTTAAAGACGAAGTTCCCTGTCATTGCGTGAATGAAACAAGGGCTGCCCAGGCGAACGGCTGAACGCCGTTGTCACAAGACGCGGGCGGTACGCTTCCCGGTGGTGTCCCACGTCAGCGCCAGCAAGCCCGTTTTGGGGGTGCCGCGCCTATCGCCAGTCGCGTACCGCGTGAGTGTAGCCGACTGGGACTTAACCCGCGCACACAAGAAAAGCACAAAGCGGGTGGGGGGAGCCTTTGGGGCCCGGCGTCAGTACAACGCCGCTGTCGCGACCTTCACTTCGTCGCGGCTGGCCGCTATCTTGGGCGGTGCCTCTGGGGTCGGCTCGACCGGAACGGAGCGGCCCGTCGCTACTTTGTACAGCCTGGCCCGCTCGGCCATTACTTTGCCGGCATAGCCGCCATCGTCCTGGATGTTGGCGGCGCCCACATAGTATTTGAGCCCGGCTTGCACGGAGCCTGCGCGCGCAATGCAGTCCTGCAGGACCTTGACGCCGACGCGCAGGTTGGTCACCGGGTCGAAGGCGGCCAGCATGCCGCCAAAGCCCTCGTATTTGTCGGAGTGCACCTTGGTCATGACCTGCATCAGCCCTTGCGCGCCCACCGAGCTTTGGGCAAACGGGTTGAAGCCCGATTCAATCGCCATCACGGCCAGAATCAGCGTCGGGTCAAGCTTGGTGCGGGCGCCGATTTGATACGCCTCGGCTACCAGCGCACTCACGGGTTCGGGGGCGACATGGTATTTTTTGCTCAGCCAGTAGGCCACCGCGGCCTGCTGCTTGGGCAGGTCTTTGGGGTCGGTGGCGGTAGCGCGGTCCACCGCGTCGGGTTCGACCTCGATGTCGGCCGTGACGACCTGGCGTGATTGCAGCCAGCCGGTGAGCTTCTCCTCGCCGATCTGGCGCAGGTCCGGGCGTGCCGCCAGGGTGATCACAAAGAACACCAAGGCCACGCCCAAGAGGGCCAAGCCGTTGTGGGTGATTTCAAAAAAACCATCGGCCACATCGGATGCGAAGACTCGCAGGCTTTTGGCTGACTGTGTTAGCGCTGTCATAGCTCTTCCTTTCTACGCGGGGGCTGCGGCGTTATGCTGGAGTGCAGCACGACGAACAGGGCTCCTCGTTTGGATTGGTACGCCATCGGATTCACGCGGAGTCATCAAGACTATGGCGGTGAATCGACTTAGCCGGGTGTCGGCAGCGATTACGGGTTATCCCTAGAGATTCCCAAGAATGGCGAATTCTAGGTTGACCTCAAATACTTGGTCAAGCATAAAAGCTAGGGTGATTGCTCAAATTTAGATCTATAGAGTATGTATATACGTAAGGGGTATCCAGTTAGCTCCAGAAGCATGTGAGTACTGGATGAATACCCATATCTTAGGCGCAGTCTCGGGGATGCGCTACGCTGGGAACTCAGTGGACCCACACGGCCGCAAGAGGTCGGTCGAGGTCACTGCGGAAT
>JARLJI010000183.1 GCA_031291295.1 Rhodoferax sp. | reverse complement strand
CCATGACCTCCACTCGGGAAGGTCGGGTTACGTCCCGCCAAACAGGTGCCGACGACGCCGGCTTTACTCCCCGTTCCCGATCAATTCAGGTGGGGGAGTTTGAAGTGGCCATACCCGGGGGAATTTGGGTGGCCATCGGGGAAAATATCGAGATTTTTTGCAATTGAACCAAAGCTGGCGAGTTCCTTGCGTATAGGTGTAGATCACCGGTGAACTGGTCACCTCGTTCACCGATGTGTATACCTGATCGACAGCACCCATACTCTCGGACGACCCCGAACATGAACAACACAGCCACCCCCGCCAGCGCGTGCAGCGTGCGCCACGCGGCGGTGCTGGGACTGAATGTCGTGTGAACGGCGGACCTTCACAGAACAAAGCTCTTGCATGAATTTTTCGAGTTAATTAAAACCTACATGGAGTAAGAAAATGACGATTGAAAAGACTATTGGAAAGTTGTTTGCTGCGACATTGCTTTGTTGCATCGCTGCGTTTGAGCCTGTTGCAAACGCAGCCGACCCTAATGCGAATCTTGATCCCAATCGGGACCAGCCGATGATTAATTCGACAGCAAGCGCTCAACACGCCACGACGATCACACTTCTCGGGACCATGGGTGGCCCGCCTGAAGACCCGAGCGGACGACGTGCACAAACGGCGAGTCTAATCACAGTCAACGGGGTTCATTACCTGATTGATGCAGGCGGCGGTGTTGTGCGCAGACTCGTCAAAGACGGTTTGTCGCCCTATTCGGTCAAAAAGGTATTTATTACACACAACCATTTAGACCATACAGCCGAATTGGCAGAATTCATGTCTTCCAGTTGGTTCAACGGTTGGTTTTTCCACGACAAGAACTACATGGACAAAAGCACAAAAAAGCCGTTTGTCGAGATTTACGGCCCCCCTGATACGGCAGAGCTCTTCGATGGCGCCATGAAATTCTTGAGCGTTTCCGCGCGGATCTTTCAAGCCGACGCAACTGGCGCAGGAACCATGAAAATGCCTGAGGAGGTGTTCGCGGTGCGAACCATAGAAAAACCGGGGAAAATTTTCGATGATGGCAATGTAAAGGTTACGGCCGTCGAAAATACTCACTACAGTGTTCCGTTACCAAGCGGGCTCGCGGAGAATGGTGACCTCACTTATGCCTATCGATTCGACACGCCAAGTGGATCAGTTGTTTTTACTGGTGATAGTGGCCCAAGTGCAAACATCACAAAACTCGCAGAAGGGGCAGATGTGCTCGTCAGTGAGGTGCTTGACTTTAATTTTCTAATTAAGTCTTGGGAAGGTGTTGGAATAACCAAGGCACCCAACCCGGATTCAATAAGATTTCATATGGAACACCAGCACCTATCCCCAGAAGAGGTCGGAAAGATGGCAGCCAAAGCTCATGTAAAAACCGTTATTTTGAATCACATTGTCCCGGGTGATGTGTCTCCACAGTTCTTTGTTGATTATGTCGCAGCTGTTAAGAAATATTATTCTGGACCGGTAATCATGGGTCAAGATTTATTTCAATATTCTTTAATCAAGCAATGAGTAACCGCCTACTGAATTTTTAGAAAAATCCGAAGACGGCATACTAGCGCTCGGGTTGGTGAAAAAGAACTTCACCAACCCGGCCAGTTTCTGGATTCGGCGCAGCACACACAAAATTAGGTGCTTAATCTCGTCCTTCTACTGCACAAACTGCCTTCTGATACGCCGCTTGACTCGACGGGGTCTGCTTGACATGCCTTAGGCGGGGCGTGCATGCCGCGGCAGACAAAGCAACATGAGCCGACAGCCACATAGCTGCCTGTCGATCCCTAGGTGGCAACGGCTGCTTTGGAGCAGGCAGATCGCAAATTTCTAAGACCGGAATCGCTGCAATGCGGCCAATCGCAAGAACGGCGGTACCTATCAAAAGCCTCGATGCAGTTATGCCTTGTTGGGATTGATCAGGTACTTGGTGCCGGTCGCACGCTGACCATAAACGGCGATGGCTTCTGGTTGCAGGGCCTCTGCCAGGGAAATCTCCTTCGAGTAGCTGCTGGCAAAGGTTGTCTTAAGCTCCGCCGCCACCCGTTGCCGCAGTGTCTGCGCAGCCTCCACGCCGATACGCTGCAGGAACGGGAACAACAGCCAGCCACCGATGCCCCATGCCATGCCGAAGTTCCGGTTGAACTCTGTCGGGCCGGTGTCGAGACCCCCGTACAGGTAAACCTGCTTGTGGGTGGTCGAGCCGTAGCGGCTGTACTCTTTGGCGGTCCGGTTTAGCGCCGCCTCCATGCAGGTCAGGATTTGACCGGCCAGCTTGCCGCCGCCAGTGGCATCGAAAGCAATCGTGGCGCCCGTGTCCACCAGCGCCTGCGTGAGGTCTTCCATGAACGTGGGCGTTGATGCGTCGCAAACATACCGGGCGCCCATGCGCTTGAGCAGCGCCGCCTGCTCCGGCTTGCGCACGATGTTCACCAGGCCGATCTGATCCTTGATGCAGATCTTGTTGAGCATCTGGCCGAGGTTGGAGGCCGCCGCGGTATGAACCAGCGCTTTGTGGCCTTCGCGCCGCATGGTTTCCACCATGCCAAGAGCGGTCAGCGGGTTGACGAAGCAGGAGGCACCCTCGGCCGGCGTCGTGCCTTCTGGCAGCACCAGGCATTGGTCGGCCTGGATGCAGCGGTACTGCGCATACATCGCCCCGCCCAGCACGGCCACCGTCTTGCCCAGCAGCGCCTGTGCAGCGCCAGATGACCCTGCGGCGACAACCACGCCGGCACCTTCGTTGCCCACGGGCAGCGACTGGCCCAGGCGGGCGGCCATGCCTTTCATCAGCCGGTCAGGAATTTGGGCTGTGACGACGGGGCTGGCTGGCGTTCCGGACACCTTTGCCGTGCTGATGTCGGCAGCGCCAAAGAGAAGCCCGATGTCGGAGGGGTTGATGGGAGTGGCTTCAATCCGCACCACCACTTCGTCTGGCGCGGGGTTGGGGGTTGCGACGCTGAGCAGCGATATTTCCAGTTCGCCATTGGGCTTGACGAGGGAGCGGAGTTGAAGCCCCGTGAATGTTGGGTTGGTACTCATGGCGGACTCCTGTGATGGAAATTCACTCTAGCATAGGGTCAATATTTTTTACAATGGCCGCGGATTCCCACCGTGAAAGAGAGCCGCTTTATCGAACGTCCCGCCATCACTCCATCCGCAGTACTGCAGGCGCACGGCCTGTTTTTCCGCTATCCGCAGCGCGAACTGTTCGCCGACTGGTCCACGCGCATCCCGCCCGGGGTCACGCTGGTGCGCGGCGGCGACGGCAGCGGCAAGTCCACGCTACTGCGTTTGCTGGCGGGAGATCTGCCGGCCCGGGCTGGAGAGTTGCAGGTTCGTGACGTGCGCCTGGGCGATCAGCCGGGCGCCTACCGCCAGCAGGTGTTCTGGATGGACCCGCGCTCGAGTGCGTTTGACCAGATCACACCGGTCGATTACTTCAAGACCCTGCATCGCCAATACCCGGGGTTTGACGAGCAGGCGGCGGGCGAGCTGATGGAGGGCCTGTCACTGGCGCCGCACCGGGACAAGCCCTTGTACATGCTGTCCACGGGGTCGAAACGCAAGGTCTGGCTGGCCGCGGCGTTCGCATCGGGTGCTGCCGTCACGCTGCTGGATGAGCCCTTTGCCGCGCTCGACAAGACGTCGATCGGCTTCGTGACGAAACTCCTGCAAGACGCTGCCGGCCACCCTGCGCGCGCATGGGTGATGGCCGACTACGAGGCGCCAGTGGGCGTGCCGCTGGCAGCGGTCATCGATCTGTAGGGCGAACTCGCACAGCGCGCCTATCATTGTCGCGATGACTGCAGACCGGCACCCGATTTCAGCACTCAAGATCACCCTCATCGGCTTTGCCGCATTGGCCTCGGCCATGGGCGTGGGCCGCTTTGCCTTCACGCCGCTGTTGCCGCTGATGCAGGCGCACGCCGGCATGAGCCTGCGCCAGGGCGCGTGGCTCGCGGAGGTCAACTACATCGGCTACCTGGCGGGCGCCATGCTGTGCAGCATCACCGTGCCGGTGCCGCGCCATGCGGTGCGCTTCGGCCTGGTGGCGGTGGCGCTGCTGACCCTGGGCATGGGCGTGACGGGCGGCTTTGCTGCATGGCTGGCCCTGCGCTTCGGCGCCGGCGTGGCCAGCGCCTACGTGCTGGTGGGGGTGTCGGCCTGGGCCTTGCCCGCGCTGGCCGGGCACGACCGCTCGGTATGGTCGGGTTGGCTGTTCGCGGGCGTTGGCGTGGGCATGAGCCTGGCCGGCCTGGTGGTTTTGCTGGCAGGGGCGGGCGGCTATCCGCCCGACGCGGCGTGGCTGGTGCTGGGGCTGGCAAGCACCGTGGTTGCGGCCGTTGCCTGGGCGCCGATGCGCACGGCCGGATCCGTCGCGGCCGCCAGCGTGCGCAAGGCGGGCCGGCTTGGCGCGGATGGCTGGCGGCTCGTTCTGTGCTACGCCACCTTCGGGTTCGGCTACATCATCCCGGCCACATTCCTGCCGGC
The DNA here is from genome assembly GCA_031291295.1 of Rhodoferax sp. Lineage (GTDB taxonomy): Bacteria > Pseudomonadota > Gammaproteobacteria > Burkholderiales > Burkholderiaceae_C > Rhodoferax_A. The sequence continues at coordinate 46,166 of JARLJI010000183.1, read as the reverse complement.
CATGGCGCGCGATGTGATTGCCGACCCGGCGGTCTTCGGCTGGGTCTGGCCGGTGTTCGGGGCGACCGCGGCGGTATCGACCGTGGCCGTTGCGCTGGGCTCCCGGCGCATGCAGGCGCGCAGGGTCTGGGCACTGGGCCAGCTTGTCATGGCGGCCGGCGTGCTCGCCCCCGTGCTCTTTCCGGGTATCGGGACGCTGCTGGTGGCGGCAGTGTGCGTCGGCGGCACGTTCATGGTGAACACCATGGCCGGCATGCAGGAGGCCCGGCGCATCGCCGGCGCCCATGCGCCGAAGCTGATGGCCGCGATGACCACCGCCTTCGCGCTGGGGCAGCTGGCGGGCCCGATCATTGTTGCGATGGCCGCTGCGGATGGCGCCCGTCACGGGGCGGGACCCAGCCTGCTGGCGGTCGCGTTGCTGCTGGCGGGGGCTTGGGCGCTGTGGCGCCCGCAGCCTGTTCTCTGAATGCTATCAACACGATAGCTGCTTGCGCAGATGGAGTATGGGCTAGCGCCCGATTTCTCTTAATGTCTTGCGCCCGCCGCCTTGGCTTCGGGCGCGGGAAAGCTGAGCCCCAGCTCGACCTGCTGCAGGACGGCGTCGACCAGCGTGAGCGGGTCATCGAACGCCGGCGTTGCCCTCAGGATGCCCTGCAGCCGCCGGTCGATCAGCAGGCTCGCCAGGCCGTGCACGTAGGCCCAGGCGGCGGTGACGCCCATCGCTTCCAGCCTCGACAGCGCGACCGACGAAGGGGCGGGCACCTGCCCCTTGCCGCCGATCGTCGGCGCCATCACCCGCATCGCCGACGACGCGGCATCGGCCAGCGCGGGGCGGCCCATGTCGATGATCTCGTTGCGGAACATCAGGCCGAACAGTGCCGGGTTCTGGTGCGCAAAGTGCACATAGGCGTGGGCGATGGCATTGCGCCGACCGCGAACATCGGCCGCATCGAGCGTTGCCATCGCCGCCAGCATGGCGTCGCGCAGCCGGCGATAGCCGACCGCCGCCAGCTCGCTCAGCAGCCCGGTGGTGTCGCCAAAGTGGTGCTTGGGCGCGGTGTGTGACACGCCGGCCTCGCGCGCGATGGCGCGCAGGCCCAGGCCGGCCAGGCCATCGCGCACCAGCACCGCCTCGGCCGCGGCGAGCAGCGCTTCGGGCAGCGCCCCGTGATGGTAGGGTTTGGGCGCCGCGACCTTCTTTGCGGCGGCGCGGCGCGGTGCCTTGGCGGCGGGCGCGGACTTTGGGGTGGGGGAGCGAGGAACGGTCATGGAAGGGCGCAAGATGCGTCGAAATCTTAACACTGGAAAAATCGCTTGACATGCCGCCGGGATTCAGAGATATTTCCACTGGAAAGATAATCCCGCCCAGGAGCCGTCCATGAATGAATCCACGCCCCGCCACAGTGCGCCGCCGCCCAACATGGCGCCCATCGACTTCGAGACCGAGGCCGGTCCCCTGCCGCTTGCCGGACGGCTTGCGCGGCACGCTCGTGCGCAACGGCCCCAACCCGCGGGTGCCCGATCCGAAGGAGCACTGGTTCGTCGGCGACGGCATGCTGCATGCCTTCACCATTGCCGACGGCCAGGTGCACTACCGCAACCGCTGGGTGCGCACCGAGCGCTGGCTGGCCAAAGGTGCGCCGCCCGCAGAAAACAACGGCTCCGCCAACACCAATGTGATCCACCATGCCGGGCGCGTGCTCGCACTTGAAGAAGCGCATTTGCCGATCGCGATGGATCTCGCCACGCTGGGCACCCTCGGCAGCACCGACTTCGATGGCGGGCTGCACGACCGGTTCACGGCCCATCCCAAGACGGACCCGTACACCGGCGAGCTGCTGTTCTTCGGCTACGGCTCGCCCGAGGCGCTCTCCAGCGGCATGAACTTCGGCGCCATCTCCAAAGACGGCCGCGTGACCCGCTTCGAGCGCTTCGAGGCGCCGTACGCGAGCATGGTCCACGACTTTGCCGTCAGCAGCGGCCATGTGCTGTTCCCGATCATGCCCCTCACCGCCAGCCGCGAGCGCGCCGAGGCCGGCCGTCCGCCCTTCGCGTGGGAGCCGCAGTACGGCACGCGCGTCGGCTTGATGCCGCGGGGCGGCAGCACGGCCGACCTGGTCTGGTGGAGCGGTCCGGCTTGCTATGTGTTTCACGTCATGAACGCGTGGGACTTTGATGGCAGCGTGTTTGCCGACGTGATGCAGTACGACACCCCGCCGCTTTTTCCGTTGCCCGATGGCTCGCGCGCCAGCGAAGCGCCCGCGACGGCGCGGCTGGTGCGCTGGCAGTTCGATCTGGCCGACCCGCAGCGCGAGTTCAGGCAGACCTTGCTGAACGAGATTCCCGGCGAGTTCCCGCGTATCGACGAGCGCCGCGCCGGCCTGCCGTACCGCCACGGCTGGTTCGCCGGTCACGCCCTGGGCGCCAACGGCGAGCCGCGCATGTACGCCAGCGTGGTGCATATCGACCACGCGACGGCGCAGCGCGACATCTACACCTTCGACGTGCCGGACCACGTGTCGGAGCCGGTGTTCGTGCCGCGCGCACCAGACGCCGAAGAGGGCGACGGCTGGCTGCTCGCCACCGTGTGGCGCGGCGCGACCAACTGCAGCGACCTGGTGATCTTCGACGCCCGCCACGTGGCGACCGGCCCCGTCTGCATTGCCTCGTTGCCGCACCGCGTGCCCGACGGCTTTCACGGCAACTGGTTTGCGGCCGACCCGGCTGTGTATGGAGAACGCGCATGAGCATGCTGCTGGGCTTTGCTCCGTTCATCGTCTTCGCGCTGTTCGACAACCTGCTCGGCGTGGTGCCGGCTCTGTGTGCTGCAGCGTTCATCTCGGCCGTGTTCTTCGTGCGCGACTGGCTCAGTCCGAAGCGTACCCTCAAGCTGCTGGAGGTTGGCACCCTGCTGCTGTTCGGCGGCCTTGCGCTGTATGCGGTCGCAATGCACACCGCGTGGTCCTTGCTGGGCGTGCGGTTGCGCGTTGACGCCGGCTTGCTCATCGTCGTGCTGGTGTCGATGGCGATCCGCCAGCCCTTCACACTGCAATACGCCAGGGAGCAGGTGCCGCCGGAAGTATGGAAGCATCCCTCCTTCATGAAGACCAACAACGTGCTTACCGCCGTCTGGGCGGTCGCCTTTGGCCTCATGGTGCTGGCCGATGTGGCGATGATCTATGTGCCGTCCATCCCGCTGTGGGTCGGCGTCGCGGTGACGGTGATCGCCATCGCCGGCGCGATCCGGTTCACCCTGTGGTATCCGGCGCGCGTGCGGGCCCGGCTGCAGGGGCAGCCCTGAGCGCATTGGACATCTTCAGCCGTTGCGGAACAGGAAGCTGTAGGCGTTGAGCGCGGGGACGCCGCCCAGGTGGGCGTATAGCACCCGGGCACCTTCGGGGAAGAATCCCTGGCGCACCAGGTCAATCATGCCGTGCATCGATTTGCCCTCGTAAACGGGATCGGTCAGCATGCCTTCCTGGCGCGCGCACAGGCGAATCGCCTCCAGCGTTCCTTCGTTCGGCAACCCGTATTCGGGTCCGCCATAGCGCGTATCGAGCACCACATCGTTGGCTGTGATGTCGCGCCCCAACTCGACCAGCCTGGCGGTGTTTTGCGCGATGCGCAGGATCTGGGCTTGGGTCTGTTCGGGCTTGGCCGAGGCGTCGATACCGATGACCCGGTCGGCGCGGCCGTCCGCCGCGAAACCAACGACCATGCCGGCCTGCGTGCTGCCGGTGACCGAGCACACCACGACATAGTCGAACTTGAAGCCGAGTTCGGCCTCCTGTGCCCGCACCTCTTCGGCGAAGCCGACGAAGCCCAGGCCGCCGAGCGGATGTTCCGAGCAGCCGGCCGGAATCGGGAACGGCTTGCCGCCCGCCTTGCGCACGTCTTCCATGGCCTGCTCCCAACTCGGGCGAATGCCGATGTCGAAGCCGGCCGCGTCCAGCCGCACGTCGGCGCCCAGGATGCGTGACATTTCGATGTTGCCGACGCGGTCGTAAACGGCGTCGGAATAGTTCACCCAGTTCTCCTGCACCAGCACGCACTTCATGCCCAGATGCGCGGCGACCGCCGCGACCTGCCGGGTCTGGTTGGACTGGATGCCGCCGATGGACACCAGCGTGTCGCAGCCTTGCGCCAGCGCTTCGGGAATCAGATATTCGAGTTTGCGGGTCTTGTTGCCGCCGAAGGCCAGGCCGCTGTTGCAGTCCTCGCGCTTGGCGTACAGATCGACCTTGCCGCCCAGGTGCGCACCGAGTCGCTTGAGGGCATGGATGGGGGTAGGGCCGAAGGTCAGCGCGTGGCGGGGGAAACGTTGCAGATTCATGTGAACAACTCCTGTGGTGAAGACATGCAGCCCGCGGACAGGGTGCTGCAACAGGATCAATGGTAGGAAAATTTGGATTTAATGTGCTTGCAAAAAATAAGAAAATGGAGCATTAATAAACTTATTAATTTGTTAATTAATAACTTTTATTTTGGATGGATTAGTTTGAAAGCAATAAAAGTTCGTTCCAAGAATATGGCTGATACCACGGTGCCCGAGGGACTGGATCGCACCGACCGGGCCATCCTGCGGGCGTTGCAGCGCGACGCCTCGATTTCCAACGTCGCGCTGGCGGCCAGGGTGAACCTGAGCCCACCGGCATGTCTGCGGCGGGTGGAGCGGCTCAAGGCCGCAGGCTTCATCCGGGGTATCGTGGCGCTGCTGAACCCGAGTGCGCTGGACGCCGGCATGCTGGTGGTCATCGGCGTCGTGCTGGACCGCTCCACGCCGGAGTCTTTCGCCAACTTCGAAAAGGCCGCGCAAAAGGTCTCCGGCTGCATGGAGTGCCACGTGGTGACCGGCGAGTTCGACTATTTCATGCTGCTGCGCACCAAGGACAGCGAGAGTTTCAACCGGCTGCATGCCGAGCAGCTGCTGTACCTGCCCGCGGTGCGCCAGATCCGCTCATTCATGGTGCTCAAGCAGGTGCTGTCCACCACCCAGTTCCCGATCTGAGCGAACGGACGCCTACTCCGGGATGCAAGGGCATCAGCCGATGCCGCTCGCGCTGAGATGCAGCACGCGGTCGGCCCGCGCGGCGGCGGCCACCGAGTGGGTGACCAGCACCAGCGAGGCCCCGTGCTCGCGGGATTGCGAAATCAGCGCATCCATCACCTTGGCGGCGGTGGCCGGATCCAGGTTGCCCGTGGGCTCATCGGCCAGCAGCAGGGTGGGGCGGTGGATGAGCGCGCGCGCGATCGCCACGCGCTGGAGCTGGCCGCCGCTGAGCTGCTGCGGCAGCCGTGCGCCCAGGCCGTGCAGGCCGACCGCGTCCAACATGTCCTGTACCCGCGCGTCGTCGTGCTGGCCCAGCAGCAGCAAGGGCAGCGCCACGTTTTGCGCCACGTCCAGGTGCGGCAGCACGTGAAAGGCCTGGAACACAAAGCCCACCTGGCGGCGGCGCAGCAGCGCGCGCTGGTCCGCGCTCAAGGCGCCGAGGTCCACGCCGTCGAGTTGCACCGAGCCGGCATCCCAGGTGTCCAGACCCGCCATGCAGTTGAGCAGCGTGGATTTGCCGACGCCCGACTCGCCGACGATGGCGACGAATTCGCCGGATGCCACTTCGAGAGAAACGTTGTCGAACACGACCAGGTCACCGTAGCGTTTGCTCAAGGCGTTGATGACCAAGCTCATGCACGTTGCTCTTGAAAGGCCTGCACCAGCGCCAGCACCTGCTGCACGGCCGCAGGATCGTCGCAGGCCACCACGCGGCGCCCCGGCATGGAGCGCAGCCAGGTGAGCTGGCGCTTGGCGAGCTGGCGCGTGGCAAAGATGCCCTTGTCGCGCAGTTCGCGGATCGGAGGGAGGCCGCCCCGTGCGCGCGCTTCTTGCGTGTCCAGCCCGCGCGCTTCATGCGCGTCCAGCCACTCCCACGCCTGCCGGTAGCCGACGCAGCGCATCGCGGGCGCCTGCGCGGACAGGTCGCCACGCGCGCGCAAGGCCCGGACTTCGTCCAGAAAACCCGCCGCCAGCATGGCGTCGAAGCGCTGCGCGATGCGCTCGTGCAGCCAGCCGCGATCATGTGGTTCTAAAGAAATAAAGGCTGTAGCCCTTATGGAGTCTTCGCTATCAGCTATTTTTTTGATAGTGTGAAAGGATGACATCGGCTGGCCGGAGACGCGATACACCTCAAGCGCACGCTGGATGCGCTGCGAATCATTGGGCGCCAGGCGCGCTGCCGTGACCGGGTCCACGCGTGCCAGCGCGGCGTGCAGGGCGGGCCAGCCTGATGCCAGCGCCTCGGCTTCCAGCACGGCGCGAATCGCAGGGTCGGCCGCTGGCATCGCGTCCAGACCTTGCAGCAACGCCTTGAAGTACAGCATGGTGCCGCCCACCAGCAGCGGCAAGCGGCCACGCGAGCTGATGTCATTGATCAGTTGCCGCGCATCGGCCGCGAACTCGGCCGCGCTGTAGGGTTGCAGCGGATCGCGAATGTCGATCAGGTGGTGCGGCACGGCTGCCCGTTCTTCCGCGCTGGGCTTCGCTGTGCCGATGTCCATGCCGCGGTACACCAGCGCCGAGTCGACGCTGATGATCTCGACCGCATGCGCGCTCGCAATCGCCATGGCGGCCGCCGTCTTGCCGGCCGCCGTGGGCCCGGCCAGCGCGACGTAGTGCAGCGGTTCGGCGCTCGGACCGGACCGGCTCACCATGCTGTTGCGCCCGGGCGCCGCAGAGGCGAAGTCATCGAAACGGACAGTGGGAAAGACATTCAACTGAGCGTATCAGATCAACCGGCAGACCCTGAAGAAGGGTGACGACGCCGGGCCAGCGTGATCGAGTCTGGTCAAGACGGCGCCGCGCGGTCAAAATGGCCTGCACTGCCGTTTCCGCGCGGTGACACAGGACACCACCATCATGACCACTGCAGGCAACTGGTTTTTCTGGGCCGCGATGTCGGCCTTTTTTGCGGCGCTGACGGCGATTTTTGCCAAGATCGGCCTGAAGGGCGTGGATTCCGACTTCGCCACGCTGATCCGCACCGCGGTCATCATCGTGGTGCTCACGGCCTTTGTTGTTGCCACCGGCAAGTGGAGCAACCCCTGGGCGCTGCAGAACAAGACCTGGCTGTTCCTGACGCTGTCCGGGCTGGCCACTGGCGCCTCGTGGGTCTGCTACTTTCGTGCGCTCCAGATCGGCGATGCGTCCAAGGTCGCGCCGGTGGACAAGTTCAGCCTCGTGTTGGTCGCAATCTTCGCCTTTGTCTTTCTCGGCGAGCGGCCCGGCGCGCGCGAATGGCTCGGCATCCTGATGGTGGGCGCGGGGGTCGTGGTGCTGGGGCTCAAGAAGTAAACCGAGCCCCGCGTCAGATCACGCCTTGCGCCAGCATGGCGTCGGCCACTTTCACGAACGCGGCGACGTTGGCGCCATCCACATAGCTCACGCTGCCATCGGCGCGCCGGCCATGCTGCAGGCAGGCTTCGTGAATGCTGGTCATGATGCTGTGCAGGCGCGCGTCCACCTCGTCGCGCGGCCAGGTCAGGCGCATGGCGTTCTGGCTCATCTCCAGGCCCGACGTGGCGACGCCGCCGGCGTTGCTGGCCTTGCCGGGTGCGTACAGCACGCCGTTGGCCTCGAACGCCTTCACGGCATCGGCGGTGCAGGGCATGTTGGCGCCTTCGGCCACGCAAATCGCACCGTTCTTGATCAGGGTGGCGGCATCACCGGCATCCAGCTCGTTCTGGGTCGCGCAAGGCAGCGCCACATCCACCGGCACATCCCAGGGGCGTGCGCCGGCATGGAACGTTGCGCCCGTGCGCCGGGCGTAGTCGCTGACGCGGCCGTACAGGTGGTTCTTGACCTCCATGAGTTCGGCCAGCTTGGCCGAGCTGAAGCCTTCCTCGTCCACCACGGTGCCGCTGGAATCCGACACCGTGACGACCTTGGCACCCAGCGCCATGGCCTTCTCCACCGCGTACTGCGCCACGTTGCCCGAGCCCGAGACGCCAACGCGCAGGCCCTGCAGCGAGCGCCCGCTCTGCTTGAGCATTTCTTCGGCGAAGTAGACGGTGCCGTAGCCCGTGGCTTCGGGGCGGATCAGCGAGCCGCCAAAGCTCAGGCCCTTGCCGGTGAACACGCAGTCGGCGCGATTCGTGAGCTTTTTCATCATGCCGGTCATGAAGCCGATCTCGCGGCCGCCCACGCCGATGTCGCCGGCCGGCACGTCGGTGTCGGCGCCCACGTGGTGCACCAGCTCGCTCACGAAGGCCTGGCAAAAGCGCATGACTTCGCCGGGGCTCTTGCCCTTGGGGTCGAAGTCGCTGCCGCCCTTGGCGCCGCCCATGGGCAGAGTGGTGAGCGCGTTCTTGAAGGTTTGCTCGAAGGCCAGGAATTTGAGGATCGACAGGTTCACCGAGGGGTGCAGGCGCAGTCCGCCCTTGTACGGACCGATGGCCGAGTTGTGCTGGATGCGAAAGCCGCGGTTCACGCGGACCTCGCCTTGGTCGTCCACCCACGAGACGCGAAAGATGATGGCGCGCTCGGGTTCGGTCAGGCGTTCCAGCAGGCCCTGGCCGGCATATTTGGGATGTTTTTCAATGTAGGGCCACAGGCTCTCCATGACTTCGGTCACAGCCTGCAGGTACTCGCTCTGGCCGGGGTTGCGCTCGGCCACGTGGCCCAGAAACGCGTGGAGGGTCTGGAATTTCATCAACCGTCTTTCACGAAAATGGCGCATGGAGTCATGCGGAAAAAACATTTTGCGGGGAGACGTGCCCCGGTTGGGTGTGGTTACCACGTATGCCGGGTCCAATGCCCCAAAAGGCAGGCAAACCGGCGCAGCGAGACTGGCGAACCGGTCAGCGCCCGCGCAGGAACAGGCTGTCGAGCTCGCGGATCGTGATCTGGCGCCAGGTGGGGCGGCCGTGGTTGCACTGGTCGGAGCGCTCGGTGTGCTCCATCTGGCGCAACAGCGCGTTCATCTCGTCCACGGTGAGCCGGCGATTCGCGCGCACCGCGCCATGGCAGGCCATGGTGGAGAGCAGCTCGTTCTGCGCGCGCTGGATCACGGTGCTGGCGTCGTGCTGTGCGAGTTCTGCCAGCACGCTGCGCGCCAGCTCCACCGCGTCGCCCTGCGCCAATGAGGTGGGCACGGCGCGCACCGACAGGGTCTTGGGCGAGAACGGCGTGATCTCCAGGCCCAGCGTCCGGAGCGTGTCGGTGTGAGCCTCGGCCGTGGCCACTTCGTGCGGCGTGGCCGCGAAGGTGGCGGGGATCAGCAGCGGCTGGCTCGCGATGGCGGCGCTGTCCATCTGCGTCTTCAGGCGCTCGTAGACGATGCGCTCGTGCGCCGCGTGCATGTCCACGATGACCAGGCCCTGCGTGTTCTCGGACAGGATGTAGATGCCCTGCAGCTGCGCGAGTGCGCGGCCGAGCGGCCAGTCGCCGGGGGGAAGCGTATCCGCGGCCGCTTGTACGGGGCTGGGCCTGTCCTGAGCTTGTCGAAGGGCGGAAGGGTTGTCCTGGGTGCCGGAGAAGGCTTCGGCAGGCTCAGCCCGAGCGGCGTTGGATGGGGTCGCGCCAGTGCCAGCGCCACCGAAGTCGCCAATCGCTGCAGACGAGCTGGGTTGTCCGGTGGGCCACAACGCCTCGAAGTCGGAAACCCGGTGATTCTGATTTGCTCTCAAATCAATAGCTTCTTGCGCCCACGGGGTCTGGGCTAGCGGTCGATTTGATTCATATTCCGTTGCCGCAGAGTCGGGCGTCGCTGCGGACGCTGTTGCCAGCGCGGCTGCCGCCCGCGGCGCCGCCAGCGCGTTCTCCACCGCGTGGCGCACCGCCTGGTGCACTTCGCGGCTGTCGCGAAAGCGCACCTCGATCTTGGTCGGGTGCACGTTCACGTCGACCCGAGCCGGGTCGATTTCCACGTACAGCGCATACACCGGCTGGCGCTGGCCGTGCAGCACATCTTCGTACGCACTGCGGGCCGCGTGCGTCAGCACCTTGTCGCGCACGAAGCGGCCGTTGACGTAGCAAAACTGCTGGTCGGCGCGCGCACGCGCGGCGTCGGGAATGCCGGCCCGGCCGCTCACGCGCACCGCGCCGCTGCGGTAGTCCACCGCCACCGACTGCGCGATGAAGTCAGCGCCCAGAACGTCGCCGAGCCGGCGTGTTCTCGCGGCATCGTCGCTGCCGCAGGCGCGCCACTGCTCCACCAGCCGGCCCTCGGCCCAGACGGCAAAGCCCACGTCGGGCCGCGCCAGCGCGTGGCGGCGCACGGCCTCGACGCAATGCGCCTGTTCGGTCGCATCGGTCTTGAGGAATTTGCGCCGCGCGGGCACGCTGAAAAACAGCTCCTTGACTTCCACCGTAGTGCCCGCGGCGCGCGCGGCGGGTTTCAGTTCGCCCGTGCGGCCGTCCAGGAAATAAGCACTGGATTGGCCTGCAGCCCTTGACAGCAGGGCACAGTCAGCTATGGAGTTGATAGCAGCCAGGGCCTCGCCGCGAAACCCCATGGTGCCGACCGATTCCAGATCGGCGAGGTTGCCGATCTTGCTCGTGGCATGGCGTTTGAGCGCGATGGGCAGTTCATCGAACGGAATGCCCGCGCCGTCGTCCTCCACCGAGATCAGCCGCACGCCGCCGGCCAGCAGCCGCAGCGTGACCTGCGTGGCGCCGGCATCGAGCGCGTTGTCCACCAGCTCGCGCACCACCGAGGCCGGGCGCTCGACCACCTCGCCGGCGGCAATCTGGCTGATCAGCTCGTCGGGCAGTTCGCGGATCGGGCGGCGGGTGTCAGTAGACATGGAGTGGGGAAACGGCGCGTTCACCGGGTCATTTTAGAGGTCCGGGGATAATTCCTCCCCATGGAACTTATTGCTTTTGTGATCGACTTCATCCTGCACGTGGACAAACACCTTGAGGCGTTTGTCACCAGCTACGGCCTGTGGGTCTATGCGCTGCTGTTTCTGGTCATCTTTGTCGAGACCGGTCTCGTGGTCATGCCGTTCTTGCCGGGGGACTCGCTTCTGTTCGTGGCCGGCGCGATGTGCGGCGTGGGCCTGATGAACTACCCGCTGACGGTCGCGCTGCTGCTGGCCGCCGCGGTGCTGGGCAACCAGTCCAACTACACGATCGGCCATTATTTCGGGCCCCGGGTGTTTCAGTGGGAAGACTCGAAGTTTTTCAACAAGCGAGCGTTCGACCAGGCGCACAGTTTTTACGAGCGCTACGGCGGCATCACCATCGTGGCGGCGCGCTTCATGCCGTTCGTGCGCACCTTCGCGCCGTTCGTGGCGGGCGTGGCGCAGATGACGCGGCGCAAGTTCACGCTGTTCGACGTAACCGGCGGCGCGCTGTGGGTGGGCGGCCTGGTCACCGTCGGGTACTTCTTCGGCAACATCCCGTTCGTCAAGGCGAACCTCGAGAAGGTGATCTGGGCGCTGATCCTCATTCCGGGGCTGATCGCGATTTTCGGGGCCTGGCGCGCCGGCCGGCAAAAGCCAGCCTGAGCCGCGGCGGCCCGCACCTCAGTGGTCGCGCGGCGTCACGCGGCTGTCCAGCGGCGCGCTGTGGTAATCGGGCCTGAAGTGGCAGGTGGTGGCGGCGCTGGTCACCAGGCCCGCACAGCGTTGCGCCACTTGCTGCGGCGTGGGCTTGTCACCCTTGTCGATCCAGTCCAGGAGCGCGCCCAGCAGGGCCAGGTATTCCGGGTCGCTCAGGTAGCTGTGCTCCGACTCGTCGCTGAAGGTCTGCACCAGCAGCGACGCGGTGCCCGCGCGCTCCAGTATGTCGCGGTACGCGGATTCGAGTTCAACGAAGGCCGTGGGATCGTGGATGGCATGCAGCGTGAGCACCGGCACGTTGACGGCGCCCGTGGGTTCGCTGTCGCTGGCCAGTTGCGCCACGGCGGCGGGGTCGGCGGCGTAGCGCTGCACGCCGGCGTTCAACGCCGCGTCGTCGGCCGAGCCATGGTACTCGGCGCCGATGTTGCTGAACGGGTTGTGCCCGCCGAGTCGCCGCTGGGTCAGGTCCCGAAACAGCCAGGTGGCCCAGCCCAGGTGGCTCATCAGGGTGCGCTCGGGAATCTTCACCACCTTGAGGAGGGTGGCAAGGTTGGCCTTTTGCTGCTCGCTGCGCTGCGCCGCAGGCAGGCGCAGGCCGGTGCATTCGTCCACGCGCGCGGCCAGCTCCGCGTGGGTCAGTTTACTGTCCATCGGCAGCCCCATCCAGAGCGGGTACTGCGGTTCGTCGGCCCTGGGATGGTTTTTGCAGACGTACTGGTAGACCACACGCAGGTCCAGCCGGAAGTCGTAGGCGCGGGTGCCGCCGCCGAGCACGCCGCTGGTCAGCAGCACGCCGTCATAGGGGCCGCGGTGGCCGTCGACCGTGGCATACAGCTCGGCGGCCTTGGACGCCACGCCGCCGCCATAGCTCTGGCCGTGCAGCAGCGTGCGCCGGGGCTGGCCGAACTGCTGCACGAAGATCTGGCGCAGGCGCTCGGTGTCCTCGGCGGCCATGGTCACGCCGTAGCCGCCGCGCCGGTAGGTGGAGCCGGCCCAGGCGTAGCCGCCCTTCACGATCACGGCCCAGCGCTTGAGGTCTTCCGTACCGCGCGCCAGCGTAGGCGCGCCGAGTTCGGGGCCGCCGTGCGCATGCATCACCAGCACCCGGTTCCAGTGCGCCGGAATGGCGATCCAGTAATACGCCCCTGCGCTGTCCTGGCCGGTGTAGCAGCGCGTGGCGTCCGGCAACGCGGCTGGACAGGCATGAGGGGCGGGTTGGGCGGCCGCGCTCAGGCACGATAGGGCGGCAACGAGTGCCGCAAGGAGTTGGGCGAGACGTTTCATGGCGGCATCTTACGACGGCGCAGACAGGGCCGGTTGCCGGCGCGCTAGGGGCGTGCCTTGATTCATCAGCGGGTTCATAAGCGGGCGTATTATTTGCGGCAGGCTCGCAGGGCCGATCACCGGAAGACACCATGAATGCACCGCAACCCCTTTCGCGCTGGAGCCAGCCAGGCTCCAGCCGCATTCCGTTCTGGGCCTATACCGATGGCCAGTTGTACCAGCGCGAGCTGGAGAAAATCTTCTACGGCGCGCACTGGTGCTACGTGGGCCTGGAGGTCGAGATCCCGAATGTGGGCGACTACAAGCTGAGCCATATCGGCGAGCGCCAGGTGCTGATGGTGCGCGACCGTGTGGCCCCCAAAGACCGCGGGACAGACAACGGCATCCGCGTGGTGGAAAACCGCTGTGCGCACCGCGGCGTGCGCTTTTGCCAGAAGTCGCACGGCAACGCGCGCAGCTTTGTCTGTCCGTACCACCAGTGGACCTACAAGCTCAATGGCGACCTGGCGGGCTTGCCGTTCAAGGATGGGGTGAAGGACGGCGACTGCGTCAACGGCGGCATGCCCGAAGGCTTCGAGCTCAAGGACCATGGCCTGACGAAGTTGCGCGTGGCCACCCTGCACGGACTGGTGTTTGCCACCTTCAGCGACCAGACCGAGCCGCTGCAAGACTACCTCGGGCCCAACGTCATGCCGTGGCTGGAGCGCATCTTCAAGGGCCGCACGCTCACGCTGCTGGGCTACAACCGCCAGCGCATTCCGGGCAACTGGAAGCTGATGATGGAAAACATCAAGGACCCATACCACCCGGGCCTGCTGCACACCTGGTTCGTGACCTTCGGCCTGTGGCGAGCGGACCAGAAGTCGCGCATGGTGATGGACGCGCAGGGCCGCCATGCGGTGATGATTTCCAGAAAGAACGAAGGCGGGCAGGCCGCGGTGACACAGGGCGTGACCAGCTTCAAGGCCGGCATGACCTTGCACGACGACCGCCTGCTCGACGTGGTGCCGGAGCCGTGGTGGAACATCCCCGATCCATCGAATCCGGGCGCCGAGATCACGCCGACCGTGACGATGATTACGCTGTTCCCCAGCCTCATCATCCAGCAGCAGGTCAACTCGCTCAGCACGCGCCACATCGTGCCGCGCGGCGCGGGCGAGTTCGACTTTGTCTGGACGCATTTCGGCTTTGCGGACGACACGCCCGAGATGACGCGGCGCCGGCTGCGCCAGTCGAACCTGTTTGGTCCGGCGGGCTTTGTCAGCGCCGACGACGGCGAGGTGATCGAACTGAGTCAGGGCGGTTTCCGGCAGTGGGGCGAGGGCGGCGCTACCCTGTGCGAACTGGGCGGCACGGGCACGGAGATGACCGAGCACATGGTGACGGAGACCCTGATCCGCAGCATGTACGCCTACTGGAAGAAGGTGATGGCCGTATGAGTACCAACGCCCCAACGGCCGGGAGTGTCGAGGCCCTGCTGCTGCAGCACCAGATCGACCAGCTCAACGCTGCCTACGCGGCCGCGCTGGACGAGCAGCACTTCGACGCCTGGCCCGAATTCTTTCTGCCGGATGCAAGCTACAAGGTGCAGGCCCGGGAGAACTTCGACCGCGGCCTGCCGCTGGCGCTGATCGACCTGGAGAGCCAGGGCATGATGAAGGACCGCGTGTACGGCGTGACCCAGACGATCTTCCACGCGCCGTACTACATGCGGCATATCGTCAGCCCCGCACAGGTGCGGGCGACGGACAACGGGGTCATCCATGCGCAGGCCCATTACGCCGTGTTCCGGACCAAACCCGGCGGCGTGAGCGAGGTCTACAACGTGGGCCGCTACATCGACCGGATCGTGCGCACCGAGGCCGGCCTGCGCTTTCAAAGTCGCCAGTGCATCTACGACAGCGAGATGATCCTCAACTCGCTGATCTATCCGATCTGACGGCGCGCTCCGCGGCCGCGTCGCTCACAGCGCGCGGTTGCGCGCCAGCGGCGGATTTTTCGAGAAATAGCGCAGGATGCCGCGCATGATGGCATCGGCCATCTTCTCCTGGTAGGCGTCGCTGTTGAGTTTGACTTCTTCCTCGGGATTGCTGATGAAGGCGGTCTCGACCAGCACGCTGGGAATGTCGGGCGCCTTGAGCACGGCAAAGCTGGCCTGCTCGACGGTGCCCTTGTGCAGCTTGCCCACGTCACCGATCTCGCCAAGCAGCGCGCTGCCTAATTTGAGGCTGTCGTTGATCTGCGCGGTGGTGCTCATGTCGAACAGGGCGCGCTGCACCTGCACGTCCTTGGCGCGCACGTTCAGGCCGCCAATCAGGTCGGCCTTGTTCTCCTTGTCGGCCATCCACTTCGCGGCCGTGCTCGAGGCGCCGCCCTGGCTCAGCGCGAACACGCTGGCCCCGCGCGCCTGCGGCGTCAGGAACGCATCGGCATGGATGCTCAGGAACAAATCGGCCTGCACGCGCCGCGCCTTTTGCACGCGCACCTGCAGCGGCACGAAGAAGTCGGCGTCGCGCGTCAGGAAGGCGCGCATCGGGTTGCCGTTGATGCTGGTGGCGTTGATGCGGTCGCGCACCAGGTGCGCAATCTTCAGCACTACGTCTTTCTCGTGCGTGCCGGCGGGCCCGGTCGCACCGGGATCTTCGCCGCCGTGGCCGGGATCGATCGCGACGATGATGAGCCGGTCGGTTTTGCCGCTCAAGGCCGGTGCGGCGGCCCCATTGCTTGAGTCTTTTTGAGCTGCAGCCCTTGCAGGGTCTGGTGATTTTGCTATTGAAATAGTAGCGTCCGCAACGCGCGGCGCGGCTGCGGGTTTGCGCGTCTGGCTCGCCATCAGCTCGCCTAGCGGGTCGGTGGCCGCGCCGGCGGCTTGCGTGGCGCCCGCGCTTTGCTGTTGATCCTTGAGCCGGTCGGCAATCAGGGCTTCGAGCGGGTCGGCCGCCTGCGTGGGATACAGATCGAAGACCAGGCGGTACCGGTACGCGGCGACGGGCGCCAGCGTGAACACCTGCGGCAGCGTGGCCTGCTTGAGGTCCAGCACCAGCCGCACCACGCCCGGCGCGTATTGCCCGACGCGCACGCCGCTGATGAAGGGGTCGTTCGAGGTGACCTTGCCCACCAGCTCGCGCAGCTCGGGGTCGAGGTCGATGCCGTCGATGTCCACCGCGAGCCGCGGCGGATTCGGCACAAAAGTCTGCCTGGCCTGCAGCGGCCCGTCGGACTCGATGGTGACGCGCGTGTACTCGGGCGCGGGCCAGACCCGCACCGCCACGATGGTGGCGCCGCGCGCAATTTGCTGCGCGCCGAGCAGCAGCACCAGCGTGCCGGATTTGAGCAACTCGCGGCGACTGAAGGGCTCGACCCCCACGCTTGCCACTGCGTGTGCTGCGCTGCCCCCCGAGGGGGCAGAACTTGCTCGGGACGGCCCTTCGCGGCGTTCGCGGGTCATGCCAGCAGCTCCCGCCCGAGTGGCGTCTGGGCGCTCAGGCTCACTTGGCGTGACTCATCCAACATGGCTTCAATTTTAATAGCGAGGTCGGCTCGCGGGATGTACTGTGTTGCTTTTTCGGGCCACTCGGCGAGCTTGAGTCCCTCGCTGGCAAAGATGTCGCGGAAGCCCGCGTCTTCCCATTCGCGCGGGTCATGGAAGCGGTAGAAATCAAAGTGCCAGATGTGCAGGTCCGCGATCTCGTGCGGCTCGACCACCGCATAGGTCGGGCTCTTGATGCGCCCGTGTACGCCCAGCGCGTGCAGCAGGTGCCGCACGAAGGTGGTCTTGCCGGCGCCGAGCTCGCCATGCAGCTCGATGAAGGCGTGGCGCAGCGCCGGGTGTGCGGCCAGCCGGTGCGCAAACGCGCGCGTGTCGGCCTCGCTGTGCCAGACGATGGTCTGCGTCACGACGTTCGGGGGTGTGCTTCCTACAATCATGGGGTGACGTTCAATCGCATCAACAGCATTCAGATCAACGGTCTTCAATTGGTGTCCCAGGTTCGGGTCTGGGCCCGCGAGTTGGGATTTTCCCAAATCGGCGTGGCCGGGGTGGATTTGTCATCGGCGGAAGCGGGTTTGATGGCCTGGCTGGCCCAAGGGTTCCATGGCGACATGACTTATATGGCGGCGCATGGCCTCAAGCGCGCCCGCCCGGCCGAACTGGTGCCCGGCACCGTCAGCGTGATCACGGCCCGCATGGATTATCTGCCCTCGGGCACGCCGGACGGCTGGCAGGCCGTTGAATTCGAGCGCCTGCAGCGGCCCGGGGAGGGCATTGTCTCGGTCTACGCGCGCGGCCGGGATTACCACAAGGTGCTGCGCGCGCGTTTGCAAAAGCTGAGTGACCGCGTGGCCGGGCACCTGGGGCCGTTCGGCCACCGTGTGTTCACCGACTCGGCGCCGGTGCTCGAGGCCGAACTCGCCTCGCGCAGCGGCCAGGGCTGGCGCGGCAAGCACACGCTGGTGCTGAGCCGCGACGCGGGCTCGATGTTTTTCCTGGGCGAGATTTATGTGGACGTGGACCTGCCGCCCAGCGAACCGGTGCTGGAGCACTGCGGCAGCTGCAGCGCCTGCATCGACGTGTGCCCGACCCAGGCCATCGTTGCGCCGTACCGGCTCGATGCGCGGCGCTGCATCTCGTACCTCACCATCGAGCACGCCGGGCCGATTCCTTTGGAGTTGCGCCCGCTCATGGGCAACCGCATCTACGGCTGCGACGACTGCCAGCTCGTGTGTCCCTGGAACAAGTTTGCGCAGCGCAGCGCCTTGCCCGATTTTGACGAGCGGGCCGGCCTGAGCGGCGCACAACTGGTCACGCTGTTCGCATGGAGCGAGGAGGAGTTCCTGCGCTACACGCAGGGCAGCCCGATCCGGCGCATTGGTCACGAGCGCTGGCTGCGCAATGTGGCGGTGGCGATGGGCAACGCGCTGCGCCACGGACACGATGCCGTGCTAATCGATGCCCTGCATCGGCGCTTTGACGACGCGAGCGAGCTGGTGCGCGAGCACATCGCGTGGGCGCTCGAGCAATAACGAATAATCGGCCGATAGCCCTTGTGCAGTATAGGTATATAGCTATCGAACCAATAGCGACCCGCGCGCGATGCCATCTAACGCAGCAGCCCGAGCGCAAACGGCAGGCTGAGTATGCCCAGCACGGTCGAGAGCGTGACCAGTCCGGCCACGTACGCGGCGTTGTAGCCCATGCGCGCCGCCAGCACGTAGCAGCTCGATGCCGTGGGCAGGGCCGAGAACATGAGCAGCACGGTGGCCTGCTTCGGCTCCAGCCGGAACAGGCGCGACAGGCCGAAGGCCGCCAGCGGCAGCACCAGGTGGCGGATCGAGAGCACCGCCACCGCCAGCGTTTTGGCGCGCGACAGATGACCCAGCTGCATGCCGGCGCCGGCCGCCATCAGTCCCAGCGGCAGCGAGGCGCCGCCGATGCGCGTGACGGCAGGCTCCAGCCAGACCGGGATATGCAAGCCGAGCAGGTTGGCGGCGAGTCCTGAGGCGGTGGCGAGAATCAACGGGTTGCGCACCAGTTCGCGTGCCAGGCCCAGATTGGCGTGGCGCGCCATCGGCCAGACGGCGCCGATATTGGACAGCGGCACGGAGATCCCGATCAGCACGGACACCAGCAGCAGCCCCTCGGGGCCCGCAAGCTTGCCGGCCAGCGCCAGACCGATGAACGAGTTGAAGCGAAACGCGACTTGCGCGCTGGCGGCATGGTCCCGCGCCTGCATATGCCGGCCCATCCACGGCAGCCAGGGCAGCGCATAGGCCAGCGCGATCCCGCTTGCCATCAGCAGCAGGCCCGCCGCCATCAGGTTCGATGCCGCGCCGAAATCGAGCGGACTCTTGATGATCGACTGGAACAGCAGCACCGGGAACATGAGGTAGTACACCAGGCTTTCCACCGGCTCCCAGACCGTGCGGTTGAGCGCGGTGTAGCGGCACACCAGGTAGCCGCACAGGATCAGCGAGAAATCGGGAAACAGGAGTTCAGGGTAATTCACCGCGCCGAGAATAACCGCAACGAAGCTCGCCCTGCGGGTTTGCCCTTATGCGTAATCCACAGGGCGCGCGCAGGGGGCTTGCGTTTACCATGCCCAATTGCGTTTTTTTCCAGGAAATTGAATATGCAACGTCGATCATGGATTGCACTCGCCAGCGCCGTCACTCTCGCCAGCGCCGCAGGCTCCGTCCTGGCCCAGGGCTATCCGAACAGGATCATCCATCTGGTGGTGCCATTTGCCCCTGGGGGCACCACCGACATCATTGCGCGCGTGATTGCCGACCCGCTGGGGCGCGTGCTGGGCCAGCCGGTGGTGGTCGAGAACCGGGCCGGCGGCGGGGGTGTGGTGGGTGCCAGCGACACGGCCAGGGCGAACCCCGATGGCTACTATCTGGGCGTTGCCACGGTGTCCACCACGGCGACCAACCCGGCCGTCAACCCGAAGATTCCCTACAACCCGATCACCGATTTCACGCCCATCATCAACATTGCGGCCACGCCGAACATCCTGGCGGTGAACCCGAGCTTTCCGGCCAAGGACTACAAGAGCTTTGTCGCCGAGGTCAAGAAGTCGCCCGGCAAATACTCGTTCGCGTCGTCCGGCACGGGCGGCATCGGCCACCTGCAGATGGAGCTGTACAAAAGCCTGAGCGGCACCTTCATCACGCACATTCCGTACCGTGGCGCCGGCCCGGCGCTCAACGACGTCGTGGCGGGCCAGGTGCCCATCATGTTCGACAACCTGCCGTCCGCGCTGCCGTTCGTCAAGGCCGGCCGCCTGGTGCCCATCGTGGTGGCCGCACCGCAGCGCCTGGCCGTGCTGCCCGATGTGCCGACCTTCAAGGAGGTCGGGCTCGAGCCCGTCAATCGCATGGCCTACTACGGCATTTACGGCCCCAAGGGCCTGCCCAAAGACGTGGTGGACAAGATCAATGCCGGCGTGCGCAAGGTGCTGGAGGATCCGGCCGTGCGCAAGCGCATCGAGGACACCGGCTCGCTGATCGTGGGCAACTCGCCCGAGCAGTTCGCAGCCCAGATCAAGGCGGAATTCGAGGTCTACAAAAAAGTGGTGATCGCCGCGAAGCTCACACTCGAATAAAGCGGCTCGTGCCTGCTTCCCCAAGCCGCCCGGTTTCCCGGGCGGCTTTTTTGTTATCTTCACCGCATGAATCCTGCCAGCCAGTCCAGCATCGATGCCTTCGTGGACGCACTGTGGCTGGAAGAAGGCTTGTCCAAAAACACCTTGAGCGCCTATCGGCGCGATCTGAGCCTGTTTTCCGACTGGCTGGGCGGGGAAGGGCTCAGCCTGAACGACACGGCCGAGAATCATCTGAGCGGCTATTTTTCGCTCAAGCATGCCGCCACCAAGGCCACCACCGCGAACCGGCGCCTGACCGTGTTCAAGCGCTACTTTCGCTGGGCCCTGCGCGAACGCATCATCAGCGCCGATCCGACGTTGAAGCTGCAGGCCGCCAAGCAGGCGCTGCGCGTGCCCAAGACACTGACCGAGGCGCAGGTGGAGGCCCTGCTGGCGGCCCCCGACACCGACACCGCACTCGGCCTGCGCGAGCGCACCATGCTGGAGCTGATGTACGCCAGCGGCCTGCGCGTGAGCGAACTGGTCACGCTCAAGACCTTCAATGTCAGCATGAGCGATGGCGTGCTGCGTGTGCTGGGCAAGGGCAGCAAGGAGCGCCTGGTGCCGTTCGGCGAGGTGGCGCGCCTGTGGATCGAACGCTACCTGACCGAGGCGCGCCCCGAGCTGCTGGCCGGCAAGCAGACCGAAGACCTGTTCGTGACAAACCGCGGCGCCAAGGCCGGCACCGGCATGACGCGCGTGATGTTCTGGATGATCGTGAAGAAACATGCGCGCGCCGCCGGCATCACGGCGCCGCTGTCGCCGCACACCCTGCGCCACGCCTTCGCCACCCATTTGCTGAACCACGGCGCCGACCTGCGCGCGGTGCAAATGCTGCTCGGGCATGTGGATATTTCCACCACCACCATCTACACGCACGTGGCGCGCGAGCGGCTCAAGCTGCTGCACGCCAAGCACCATCCACGCGGCTGACTTGCCCCACAATGGCAGTCTTTTGCTCCCCGAGGTTTTGACATGCTGCCTCTCTCCCGCCGTTCTTCACTCGCTGCCCTGTCGGTGCTGGCCCTGGCGCCACTGCCGGGACTGGCCCAGAGCTGGCCGGCGCGCCCCATCCACATCGTGGTCGCGTACCCGGCCGGTGGCGTCGCCGACGCGGTGGCGCGGGCGCTGGGCGACAAGCTCGCCACGCAATGGGGCACGCCCGTGATCATCGACAACCGCGGCGGGGCCAGCGGCAGCATCGGCATGGACGCAGTGGCCAAGGCCGCGCCCGATGGCTACACCCTGGGTTTTTCCGCCATCAGCCCGCTCTCGCTCAACCCGCACGTGGGCAAACTGCCGTATGACCCCGTGCTCGACATCGCACCCGTCGCCAGCGTGATGTATTCGCCCGTGCTGCTGCTGGCCACGCCCGCGAGCACCAGCCGCGATTTTCGCGACCTGCTGGCCACCGCCAAAAACAACCCCGGGGCCGTGCGCTGGGCCACCTCGGGGCAGGCCTCGCTCGGGCACATCATGCTGGCGCAGATCGAGCAGGCGGCCAAGGTGGAGATCACGCACATTCCCTACAAGGGCGGCAGCCAGCAGATGGGCGACGCGCTCAGCGGCCAGTTCGAAATCCTGTCCATCAATGCCAGCGCGGCGGTGATGCAGTACATCAAGGCCGGCAAGCTGCGCCCGCTGGCCGTGGGCGCACCCGGTCGGCTGGAGTCGCTGCCCGAGGTCCCCACGCTGGCCGAGCTCGGTTATCCGCGCGCCAACCTGTCCTCGCAGTTCGGCATTTTTGCGCCGGCGCGCACACCGCCCGCGCTGCTGGAGCGCCTCAATCGCGCCATCAACCAGGCCTTGGCGCTGCCCGATTTGCGAAGCAAACTTGAGGCCACCGACAACGTGCCTACGGGCGGCAGCGCCGACGAATTCACCAGGGCCATCGCGCGGGAGTACGACATCATTGGGCGTGTCATCAAGGCGGGGCATATCAGGGCGCAGTGAGCGGGTGCGGCTAGCCTCTATATCAGCCCACTTGGAGAGAAGAAAAAGTTGGAATCTGACTCCGATTGCCCTCAGACCAAATGTGATTCTTCTTTGTGGGAAAGCAAGTCATGAAAAAGCTGACCATTTAGACTCCGACCTCAATTGTCCGTAATTTTCCCAGACTTTAATTTTCTCCATGAATAATTTATCAAGCAGCGATGGATTCTTTTTGGTTCGATTTCGAGCTATATCAAGTGGGATTTTCTTTATTGGAATCGCCGTATTTTTGATTTTCCAAAATAAGGAGAATGTTGGCATCGTTAAGATTGGAGATATATTTTCATTTCCTTTTATCGTGCCTATTGTGTTGATGGGATTATGGATATGCGGTGTAATATTTTATATTGGACTTGTGGATGATGTCACTGATTGCGGTGACTATATTTCGTATGGAAAGGGTGTTTCAAGGAGGAAAATTTATTTTGAGAGTATTCAAGAAATCTCATACAAAAAATGGGTACGTCCCGGGTTGTTGAAAATAAAATTCACCACAGATACTGATAACCACATCGATGTCATTAAATTTATACCCGTTGATTGGGAAAAATTATTTTATGATGTGAGCGATTTGCTGACGAATTTGCGTTCTCGCGCCCCTCATTTGAAAGATTCTGGAAAGTCGATTTAAATAGTAAATCGTTGAATTTTACTGCTTGCACAATTAAAAGTGTGACCAACAATGCCGGGGAAATCGCCTTCTTGAGCGCCTTGTACATGACCGTTTCTCCACAAATTGAAATTACCTATGGCCCCCGCAGGGCCGGGAAGTTACAGCTAGCCGTCCCCGAGAAACTCGTTTTTCATGCGAGAGGTTTCCACCACCTGGATCTGGCTCACTGAAGCGCGTATTCCCCTCAATAGACTCGCTCACTCCAGCTGGTTTCGTCTGCGCCCTCTCAACCGCTTTCTTCGGTCCAGCCAACAATGCCGCAAGTTCCTTGGATCGAAGCGAATCAATCGGGCTTGGCGTCGGGTCCGATGTGGATGCTGCGGGCTTCGGGGGTTCCCGATCCGTCCGGTCCCTGAAGCCAGTGGATGCGCAGCGTTGCCGATTCCGGCAGCCACTCGATCCCCGGCGAGGCGAGTTCGATGTTGTCGCGGCAGCTCTCGACCTTCACATGGAAGGTTTCAATAGCCAGCGGGCGGGCGATGGACGCGATGCGCAGGAAGCGTTCGTGACCGGCTTGACAGTAAGACATTCCTCCCGAAATCGAGGGATAGCTGTCGATGAAGACAATCACCCGGTTCCTGATTTTGGCCACGAACTCGATGTTGTCTGGCGTGGCCCCGACCGGAATGGACGCGTCGCGGGTGACCCAGACGCTGTAGTGTGCGCCGGACGGCGACTGGACTTCGAGCGGAGCCCATGACTTCGCGGCTGTCCGGACAACCGGAGGATTGTTGGGAGATGGAACGGGATCATCGGCCTGCGCTGTTTGAAA
Organism: Rhodoferax sp.; assembly: GCA_031291295.1. Lineage (GTDB taxonomy): Bacteria > Pseudomonadota > Gammaproteobacteria > Burkholderiales > Burkholderiaceae_C > Rhodoferax_A. The sequence continues at coordinate 22,747 of JARLJI010000183.1, read as the reverse complement.
TGAAAACAGGGCCAGCAGCAGGCTAGCCCAGAACGTGATCCGCATAGCAGACTCCGCTGTACATCCAGTGCGCCCCCGCTGCGGGCCCCTTCGCGTACTTGCCGCTGTCCCGGTTGTGCAGCGCCGCTTCGGTTTTTCCCTTGTTTTGCGCATCCGTCATATCCCAGCCGATGTTGCCGCTTTTGGAGTCGCACAGGATATTCGGCTTTCTCTTCCAGGCCCCGGCATTCGCGTCCCACACGTGGTAGCTGCCCCCATTCCAGCGGCAAACTGTCTCGTATTTGAGTTGGTCGTCGGTATACGAGCGGCCGCTTTGGGACAGGTAGGCAATCGCGCCGCTGCGTTTCTTGCCAAAGAGCGCCAGCCCGCCGTCCACGTTCAGTTTCCAGTTCCAGACTTGTTCGAAACTGGGCGGCGGCGTGGTGAGCTGGCACATGCCGAAACCGTTGTCGAACGACTTGACAGGCTCGTTGCCTGCATTGAAGTGCCTGAATTTCGATTCTTGCGCCAGGATTTTGTCAAAGCCTGCACTGCTGGGTGTGCTGGCCAGGTACTGGATGACGTCGGCAGCCACCGGGTTCGTTCCCTGGATTTTCACGGTGATGGTGGCCGTGTCGGTGCCGGCTTGGGCGCGCACCGTCAGCGTTCCGCCGAGGTTCGTGATGGCGGGCTTGGCGTCCCACTGATTTGCGGGGGTTGTGCTCTGGCCGGATCTGGAGAACGTGCCCCAGGTCACCGTCCAGAACCAGGTGTGGGCACCGCTTGCATCCGTCTCGAACAGGACGCTGGGCCATTCGGGCGTCGGGCTGATCGTGAAGAGCGCATTCAACCGGGGTGTCTTGAAATTCATGACAGAGCTCCTTTCACGCTGCCGATCGAGACCACGCATGGCCGCCGTCCTGTCCGGGCCTTGCCAGCGGCTGGCGCAGCGCCGCTGCCCGGCTGTTGCAGTGGGTTTTCCGCAGGCACCGATTCATTCTAGACGCGCAGTCTTCGGCGAAGCCGGCTGGCCTTCGGGAGTTTTCCGCGGGCGCGCTGGACGCAAATCTACAGTGAGCCTCTACGATACTTTGCCCATTCGGCTGGGCGCTGTGCCTCGCTGAGCACCGCGTATCTCAGCCTGTCGGGGCTGGGGACTTACACGACGCGATGGAACACGACCCTGCTGTTGGCGCATCGGCGGAAATCTCGGCGATCACCGCGAATCGCCCGCCACACTTCCGGGGTGGCACCAGACGGTATCAATGACTGTGCAGCTTTTCCTGCAGCCAGACCTTGATCAGCGATTGGTAAGGCACATCGCGGGCATTGGCAGCGGCTTTGATGGAATCCAGCAGGTGCTGCGGCAGGCGCAGCGAAATCGTCTTGGTCGTGGGCTTCAGGTTCGGCAGCGTGACCTTGCGGGCTTTCGACCAGTCCAGGTACTCGGTGGAATCATGGGTTTCCCAGAACGCACGTTCTTGCGCCTCGTTGGCGAACTTCGGGGTGGTCTTAGTCTGCTTGTTCATAAATGGCTCGCTCCTTTCGGTGCATGTCCCTTGCCGAGATGACGCGGATCAACATTCCAGACTGACGTAGGGTGAAGGTGATGTGTAGCGCTCGCCCGTCGTCAGTTTTGCCCAAAGCGTGAAGACGCGGCTCTTGCTGGCTGTGCGCGGCGTCTTCCAAAAGCAGCAACGGGGCGTTAAAGAAGACCTGTTCTGCTTCAGCCGTTGACACACCATGCTTTTCATTCTTTCGGGCATTTCCCTCATCCCAATCGAATCCGGCAACCTTGCTCAGGTCAATCATTTTTGTATATTACCATCATGTACATTTTTCCGCTGACCCGGTCAATGTAGTAACGCCGCCAGCTCTTCATCGGTGAAGCCCGCGCGCTTGCGCGCCGCGTCGTTGAAGGGCGGGTGCAGCCGGGGCGCGGCGTAGCGCCTTGAAAGTTCGCGGTAGTGCGCCACCGGCTCCAGCCCGCCCTGCGCGCATTGCCAGCGGTACCACTGGTTGCCAATGGCCACGTGGCCGACCTCGTCGCGCAGGATGATGTCGAGGATGTCCACCGCGCGCAGTGCATCGGGCGTGCCCACCTGGCGCAGCTTGGCCTGGATCAGCGGCGTGGCATCCAACCCGCGCGCCTCCAGTGTGCGCGGCACCAGCGCCATGCGGGCGGTCACGTCGTCGCCGGTTTTCTCGCACATGGCCCACAGGTTGTCGTGTCCGGGGAAGTCGCCGTAGTCCCAGCGCTGGCCGTTGTCTTCCAATCCCTGCAGATGTGCGCGCAGCAGCGAGAAGTGATACGCCTCTTCGCTGGCCACGCGCAGCCAGTCGAGGTAGAACGCGTGCGGCATGCCGTCGAAGCGCCAGACGGCGTCGAGCGCGAGGTTGATGGCGTTGAATTCGATGTGGCAGATGGCATGCACCAGCGCGGCGCGGCCCGCCACGGTGGCGGGCGAGCGTCGGGGTACCTTGGCGGGGTGGATCAGCGCGGGGCGGGCCGGACGGCCAGGAAATGTCGACGCAGAAGATAAAGCAATGACTTCCGGGTCGAGGTGGCTCGCTGTTAAAAGAGTAGCTGACTGCGCATGCAGGCTCTGGGCTGCAGCCACTTTTTCCTGTGGATCTGGCAGGCACAAGGCGGCCAGCGCGGCTTGCCGCAGTTCGGGCTGCTGCGCCATCCCTACAATTCCATGTTGATCAGCATGATTGGAGTTTATATGGCGATTTATGAACTGGACGGCACCGCGCCGCGCTTGGCGGACTCGGCCTGGGTGGCCGACAGCGCGCAGGTGATGGGCAACGTGGAACTGGCGCAGGACGCCAGCGTGTGGTTTGGCGTGGTGATTCGTGGTGACACCGAGACCATCCGCATCGGGCGCGGCTCCAACATCCAGGATTTGAGCGTGCTGCACGCGGACATCGGCATGCCGCTCACGGTGGGCGAGAACGTCACGGTGGGCCACAAGGTCATGCTGCACGGCTGCACCATCGGCGACGAGTCCCTGATCGGCATTGGCGCGGTGGTGCTGAACGGCGCGAAGATCGGCAAGAACTGCCTGGTGGGCGCGGGTGCACTGGTCACGGAAGGCAAGGAATTTCCCGACGGCTCGATGATCATCGGCAGCCCGGCCAAGGCCGTGCGCCAACTGAATGCCGAGCAGATCGCGGGTCTGAAGCTGAGTGCCCAGCACTATGTGGACAATGCCCGGCGCTTTCGGGCAGGTTTGAAGAAAATCAACTGACCAGGATTGACACGTGTCTGAACTTCATAAATTTCTTTTTGACGGCCTGCCGGTGCGCGGCATGATCGTGCGGCTGACCGATGCGTGGGCCGAGATCCTGCATCGGCGCGAAGCCAATAACGCCACCGGCGCGTATCCGCTGCCGGTGCGCGAGTTGCTGGGCCAAATGACGGCCGCGGGCGTCTTGATGCAGTCCAACATCAAGTTCAACGGCGCGCTGATCCTGCAGATTTTTGGCGACGGGCCGCTCAAGCTCGCGGTGGTCGAGGTGCAGCCCGACCTGAGCCTGCGCGCCACGGCCACGGTGGTGGGCGAGGTGGCGGCGGATGCCACGCTGAGCCGGATGGTCAATGTCACGAATCACGGGCGCTGCGCCATCACGCTCGATCCCTTGAGCAAGTTCCCGGGGCAGCGGCCCTACCAGGGCGTGGTGCCGCTGTTTGGCGACAGGCATGAGAAGCTGGAAAAGCTCAGCGAGGTGCTGGAGCACTACATGCTGCAAAGCGAGCAGCTCGACACCACGCTGGTGCTGGCGGCCAACGACACCATGGCGGCGGGCCTGCTGATCCAGCGCATGCCGATGAAGGGGGAGGGCAATCTGGCCGGCAGCATGGTGAGCCGCGCCAACGAAGACGAGATCGGCCGCAACGAAGACTACAACCGCATCGCGACGCTGGCGGCCAGCCTGACGCACGAGGAGTTGTTAACGCTGGACGTGGACACGATCCTGCACCGCCTGTTCTGGCAGGAGCCCATGGTGCGCTTTGAGCCGCAAACGGGCGCCAACGGACCGCGCTTTGCCTGCAGCTGCAGCAGTGAGCGGGTCAGCGGCATGATCAAAAGCCTGGGTGCGCAGGAAGCCGCCAGCATCATTGACGAGCGCGGCGAGATCGAGGTCAGCTGCGAGTTTTGCGGCAAGCAGTACCGGTTCGACCCGATTGATGCGGCGCAGATTTTTACCGCCAAGGGCGCCCAGCCGCCGGGCAGTTCGGTGGTGCAGTAGGGCTGCTGCGCTCAAAGCGCCTGCACGAGCAAAACGAGGCCCGATGCGATGGCAAACACATGCACGAACGACCTGAGAAATCGGTTGCTGATGCGATGGTGGACAAAGTGGCTCAGCACAGCGCCCACGATCAGCGCTGGCAGCAGCAGTGCTGCGGCGGACAGCTGCGTCATGTCGACCCGTCCAGTCGCCAGCAGCGTCGCCAGGGAAACCAGTTCACCGATCAGAAAGCACAGGGCGATGGTCGACCGCATGACCGCTGCGGGCTGGTGCTGATAGACCAGGGCCAGCGGCGGGCCACCGATGCCGGTTGCTGTCTCGGTCACGCCGGTAATGAGGCCTGCCGCGACGAAAGTGTGACGGTTGGGAGAAAAGGCCGGCATCAGCAACGTCGCCAACGCCGCGGCGATGGTGGAGACGCCGACGAAGATGGACAGATGGCTTGCGCTCAACGCAGCCAGCACCCAGAGTCCGCCGGCGGTGCCGAGAATCCGGCCTCCCGTGATCCAGCTTGCACCGAACCGGTCGACCGTCCTGCGCTCGCGCCAGAGCACGTAAAGGTTCAGCGGCAGCATGAGCACCAATACGCACACCGGCAAAAGCGCGGGTTGCAGGATACCGATCACGGGCGCGGTGATCAGTGCGAAGCCGACGCTGGTAGAGCCCTGGATAAAGCCCGCGACGAGCACGGCGATGGATATGAAAACGAGATGCTGTGGGCTCACTGGGGTGTCCGTATTTGAAGTTGGGTGGAAGAATTCACGCGGCTTTGCGCGTCGCCATGGCCCGATGGCGCGACTGAAGGCGGTGCTCCGCCGATGGGAGGTGCAGGCGCTGGATGGGCGCGCTGGCGACCGCCGCCCGAGCCCTGGTGGCCGCCTGCCGCATCACGGCCCTGGCGTCCCAATCCAGCGGCCAGCCTTGCCAGAGCCGCAGGCGTCCTGCCACGAAGACCGCGTCGATCTGGTCGCGGTTGCCCAGGCGCACCAGGTCCCAGGTGAGGTCGAAGGAGGTGCACATCTCCGGCGTGTCGACATCGACGATGAGAAAGTCGGCTTCCTTGCCGATGGCGATCTCGCCGATCCGATGCTCGAGGCCGATGGCTTTCGCGCCTTCGTGCGTTGCATGGTCGAACCAGGTCCAACCGCCGCCGCAGGACGCATCGCCAACGCCAAGGCCGAAGGCGAGCTTCTGTGCGGCTTCGGCGCAATCCATCAGCCTGAACGCGTCGCTGCGGGTCGCGTCCGTTCCCAGACCGAAGCGGATGCCGAGCGCCGCCATCAGGTGGGCCGGCGCCACCGCATTGCCTTTCCACTGACTGGCCACCGGGTTGTAGCTCACAGCGGTGTCCGTCTCCCGCAGCAAATTCAGCTCGGACGGCGTGACAAGGGTGGCATGCGCGACAAGTACCTGCGGGCCGAGCGCGCCCAGACGACCGAGCAGTTCCAGCGGGCGCATGCCGCGCTGCACCACGCAGCGCTCCACCGACGCGAGGTGTTCGTTGATATGCGTCTGGAAGATCGCCTTCGCCTCGGCGCACAGGGCGGACACACTGGCGAGCATCTCATCGGAGGCCGCCTCGGGGACCGAGATGGCGAGTGACGGATGGATTAGGGCGTTGGCTGACCAGTGCTGCAGAAAGCGCTCGGCCTGCTGCTTCAGCACTTGCCGCTCGCTCGCCGTGCTGTCGTTGCTGCCGTCGTTGCAGATCAGCCCCAGCACGCAGCGCAGGCCGGCCTCCTGGGTGGCAGCCGCAAGAGCGCCGATATCGCCCTTGGCGCGCGTGCCTGCATCGCAGACGGTTGTGAAGCCGCCGCGCAGCGATTCGAGGGCCGCGAGCTTGGTGCTTTGGTAGACGAACTCTTCGTCGAGGCTGGACTCGAGCGGAACCCAGATCCGGCGAAAGATTTCCGAGGGCTCTCCATACGCCAGCGATTTGCCGAAGGACTGGGTCAGATGGTGATGCGCATCGATCATCCCGGGCATCAGAAGCTTGCCGGGCAGCGGCACGGGCGTCAGCTGCGGGTAGCGCGCCGCCAGCAGCGCGGCCGGCCCCAGATCGCGGAACTTCCCTGTCTGGATCAGGACGGCATGATCCTGTGCAGGGCCATCCTGCAGCATTAAATATTCGGGCACTAGCAGCAGTTCGGCCGCTGCAAGTTGTTGCGCGTCAAGTTCAGCCATGATTTGAGGCCTCGGTTGCATCCGGGACGGTGGGGCTGGTCGGTCCCAGGGGAAAATGGTGGAAGACGATGTTTAGCAGGATGGCCGTGATGGAGCCGATCGCGAGACCATTGCCAAGAACGAGTTGCAAGGTTTCCGGGAACTTGCTGTACAGGCCAGGAACCATGATTGGCAGCAAGCCCATCGTCAAGGCGCCGGCGAGCACGAACGTGTTTCCGCGTTGGTGCAGGTCAACCTTGCGCAGCATGTTGATACCGATGGTGCCGATGATCGCAAAGACCACCATGGCCGTTCCAGCGACGACAGCAGTCGGGATCGCATTGGCGAGGCGCCCGAGTGGCGCGAAGAGCGAAATGATCAGCAGAATGAGCCCTGCCGTCGCCGTGACGTAGCGCGAACGCACGTTGGTGGCTTGGACAATGCCGATGTTTTCACCGCTGGTGATGATCATGGACGTGCCGAAGAATCCACCAATCAGCGAGACCAGTGCATCGGTACGGATGGTGCGTGGCACCACATCGCACAGGTCGATCTTGCGGCCCACAATCTCCGCGACTGCAACCGTCTGACCGGTCGCCTCCACCATGGAGATCACGCTGAAGATCAATAGTGGCGTGGCGGCGATCAGGTCAAAATGCGGCATTCCGAAGGGAAGCAGTGTTGGCGTGCTCCATATCGGGCCGATCGCTACGCCGCTGAAACTCATCATGCCGAACAGCGCGGCCAGCGCGGAGCCGGCCACCAACCCCAGCATCACCGAGAGCTGCCCCAGCGTGCCCTTGAAGAGCCGCGCAAAGAGAACGGTAAAGGCAATGGTCGCCAGCGCGAGTCCTATGTTGGTGGGGTCCGCGAATCCGGGTGTGCCGGGCTTGCCGGCGATGATTCCGCCATAGATCTTTACCAGGTTGATCGAGACCAGCAATAGCAGGGTGCCGATGACGATTTTGGGAAAGTACTTGAGCAGGCGGGAAAAGATGGGCAACACCAGAAAGTAAAAGAGTGCCGTGAGGATGACGGCACCCGAGGCGGTCTGGAGATCCTTTTGCTGTGCGATGGTCAGGAACATCACGATGGGCGCGCCACCCGGAACCATCACGAACGGCAGCCGGGCGCCAAACTTCCATGGTCCGAGCGACTGGAGCAGCGACCCCACGCCGCACATCAGGAAAGTCGCGCTGATCAGGTTGACCGTGAGTGCGGCTGGCAGGCCCAGCGCCTTGGTCACCAGGAAAACCGATGTGATCGGCACGGCGGCCATCACGAGAACATGCTGCAGGCCGAAAAGAAACAATTGCGGTATCGGTAACACTGTATCGACAGGGTGAGTGCCGGAGGTAGTGGACATGGCTAGCTCCTTTTTCAAGGATTTCCCAAATCGATTTGGGTGGTGCGGTAAAAAAGCCGCCAAAGGCGGATCGGTTACATTTCAGGCCATGGCCTAAAACGATTTGGGGATTGAATCACCGCTCACCAGACACGTCATTAGGGGTTTCCCCAGTTTTTTCGATATGCACCTGTCAAGGGCCGAGTTGAACGGTGGGCTACCTTCGATTGGTAGCGCCAGGGAGCACGGAGCAAGGATTCGGACATGAGCAGCGATTCCATACGACGGGTAAATATTACAGACGTGGCACGCGAGGCTGGCGTTTCACCGACCACCGTCTCGCATGCGCTCAACGGGCGCGGGCAGGTCGATGTGCGAACGCGCGAGCGTGTCGAAGCAGCGGCCCTGAAGTTGGGTTACCGGCCGAATCGCCATGCCCAGCGGCTGCGTACGGGCGAGGCGCACATGATTGTTCTGCTGTCCTCAATGCCTTTTGCGGTGGCGGGCGGGCCGTCCCGCCTCGGATTCTTGATGGAGATCGCTGCCGTCGCCGCGACGGCAGCTCTCACGAGAGGCCTGGCCCTGGTGCTTGCGCCGCCCATGGAAACAGGGCAAGTTCCCCTGGAACTGCTGGACGTGGACGGCGCACTGGTCATCGAACCATCAGCGTATGACCCCAACGTGGAGTACCTCACGCGCAGGGGGTTGCCGGTGGTGGCGATCGGCAAGCAATCCAGCACGCACGATACGATTCCCTATGTCGATATCCACTCCGGACAGACGACGGCGATTCTGCTCGATCACCTGTATGAACAGGGCGCTCGCAAGATCGCCATGATCCTCGGTTCGGCGCAGCGCAACTCCTACGTTGAGGCCCGAGGGACCTACCAGACGATCGTCGCAGCACGAGGGGGGCCCTGCCTTGTATCTCTGGTCGATGAGACTCGGGGCGAGGAGGGCGGTTACGACGCTGCGCGCGCTTTGCTGTCTGACCATCCCGACGTCGATGCCTTCTGCGTTCCCGTGGACGCCTTTGCGGTCGGGGTGGTGCGAGCGTTGACCGAGTCCGGCCGGCGCGTGCCGCAAGACGTCATGGTCGTGACGCGATACGACGGTGTGCGCGCCCGCACATGCGAGCCACCGCTGACAGCAGTCGATCTGCATCTCGACCAGATTGCGCACCAAGCCATTGATTTGCTATTCGATCACTTGCATGGTGATACGACACGCCGCATGCTCCGCGGGCCGGACGCTCAAGTGGTCCCCAGGGAGTCGTCCAGGCGCCCTTGACGCCGATTTGCGAGGAGCCCGGTGAACAGCTCTACTTGGTCACCTGCACGAAGATCTCGTTGGGCTTGACCATGCCGAGCTCCATGCGCGCCTTTTCTTCCACCATGTCCAGGCCCTGCTTGAGGTCGGCCACCTCGGACGTCAGCCGCTCATTGGCCACCTGCGCCTGCGCATTGGCGATCTTTTGCGCCGCGAGCTTTTGCCGCATTTGCGTCACGTCGGGAATGCTGCCGCGGCCGAACCACAACTGCGCGTGAAACACCGCGAGCAGCGCCACCAGGATGACCGGAACAATGCGGGAACCCACGAAAGCGCTAACTCAACGCAGGTTGTAGAACGCCGCGCGGCCCGGGTAGCTGGCGATGTCGCCCAAGTCTTCTTCGATGCGCAGCAGCTGGTTGTACTTGGCCATGCGGTCGGAGCGGCTGAGCGAGCCGGTCTTGATCTGGCCCGCGTTGGTGCCTACCGCAATGTCGGCGATGGTCGAGTCCTCGGTCTCGCCCGAGCGGTGGCTGATGACCGCCGTGTAGCCCGCGCGCTTGGCCATTTCGATCGCGGCGAAGGTCTCGGTCAGGGTGCCGATCTGGTTGATCTTGATCAGGATCGAGTTGGCAATGCCCTTGTCGATGCCTTCCTTGAGGATCTTGGTGTTGGTGACGAACAGGTCGTCGCCCACGATCTGCACCTTCTTGCCCAGTTGCTGCGTCATGTGCTTCCAGCCATCCCAATCGCCCTCGGCCATGCCGTCCTCGATGCTGATGATGGGGTATTTGTCAACCCAGGTGGCCAGCATGCTGGTCCATTCTTCGGACGACAGCGTGAGGCCTTCGCCTTCGAGGTGGTACTTGCCGTCCTTGTAGAACTCGCTGGCGGCGCAGTCCAGACGGATGGCAATCTGCTCGCCCGCCACAAACCCGGCCTTGTCGATGGCGTCCAGGATCAACTGGATCGCCGCTTCGTGGTTGGCCACGCTGGGGGCAAAGCCGCCTTCGTCGCCGACCGCCGTGCTGATGCCCTTGTCGTGCAGGATTTTCTTGAGCGCGTGGAACACCTCGGCGCCGTAGCGCAGCGCTTCGCGAAAGCTCGGCGCGCCCACCGGGATGATCATGAACTCCTGCAGGTCCAGGTTGTTGTTGGCGTGCGCGCCGCCGTTGATCACGTTCATCATGGGCACCGGCAGCTGCATGCTGCCCATGCCGCCGAAGTAGCGGTACAGCGGCAGGCCGGACTCCTCGGCCGCGGCACGCGCCACGGCCATCGAGACCGCGAGCATCGCATTGGCACCCAGGCGCGATTTGTTCTCGGTGCCGTCGAGGTCGATCAGGGTCTTGTCCAGGAACGCCTGTTCGGAGGCGTCGAGCCCGAGTACGGATTCGGAGATTTCGGTGTTGATGTGCTCCACCGCCTTGAGCACGCCCTTGCCCCCGTAGCGTTTCATGTCGCCGTCGCGCAGCTCGATGGCCTCGCGCGAGCCCGTGGAGGCGCCCGAGGGCACGGCCGCGCGGCCCATGGTGCCGGACTCCAGCAGCACGTCGCATTCCACGGTGGGGTTGCCGCGGCTGTCCAGGATTTCGCGACCAACGATGTCAACAATTGCACTCATTCATTGTTCTTTCAAAAAAACTAAAAAATCAGATTTCGGGGTCACACACCTTCGACCGCGATCATGCGCATGACCGCGGCGCCCGCGCGTTCTGCCCGGGCCTTGCCGTATTCAGGGGAGTCATGGAAGGCGTGGGCCGCTGCGAGGCTGGAAAATTTCAGGATCACCACGCGCTCGGGGGTCCAGTCGCCCTCCAGCACATCCACCTTGCCGCCGCGCGTACAGACTTGCGCGCCGTTGGCCTGGATGGCCGCGCTCGACCATTTTTTGTAGTCCTCGTACTGCGCCGGGTTGGTCACGCTCACGTTGGCGATGATGTAGGCACTGCTCATGCTATTAGGCGGAGAAGTCGTTTTCGAGAAAGCCGTTTTTCTTGGTCACGGCATCCAGCGCCAGCAATGTTTCGAGGAGCGCCCGCATGTGCTTGAGCGGCACGGCATTGGGCCCATCGGAAAGCGCCTTGGCCGGGTCCGGGTGGGTTTCCATGAAAACCCCTGCCACGCCTACGGCAATCGCCGCGCGCGCCAGCACCGGCACCATCTCGCGCTGGCCGCCGGAGCTGATGCCCTGGCCGCCCGGCAGCTGCACCGAATGGGTCGCGTCGAACACCACCGGCGCGCCGGTCTCGCGCATGATGGCCAGGCTGCGCATGTCGCTGACCAGGTTGTTGTAGCCAAAGCTGGCGCCGCGCTCGCAGGCCATGAAGCTGTCCTCGGACAAGCCTTTTTCCTTCGCGGCCGCACGCGCCTTGTCGATCACGTTCTTCATGTCGTGCGGCGCGAGGAACTGCCCCTTCTTGATGTTCACCGGCTTGCCCGACTGCGCCACGGCGCGGATGAAGTCGGTCTGGCGGCACAGGAAGGCGGGCGTTTGCAACACGTCGACCACGCTGGCCACCTGCGCAATCTGCTCCTCGGAGTGCACGTCGGTCAGCACCGGCACGCCAAGCTCGCGTTTGACCTTGGCCAGGATTTCCAGACCCTTGTCCAGCCCCGGACCGCGGAACGTGCTGCCGCTGGAGCGATTCGCCTTGTCGAAGCTGCTCTTGAAGATGAAGGGGATGCCCAGCGCCGTGGTGATCTCTTTAAGCGTGCCGGCCGTGTCCATCTGGAGTTGCTCGGACTCGATCACGCAGGGGCCGGCGATCAGGAAGAAGCGACGCTCCAAGCCGACTTCGAAGCCGCACAGCTTCATGCTCAGGCCACCACTTTCAGATTCGCCGCGCCTATCGCCGGATGTTCGGGCGTGGCCTGGTCGCGGTGCGCGAGCGCGGCGCCAATGAAGGCGTTGAACAGCGGGTGCCCGGCCCACGGCGTGGACCTGAACTCGGGGTGGAACTGCACGCCCATGAACCACGGGTGCACGCTTTGCGGCAGCTCGATGATTTCGGTCAGGTGCTCGCGCTGCGTCAGGGCGGAAATCACCAGCCCCGCCTTGCGCAGGGTGTCGAGGTAGTTCACATTGGCCTCGTAGCGGTGGCGGTGCCGCTCGTTCACCACGTCGCCGTAGATCTGGTGCGCCAGCGTGCCCGGCGCGACGTCGGAGCTTTGCGCGCCCAGGCGCATGGTGCCGCCGAGGTCGGAATTCTCGTTGCGCGTCTTGATGGTGCCGTCCTTGTCTTTCCACTCGGTGATCAGGGCGATGACCGGGTTCGGGCTGTCGGGCTCGAACTCGGTGCTGTTGGCATCCTTGAGATGCGCCACATCGCGTGCGAACTCGATGGTTGCGACCTGCATGCCCAGACAAATGCCCAGGTAGGGCACCTTGTTCTCGCGTGCAAAACGGGCCGCGCAAATCTTGCCTTCAATGCCGCGCTTGCCAAAGCCGCCAGGCACCAGCACCGCATCGAACCGGGCGAGCTGGCTCACGTTGTCGGGCGTGATGGTTTCCGAGTCGATATAGCCAATCTTCACGCGCGTGTGATTGCGCATGCCGGCGTGGCGAAGCGCCTCATTGAGCGACTTGTAGCTGTCGGACAGGTCCACGTACTTGCCGACCATCGCGATGTTGACTTCGCTTTGCGGGTGTTCGGTCTCGTACACCAGGTCGTCCCAGCGCTTGAGGTTGGCAGGCGGCGTGTTCAGGCGCAGCTTGTCGCAGATCAGGCCGTCCAGGCCCTGCTCGTGCAGCATGCGCGGCACCTTGTAGATGGTGTCCACGTCCCACATCGAGATCACGCCCCACTCGGGCACGTTCGAGAACAGCGAGATCTTGGAGCGTTCTTCCTGCGGAATCGGGCGGTCGGCGCGGCAGATCAGCGCGTCGGCCTGGATGCCGATTTCGCGCAGCTGCTTGGCGGTGTGCTGGGTCGGTTTGGTCTTGAGCTCGCCGGCGGCGGCAATCCAGGGCACGTAGCTCAAATGCACGAATGCCGAGTTGTTGGGGCCGAGCTTGAGGCTCATCTGGCGCACCGCCTCGAGGAACGGCAGCGACTCGATGTCGCCCACCGTGCCGCCGATTTCGACGATGGCCACATCCACGTCGGCCGCCCCGCGCATGACGAACTCCTGGATTTCGTTGGTCACGTGCGGAATCACCTGCACGGTCTTGCCCAGGTAGTCGCCCCGGCGCTCTTTTTCGAGCACGCTTTTATAGATCTGGCCGGTGGTGAAGTTGTTGGCCTTGGCCATGCGCGTTTCGATGAAACGCTCGTAATGGCCCAGGTCGAGGTCGGTTTCGGCGCCGTCATCGGTCACGAACACTTCGCCGTGCTGGAACGGCGACATCGTGCCCGGATCGACGTTCAGGTAGGGATCGAGCTTGATGAGAGTGACCTTCAGGCCCCGCGATTCCAGGATCGCGGCTAAGGAGGCTGAGGCGATTCCCTTGCCCAGGGAGGACACCACACCGCCGGTGACGAAGACAAATTTGGTCATGTCAGGGGGTCGGGAGCCAATCCCGAGGAGGTGGTAAAGCGAGATTATAGGCGTCTGCTACATTGCGGCCCATGAACGATCTTGCTGGCAAACATATTGTTTTGGGACTGTCCGGTGGCATCGCCTGCTACAAGGCGGCCGAATTGTGCCGTGCGCTGATCAAGGAGGGCGCGACCGTGCAGGTCGTGATGACCGAGGCGGCCGAGCAATTCATCACGCCGGTGACCATGCAGGCGCTCAGCAACCGGCCGGTGTACGGTTCGCAGTGGGACGCGCGCGAGCCCAACAACATGCCGCACATCAACCTCTCGCGCGAGGCGGACGCGATCTTGATCGCCCCGTGCAGCGCCGACTTCATGGCCAAGCTGCTGCACGGCCGCGCCGACGAGTTGCTGAGCCTGATGTGCCTGGCGCGCCCCATCGCGCAGGTGCCGCTCTTGATCGCTCCCGCAATGAACCGTGAAATGTGGGCGCACCCGGCGACCCAGCGCAACCTGGCGCAGTTACAGGCCGACGGCGCCACGCTGCTGGGCGTGGGCAGTGGTTTTCAGGCCTGTGGCGAGACCGGCGACGGCCGCATGCTGGAGCCGCAAGAGCTGCTGGAAGATGTGATCGCGTTTTTCCAGCCCAAGGTGCTGACCGGCCAGCAGGTGCTGGTCACGGCCGGCCCGACTTACGAGGCGATCGACCCGGTGCGCGGCATCACCAACCTGTCCAGTGGCAAGATGGGCTTTGCCATCGCGCGGGCCGCCCGCGAGGCCGGCGCGCAGGTCACGCTGGTGGCCGGGCCGGTGAGCCTGCCAACCCCGCGCGGGGTCACCCGCATCGACGTGAAGTCTGCACAAAATATGCTTGAAGCCGTGATGCAGCATGCGCCCATAGCTACGATATTTGTAGCGACTGCCGCCGTCGCCGACTGGCGGCCGGCCAGCGCGGCGGACCAGAAAATCAAGAAGGACGGTTCCGGCCAGGCGCCGCAATTGGGCTTCACCGAGAACCCGGACATCCTGGCCAGCGTGGCCCAGTCGCCGCGCGGCCAAAGCCGTGCGCTGTTCTGCGTGGGGTTTGCGGCCGAGAGCCACGACCTGCTGGCCCACGCCCAGGCCAAGCGCGCGCGCAAGGGCGTGCCGCTGCTGGTCGGCAACATCGGCCCGGCCACTTTTGGGCAGGACGACAATGCGCTGCTGTTGGTGGACGAGCACGGCACGCAGGACATGCCGCGCGCCCCCAAACTTGCGCTTGCTCGCCAATTGATAGCAGAGATTTCCCGCCGTACAAGGGCTGTAGCCTGATTCTTCTAAAAATCCATGAACATCGACGTGAAAATCCTGGATCCGCGCATGACGGATCAGCTCCCCGCCTACGCCACGCCCGGCAGTGCCGGCCTGGACCTGCGCGCCTGCCTCGATGCGCCGCTGCTGCTGGCGCCCAACGCCTGGCAGCTGGTGCCCACCGGCATCGCGATCCACCTGTGCGACCCGAACTTCGCCGCGCTGATCCTGCCGCGCTCGGGCCTGGGCCACAAGCACGGCATCGTGCTCGGCAACCTGGTCGGTCTGATCGACAGCGATTACCAGGGGCAGCTCATGGTCAGCGCCTGGAACCGCAGCGATGTGGCCTTCATCATCGCGCCGATGGAGCGCATTGCGCAGTTGGTGGTCGTGCCGGTGGTGCAGGCGCAGTTCAACGTGGTGAGCGAATTTCCCGCCAGTGTGCGCGGCGAGGGCGGCTACGGCTCCACGGGCAAGGCGTGAGGGCGCGCCGCGGTGCTGCTCGCTATGAATTCAGTAGCATGAAGCGTTTGATGGACAAGGGCTTCAGCCACTTTTCACTAAAAACTCAGTGCAGCAGGCCGTTGCTGGGTGCCTGCGGCTGGACCTTGAAGAAGCCCGTGCCGCAGGAGCCGCGCCCGATTTCTTCCTCGGTCGCCTCGCGCACCGCTTCGACCTTCAGGCTCAGGCGGATCGCAATGCCGGCCAGCGGATGGTTGCCGTCGAGCACCACATGCTCGGGGTAGATTTCGGTCACGGTGTAGAGCGCGTCTTTGGGCGCGTCCGGGTTGCTGCCGGCCGGTAGCGCGCTGCCCTCGAACGTCATGCCTTCTTCCAGCTCTTGGGGGTACAGGCTGCGCGGCTCGAGAAAAATCAGCTGGTCGTTGAAGTCGCCAAAGGCGTCTTCGGGCTCCAGATGCAAATCCAGCCGGTCGCCCGGCTCGTGGCCCTGCAGCGCTTCCTCGATTTTGTGCAGCAGGTCGCTGCCGCCGACCAGAAACTCCACCGGCTCACCCAGCACATCCAGTTCTTCGCCCAGCGTGTCCTTGAGCGTCCAGGTCAGCGCGACCACGCATTGTTCAGTAATTTCCATAGGAGAATTGTCGCAGTTATGAACATCACACAACCACTCGCACTGCTCGGCGGACTGAGCCCGCAGCAGTTCATGAAGCGGCACTGGCAGAAAAAGCCCTTGCTGGTGCGCCAGGCGATTCCCGGCTTTTCGGCCCTGCTGGACCGCGCCGCGCTGTTGGCGCTGGCCGGCGGCGACGACGTGGAGTCGCGCCTGGTGACCCATGGCCCCAAGGGCTGGCGCATGCGCTCCGGCCCGTTCACGCGCCGCGCCTTGCCGCCGCTGGGGCAACCCGGCTGGACCCTGCTTGTGCAGGGCGTCGACCTGCACGTCGATGCCGCACACGAACTGTTGCAGCAATTTCGTTTTGTGCCCGAAGCCCGGCTCGACGACTTGATGGTCAGCTATGCCGTGGATGGCGGCGGCGTCGGCCCGCACTTCGACAGCTACGATGTGTTCCTGCTGCAGGCCCACGGCCGGCGCCGCTGGCGCATCGGGCGCCAGCAGGACCTGACCCTGCAGGAGGGCGTGCCGCTCAAGGTGCTGGCCAACTTCGTGCCGGAGCAGGAGTTCGTGCTGGAGCCGGGCGACCTGCTGTATTTGCCGCCGCGCTATGCCCACGACGGTGTGGCGGTCGGCGAGTGCATGACCTACTCGATCGGGTTTCGCGCGCCCCAGCGCGGTGAGATCGCCCGCGAGCTGCTTCAGCGCCTGGCCGAGGATGCGGATGAGGCGGCCGGCGCTGCGCTGTACCGGGACCCGCACCAGCCGGCGGCGGATTCGCCCGGCCGCATTCCCGCAAAGCTGCAGGACTTCGCGCAGCACGCGTTGCAGGCTGCGCTCAAGAATCCGCTGGCGCTGCCCCGCGCCCTGGGCGAATACCTGACCGAGCCCAAGGCCAACGTCTGGTTCGAGTCTGCCGGGGCGCCGCGCTCGATGCGGCGCCTGGCGCTTGACCGCCGCACGCGAATGATGTTTGATGACCACCACGTCTTTATCAACGGCGAGAGCTACCGTGCCGGCGGGCGCGATGCCACCCTGATGCGGCGGCTGGCCGATCATCGGTGCCTTGAAGCGGGCGATCTGGTGCGAGCCAGTGAGGGGGCCTTGTCGCTGCTGGCCTCCTGGTGCGAGGCAGGGTGGTTGCATGAGGGCGGAGTAGTGGCACAGTAAAGCTGGCGGAGGTGCTGTCATGACGGTGAAACACATCGAAGCAATAGAGGGCGGGTCGTTGGAGGGAGCGTCGGCACAGGATCGGGCCGCGTCCAGCTTGCCTTGCGGCCGGTTTGCGGGACGCAGCGAGTTTGCGCAGCTGGTGCGCGATGCGCTGGCGTGCGCCGCGCGCGAGGGCTGGCGCGAAATCATCGTCAGTGACGCCACCTTCGAAGACTGGCCGCTGGGCGAGCGCGCACTCGCCGAGCCTCTGCAGGCGTGGGCCAGGGCAGGGCGCAAATTCACCATGCTGGCCCAGCGCTATGACGAAGTGAGCCGTCGCCATGCCCGGTTTGTGACTTGGCGCCGGACCTGGGCGCACATTGTGGAATGCCGCCGCTGTGTCGTGGCCGACCCTCTGGATCTGCCCAGCGCGATCTGGAGCCCGGTCTGGGCGCTGCGCCGGCTTGATCTGGAGCGCAGCACCGGCGTGTGCGGCAACGAGCCGGAGCGCCGCCTGCAGATCAAGGAGTCGCTGGACGAATGGTTGCGCAAGAGCACATCGGGGTTTCCGGCGTCCACTTTGGGTCTTTAGCGGGCCCGCGGCCCGGACAAAGTGTTGCTTTTTTGGTATTCGGGTTTCCGATACTTGTAATTGCCAGCACTATAATGACGGCCAGAGATGAAAGAGCTCGAGTGCTTTCCCTCGGTCAATGCAGTCTTTCGCTGTGCTGACAATTTCCGGAAGTTGTTTTTCTCCATTTAAGGAATTTTCAAATGAATAAGTCTCTCGTTCTGGCCGCCGTGATTGCTGCTGCTGCCTTGGTTGCCTGCGGTAAAAAAGAAGAAGCGCCTGCACCCGCACCGGCTGAAGCGCCCGCTGCTGCTGCTCCTGCTGCAGCTGATGCTGCTGCTTCCGCTGCTGCCGGCGCTGCGAGCGACGCTGCTGGCGCTGCTACGACGGCCGCTGGTGCCGCTTCGACGGCTGCTGACGCTGCTTCGACGGCCGCTTCCGCTGCTGCTGGTGCTGCTGACGCAGTTAAAGACGCTGCTGGCGCTGTCAAAGACGCCGCTGGCGCCATGAAGAAGCCTTAATCAGGTATCGCTCTCAAGCGTTTCTTGAAAAGCCACCGCAAGGTGGCTTTTTTGTGGCCGGCACACATTCGCAGTAGTGGCGGCACGCTGCGCTTACACCTCGATCCAGGGGGTTCCATCGATCGCGTGGGCAGTGTCGATCTCTGGCGCTGCGCGCCCGAGGGCCGCCGCCAGTGCGGCGCGCACCAGCTCCGGGCGGTTGTTTTGCTCGCTCAGGTGCGCCGCCACCACGCGGTTCAGCCCCGCATGCTGCACCGCCAGCGCAATGGCCGCTGCGTCGGCATTGGCCAGATGGCCGTGCAGGCCACCCACCCGTTTTTTCAGGAAGGCGGGGTAGCTGGATGCCGCCAGCAGCTCCGGGTCATGGTTGCACTCCAGCAGCAAGGCCTGGCAGTGACCAAGATGCGCGAGCACGTGCGCAGTCGAGTGCCCCAGATCGGTCAACACGCCAAGCTTGGAGGCGCCGTCCGAGCAGGTCAGCTGCAGCGGCTCGCGGGCGTCGTGCGGCACGGTGAACGGCATGATCTGCAGACCCCCGAGGTCAATGGCCTGCGCATCGCGCGCGGTGTTGAAAAGCCCCTTGAAGTCGCACGGACCGAGGGCGGCGTGGGTGCCCTGGCTCATCCACACCGGAATCCGCTCGCGCAGCGCCAGCTGGCGCGCGCAGCCAATGTGGTCGCCGTGTTCGTGGGTGATGAAGATGGCATCAAACTGGCTGGCCGCCAACCCGGCGCGCCCGAGCCGGGCATCCAGATGCTTCAACCCGAAGCCGCAGTCGATCAGCAGGCGCGTGACCTGACTGCCGCTGCGCGCTTCAACCACCGTGGCGTTGCCCGAGCTGCCGCTGCCCAGGCTTTTGAACCTCAACATGCCACGCGCAGGCTACTTGAGGTCGTCCGCGATGAGCTTGACAATGCGCTGGGCGTTGGCCGATGACTCGGGCGCGCCGCTGGCGTTCAGCACCGACACGGTGGTCGCTTCGCCCTGGCTTTGCAGCGCAATGCGGTATTGCAGCGGCGGCGTGGCCGCTTTCGAACCGCTGAACAGTTTGCTCAAAAAGCCCGGCTCCGTGTTGTCTGTGGTCGGATCCACGTAGCGCACAAAATACAGGCCCTTGCTGCGGTCCCGGTCCTCCACGGTGAAGCCGGTGCGGTCCAGCGTCAGGCCGACGCGGCGCCAGGCGCGGTCGAAGCCCTCGTCCATCTGCACCACCGGCTGGTTGTTCAGCGTGGCCACGCGTGCAGTGGGTTTCACCACAGCGGCCTCGGCGACCAGGGCTTTGGATTGCGCTTCCGAGGCGCCCAGCTTGAGCATCAGGCGGCGCAGGAACTCGGTTTCGAGCTCCGGGTCGGACGGCCTGGGCTGCCATACGGTTTGGGTTTTCAGGGCGTCGCTGTAGACCTCGACCATGCCACGGTGGCTGATGAAGATGTCGGTGCCACCGGTGCCGGTGCGCTCCAGCCGGGTGCGGAATTTGTCGCGCTGGCCGGTGTCATAAGCCGAATCGAACACCTTGCCTATCGTTCTGCGGATGATGTCCTGCGGTATCTTGGCGCGGTTTTCGGCCCAGTCGGTTTCCATGATGCCGAGCTTGCGATCGTCCAGCGTCAACAGAAAACCATTTTCCTGCCAGAAGTCGCGCACCGGTCCCCAGACCTGATCGGCCGGACGGTTCACCACCAGCCAGCGATCGTTGCCGTCGCGCTCGATGTGCATATCGCCCAGTGTCGAGACAGCCGTGGTGGGCTCAGGCGTGGCGGCCTGGGTGCTCTGGTAGCCGCTGGCGGTGACGGCGCCGCCAGGGACGACGTACCGGCTATTGGGCGCCAACTGCGTCAAATCGGGCGGAACGTCCAGGCCGGTCGCCTTGCTGGCGCTCTTGTAATCGATCTTGTCGCTCTGGAGCATCGAGCAGGCGCTCAGCGTCAGTGTCAGGCCCATAAGTGCCAGTCGTCTTGCAAATTGATTCACGCGGTATTCCATTAAATTGTTGCGGTCGGTCAGAGCAGGCCGGCCGAGCGCAGCGCACCCTCGATCACGGCTTCGTTGGAGGGGGCGATGGGGGTCATGGGCAGGCGCAGGGTGCCTCCGCACAGGCCCATGCGGGCCATGGCCCACTTGACGGGCATCGGGTTGGCTTCCACGAACAGGTGCTTGTGCACCGGCATCAGCTTGAACTGGATTTCCATGGCGCGCCGGACGTCGCCCGCGATCGCGGCCACGCACAGTTCGTGCATCAGGCGCGGCGCGATGTTCGCCGTGACGCTGATGTTGCCCTGGCCACCGCACAGCATCAGCGCGACCGCCGTCGGGTCGTCGCCTGAATACACCGAAAAGCCTTTGGGCACGTCGCGGATCAGCCATTGTGCGCGCTCGATGTTGCCCGTGGCTTCCTTGATGCCGACGATGCCCGGCACCTGCGCCAGGCGCAGCACCGTTTCATGCGCCATATCGGCGACCGAGCGGCCGGGCACGTTGTACAGCACCATGGGCAGGTCCACGGCTTCGGCAATGGCCTTGAAGTGCCGGTACTGGCCTTCCTGGCCAGGCTTGTTGTAGTAGGGCACGACCTGCAAATGGCAGTCGGCGCCGACCTCTTTGGCAAAGCGCGTGAGCTCGATGGCCTCGGAGGTCGAGTTGGCGCCGCAGCCGGCCATGATGGGCACGCGGCCCTTGGCCTGCTCGACCGAGACGCGGATGATTTCGCAGTGCTCCTGCACGTTGACCGTGGGCGACTCGCCGGTGGTGCCGACCACGCCAATGCAGTCGGTGCCCTCCGCAATGTGCCAGTCGATCAGTTTGCGCAGGGTGGGGTAGTCCACGCTGCCGTCTTCCTGCATCGGGGTCACGATGGCCACGGTGCTGCCGGTAATGGGTGTCATATCCGCAACTTGAAACGGTAAACCAGCATTCTAACTAGA
The DNA here is from genome assembly GCA_031291295.1 of Rhodoferax sp. GTDB lineage: Bacteria > Pseudomonadota > Gammaproteobacteria > Burkholderiales > Burkholderiaceae_C > Rhodoferax_A. The sequence continues at coordinate 1,723 of JARLJI010000183.1, read as the reverse complement.
GCCCCCACGCTTGTCGCTTCGCGTACTGCGCTGCCCCCTGAGGGGGCTGGTTTTCCTTGGGACGGCCCGGCGGAAACTAGAGCGGGTAACGCGCCGGTAGTTCCGCGGCTCGCGGTCTGACCGCCACGATCCTCTGCACGAAACGCTCGGGGGCGCTCATGAATCCGTCTTCGAAAGCTACCACCCGCAGGCCCTCGCACGCACGCCACAGTTCACCCGGCTGCAGCAGAAAGTCGGGCCGCGACGGCTTGCCGACGCTCTCGTTGCCGGCGGCAAAGGTTTCGTAGATCAGCACGCCGCCGGGCGCCACGCTGGCCACGATGACCGGCAGCAGCGGGCGCCACAGGTAGTTGGTGACGATCACCGCGTCGAACGTGCGAACGTGCGCGCCGGCTGAAAACGGCCAGGGCCCGTTCTCAATGTCCGCCACCCGCGCTTCGGCGCGGCCCGCTGCTACCAGGTCTGCTATTGAATCGATAGCTTCCCGCGACCGGTCCACGCCGACCACCGGGTGATTGCGCTGTGCAAACCAGCGCAGGTGGCGGCCGTGGCCGCAGGCCACATCCAGCACCGTGCCGTGCGCGGGCACCAGGTGCGACCAGCGCTGGACCCACGCGGAAGGCGCCTCGCTGCCGTGCGGGCCATGATCTGTTTCAGTGAGGTTTGACATTGTCTTTGAGCGCCGCCAGCGCCATGTTTTCCACCATGCCGGGCGCCAGCAGTTTCATGAAGCGCCCGATCTTGCCCTTGCGGCTCATCACCACCTCGCGCCGGCGCTGCGCCATGCCGTCAAGGATCAGGCGCGCGCATTCCTCCACGCTCATCGCGTCGTCCTCCTTGAGGCCGCTGGCGCCCGCCGCCACGCCCGCGGCGTTGAAGCCGCGGTAGCGGATCTGCGTCGCCACCACGCCAGGGTAGGCGGTGGTCACGCTCACCCCCGCGACCTTGAGTTCGGCGCGCAGGGCCTCGAAAAAGCCGGTCATGGCGAACTTGGTCGCACTGTAGGCGGTGCGACCGGGCACGCCGATCAGCCCGGCCAGCGAGGACACCGCCACGATGCTGCCGCGCGCGGCCTTGAGGTGCGGCAGCGCCGCGTGGGTGCACCAGACGCTGCCCCACAGGTTGACGCGCATCAGGTCTTCATACCAGCCCAGATCCTCCGCCTTGACGTCCGAAAACAGCGCCTGGGCCGACATGCCCGCGTTGTTGATCAGCGCATCGATGCGGCCGAACTTCTCGACCGTGGCGCCAATCAGCTGGCGGCACTGCGCCTGCTGCGACACATCGGTCGGGACCACCAGCGTTTGCGCGCCATGGGCCGCGCACTGTTCGGCGACCTGCTTCAGCAAGGCCTCGTTGCGCGCGGCCAGCACCAGCGCCACCTGGGCGCCATGCGTCTGCGCCAGCTGGCGCGCCATTTCGGCGCCAATGCCGTCGGAGGCGCCCGTGATGATGATTGTTTTCATGGCAGCACCTGGGGCGCCGATAAGTATTTGGGGGCAAAAGTCATGCAGGGAATGTAGCGAATCCGGCCCGGCGGTGCTGTCGCATCGGTCTTGAGTGGATTTGGGCTGTATTTGCATAAGGGGTATCCAGTTAGCTCCAGAAGCATGTGAGTACTGGATGAATACCCATATCTTAGGCGCAGTCTCGGGGATGCGCTACGCTGGGAACTCAGTGGACCCACACGGCCGCAAGAGGTCGGTCGAGGTCACTGCGGAAT
>JARLJI010000182.1 GCA_031291295.1 Rhodoferax sp. | reverse complement strand
TGTCGCCCATCACAACATCGATCCCAAACCGTTCATCTGGACCGCCAGCGCCTGCGACATCCTCGCCAAGGTCACGCGAGCCAGGGCCGCGCTCGTTACTACCGCGGGATAAGTACTGAACAGACTGGCGCACTGCACTAGTGACTGAGCTGCTGTCCTTTTTTGGAGTAGCCAGCCCCGACCAGTGGGAAAGCCAGTACGGCAGCATGGAACTGGCTTTTCGCCGAAGTCGTGAAGACCAGGCCGACGTGGGTGCCATTTCCGCTTGGTTGCGGATGGGCGAACGTGTAGCGGAGAAGCTGGATGGGCCCCGTTACGACGAATTGGGCTTCCGCGCGGCGCTAGACGAAATTCGCGGGTTGACATGCCTACCACCAGCCGAGTTCCAACCTCGCATGACCAGCCTGCTGCATGCTGCGGGCGTGGCTTTTGTATTGGTACCCGTGCTGCCGCGAGCCCACGTTTCGGGCGTAGCGCGGTGGCTCAACCCACACCGACCGCTGATTCAGTTGTCGCTGTACGGCAAGCAGAATGACCGCTTCTGGTTCAGCTTCTTTCATGAGGCGGCGCATATCCTGCTGCATAGCCAGCAAAAGAAGTCGGTTTTCCTGGACGACCCATCCAAAGCCGATTCCACCTCTGACGAAGAGCGTCAAGCCAACGCATGGGCCCGCGATTTTTTGATCACACCAGGGCAAGCCAAGGAGCTGCCCGGTCTGATCAGAACAAAGGACTCCGTCATCGACTTCGCGAAAGGCATTGGCATACATCCCGGCATTGTGGTTGGACGCATGCAGCACGACCGACTGATCGACGTCGCCTGGATGAACGCCCTCAAGGTCAGCTTCACCTTCAAAGCCAAGTCCTGATTCGGCGAAGCAAGCGGAGGACAACGGCAGCAGGTGAGTGATGCTGGGACTGGATCACTAGCTCGCGATGTTCAGTCGGATGTTCCGCGCCCGGTGTTTGCAGTCACCCCATTTGGTTTTACGCGCTGGAGAAAGTTGCCGGAAACTTTCACGCCGAGTTTGGCCTTCCATTTCTGGATTTGAACTGGCAAGGCTTCGTGCAGCAGGCCAGCTTTCAGAGTAAGACCTGCCTACAAACGAAGCTCTGCGCTTATTCGGCGGCCTGCACAAGATTGCGCGCTAAGACGCACGAAATTCCGCCGTGGAAAAGTGGGTTTTCTTGGTGTTTTGCCTTCTTGCCGGCGCCTGGATTGACGAGACAGCATGGTTTGGTTAAAATTCCTTACCCATAGTAAGGAATCTACCATGCCCGTTGCCACCCTGACCAGCAAAGGTCAAATCACGTTGCCTTTGGCAGTGCGCACCGCGCTGGGCCTGAGCGCCGGCAATCAGGTTGACTTCGTGCCGCTGGATGGTGGCTTCAAGGTGGTGCCTGTGCGCAACGAAGTGTCCGTACTGAAAGGCCGTTTCGCCGGCCGGGTCAAGAAGGCGGTCAGCATCGAAGCCATGAACGAGGCCATCGCCACCGAAGCGGCCGTGCGCAACAGGTAAGCAAGCATGATCGGTCTCGACACCAATGTGCTGGTGCGCTACCTGGCGCAGGACGATGCCCGGCAGGCGGCGCTGGCGAGTCGGTTGATCGAAACAGAGCTGACCGCTGCCCGTCCTGGCTTCATCAGCCTGGTGGTTCTGGCGGAGTTGTGCTGGGTGTTGCATCGCCTGTACAGCGCCACCATGGACGAGCTGATCGCCATGCTGGACGACCTGCTCGGCACACCGCAATTTCACCTGGAGCGGCGCGACGTGGTACAGGCCGCGATGGGTCGATTCAAGGCCGGCACGAGCCGCAAGGCGGGCGTGGTGGATGCGCTGATTGCCCAACTTGCGGAAAGCGAAGGCTGCACCCACACCGTCACGTTCGACAAGGCTGCGGTGCGCGCCGCCGGAATGACGCTGCTGGCCTGAGCGCCTCGCCCTTATGACGCCCATCGCCGTCATCGACTTTGAAACCACCGGCATCTCACCCGACCATGGCGACCGCGCCACCGAGGTGGCAATCGTGCTGGTGCAGGATGGCCGGGTGGTGGACCGCTTCCAGAGCCTGATGAACGCGGGGGTGCGCATTCCGGCCTTCATCACCGGCCTGACCGGCATCACCAACGCCATGGTGGCCGCCGCGCCCGATGCCGCCACCGTGATGGCGCAGGCCAGCCGCTTCGTCGGCGACGCGCCCATGGTGGCGCACAACGCATCGTTCGACCGCCGGTTCTGGGCTGGTGAACTGGCGCGCCTGGGCCAGCCGGCGCCGCAGCCCTTTGCCTGCACCATGCTGCTGTCGCGCCGGCTCTACCCCGAGGCGCCCAACCACAAGCTGGGCACGCTCGTGGACTACCACCACCTGCCGCGCGCCGGCCGGGCGCACCGCGCGCTGGCCGATGCCGAAATGGCAGCCTCGCTGCTGGCGCAGATCGAGCACGACCTGCGCACCCGTCACGGTGTAGTCCGCCCGCACCACGCCTTGTTGATGGCGCTGCAGCGCTGCGCCAGGCCGGCGGTGCGCGCGCTGGTGGCGCAATACGCGCGCATGTGAAGCGTGGTGGGTTGCCACGCCCGCATGGTGCGCCACGCCCCGGTCACTATCAAATTAATAGCTTCTAGCCAATATAGGGTATGGGCTATAGGCCAAAAAGACTGACAAGATTGGCTTGTACTCAGCGACGCGGAAAACTGCGCCTGCGTCCGTTATCGGATGAACCCGAAGCGCCGAGCGTGTGAGGCCAGAAATTCGGGCGATGGCTGGAAACGCTCGGGCAATTGAATCGGTTGGTTGTCAAAGCGCAGCAGTGACTCTGTGATGAAGCTATCGCCCGCGCTGGGCTTGAGTTGTTTCGACACCCGCACCTTGAAGTCGGGCATGACCGTGATCAAACCTTGGTCATAAGCGCGGTCGTGCAGGGCCGACAGGCACAGTCCGTTTTGCGGGTTCAATCGGTTCTTGGTGTCTTCACTCCATGGAACGATGTGGCTGGCAATCACCAGCTTTTCGTGACACAGGCCGCTGATGCAGCAGGTGGCGTTGTAGCCGGCGAGCACGGCCTTGCGAAAGCGCGCTTGATTCACGCGTACCTGCACGGTGGCGCTGCGGGTTCTGCCTTCTTCCAGCGGCGGGACGTCCTCCAGTAAATCTGCATCGGCGCTGACGCCATGGCTTGAGGCTAAGTGCTCATAGTCGGCGGCGGCTTCCAGTGCCACGGCATCCCAATTTTGTTGCAGCTCAGTCCAGATGGAACGATCCAACGCCGACGCCCCTTTCAAGCCAGCGCGCCCGCTGGCGACGATCAGCGGGTCCAAGCTGGCCAAGTTAGTCAACTTCATAGCAACCGAGCTGGGGGTGCGTCCCAGCCACTCGGCCAGTTGCTTGATCTTCGGATTGCCGCGATGAAGCTGACCAAACGGCAACTGCATGTAGATGTGCAGTGCCGCCAGCGTTTGCGGGCGAGTCCAGTTGACGTGGGCGGCGGCTTCTGTGGCCATGGGTTCTCCCTCGGATATGAGGCTTGAGTATGCCCGCCGCACGAAGAGGCCTCAATGCTCAGGGAAAGAACTTGCGGTGTGCAATGAAGTTGTTTACTCGCGTGGTCTCGCGGAAGGTGTCGGCCGGCCGTTCGCAATTTTCGGGCGGGACGTAATAGACCGTCCAGTCGCCGTAGTACATACCACCGAAAACCAGCAGGTCGGCATCCACCGACAATTCGAACGGATCTTGCGCGACGCCGAAATAGTTAACGGCATCGGCAGCACTTTCAAACTCGATCTTGATAATGGACGCATAGGTGGTTTGGCACCATTTGAGCGGACCAATGGCCGGGCCATCAAAGCCCCAGTCGCTCATTTGTTCGCGTCGGTCATGTCGGCCATGAAACAACCCGAGGTACAAGCCGGGCTTCTTGGGTTTGCTGCCGTATTGCGGCAGTGCCGAGTTGGCGGCTTCGGTCTCTATGTCGGCGAGGGTTTGCATTGTTAACTCCGGTTGAAAAGTGGAGCCAAGCGTAAGCGCTGCGATGCGTTTTGTGACCCAGGGCATTGCCTGGGGTGACATCCGTGGCGCGTGTGGGCATGATGAAGCGCCGGGCGGCACATTAACGAGATCGAATGTCAAATCAACCGGCAGCCCTTTATTTGTCTGGGTATACAGCTATTAAAAGTGTAGTGATTGCATTATTGAGTCGGACACCCCAAGCGCTGCTGCTCTGCCTGAATGCCCAGCGTCCGAGAGCGGTCCTGTCCGATCACGTCTGGCGGCTGGAGCTGCCGGTTGCTGTAGCGGCTCCAGATACTGTCTCGCTCCGCCTGCAGGGCCTCACACCGGCGTAGGCGGGCCACTTCCCGATCTTGCGCGGCGCTTTGAGCCCGCGTCGCATTGGCCTCGTTCTCGGCGAGCGCCACCTGTTGATCGAACGGCAAGGTGCTGCGGCGCTCGCGCATGTAATCGCGGTCTTGCAAACCCATGAGTCTCCCTCCTTCTTTATCTTTTCAGATTGGCAGAGTGGACCATACCGCATGCGGACCTGTTGCCGTGCTCCCGGCAGGCTCAGGCCGCCGAGGGGTTTGTCGCACAAACGCTCAGCGCGCCGTGGCGCGCGAAACTTGATCGACGAAGGCCGGCTCCGGCGTGCCGACCTCGCTGGTCTTGGCCACGATGCGGCCTTCGGCGTCGAGCAGGACGATCTCGACGTTGTGGTCGAAGTCGCCATCGGGGCGCTTGCGGTACGACACGCCGAGCGTGGCGGCAAAGGCGCGCACGTCGCCCTGATCGGGCCGTGCCAGCCGCCAGGCGGGGGCATCCACGTGGTGCATCGAGGCCATCATGGCGAGGGCCGCAACGGTGTCGCGGGCCGGGTCGAAGCTGATCAGCACGACCGGTGGTGCGTCGCGTCCGGTGCGTTTGCTGACGGCAGCGCGGATCCCCTTGACGGTCTCCACCGTGAGGGGACAGACCTCCTGGCAGGAGGCGTAGATCATGCTGACGAGCACGGGATGCCCGCGCAGCGAGGCGAGCGCAAAGGGGTGGCCGGCCTGATCGCGCAGCGCGAGCGGGGTCTGGTAGACCGAGTCGGGCAGCAAGGCCTTGTCGCCGGTCGCGGCCTGGGCCGCGCCGGTGCCGGCGCTTAGCGCCAGCAAGAGCAGCAGGGTGAGTCGGCGGTTCATGAGGCATCTCCGGGGTTGATGGGGCGCACGCAGCGGAAACCGATGTTGCCGGCCGCGTCCACCGGTTTCATGGCGGACAGCGCCGCCACGCGCATGATGAGGGGGTAGGCGTCGCGGTTGCCGAATGCCAGCGCGGCGCCGCCGCAGAGTTTGAGCAGGTTGGTCTGGCCCGGATTGCGGGCGTCGGCGTTGACGAACATCGCCGCGTAGTCGTCCACCCATTCCCACACGAGCGCGTTCATGTCGTGCAGGCCATGCAGGTCGGCGGCGTCCTGTCCCACGGCGCCGGGCGCCCGCCCGGTGCGTGCCAGCAGGGTCTGCTGGATTTGAATGTCCCAGGCGGCGTCGCTGCGGGCATCGGCGCGGGTGGCGTCCGCAGCCGCGGCGTATTCCCACTGGTACCAGGTGGGCAGCTGTGCGTTCTCGCCGGCGCAATAGGCCCGCGCGGCGAACCAGCTCACTTCGGTGGCGGGGCGTTGCGGGTCGATCGCGGGCCCCGGGGTCATCGGCGTGGCCCAGGACGCAAGGTAGCCGCTGCCCGCATACAGGGCCGGCACGCGGTCACGCCGCCATTCAGGATGGGTCTGGACGAAGGCGAGGTAGTCATGCACGGTGACGGGGGTGGAGCGCATCGTGAAGCCGGCGAGTTGCACCGGAACGCGCGAGCCGTCGAAGTTCAGGGCGCTGACGAACGAGCCCGCCGGCACGGGAAGGTAACCGGTGCCGTCCTGCGCGGCGGCCTGCACGCCTGCGCCGAGCATGAAGAGGATCGCCAGAGCGAATGTGCGCATGGGATCCTCCTCAAGGCCGCCGCTACTGGCCCTTCGGCCCGGCGGCGCGAACCGCCTTGACTTCGGCCGGCGCAATCGCACCGCCCTTGTTGTTGAAGTTGTTGAGCACGAAGGTCAGCACGTTCGCGACGTCGTCGTCGCTGAGCTGCGTGGCGAATGCCGGCATGACGGACTCGTAGCCCGTGCTGTTCACCGTGATCTTGCCGCTCAGGCCGTGCAGCACGATGCTGATGGCGTTTTTGGGGTCGGCGTTGAGGAAGTCCGACATGGCCAGCGGCGGGAACGCACCGGGCAGGCCCGTGCCGTCCGCCTGGTGGCAGGCCGCGCACACCTGTGCGAACACGCGCTTGCCGTTACCCATGGCATCGACCAGCGCCGGGGCTTCGGCCTGCTTTGGCTGGGTGATATAGCTGGCGCCGGGAGCGATGGGGCCGCTGGACACCTTGCTGTAGATCGCCGATGTGGATGTCGGCGCCGTTCCCTTGACCACCAGTTCGCCCAGCGCGCCCTTGAGGAAGGCGCGCGTGATGGAGTGGTCCACCAGCAGGAAGGTACCGGGCATCAGGGTGCGCAGCTCGATCTGGGCGGCGCCGCCGGCCGGGATCAGGGTGGTCTGCACGTTGTGGTTGACCAGGGTGCCGCCTTCGACGTCAACGCTTTCGAAGATCTGGCCGATCGCGTGGAAGCTGGACACCAGGTTGGGCCCGCCGTTGCCGACGAACAGGCGCACGGTGTCGCCCACGTTCGCCTGCAGCGCGTTCGGGCCGGTGAGCGCGCCTTCGCGGCCATTGAACAGCACGTAGGTGGGCTGTTCGTTGATCATCTTGTCGCGGTCGAACGGCTGCAAGCCGGGCGCGTGGTTGGCGCCGGCGGTGTAGAAGTCGCCCTGCACCACGTAGTACTCGCGGTCCACCTTGGGCAGCCCCTGTGGCGGCTCGACCAGAATCAGCCCGTACATGCCGTTGGCGATGTGCATCGGCACCGGGGGCGTGGCGCAATGGTAGATATACAGGCCCGCGCGCATCGCCTTGAAGGTGAACACGCTCTCATTGCCGGGCGGCGTCATGCTCACCGCAGCGCCACCGCCCGGCCCCATGACGGCGTGCAGGTCGATGTTGTGCGCCATGTGCGAGCGCGGATCGTTTTGCAGGTGCAGCTCGACGGTATCGCCCTGGCGCACGCGGATCATGGGCCCGGGGACCGAGCCGTTGAAGGTCCAGAAGTCGTAGCGCACACCATCGGCGATTTCTTTCACCAGTTCGGTGGTGAACAGGCGCACGATCACGCGGGCCGGATAGTCTCGGTGAATGGGCGGCGGGACGTTGGGCGCCGCGACGAGTTTTTCCTCGATCGGTGCGCCGCGCGGGGGGCCGAAGTCGGCGGGTTCGCTGCTGGCCACGACTACCGGCGCATTGCGTTCGGCGGAAATGGCAGGCGGGGATGACGCCGTCAGGACGCTGGCGCCAATGGCAATGGCGATGAATGCGAGCAGGGGGTTCTTCATGATGTTTTTGGCTCCGTTTCGACTTTCATCATCCACACGCGAGCCGGCATCGGTGCGCAACCCGTATCTTTGTGGCGAGGGGTAACAATCGTTTACAGATTCAGTTTACCGAGCGGGGCCGTGGCGATCCTTGATCTGCATCATGGTTTTGCCATGCGACAAAACCCGCTGTCGGCCCTCATAATCGCCCCACACAATGGTCTGGAGAAAACGGTATGGGCCTGCTGATTCTGGGACTGGTGATTTTTCTGGGCGTGCATTCCACGCGCATCGTGGCCGACGGCTGGCGCACGGGCATGATCGCGCGGCTCGGCGAGAAGCCGTGGAAGGGCCTTTATTCGCTGCTGTCGATCGCCGGTTTTGTGCTGATCGTGTGGGGCTTCAACCAGGCGCGGCAGTTGCCCGGGCTGCTGTGGGAGGGGTCCATGGGCATGCGCCACGTAACGGCGCTCCTGATGCTGATTTCCTTTGTGCTGCTGGTGGCCGCCTATGTGCCGCGTAACGGCATCAAGGCGCGGCTGCACCACCCGATGGTGCTGGCGGTCAAGGTCTGGGCGTTTGCGCACCTGCTGTCCAACGGCAGCCCGGCCGATGTGTTGCTGTTCGGCGCGTTTCTGCTATGGGCGGTGCTGAGCTTTCGGGCGGCGCGCGCGCGGGATCGTGTGGCGCAGACGGTTTACCCGGCCGGCACCACCTCGGGCACGGTCATCACCGTGGTGGTGGGGGTGCTGGCGTGGGCCGTGGTTGCGTTCTGGGCCCACGGCCTGCTGATTGGCGTGCGGCCGCTCGGCTGAGTGATCGGCGTGAACGAAATAAAACGAAACACGCCGATACCGCCGCGAAAGGACTTTGCGGGCCGCTAACAGCACCATGGGGCTTCCTCTTTTTCACACGCAAGGAAGTCTCCAATGAAACCGTGGATCAAACGTTCTCTTTTCGGTTTTGCCGGTGCCGCGATCGTGGCCGGCAGCTTGGGCGCCTGTGCCGCGCACCGCAGTGGCTGGGGCGGTGACCCGGCGGAGTTCCGCGCCCGCATGGTCGAGCGCGTGGGCGGCAAGCTGGACCTCGACGCCGCGCAAAAACAGAAGCTCAATGTGCTGGCCGAAAAGCTGCAGGCTCAACGCACCGCCATACGCGATGCAGGCGGTGCCGGCGGCACGCGCTCGCAGTTCCAGTCGCTGTTCGCGGGCGCCAGGCTTGACCAGGCCGGCGCCCTCAAGATGATCGAAGAGAAGACCGCGGCCGTGCGCAGCGGCAGCCCTGAAGTCGTCGCCGCGGCCGCCGATTTCTTCGACAACCTGAATCCGGCGCAGCAGCAGAAGGTGCGCGATTTCATGGCCAAGGGCGGTCGCCGTTGGGGGCGTCGCGGCTGAAACGCGTCCTCCATAATCTGCCCATGCCGCGCATTCTCCTGATCGACGACGACGAACAGCTGGCGGCGCCGCTGGCCAGCTACTTCGCGCGTTTCGATTGCACGCTGGACAGCGCGACGCGGCCGAGCGAGGGCCTCGCCAGGTTGCGCGCCGCGCACTACGACGCGGCGATCCTCGACGTGATGCTGCCCGAGATGGACGGCTTTGCGCTGTGCCGCGAGATCCGCAAGGAAAGCGACATCCCGATCGTGATGCTCACCGCGCGCGGCGACGTGATGGACCGCGTGGTCGGGCTCGAGCTCGGCGCCGACGACTATGTGCCCAAGCCTTTCGAGCCGCGCGAGCTGGTGGCGCGCGTGCAGACCATCCTGCGCCGGCAGCGCGTGGCGCCGCCGCTGGCCGCGGGTCCGCAGCGTCGCGTGTTCGAGGGGCTCGCCATCGACCTCGACAGGCGCGAGGTGCTGCGGCAAGGCGAGCCGGTCGAGCTCACCGGCACCGAGTTCGAACTGCTGGCGCTGCTCGCGTCCGAACCCGGCAAGGTGTTCAGCCGCGACGACATCCTGAATCGCCTGCGCGGCCACGAGGCCGATCTCTACACGCGCGCCGTCGACATCGTGGTGAGCCGGCTGCGCAAGAAGCTGGAGCCGCTCGACTGCATCAAGACGCTGCGCAATGCCGGCTATGCGCTCGCGGTCGGCAAGGCTTGAGCCGTGGGTCGCGAGGCACGTCACCTGGAGCGTCGCCGCTGGCGGCATCGCTGGCGCCATTCGCTGCGCGCGCGGCTCATCACGGTGTTCCTGCTGCTCGCGCTGGCGATGGGTGGGGTGGTCATCGGCGGCATGCGCGGTATGTTTGCGAGCGGCTGGCGCGACGCCGGCCTGCCGCTCATCACCGACTACGTCGACCGCCTCGCCGCCGAGATCGGCACGCCGCCCGACATCGCGCGCGCGCAGGCGCTGACACGGCGGCTGCCGATCGCGATCCGCATCCAGGGGCCGCGCGTCAACTGGGACTCGGACCCGGAGCGCACCGCGCGCCGCGGGGGCGACATGCGCGAAGGGCGCGCGTCGGGTGTGCTGAGCCGCACGCTGGCCGACGGCCACCGCGTGAGCTTTTCGCTCGATACGCCGAACTGGCAGAACGCGCCGCATGGCATCGGCTGGCTCACGCTCGCGCTGCTGCTGGCGTTGATCGTCGGCGCCTACAGTTATGTGCGCCGGCTCTTGCGCCCGCTCGACGACATCCGCGCGGGGGCCGAGCGTTTTGGTGGTGGCCAGTTTGACCGGCCGATCCCGCTGCGCCGCAAGGACGAGCTGGGCGATCTGGCGCGGCGCATCAACACCATGGCGCACGACATCGAGGGCATGCTCGATGCCAAGCGCGCGCTGCTGCTGGCGCTGAGCCACGAATTGCGCTCGCCGCTCACGCGCGCCCGCCTGAACGCCGAGCTGCTGCCCGACACGCCCGACAGCGCCGCCGAACGCAACGCGCTGCTGCGCGACCTGAACCAGATGCGCGACCTCATCAGCGACCTGTTGGAGAGCGAGCGCCTTGCCAGTGCGCACGCTTCGCTGCAGCGCGAGCCGGTCGATCTGGTGGCCCTGGTTCGCGAGGTGGTGTCCGAGCAGGCCGCGGGCGCCGCGCTGCAGCTCGATCTGCCCGAAGCGTTGCCATCACGGCTGCTCGACCGCACCCGTGTGCGCCTGCTGGTGCGCAACCTGCTCGACAACGCGCTGCGCTACAGCTTTGGTGCGCCACAGCCGCCGCGCATTTCGCTGCGCACCGAAGGCCGGGGCGTGCTGATCGAAGTACGCGACTTCGGCCCCGGCGTCGACGCCGCGCAGCTCGAACACCTCACTGAACCGTTCTACCGCACCGACAGCGCGCGCCAGCGCGCCACCGGCGGCGTCGGCCTCGGCATGTACCTGTGCCGGCTGGTCGCCGAAGCGCACGGCGGCACGCTCGCGGTGCGCAACGCGCAGCCCGGGCTGGCCGTCACGGCGCTATTGATCTGATAGCTTATTGCGCAGATGGGACGGGCGCTACAGCCCGATTTGCCTTGAAAATCGGCTCGCTCATGCGGGAGCCGGGGCACAGCGAAAAATGGCAGGTGCTCCCCGCCAGCGTCTCTGGCTGCCACCCATGTGACAACGCGCGGGTATTCGTGCATGACGGCACGTTGTGCGCCTGCTGTAATGACGCTCGTCTTTGTCTCTTCCCGCTACTTATGAAATCCTTCCGTACCCTGGCGTGTCGTTTTGCCGCGCCCGCAGCGCTTGCCATTCTCGCTGCCGCGGCGCTCACCGCCTGCGGCACCCTGCCGGCGCCGGGCACGCGCAGTGTGCAGATCGAGCGCACCACCTACGGCATCGCGCACATCACCGCTCAGGACTATGAGGGCATTGGTTACGGGGTCGCCTATGCCCATGCGCAAGACAACGTCTGCCAGACCGCCGAACACCTGCTGACGGTGCGCGGCGAGCGCTCGCAATTTCTCGGTCCGCAAAACACCGGCGAGCTGGGTCTGGGCCGCGCGACGAACGCACAGATTGACCTGTTCATCCGCGCCCATATGGACGACGCCGCGCTGGCGCGTGCGGCGGCCACCACGAGTGCCGATGCGAAGGCCTCGCTGCGCGGCTATGTGGCCGGCTACAACCGCTACCTGCAAGACACCGGGCCCAATGGTTTGCCCGAGGCGTGCCGGGGCAAGCCCTGGGTGCGCCCGATGTCGGTGGCGGACCTGTCGCGCGCCACCGAGATGTCGATGATCCAGGGTGGCGTGGGCGCGCTGGCCGGCGCCGTGCTGGCCGCGGCACCGCCCGCGCCCGGCAGCAAGACCAGCGCAGCGCCCGTCGACCTGCCGCAAGCCGTGGCGGAAATTGCGCGCCACCGGTTCAATGCCAACCCGCAGGGCGCCGAGCTCGGCTCCAACGGCTGGGCCTTCGGCCGCAACGCCACACCCGACGGCCACGGCGTGCTGCTTGGCAACCCGCATTTCCCGTGGACGGGCACCAACCGCTTCTGGGAGATGCATCTGGTCATTCCGGGCAAGCTCGACGTCATGGGCGCGACCGGTGGCTCGAGCCCGGTGGTGGCAATCGGCTTCAACAAGGACGTGGCCTGGACGCACACGGTGTCGACCGGCCAGCGCTTTACGCTGTATGAGCTCAAGCTCGACCCGAGCGATCCGACCGTCTACCTGGTCGATGGCCAGCGCCGCAAAATGCTTGCCAGGACGATCACCTTGCCGGCAGCCGCCGCAGTGCCCGGCGCCGCGCCGGCCAGCCACACGTTCTACAGCACCGACTGGGGTCCGGTCATCTCTCTGCCGGCTGCCGGGCTGGGTTGGAGCGCCACCACGGCCTACGCCATCCGCGACGCCAACACCCTGAATGTGCGCTCGGCCGAGAGCTGGATGAAGATGGCGCTGGCGCACAACGTGGGTGAGTTGCGCGCCGCGATGGCGAACCAGGGCATGCCGTGGATCAACACTATCGCGGCCGATCGTGACGGTAACGCGATGTATGCCGATCAATCGGTAGTGCCCGATGTGTCGGCGGAAATGCTCAAGACCTGCGCGCCGTCGCCGCGTGCGGCGGCGCTGTTGCATGCGGCCAACCTGGCGGTGCTCGATGGCTCGCGCGCCGCCTGCGCCTGGCAGCGCGACCCCGGCGTGGCCGCGCCCGGCATCATGTCGCCGGCGCGCATGCCGGTCGTCATCACGCCGGACTGGGTGCAAAACAGCAATGACAGCTACTGGCTCAGCAACCCGAACATTGCGCCGATGGCGGGCGTCTCGCCGCTGGTCGGTGCGGTCGGCGGGACGCAGCGTCTGCGCACCCGCAGCGGCATCATGGAGATCGAGGGGCGCCTGGCCGGCAACGACGGCTTGCCGGGCAACAAAATGGGGCAGGCCGAGCTGCGCAGCGTCATCTTTCGCGACAAGAACCTGGCCGGCATGCTGGTGATGGACGACCTGGTCGCGGCCTGTAACGCGAACGCGGCGGCGCTGTCGGCTGATGCCGCACAAGGCTGCCGCGTGCTGGCGGGCTGGGATCGCACCAGCAACAGTGCGTCCAAGGGCGCGCCGCTGTTCCGCGAGTTCTGGCGCAAGGCCAAGGACGTGCCGAAAGTCTGGCGCGTGCCGTTCGATGCGGCTCGCCCGGTCGCCACGCCGGCCGGTCTCGACATGGCGACACCGGCCACGCGCGACGCCGTGTTCAAGGCGCTGGGCGATGCGGTCGGCATCGTGCGCGCTGCCGGCTACGCGATCGACGTGCCGCTGGCCCAGGTACAGACGCGCATCGTGCAGGGGCAGACCATCACCATCCCCGGTGGCGAGGAATTCGAGGGGGTGCTGAACAAGGTTCAGAGCCTGGGCCAGCCGACTTTGAGCGCGGGCGGCTACCAGATCAACTATGGCAGCAGCTACATCCAGGCGGTGACCTTCGACGACCGCGGCCCGGTGGCGTACGGCATCCTGACCTATGGCCAGAGCAGCGATCCGGCGTCGCCGCGCGCCTATGACCAGCTGGCCATGTTCTCGCAGAAGCAGTGGCTGCCACTGCCGTTTCACGCGGCAGATGTGGCGGCGCAGCGCGTGGGGCAGCCGGTGACGCTGGCTTATTGACCTGCGCCGCGCCTCAAAGAGAAAAGGCCGCTCAAGCCGGCAAGAAGACCCTCAAGCGCACCGGCAATGGCGTGGGCCGTGCCGGTGCCAACGGCCGGGTGGGCATGCAGGGCGAGGTGGGTGGAAGTGTTCAGTAAAACCGGCCGTTATCGAGCGACTTGCAAGGCAGTAGCCGGGCCATTGCGTTCCCCGCATAATTGGTCTCATGAAGATCGCCGCCGCCCAGCAGTCGCGCATTGCAGACATCTGCAGGCGCTATCACGTGCAGCGCATGCGCTTGTTTGGCTCGGCGGCAGTCGGCACAGAGCGGCCCGACAGCGACGTGGATTTGCTGGTGGAGTTCATCCCCGGCGAGGCGCCCAGCGGCTTTGCGCTGGTCGACATGCAGGACGAGTTGTCTGCCGCGTTTGACGGGCGCAAGGTGGATCTGGCTTTCCCGTCGGTGCTGAAAAATCCGTACCGCCGCCGGGCGATCGAGCCGCAGCTGCGGCCGCTGTTTCAGTGATGACGGACCGCACGCCCGCGCGAAGTCAATGCCAGAGATTCCCTGGCGCCGTATGACGGGTTTGAGGAACATCCTGGCTCACGGTTACGAGCAAGTGGCGCCTGAGGTCCTGTTCAAGACCGTTACTGCCGATTTGCCGGCGCTGGAAACAGCGCTCGGTCAACGGGTAGACGCCATCGGCCCCGCCTGAATGGCCGCCGTACAGCGGCTGGAGTTTGAACAAAATCAACCGCCAGCCCTTATTCCGCCTGCGCAATCAGCTACTGTTTCTGTAGCGCCTACTTCGCGTCCGGCAGCTCGATCTTGACTTCCAGCACTTCCAGGTTGTCCTGGCGTTCCAGGTTGACCTTGATGTCGTCTGGATTGATCTTGATGTATTTGCTGATCACGGCCACCAGGTCGCGCTGCAGCGCAGGCAGGTAGTCGGGCTCGGGGTGACGGCCGCTGCGCTCGTGCGCCAGGATGATCTGCAGCCGCTCTTTGGCGACGCTGGCAGTCTTTTTCTTCTCACCGAGCAGGAAGGACAAAAACGAGATGGCCATGCCTTATTTCCCTCCGAACAGGCGCTTGAGGAAGCCGCCCTTTTGGGGATCGACAAAGCGCAGCGGCTTGTCGGCGCCGAGGAAGCGGTCGATCACGTCCTTGTAGGCTTCCGACACATCGCTGCCCTGCATGTGCACGGCCGGCACGCCCTGGTTGGAGGCCTGCAGCACCGCCTCGGATTCGGGGATCACGCCGATCAGCTTGATGCGCAGGATGTCCTGGATGTCCTGCAGCGACAGCATCTGGCCCTGGTCCACGCGACTCGGGTTGTAGCGCGTGATGAGCAGGTGCTCCTTGATCGGATCCTTGCCGTCGATCGCGCGCTTGGTCTTGCTCGACAGCATGCCCAGGATGCGGTCGGAGTCGCGCACCGAGGAGACTTCGGGATTCGTCACCACCAGCGCCTCGTCGGCGAAGTGCATGGCCATCAGCGCGCCGGTCTCGATGCCGGCGGGCGAGTCGCAGATGATGTATTCGAAGCCCATGGCGGCCAGGTCGTGCAGCACTTTTTCCACGCCGTCCTTGGTCAGCGCTTCCTTGTCGCGCGTTTGCGAGGCGGCCAGCACGAACAGGTTGTCGCACTGCTTGTCCTTGATCAGCGCCTGGTGCAGATTCGCCTCGCCGTGGATCACGTTGATGAGGTCGTACACCACGCGGCGTTCGCAGCCCATGATGAGGTCCAGGTTGCGCAGGCCGACGTCGAAGTCGATCACGGCGGTCTTGTGGCCGCGCAGGGCCAGCCCGCTGGCGAAGCTGGCGCTGGTGGTGGTCTTGCCGACCCCGCCTTTGCCGGAAGTCACGACGATGATTTTTGCCATGGGTGAAATTCCTTTGAATACCTTGAATGAATGATGGGGTTGATTTGCTGCGGGTGGATGACAGCGGTTCAGGCCTTGATAGGCTCCATCACCAGCTTGCTTTCGCCCGGCTCGCCCACCAGGTGCACCTGCGTGGGTTTGGACCACACGTCGGGCGGCAGCGCGACCTCGCTGGTGCGGTAGATGCCGGCGATGGAGATCAGCTCGGGCTCCATGCACAGCGCGAAGATGCGCGCGTCGGCGTTGCCGCGCGCGCCCGCGATGGCCTTGCCGCGCAGCGGCGCATACACGTGGATGTGGCCGTCGGCAATGACTTCGGCGCCGGCGTTGACCATGCACAGCAGCACCAGGTCGCGCCCGCGCGCGTAAACCTGCTGGCCCGAGCGCAACGGCTTGTCGATGACCAGGGCCGAAGCGGGGGCGGCCACCTCGACGGGCGCCGGCGGCGCAGCGGCCTCATGGTGTACCGGACTGGGTGCTGCCATCGTGGCATCCGGCGCGGCGGCCAGCCCGGCCTGCTGCGCGGCCTGCATTTGCGCCGGGCTGCCCCCCTTGGCTGCGATCGGCATCACGCGGTATTGACGCAAGAGTGCCAGCAGCGCGGGGAAGTCCACCGGCGCGGCGTCGTCGGCTGCGCCGGCGGATTGCAGCGGCGACAGGTCGATGACCAGCGGGTCGTGGTCGAAAAAATTCGGGAGCTCGCCGTAGTGCCGCGCCATTTCATCGGACAGGGCGGCGAGGTTGGTGGACTTGAGCAGCAGCGCGACCAGGGGCAGGTTGGCGCTTTTGATCTCGAACGTGGCAGGGGCGCGTCCTGCGAGGGCAACGGTCATGGACAGGAGGGAACTTTTCGGGTGCGGGATGAGGCGAGGAGTCGCATCTTAACAGCCGCAGGGCGCGCCTTTGTGTGCTTGTGAAACACGGCGCTTACATCCTTACAAACTGAGGCAGCGGGACGCAGCGCCGGCGCGCCAGAGAGGCTACTTGATGTTCAGCACCCACTGGATCAGGTATTTGGCCAGGAAGCCGACCATGCCAAAGGCCAGACCCAAAAAGATGACGAAGGTGCCGAACTTGCCGGCCTTGGACTCCCAGGCCAG
The DNA here is from genome assembly GCA_031291295.1 of Rhodoferax sp. Classification (GTDB taxonomy): domain Bacteria; phylum Pseudomonadota; class Gammaproteobacteria; order Burkholderiales; family Burkholderiaceae_C; genus Rhodoferax_A. The sequence goes on along the minus strand of JARLJI010000182.1, from coordinate 43,729 downwards.
ATGTCCGATGATGAACAGCATGTAGAGAATGAAGGCGCCCACGCCGAAGGTGAGGCCGAACCCGGCGATCTGCGCTTCCGTGAAGCCGAAAATCATGGGCCGGCCTTCGCGGTGGGCGCCGGCACTGCGCCGCTGCTGCGCTCGGGCAGCGCCGAGGCGTCGACCAGATCGCGGTAGGCGTGCCAGCTTGCGTGGCCGAGCACCGGCAGCAGCGGTACCAGCGCCAGCAGCGCCGTGCCAAAGCCGAGCAGGCAGCACAGCATGATCAGGGCGGCCCACAGCGCCATCGGCAGCGGGTTGGCCAGCACCGCCTGCCAACTCGTGAGCACGGCCCGCAGCAGGGACGCGCGCCGGTCCAGCAGCAGCGGCAGGGCCACGGCGCTGGAGGCGAACACCGGTGCGGCCAGGACCCCGCCCAGCGCCAGCCAGAGTTCAAACAGGTGGCTGTCCCGCGCCAGCATCACATGGCGCACGAAGTCGAGCGGCGTACGGATGGGCACCGGGGCCAGTAGCGTGATGAGCGCAGCCGAGGTCAGCACCCAGCCGGTGCCGGCCAGCGCCAGCAGCAGGCCGAAGCGCACCAGCCGCCAGTCCTTGCCGCCCGCCTGCGCATCGCTGTGGCGCCAGCTCAGCCAGGTCTGCAGCACCAGCCGCGCATCGGCCGGCTCGCCGTGCTCGAGCGCGCGACTGAGTGCGTACAGGCTGGTGGCCAGCACGGGCGCCACCACCAGAAAGCCCGAAAATGCGCCGGCCAGCAGCCAGAACCGGTCGCGCGCCAGGGCCAGCAACACGCCGCCGAACAGCGCGAGCGCCAGCCCGTGGGCCGCGCTGACCCAGCCGCAGCGCCACAGGTCGCGCCAGCCTTGCGCCAGCCACTGCAGCGGCCGGCCGATCGGGATGCTGTGCAGGAGGGGGAGGGGAGTGCCGGATGCCATGGCCTGCGAGCATACCGGCTCGGGGCGCGGGTCGCCTTGATGCCGGTCAAGGGCGCCGGCCGCGACCGCGCGCCCATAATCAGCGGCTTCTTGTCCAACGGAGTTCCCGATGCCGCGTCCGATTCTTGACGAAGCCCAGATCCACTCCGCGATTCGCGAAAAAATCGCCACGCACCAGCAGGCCATCGTGCGCGAGGTGCAGGCGGCCGTGGCGCAGCATGCGGTCGTGGTGGTGGGCATGGGCATGAACCCGTTCCCGAAAAAAGCGCGCCGCGCGCTGGACGCCGCCGGCGTGCCCTACCACTATCTGGAATACGGCAACTACTTCAACACCTGGCGCCAGCGCAACGCGCTCAAGCTGTGGACCGGCTGGCCGACCTTGCCAATGGTGTTCGTGCGCGGCACACTGATCGGCGGGGCGGGCGATCTGCAGCAGTTGATTGCCAGCGGCGAGCTGAAAAAAATGCTGGCTTGACGCCATCGGCCATCGGCCAACGGGCCGCGCCCCCTTGAGAACAAATGGAGGAGGGTCCCATGAGCCGTCACCCCACACAGCCCACCGGCGCCGACTGGCGCCAGCTGGAGGCCACGCGCCTGCAATGGCGGCGCGGCGTGCTCGCGCAGGCGTCGGCGGCGACAAGCACCGGGCTGGCGCTGTCGGGCGGCGGCATCCGCAGTGCCACGGTGTCGCTGGGGATGCTGCAGGCGCTGGCCCGGGCCGGCATGCTGGAGCGTTTTGACTACCTGTCCACGGTTTCGGGCGGCGGCTATGCGGGCAGTTTTTTGGGCAGCCTGTTCACCCCGCGCAGCGTGCGCGATGCGGCGGGCCATCCGCCCACGCCCGAGGAGCAGGCGCTGGCGCGCGAGCAGGCGCTGATCAAGTTGTGCGCGATCGAGCAGCGGGCCGATGATGCGGGCGACGCTGCCCAGGCCGGCAGCGCCCGTCCGCTCGAGTGGCTGCGCGACAGCGGCCGCTACCTCGCGCCGAACGGTGGCGGCGACTATTTTTATGCGCTGGTGCTGTGGCTGCGCAACCTGCTCGCGGTGCATTACGTGGTGGGCATTTCGGTGCTGTTGCCGCTGGCGCTGCTGGGCGTGCTGAATCATGCGGCGCTGCCTTGGGTTCACGCGTATCTGCCGTGGGGCGAGCCGCTTTGGACGCTGGCCGCGCCGTGGCGTGCCGGCGGGCTGTATCTGGGTCTGTCGCTGACGCTGCTGCTGCTGGCCGTGCTGCCGCTGGGCGTGGCGTACTGGTGTACCGGCCTGCCCGCGAGCCGCGGCTTGTCGACGCCCGCGCGCTGGCTTGCGGGCGTGCTGACCGTTCCTTCCGTGCTGGGGTTCTGGGTCGGTCCCCTGATTGCCGTGGCGGGCTGGGGCCAACCGTGGGTCGGCTGGACGATGGCGGCCGGCGGCATGGCGTGGCTGGCCTGGGTCTGGTTTGCTGCCGCCTGGAGCCGCGGCTTTTTTCCGCCCAACAAGAGCCGCGCCGCGGCGCTGATGCTGGTGACCCGGACACGCCTGACGCAGTGGCTGGCACGGGCCACGCAAATGGCGCTGGGCCTGCTGGGGGTGGCGGCGGTGCTGATGGCCGCCGCGTGGCTGGCGCAGTGGATGCGGCAGGGCCACGCGGTGCCGGGCGTCACCCTGGCAGGTTTTGTCGCCGTTGTGCTGAGTCTGGGCAAGCTGATTCCCGCCGCCGGGCTGCACCCGAACCCGACCGAGAAGCGGCTGCTGATGCGGGCCCTGCCCATGCTGCTGGCGCTGCTGCTGGGCAGCGCGGTGGTGCTGTTCTGGGGTGTCTGGGCCGCATGGCTGGTGGGCGTGGACCTGGCTGCCGTGCCCTGGCTCGCGCTGGCCGGGCTCGTGCTGCTGGCGCTGATCACCGGGGTGTCGTTCCAGTTTCTGAACCTGTCCACGCTGCAAAACCTGTACACCGCGCGCATCGTGCGCGCCTATCTGGGCGCGAGCAATCCGGCGCGGGCCAAAGACAGCCGCTGGGACGCGATCACCGAGCCGCACCCGCGCGACGACATGTCGCTGGAGCAGTACTACGGCCGCGAGGCGCAGCGGCCCGCGTCGCTGGCGCCGCTGCACCTGATCAACGTCACCATCAACGAGACGGTGGAAGCCCACAGTGCGCTGGTGTACCAGGACCGCAAGGGGCGCCCGCTGGCGATCACGCCCGACGGCTATCTGGTCGATGGCCAGTTCCAGCGGCGCCAGCCGGATAGCGGCGACCGTTTTGAGCGCCTGTCGCTGGGGCGCTGGATCGGGATTTCCGGCGCGGCGTTTGCGCCCGGGCTGGGCCGCGGCACCACGCCCGAGCGGGCTTTGCTGACGGGGCTGGCCAACGTGCGGCTGGGCTACTGGTGGCAGACCTCCCAGGCGCGCGTGCGCGATCTGGGCGAGTGGATGTTCTCGACCCAGATCCATCTGTACCGCGAACTGCGCGGCCAGTTCTTCGGCACCGGCGAGCGCTACTGGTACCTCACCGATGGCGGCCATTTCGAGAACACGGCGGTGTATGAGTTGCTGCGCCGGCGCGTGGGTTTTATCCTGGCGCTGGACAACGGGGCCGACCCCGACTACCAGTTTGCCGATGTGGCAAATCTGATGCGGCTGGCGCGCGTCGATTTTGGTGCGGTGTTCGAGCCTTTGGTGCCGCCCGCCGCGCTGGCGGAGCTGTTTGGCAACCCGGGCGGCTTTGCGCGCGGCGCGCGCGAGGGCGCGCATTTTTTGCTGGGCTACCGGGTCCTGCTGCCCGCGGTCGAAGGAGTGGCGGCGTCGACCAGCACCCTGGTCTTCGTGAAGCCGCGGCTGACCGAGAGCGCCAGCCTGGATCTGGTGCAGTACCAGGCGAGCCACGGCGACTTTCCGCAGGAGTCCACGGCCGACCAGTTTTTTGACGACGAGCAGTGGGAGAGCTACCGCAAGCTGGGCATGAGTCTGGGCGAGACGCTGCTCGCCCGGATCACGCCCGGCCCCGATGCGTGGCAGGGCCTGGGCGCTTAGCTACGGCTTACTCGTGATGGCCGTGCCAGCCTTTGGGGCCTTCGCGATGCATCATGCGCAGGGTGGCGGTATCAAACACCTTTTGCTGCTCGGGCGTGAGCGCGGCGTAGAAGGTCTTGGTGGCCTCGGCGCGCTTGTCCATGTCCGCCGCGCGCTGATCCCGCATGGCGCGCATCTTGTCGATGCGCTCGGGCGTGGTCAGCTTGGCAAACTCGGCGCGCATTTTGGCGCGGTCCGCACCCATGTGGCCCATACCGGCCGGCGGCTGCATGGCGGCGGTGAAGCTGGTCCAGGCGCCTTCCTGCGCCGGCGTCAGCTTGAGCTTGGCCTTGAGTTCGGCCTCACGTTTGGCACGATGCTGCGCCATCCGGGCCTGCCATTTGGCCGGGTCGTGACGTTCCATGTGGGTGGGGCCGGCCTGGCCGGCCTGGGGCGCCGGTGCGGGCGGTGGAGGTGTCTGGGCCATGGTGGCGAAGCCGGCGCTGGCGAGCAGGCCGGCGAGCAACATGCGTTTGGAGAGTAGTTTCATAAAGCCTTCCTTGTTGAAGAAGCCCGATACCACGACATGAGCATCAGGTTGGAGGGAAGTTTGCGCGGGCCATGTAACTGCACCATGGCGGGCAGATAAGGCTTTGTAAAGTTCGGGGGGTTCGGGGCGCAGCGCTTGCACCGACAATCGGACTTCAATTCAACCGTTGAAAAGGCTAGCAGTGTTCAAGAATGTGATCGTGTATCGGATCGGGCCCGGGTGGTCCGCGCAAGTTGCGCAAATGGAAGCGGCGCTGGAGCCCGCGCGCTTTGTGGCGTGTGGGGCCAGCCAGGAGCAGTCGGCAGGATGGGTGGAGCCGCGCGGCGAGGCGAACGGCCCGCTGGTGGAGTCGGTCGGCGGCCAGTTGCTGCTGAAGTTCATGACCGAGGCCAAGGTGCTGCCCGGCTCGGTGGTGAACCGCAAGGCGCAGGAACAGGTGGCGCACATCGAGGCCACCACGGGCCGCAAGCCCGGTAAAAAGGAAACCCGCGAAATCAAGGAAGACGTGCGACTGTCGCTGCTGCCGATGGCCTTTACCAAGCAGGCGCGCATCACTGTGTGGATCGATCCGGTGGCTTCGCTGCTGCTGGTCGATGCCGCCAGTCAAACGAAGGCCGACGAGGTGGTGACCGCGCTGGTGAAGTCGTTAGAGGGCCTCTCCCTGACGCTGCTCAACACCAAAACCTCGCCCACGGCGGCGATGTCCGAATGGCTGACCAGCCAGGAGCCACCGGCCGGCTTCAGCGTGGACCGCGAGTGCGAGCTGAAGGCCGCGGACGAGAGCAAGTCGGTGGTGCGCTACGCGCATCACGCGCTCGACATCGACGAGGTTCGCCAGCATATCGAGGCCGGCAAGCTGCCGACCAAGCTGGCGTTGACCTGGGAGGGCCGCGTGTCGCTGCTGCTCACCGAGAGCCTGCAGATCAAGAAAATTGCGTTCCTCGAAGGCGTGTTCGACGGCACCTCGCAGGAGAAGGAAGACGGCTTCGACGCCGATGCGGCCATTGCCACCGGCGAGCTGCGCAAGCTGATGCCGGACTTGCTGCTGGCGCTGGGTGGCGAGGTCGTTCCGGGGTGACGGCGTGGCCGCGCCATTTGACGGAAAATCGGGCTGAAGCCCTTGCCAAATAAGGGCTGTTTGCTACCAATCAGGTAGCAAACAGTGGGCGCTCAAGCCTTGTTTTTCGTGGCGCAGGTACTGAAGCCGAAGAGGGCATAAGGCGGGCACCAGCCAATGGCACCCGTGACCAGCGGGACGATGCCGAGCCAGCCCCACCAGCCAACGGTGCCGGTGGCGGCCAGTCCGATCAGGACCAGCCCGACGAGGATGCGTAGGGTGCGGTCGATGCCGCCAATGTTGACCTGCATGTGCTGCTCCTTGGGTAAACCTGTTGGCTGTGATTTAACGCCATGTCGCGGCCTTCGTCATTGACCTGCATCAAGGGCGCTACGGGACGCGAGATCGTCCAGGATCGGGCAGTCGGGCCGCTCGTCGCCATGGCAATGCTGCAGCAGGTCTTGCAGCGTGCGCTGCATGGACTGCATCGCCTCGATGCGCGCGGTCAGCTCGTGCACATGCTGCTGCGCGATGCGCTTGACGCTGGCGCTGGCGCGGCGCCGGTTGCGCCACAGGCTCACCAATTCGCCGATCTCGGCCATCGAGAAGCCGAGGTCGCGCGAGCGCTTGATGAAGCGCAGCGTGTGCACATCGGCCTCGCTGTACTGGCGGTAGCCGGCGTCGGTGCGCGCCACGCGGCCGAGCAGGCCGAGCGATTCGTAGTGGCGCAGCATCTTCGCCGACACGCCCGAAAAACGTGCGGCTTCGCCAATGTTCAAAGGGTAACTGGCCCCCACGCTTGCCACTGCGTGTGCTGCGCTGCCCCCCGAGGGGGCTGAACTTGCTCGGGGCGGCCCTTCGCGGCGTTCGCTGGCCCCCACGCTTGCCACTGTGCGTGCGGCGCTGGCGGGCTCAGGCGGCGACGCCATAGCCTTCTTCGGCAATCGCCCGCGTCAGCGCGTCGCGCGGCTGCTGTGACTGCACCTCGACCTTGCCGCTCGGCAGGTCGATCTTGACTTGCGCCTGCGGGTCGAGCTGCTGGATGGCGCGGATCACGGCCTTTTCGCAGTGGCCGCAGGTCATGCCGGTGACGGTGAAGGTCTGGTTCATGGAGTGTCCTTGGTGGGTGGTGGGTCGAGCGCATAGTCTGAACCCTGCCATTATGGGAAGGTCAAGGGGCGCGTTGACCTTGAGCCGGGCAGGGTTGATCTGCGTCAATGCTTGACCTTGCCATCGGGGCAAGGATTACGCTATCCACATGAATACAAGCACGACTCTCTCCCCGCCCACGCTGGACATCGGCATTGGCGGCATGACCTGCGCCTCATGCGTGGCGCGCGTCGAGAAAGCCCTGAAGAAGGTGCCCGGCGTGCAGGACGCCAGCGTGAACCTGGCGACCGAATCGGCGCGCATTGTGTTCGCGCCGGGTGAACAGATGGAGGCGCGCCTGCGCCGTGCCGTGCGCGACGCGGGCTACGAGCCGCGCACGCCCGCGCAGAGCGACGCGGCGGCCGATGCGTCGCCGTGGACCGGCTTCGGGCCCGTAGGCTTGGGCCTGCTGCTGTGCGCGCCGCTGGTGCTGCCCATGATCGGCGGTCTTTTCGGCCAACATTGGATGTTGCCGGCGTGGCTGCAGTTTGCGCTGGCCACGCCGGTGCAGTTCATCCTGGGCGCGCGTTTTTACAAGGCCGGCTGGCATGCCGCGCGGGCCCTGTCCGGCAACATGGATTTGCTGGTGGCGATCGGCACCACGGCGGGCTGGGCGCTGTCGGTCTGGCTCTGGCTGGGTGCCGCGCCGGGCGCCATGGCGCACCTGTACTTCGAGGGCTCGGCGCTGGTGGTAACACTGGTGTTGCTGGGCAAGTGGCTGGAGGCGCGTGCCAAGCGCCAGGCCTCGGCGGCGATCCGCGCGCTGCACGCCTTGCGGCCGGACGTGGCGCACCTGATCGGGCCGGATGGGGATGCAGTGACGCAGCGTGGGGGCTCGACCATGGATGTGCCGGTGGCCGAGGTGCTGGTGGGTGACCGTATCGTGGTCCTGCCGGGCGAGCGCTTCCCGGTGGACGGCACGCTGCTGCAGGGCCGCACGCAGGTGGATGAATCCATGCTGACGGGCGAGCCGCTGCCGGTGGCGAAGGACGCGGACAGCCTGCTCACCGGCGGCTCCATCAACGGCGAGGGCCGTGTCGTGATGCGGGTGGACGCGGTGGGCAGCGAGACGGTGCTCGCGCACATCATCCGCCTGGTGGAGGACGCGCAGGCCGCCAAGGCGCCGATCCAGCGGCTGGTGGACCAGGTGTCCAGCGTGTTTGTGCCGGTGGTGCTGGGGCTGGCGCTGGTCACGCTGCTGGGCTGGCTGTGGGCCGGGGCGCCGTTCGAGGCGGCCGTGATTGACGCCGTGGCGGTGCTGGTGATCGCCTGCCCGTGCGCGCTGGGCCTGGCGACGCCGGCCGCCATCATGGCCGGCACCGGTGTCGCGGCGAAGCACGGCATCCTGATCAAGGACGCGCAGGCACTGGAACTCGCGCACAAGGTGGACATCGTGGCGTTCGACAAGACCGGCACGCTGACCGTGGGCCGGCCGCGCCTGACGGAACTGGCGGTGGCCGAGGGCACCCATGAGGCGGCGCTGCTGGCGGCGGCCGCGAGCCTGCAAAGCGGCAGCGAGCATCCGCTGGCGCGCGCCGTGGTCGCGGCCGCGCAGGCGCGCGGCATGGCGATCGAGGCGCCCGAGGACGTGCGTGCCGTGCCGGGACGCGGCAGCGAGGGCGAGGCGGGCGGACGCAGCTATCGCATCGGCAGCCTGCGCTGGATGGACGAGTTGCAGGTCGATCTCGGCGCACTGGCTGCGCGCGCGGCGGCGTTGCAGGCGCAGGGTGCGACCGTGTCTGCCATGGCCGAAAAAGTCTCCGAACCGGCCCCCGGCGAACGCTACGTGCTGCGTGCGCTGATGGCCTTCGGCGACGAGCCCAAACCCGGCGCACGGCAGGCGCTCGCGCTGCTGCGCGCGCGTGGTATCCGGACGGTGATGATCTCGGGCGACAACCGCGGTGCCGCGCTCGCCATGGGCGCGCGCCTGGGCCTGGCGCCCGAGGATGTGATGGCCGAGGTGCTGCCGGGCGACAAGGCCGCACGGGTGGTGGAACTCAAACGTGGGGACCACGGGTCCGACGCCGGGCCGCCCCAAGGCGAGGCCAGCCCCCTCGGGGGGCAGCGCCGCACACGCAGTAGCAAGCGTGGGGGCCACACCGTGGCAATGGTGGGTGACGGCGTGAATGACGCGCCGGCGCTGGCAGCGGCCGATGTCGGTATGGCGATGGGCAACGGCACCGACGTGGCGATGCACGCGGCCGGCGTCACGCTGATGCGCGGCGACGTGGCGCTGGTGGCGGCGGCGCTCGACATCTCCGACCGCACGGTGGCCAAGATCCGGCAGAACCTGTTCTGGGCCTTTGCCTACAATGCGGCCGGCATTCCGCTGGCCGCGTTTGGCTACCTGAACCCGGTGCTGGCGGGCGCGGCGATGGCGCTGAGCTCGGTCAGCGTAGTCAGCAATGCGCTGCTGCTCAAGCGCTGGACGCCCCGCGCGGCGGCTTCGAAAACCACGCCACGTACAGCGTCGGCAGCACGACCAGTGTGAGCAGCGTGGCGGTGCGCAGACTCGCTCATCGCAAGCCCGTCAGCAGGTGGCGCTTTGTGCGTTGGCCGCGTGTTTAATAATCCGGCACATTTCCAAACGCAGATCACCACCCATTCCCTGCCAACGCCATGACCCGTATTTGTCTCAATATGATCGTGAAGAACGAGGCCCCTGTGATTCGGCGCTGCCTGGCGTCCGTGAAGCCATGGGTTGACCATTGGGTGATCGTCGATACCGGCTCGACCGACGGCACGCAGGCGCTGATCCGCGAGTTCATGGCCGACATTCCGGGCACGCTCAACGAGCGGCCGTGGCGCGACTTCGCCTTCAATCGCAGCGAGGCACTCGAGCTGGCGCGCGCGCATGGCGAGCACCTGCTCTTCATCGACGCCGACGAAACGCTGGTGGTGCCGGCCGGCTTTGGCTGGCCGCGGCTGGACGCCGACGGTTACCAATTGCGCTGCGAGGTCAATGGCTGGAAATACTTTCGCAATGCCATCGTCGCGACGCGTCTGCCGTGGCGCTGGCAGGGTGTGCTGCACGAATACCTGACCTGCGAGCAGCCACACGCCTGGGCCACGCTCGAGGCACCTGCCATTCAGGTGGCACACGATGGCGCGCGCGGCCGTGATCCGGACACCTATCTGCGGGATATCGAGGTGCTGGAGCGCGCCGTGCGCGACGAGCCCGCCAATACGCGCTACCGCTTCTACCTGGCGCAAAGCTACCGCGACGCTGGAAGACTCGAGGCCAGCCGCGAACGCTACCGCGAGCGCGCGGCCATGGGTGGATGGGAAGAAGAACGCTGGTTTTCGCTGTTCCAGGTCGTGGTGCTCACCGAGCGTCTCGGCGCGCCGCCCGCCGAGGTGCGCGAGGCCTACCTGGCGGCGTACCAACGCCGCCCGAGCCGGGCCGAACCGCTGTGCGAGCTGGCGCGCTACCACCGGCTGCGCAGCGAATTCGCCCTGGCGCACCTGTATGCGCAACAGGCGGCCAGTATCCCTTACCCCACGGACATCCTTTTCGTCGATGCCGCCGTCTACAGCTGGCGCGCGCTGGACGAACTGGCCGTCAGCGCGTCCTACGTTGCCGGTGCCCGCGAGCAAGGTCGAGCTGCGATGCGGCGCCTGCTCGAGGGGAAGAAGTCCCCTGATTCCGAGCAGCCGCGCATTGAGGGCAACCGCGCGTTCTATGGGCTGTAAGAAGCCTCAAGGCGTGCAGCTCAGCGAGACAAAGGCTGGCCCGCTATTAGTATTGGCAAAGCTACCGGGGTTGCTGGTTGTAGAAATACTCATATAGATCACGCTGCCCTTCAAGGCGGGGCTAGCGGCAGTTCCGTTGCAGGAAGTTCCAGAAGTCGTCACTAGACATGAGAGCGCAGGCGTTGTTGCCGTTGGTACACCGGATTTCAGGCTGTATAGCGAGAAAGTGTAAGGAGCGTTTGGCTTGCTTGTAAAGTTGACCTGCAAGTTCGCCGTAGTACAGTTGATTGGCAGGAGTACGCCATTGGAAGTATCTGACGAGGCGTCATTGCCGTAGGGGATCATGTAGTAGGAGGTGCCGCTACCAAGATTTCTATTGCTGTTCGAAGGAATCGAATAGTTCACATAGAGCGCCGATGCGCCGTTAGTGCCATTAGCACCCGTAGCGCCCGTCGCCCCCGTCGCCCCCGTCGCCCCCGTTGCCCCCGTTGCGCCCGTTGCGCCCGTTGCCCCCGTTGCCCCCGTTGCGCCCGTTGCCCCCGTCGCGCCTTGAGCGCCGGTGGCACCCGTAGCGCCATCTGCACCATTGGTCCCCGCTGCGCCCGTCGCGCCGGTAGCACCCGTCGCCCCCGTTGCGCCTTGAGCGCCGGTGGCACCTGTAGCACCATCTGCACCATTGGTTCCCGCTGCGCCCGTCGCGCCGGTAGCACCCGTGGCTCCCACCGCGCCGGTCAGTCCGATCATCGAAACGCCCGCCGGCCATACACCCGAGGCCTTGGGCCCAAACAGCATGTAGGTCGTGATGTTGAGGTAAAAGTCGCCGTCGTTGCCCTGCGCGCTCGTCGGATCAGTGTTGCCGTAACCCAATACCGTCCCAGGCGTTCCGGCTGGACCTTGGACGCCCTGAGGGCCGACAGCACCGTCGATGCCGTTGGTTCCGTTTGTGCCATTGGCTCCGGCGGCGCCGGTAGCCCCAGTGGCTCCATCGATGCCGTTGGTCCCGTTCGTGCCATTGGTTCCGGCGGCGCCCGTGGCGCCGGCTGGGCCAGCAAGGCCCGTGGCACCGGCCAGGCCGATCAAGGTAACGCCGGCCGGCCAGGCACCGCCGGCTTTCGGGCCGAACAATGTGCTGGTGGCGGAATTGAGGTAGAAGTCGCCATCACTGCCGACGGCGGCGGTCGGGTCGGCGGTGCCGCTCAGGATGCCATGGCTGACAACGGCCGCTGCCGCGGTGGGCGCAGGGGACGAGCTCCCGCCGCCGCAACCGGACAGGGTTAAACACAAAGCCGCGACCGCGGCGCTAATGAGGGCTTGTCTATGAATTGCCATTTTTAATACTCCTTTGTTACATATGGAGACAAATGTAGCGATTCGTTATTTAGCACACAAGTACCAGTACGGTCCAATATGTGAACAATTCGGCGTAATTGCCGCTTTTAAGTGGGTTGACCTGCATCAAGTCGCTTGAAGCCAACGTGCGGCATGCTCGAGTTCAGTATTCAGCAGGAGAACCACCATGACCCATGAGAGTATTCGCATAATTCGGGACGAGCATGCCGCGTTGGCGGCGATGCTGCGCTCGCTGGAGATGATGGTGGAGCGCGGCCCGGCGGACGAGCCTGCGGCATATTTCGATGTGCTGCGCGCCATGCTGTTCTACATCGACGAATTTCCCGAGCGCCTGCATCATCCGAAGGAAACCACGCTGCTGTTTCCCAGGGTGGCGCGCGCCGCCCCCGCGACGGCCGAGGCGATCGAGCGGCTCGACAGGGATCACCACCGCGGAGAAGCGGCCGTGCGCGAACTGCAGCATCTGCTGCTGGCTTGGGAGCTGCTCGGTGAGTCGCGCAGGGCGGCCTTCGAAGAAGCGGCACGCGCCTATGTGGCGTTTTACCTGGAGCACATGCGGCTGGAGGAGTCGTTGATCCTGCCGGAAGCGGAGCACGCTTTGACCGAAGCCGAGTGGCAGGAGCTCGATGCCGCCTTTGCCACCAACCGTGACCCGCTCACCGGCAAGTATCCGCCTGACCCGGGTTATGACCGCCTGTTCACGCGCATCGTGATGAAGGCGCCGTCGCCGATCGGACTCGGACCGTCATCCGTTTGAGGCGAGCGCCGGGTAGTCGGTGTAACCCTTGGCGCCACCGCCATAGAAGGTGCTGCGGTCGGGCTCGTTGAAGGGCGCTCCCTGGCGCAGGCGCTGCACCAGATCAGGGTTGGCGATAAAGGTTTTCCCAAAGGCGACCAGGTCGGCCCCCTCTTTGAGGGAGCGCTCGGCCAGGGTCTTGTCGTAGCCGTTGTTCACCATCCACGCCGCCGTGCCGCCGGCGCTGCGATAGGCCGCGCGCAGGGCGGCGTAGTCGAACGGTTTGTCGCCCTGCACGTAGTCGCGTGCGCCGCCGGTCTGGCCTTCGATGAAGTGCAGGTAGGCCAGACTCAACGGCGCCAGTTGCCGCACCACGTACTCGAACAGGGGTTGCGGGTGCGGGTCGCTGGCGTCGTTGGCCGGCGTCACGGGCGACAGGCGCAGACCGGTGCGCGCGCCGCCGATCTCCTGGGTGATGGCCTGCATGACTTCCAGCAGCAGGCGCGCGCGGTTTTCGATAGAGCCGCCATAGGCGTCCGTGCGCTGGTTCGAGCCCGAGCGCAGGAACTGGTCCAGCAGGTAGCCGTTGGCGCCGTGCACCTCGACCCCGTCAAAGCCGGCATCGATCGCGTTGCGCGCGGCGCGGCGGTAATCCTGCACAATGCCGGGTAGTTCGTCGATGCCCAGCGCGCGCGGCGCCGAAGTGTCCACAAACGCACCGACACCGTCCTTGATCAGGTAGGTCTTGGTTTTTGCGGTGATGGCCGAGGGCGCGACCGGCGCCTGGCCACCGGGCTGCAGGTCGTTGTGCGAGACGCGACCCACATGCCAGAGCTGCACCACGATCTTGCCGCCCCTGGCGTGCACCGCATCGGTGACCTTTTTCCAGCCCGCGACCTGCTCAGTGCTCCAGATGCCGGGCACGTCGGCATAGCCTTGCCCCTGGTGGCTGATGGCGGTGGCCTCGGTCACGATCAGGCCGGCCGAGGCGCGCTGGCTGTAATACGTGGCCACCAGGGGCGTGGGCAGGGCGCCCGGTGCGCGGTTGCGCGTGAGCGGGGCCATCACGATGCGGTTGGCCAGATGCAGGGCACCGGCTTGCACTGGATCAAATAGGGAAGTCATAGGCTTACTTGAGCAGGCCTTCGGCCTTCATTGCTCGCTGCACCGCCGGACGGGCCGCTACACGCGCGCGGTAGGCCGCGAGGTGCGTGAGCGCCGACAGGTCCAGGTTCGTCGGCGCGGCCCAGTTGGTCACGGTGAACAGGTAGCCGTCGGCCACGCTGAACTGGTCGCCCATCAGGTACTGCTTGCCGGCCAGCTCGCCATCCACCCACTTCAGGCGCGACAGCAGGCGGTCGATGACCATGGTCTTGTACTCGGCGGGCGTGGCGGGGCTGAACAGCGGCGAGAAGCCCTTGTGCACCTCGGTGCCGATGAAGTTGAGCCACGACTGCAACTGGTAGCGCGCCAGCGTGCCGTTGGCCGGCGCGAGCTTTTTGGCGGGGGCCTGGTCGGCGATGTATTGCACGATGGCCGGGCCTTCGCGCAGGCGGGTGCCGTCGTCGAGCTCCAGCAGCGGCACATAGCCCAGCGGGTTGATGGTGTAGTAGTCGGTGCCGTCGGGCAGCTGGTGGGTCTTGGTGGGTGCGGCAATGGCTTCATAGACCAGGCCTGCCTCTTCCAGTGCAATGTGCGGGGAGAGCGAGCAGGCGCCAGGGGAGTAGTAAAGCTTCATGAAATTCCTTTGAATAAAAAAAGGGGTTGATCCGCTGGACCAACCCGTGATGCTAGCCGCTAGGGCTTTTTCCTGCTGCGGCGAGGTTTCAGGTCTTGTAACTGGGATCCAGTCGCTCGGCCTTGCGCAGCAGCGCCGGCCAGACGAAGGCGCCGCCCAGGCCGCCGGTCTGCACCCGCATGGACTCGGCCACGCCCTTGATGATCAGCGGGTTGACCTCGGTGAGTGCGGCGCCGCCGGCCTGCGCGGCCAGCTGGATCTGGCAGGCGCTCTCGAAGGTGTACATCGACAGAAATGCGTCGGCGATGGTCTTGCCCACGGTCAGCAGGCCATGGTTGCGCAGCATCAGGAAGTTGGCTTGCCCCAGATCCGCCTGCAGGCGCGGCGTTTCCTCTTCACGGAAGGCCACACCTTCGTAGCCGTGGTAGGCCAGCGAGCCGAGCACAAAGGTGGACTGCTGGCTGATCGGCAGCACACCGCCCTGTTGCGCGCTCACGCCCACGCCCGCGCGGGTATGCGTGTGCAGCACGCAGCCAGCGTCGGGCCGGGCCGCATGCACGGCACTGTGGATCACGAAGCCGGCCGGATTCACCGGGAAGGGTGACTCAATGACCTTATTGCACTGCATGTCGACCTTGACCAGGCTGGACGCCGTGATCTCGTCGAACATCAGCCCGTAGGGGTTGATCAGGAAATGGTGCTCGCCGGCGGGCGTGATCGAGTCGGGCAGCTTGGCGCTGATGTGGGTGAACACCAGATCGCTCCAGCCGTACGCCGCCACGAGACGGTAGCAGGCGGCCAGGTCAACGCGCAGCGCCCATTCTTCGGCGCTGACGACTTCTTTGAGAGAGGGGATGTGCATGAGGGCTCCTTTGGATGGGTTGCAGTGGGATCAGGCGGGCTGCTCGTCCAGCACCTTTTTATAGATGGTGTTGCGCGGCTGCGCCATCACGCGGCGCAGCATCGGTTCGAACTCGCTGATGGGCAGGGTTTCGGCGTTGGCGTCAAAGGCCGGGTCGTCATAGAGCGCGATGAATTCTTCGGTGCGCGCGTAGTGTTCATGAGCCTTGAACAGGTCGCGCATATTGCGGTCCATGCCGATGTGGTGGAAGAAGTTGTAGCCCTGGAAAATGCCGTGGTGTTGCACCATCCACAGGTTGGCGTCGCTGACGAAGGGCTTCAGGATGGCGGCGGCGATGTCGGGGTGGTTGAAGCTGCCCAGCGTGTCGCCAATGTCGTGCAACAGCGCGCAGACGACGTATTCCTCATCGCGGCCATCGCGCATGGCCCGGGTGGCGGTTTGCAGGCAATGGCTGTAGCGGTCTATCGGAAAGCCGCCGTAGTCGCCATCCAGCAGCTTCAAGTGCGCCAGCACGCGGTCGGGAAGGGCGCGGCTGAATTGCATGAATTCGCCGCCGATCAGCCGCCAGTCGTCGGCGGTGCTGTCTTGCATGCGGGTGAAATGGGCGCGTGCGTTCATTGTTGTCTCCAAGGTAATGCTGCCCAAGGGTAAGTCTGGGCTTGACCGGAGAATGTCAAAAATTTAACAATTAAGGGGTTTTCCTGCGAATAGAGTTTTTACCCCCTCGGGTTGGAGTTTGCTGGATGGGTGCACCTGCCGAACTGCTGGGCCAGTTGTCCGCCAACCGCTGGTTTGGCGCGCTGCCATTGGCGCAGCGACGTGCGATGCTGGCGGCCGCCAGCCTGGCGCATTTTCGCGCCGGGGAAATGCTGTTTCGCCGCGGTGACCCGGCCGGGCGTTTTTACTGCGTGATCAGCGGCGTGCTGAAGGCATCCACCTTGCTGGAGGATGGCAAGGAAGCCATTTTGAGTTTGCTCGAGCCCGGCAACTGGTTTGGCGAGATTTCGCTGCTGGACGACCAGCCGCGCACGCATGACATGACGGCCCTCGGCGACGCGCAGGTGCTGGTGTTGCCGCGCGACGAGTTCGACGCACTGATGGGCAATGCGGTGTTCGCGCGTGCCATGGCGATGTTGCTGGCCAGCCGCATTCGCATGTTGTACAGCATGGTGGAAGATGCGACGCTGCGCTCAACGCGGGCACGGGTAGCGCGCCGGCTATTGGCGTTGGCGCGTGGCGATGTCAGCATGAGCAGCGCCTCGCGCACGGTTTTGCCGGTATCGCAAGAGGCGCTGGCGATGATGTTGGGCATCACGCGGCAAACGCTGTCAAAGGAGTTGAAGGTGCTGGTGGCCCAAGGTGCGTTGGCCTTGCGCTATGGGTGTATGGAAATTACATCGCTGGCCACGCTGGAGACGCTGGGCGCGGCAGGCTGAGTCGGGTCTCAGGCGGTCAACCGGTGCGCCGCCCACAGCACCTGGTCGACCACGGCCTGCACGCTTTTGTGGTGCGCCTCACCCACCAGCGCGCCCTCGGCATCGAAAGCTTCGGCGGCACGGCTCAGCGCAAACTGCTGCGGCGCCAGCCAGCACTGCATGTTCAGCAGTAGCGGCGCCAGGTGGCTGAGCGAGCGCAGTCCACCCAGCGCGCCGGGCGAGGCGCTCAGGATGCCGACCACCTTGCCGCGCGAGAACTTGAAGCCATCCGTCCAGGCGGGGTCGGACTTGACCGGGCTGGAGGCCCAGTCGATGGTGTTCTTGAGCAGCGCCGTGTAGCCGCCGTTGTACTCGGGCGAGCAGATGATCCACGCCGGGTGCTCGTACATGATCTGCTTGAGCCGCATCACGTCGGGCGGCGTGCCGCGCGCCTCGAGGTCGGCGTTGTACATCGGGATGTCGAAATCGGCCAGTTCGAGGTGCGTCACGTCGGCGCCGCTGGCGCGTGCCAGTGTCGCGGCCACATAGGCGAGTTTTCGGTTGTGCGAATGCTGGCGGGTGCTGCCCGCGAAGATCAGAAGTTTCATGGCCTGTATTGTGACGCGGCCGGGCGGGCGGCGTTGGGCAGAATCTGCGCCCGCCGGATAAAATGCGCAGTTGCGCTGCGCGCGCGGACCGGAACCCCATGCTCTACCCTCAAGAATTCGACGTCATCGTGGTCGGCGGCGGCCACGCCGGGACCGAGGCCGCGCTGGCCGCGGCGCGCATGGGCTGCAAGACGCTGCTGCTCACGCACAACATCGAGACGCTCGGGCAGATGAGTTGCAACCCGTCGATCGGCGGCATCGGCAAGGGCCATCTGGTCAAGGAAGTGGACGCCATGGGCGGCGCCATGGCGGCGGCCACCGACGAGGCCGGCATCCAGTTTCGCATCCTCAACAATTCCAAGGGCCCGGCGGTGCGCGCGACGCGGGCCCAGGCCGACCGGATCCTGTACAAGGCGGCGATCCGGCGCCGGCTGGAAAACCAGCCCAACCTGTGGCTGTTTCAGCAGGCCGTGGACGACTTGATGATGGAGGGCGACCGCGTGGTGGGTGCCGTCACGCAAGTTGGCATTCGCTTCCCGGCCCGCGCCGTGGTGCTGACGGCGGGCACGTTCCTGGACGGCAAGATCCATGTCGGACTGAACAACTACGCGGCCGGCCGGGCGGGCGACCCGCCAGCGGTGTCGCTCAGCAGCCGCCTGAAGGAACTGCAGCTGCCGCAGGGGCGGCTCAAGACCGGCACGCCGCCGCGACTGGATGGCCGCAGCATCGATTTTTCAAAATGCCTCGAGCAGCCCGGCGACGGCATGCCCGGCGCGGCGCAGGTCGGCGGCAGCGCGGCCATACCGGTGTTCAGCTTCATGGGGCAGGCCTCCCAGCACCCGCGGCAGGTCCCGTGCTGGATCACCCACACCAACGCACGCACGCACGACATCATTCGCTCGGGGTTCGACCGCAGCCCCATGTTCATGGGCAAGATCGAGGGTGTGGGCCCGCGCTACTGCCCGAGCGTGGAAGACAAGATCAACCGTTTCGCCAGCAAGGAAAGCCACCAGATCTTCCTGGAGCCCGAAGGCCTCACGACGAACGAGTTCTACCCCAACGGCATCTCGACCAGCCTGCCGTTTGATATTCAGTACGACTTGGTGCGCTCGATGGCCGGGCTGGAGAACGCCCATATTCTGCGGCCCGGCTACGCGATCGAATACGACTACTTCGACCCGCGAGCCCTGAAGACCAGCTTTGAGACGCGCGCCATCCAGGGGCTGTTTTTTGCCGGGCAGATCAATGGCACGACCGGCTACGAAGAGGCGGCGGCGCAGGGCCTGTTTGCCGGCATCAACGCCGCGTTGCAGTGCCGGGGCGAAGAGGCGTGGTTGCCGCGCCGCGACCAGGCCTATCTGGGCGTGCTGGTGGACGACCTGATTACCCAGGGCGTGACCGAGCCGTACCGCATGTTTACCAGCCGCGCCGAGTTCCGGTTGCAATTGCGCGAAGACAACGCCGACGCGCGCCTGACCGAGCCGGCCCGCCGCATGGGCCTGGTCGACGACGCACGCTGGGATGCCTTCAACCGCAAGCGCGATGCTGTTTCACGTGAAACAGAGCGTCTGCGTTCGATCTGGGTCAGCCCCCAAAACTTGGCGGCCGCTGAATCCGAGCGGGTATTGGGCAAGACCATCGACCACGAATACAGCCTGGCCGACCTGCTGCGTCGGCCGGATGTGAGCTATGCCGGCCTGATGTCGCTGGACGGTGGCAAATACGCCAGCCCCGAGCTCGCGGCCGATGTTTCACGTGAAACCGATTTTGGCAAGACCGTGATCGAGCAGATCGAAATTGCGGCCAAGTATTCTGGCTACATCGACCGCCAGAAGAGCGAAGTGGAGCGCGCCGCACACTTCGAGAGCCTCAAACTGCCCGCCGACCTGGACTATATGCAGGTGTCGGCCCTGAGCATCGAGGCGCGGCAAAAGCTCAGCAAGCACCGGCCCGAGACGCTGGGCTTGGCCTCGCGAATCTCCGGCGTGACGCCGGCGACCATTTCCTTGCTGATGGTGCACCTCAAAAAGGGTGGCTGGAAGGGCTTTGCAGCCGACGATGCCGTGGGCCGTGGCACGACTTCGATGGCCGAACCGGCCGTAACCCGTTGAAAAATAGCCGGCTTGTGTCGGACCACTCGCCGGCCGGGCGGGGTGTCGATGCCTGCCCGCAAGCGTCGTTGTCCCGCAGTGCGCTGCAACTCGACGTCGAACTCAGCGACGCTCAGGCCGACCTGCTGCTACGCTATCTGGGCTTGATCCAGAAGTGGAACAAGGTCTACAACCTGACCGCGCTGCGCGAGCCCGCCGAAATGCTCACGCACCATCTGCTGGACAGCCTGGCGGTGGTGGCGCCGCTGCGCCGGCAGATCCAGGGGCAGGGCGGACGCCTGCTCGATGTGGGGGCCGGCGCCGGCTTGCCGGGCGTGGTGATCGCGATCTGCTGCCCCGAACTGGCGGTGACCTGCGTGGACACCGTGGCCAAAAAGGCGGCGTTCGTCCAGCAGGTCGCAGCCGAACTCAAGCTGCCCAACCTGCGCGGGCTGCACGCGCGGGTCGAATCTTTGACCGAGCCGTATGACGTGATTAGCTCTCGCGCCTTTGCCTCGCTGGCCGACTTCACGACTTGGTCGGCCGGTGCGCTGGCACCGCAAGGCGTCTGGCTCGCCATGAAGGGCAAGTGCCCGGACGACGAAATCGCGGCGCTGCCGGCCGCGGTGGAGGTGCTTCACGTGGAACAACTCAGCGTGCCGGGGCTGGATGCCGAGCGCTGCATCGTCTGGCTGCGCAAAAAGACGGCTTAAAAATAGCGGGATGGCTTTGCGGCGCGCCAAGGCGTCGTAAACTCGATGCCTTGTCTTCGGGAAATTTTTCATGTTCGGCGTTGCAGATTCCGGCGCGTTTGTCGTCGCCATCATCCTCTTTTTGCTGATTCCCGGCCCGGGCAACCGGGTCTTGATCACTTCCATCGGCAAGGGTGTGTTCCTGGTCGGCTTTGGCGTCAAGCTGGTCCTTTCCAGATAAGCCGTCATCAAATAACAAGAACAGGAAATTTCGAATGGCCAAAATCTTCTGCGTCGCCAACCAAAAGGGCGGCGTTGGCAAGACCACCACCACGGTCAATCTGGCGGCCGGGCTGGCCAAGGTCGGCCAGCGCGTGCTGATGGTCGACCTCGATCCACAGGGCAACGCCACCATGGGCTCGGGCGTGGACAAGCGCCAGCTCGCACTGACCATCTACGACGTGCTGCTGGAGTCCGCCTCGATCAACGAGGCACGGGTCCGCAGCGAGAAGTGCGGCTACGACGTGCTCGGCGCGAATCGCGAGCTGGCCGGCGCCGAGGTCGAGATGGTGGACATCGAGCGCCGCGAAAAACGCCTGAAGACCGCGCTGGCTGAAGTACAGGCGCAGTACGACTTCATCCTGATCGACTGCCCGCCGTCGCTCTCCATGCTGACCCTCAACGGCTTGTGCGCGGCCCATGGCGTGGTGGTGCCGATGCAGTGCGAGTACTTTGCGCTCGAAGGCCTGACCGACCTGGTCAACACCATCAAGCAGGTGCATGCCAACCTGAATCCGGATCTGGCTATCATCGGCCTGCTGCGCGTGATGTTCGACCCACGCATCACGTTGCAGCAGCAGGTCAGCGACCAGCTCAAGGCGCATTTCGGCAACAAGGTGTTCGATACCGTGATCCCGCGCAACGTGCGGCTCGCCGAGGCGCCCAGCTACGGCCTGCCCGGCGTGGTGTTCGACCCGGCGGCGAAAGGCAGCCAGGCGTATGTGGAGTTCGCACGCGAGATGGTGGAGCGCATCAAGACGCTGTGATGATGAGCAAAATCGGCCTCTAACCCTTACTCTGTCTATACGTATAGCTATTGAGTTCATAGCATGAAACCCTCCAATGTCTTGATCCTGCCGGGCTGGCAGGGCAGCGGCCCCGAGCACTGGCAGAGCCGCTGGGAGCGCGCGCACGGGTATCAAAGGGTGGAGCAGCACGACTGGATGCGTCCGCTGCGCGGCGACTGGATCGCGCGGCTCGAAGATGTCGTGCTCACGTGCGACGAGCCGGCCGTGCTGGTGGCGCACAGTCTGGGCTGCATCCAGGTGGCGGCCTGGGCGGCGCACTCGAAAAATACGCACCGCGTCAAGGGCGCGCTGCTGGTCGCGCCCGGCGATGTCGAGCGCGCGGACATCGACCCGCTGCTGTGGAGCTGGCCGCCAATCCCGCTGCAGAAACTGCCGTTCCGCAGCGTGCTGCTGGGC
The DNA here is from genome assembly GCA_031291295.1 of Rhodoferax sp. Lineage (GTDB taxonomy): Bacteria > Pseudomonadota > Gammaproteobacteria > Burkholderiales > Burkholderiaceae_C > Rhodoferax_A. The sequence goes on along the minus strand of JARLJI010000182.1, from coordinate 22,379 downwards.
AGCCGCAACGACCCCTGGTGCGACTTTGACCGGGCCCGGCAGTTCGCCACGGCCTGGGGCGCGCAGTTTATTGACTATGGCGAGGCCGGGCACATCAATGCCGAAGCCGGGCTGGGCAGCTGGCCCGAAGGCTACGTGCTGCTCGACGATTTAATGAAAGACTGAGAATGGTGACCAAAAAACCCAAGGGCCTCGGCCGCGGACTCGAAGCCCTGCTGGGCCCCAAGGTGGCCGAGGGCGCGTCCGACGCGGCGCCGCCCAGCCCTGGACTGCCCACGACATTGTTGCTGACCGAGCTGGTGCCTGGCCAGTACCAGCCGCGCACCCGCATGGACGAGGGCGCGCTGTACGAGCTGGCCGAGTCGATCAAGGCGCAGGGCATCATGCAGCCGATCCTGGTGCGCCAGCTCCTCAACGGCGATGCGGCGGGCGGCAACGCCGGCAAGTACGAGATCATCGCGGGCGAGCGGCGCTTCCGCGCGGCGCGGCTCGCGGGGCTCGACAGCGTGCCGGTGCTGGTGCGCGACGTGCCCGACGAGTCGGCTGCGGCCATGTCGCTGATCGAGAACATCCAGCGTGAAGACCTCAATCCGCTGGAAGAGGCTCAGGGTTTGCAAAGGCTAATCAAAGAGTTTGGGCTCACTCACGAAACGGCCGCCCAAGCCGTGGGACGTTCCCGCAGCGCCGCCAGCAACCTGCTGCGCCTGCTGAATCTGACCGGGCCGGTGCAGACCATGCTGATGGCCGGCGACATCGACATGGGTCACGCGCGGGCCCTGCTGGCGCTGGAGCAGGCGACCCAGATCACGGCGGCGAACCAGATCGCGGCCAAAAAACTCTCGGTGCGCGAGGCCGAACGGCTGGTCAAGAAGCTCAGCGTCGAGTTCAGCCTGGTCTCGTCGAAGGCGTCGAATTCAGCGAAAAAGGAAAAGTCGCGCGATCTGCAGCGGCTGGAAGAAGAGCTGTCGGACCTGCTCACGGCGGCCGTCGAGGTGCGCGTGAAAAAGCGCGTCAAGCGCGCCGGTCGTACCGAGGAAATGGGCGAACTGGCGATCCAGTTCGGCTCGCTCGATGAACTGAATGGCCTGATCGAAAAGCTGCGCAAGGCGTAGGCACAGGCCCCCGGCGGGGCTGGGCACGTTGCGCTTATCGGTACTACTGCGGCGGGTATGGCTGCTGGTATTGAGGGTATTGCGGCCTGGCCCCGGGCACCTGGTTGCCCTTGGAATACATGCACTGCACATAGGCGTTGTTGTACTGGGCCTGGATCGAGCCCTGCCCGTAAGCGGCAGAGTTGGCGCCAACGCTGGTCCCGGCAATCGCCCCGGTAGCGGCGCCGATGCCCGCGCCCTGGTGGTTGCCAATGGCGGCACCCAGCAGCCCGCCGAGCACCACGCCCGCCGCGGCGGAACCCGCCGCGCCCTGGTTCACCGCCTCGGCCTGGCCGGCCACCTGCGACTGCGCGTACTGTTTGCAGTCGAACTGATCCTGCTGGAACACCTGGAACGGCTTGTTCGGGCTGGGCAAGACCTGCACGGTCGGGCCCATGGGCGGCGAGGCGCAGGCCGCCAGCAGTAACAGCGGCGACAGGGCGATGAGTGATAGCTTGCCAGTTTGCACGTTAGTCCTTCGATTGATGATAAAAAATAAGATCGGTGCGGGACGCTCCAGGTTCCCTCAGGCTCTCCGCAATGGCTCAATGCGGCGGCGGATGATCCACCTGCCGGAACTGCGTGTTGCAAGTCTGGACATTGGGGAAGTAGCCCTGGGGGTTGTCGCAGTAATACCAGAACTGCGGCGCCGGGGCGATGGGGGCGGGCTGCGGCACGGGCGGTGCTTGCATCAGCACGGGCGGCGCGGTGATCACCGCGGGCCCGGGGCCCACCATCGCCGGATCGACATACTGGATGCCCGAGACAACCAGCGGATAGGGGTAGACCGGCTGGTCGTAAAAATACCATAGCCCGCCTGTGAACCACCACCAGCCGCAGCGCCCCCCGAAGCAGCTGTTGCGCCAGTGTCCGCCGCTCCAGCGGAGCTGCTCGCCGCGGTCGAAACGGTGCACGTCACGGCCATGAAACGCATAGCGTTCATGTGCGACATCACGATGGGCGCCGCCGGGCCCGCGATTGTCATGTGCCGGCTGGGCCCAGGCAGCGCCCACCAGCAGGGCCGTCAGCAACGGCGCAAGCGTTTTACAGGTTCGTCGCGATAAGGCCAGGGACACGATGTTTTCCTTGCATTGGGTGGCGTTCAGCAGGCGGCACAACCACGGCCCGCCAGCCTCTTGAACTCATCCTAGCAGGCCAGTCTTTACTTTTTGTAAAGCTGGATGGCGCGATCCGCGGCAGTTGTAAGGATTGGCATCCGGCGCGCTTACAGCGTAAAAATCTTGCCCGGGTTCATGATGTTCTTCGGGTCGAGCGCGCGCTTGATGGTGCGCATCATGTCCACCGCGCCGGCGCCGGTTTCGGTCACCAGGAAGCCCATTTTGTGCAGGCCCACGCCGTGCTCGCCAGTGCAGGTACCCTCCAGGCTCAGCGCGCGCGCCACCAGCTGGTGGTTCAGGCTTTCGGCCACTTCGCGTTCCTTTGGATCGTTCGGGTCCAGCAGGTAGCCGAAGTGGAAGTTGCCGTCGCCCACATGGCCGACCAGGAAGTAGGGGATGCCGCTGGCGTCGGCCTCGGCCACGGAGTCGAGCAGGCAGTCGGCCAGCCGCGAGATCGGCACGCAGGTGTCGGTGGAGATGACCTTGCAGCCCGGGCGCGACTGCACCGCCGCAAAGTAGGCGTTGTGCCGCGCGGTCCACAGTCGCGTGCGCTCCTCGGGCGTGCTGGCCCACTCGAAGGCGTTGCCGCCGTGGTCGGTGGCGATCTCCTGCACGGTCTCCGCCTGCTCCTTGACGCCCGCGGGCGAGCCGTGGAATTCCATCAGCAGCAGCGGCTCCTCGCGCAGGCCCAGTTTGCTGTGCGCGTTGACCATGCGCACGGTGTGGCGGTCGATCAGTTCCACGCGCGCGATCGGCACGCCGAGCTGGATTACCTCGATGGTGGTGCGCACCGCCGCCTCGATGCTCGGGAACGAGCAGATCGCCGCCGAGATCGCCTCCGGCAGTGGGTAGAGCTTGACGGTGACCTCGGTGATCACGCCCAGCGTGCCCTCGGAGCCCACCAGCAGGCGCGTCAGGTCGTAGCCCGCGCTGCTCTTTTTGGCGCGCGTGCCGGTGCGGATCACCTCGCCGCTGGCGGTGACTACCTCGAGCGCCAGCACGTTCTCGCGCATGGTGCCGTAGCGCACGGCGTTGGTGCCGGAGGCGCGCGTGGCCGCCATGCCGCCAATCGACGCATCGGCACCCGGGTCGATCGGGAAGAACAGGCCGGTGCTCTTGATCTCCTCATTGAGCTGCTTGCGCGTCACGCCGGGCTGCACCGTCACGGTCAGGTCGTCGGCATTGACGCTCAAGACCCGGTTCATGCGGTTCACGTCGATGCTGATGCCGCCCTGCACCGCGAGCAGGTGCCCCTCCAGCGAGGAGCCGACGGCAAACGGAATCACCGGCACCTCGTGCTGGCTCGCGAGCTTCACCGCATCGGCCACGTCGCGCGTGCTCTCGGCAAAAATCACGGCCGCGGGCGGTGGCGCCTCGAACGAGGATTCGTCGCGCCCATGCTGCTCGCGCACCACCAGCGCCGTGGAACACTGCGCGCCAAAGCGCGCCTTGAGCGCCTCGATCAGGGCGGGCGGCACGTGGCGCTGGTTGATTTCCGGGACCAGGTGGGCGATGGCGGTGGGGGCGTTCATGGGATGTCTCCAAACTGATTTGCCAGTTTAATCCTTGCCGCACATTCCCACGACCCTGCCACACGAGCGCCAAAAGCAGAGCGTCCCCGAAGGCAGCCGGGATCGACCACCTCCGGGGACGCCGGACATCAAAGGCCCGCGGCTACTTCATGGTCTTGTCAGACTCCGCGCGAGAGATGAAGTCGTCGTGGCTGGCGCCGGCTCTGGGTGGGTCGGACGGCGTCGTCATTGGCGCGCCCCGACGTGGCGGCGGCGAATAAGGGGTCTGTGCATGCACGGCGGCGGCGCTGCCCAGGGCCCAGGCGGCAATGATCATCACGCTGCGGGCTTCGAAGTTGGGGATGCATCGTCGTTTGGCTTTCATGGAGGGGCTCCAGTGAAGTTGAACAGGACTTCATTGCAACGCAGCAAGAGCCATCAGGCCAGCACTCTTGCCCGATGTTTCCTCCCTGACAAAACACTTGCCTCAGATACATTTCCCTGCTTCGCGAAACACTTCTAAAGACGGCGCACAATCAAACTGACACAGTAACAACAAGAGAGCTTCATGGGCAAACGACTGACTCAAATCGCCACGCGCACTGGCGACAATGGCACCACCGGCCTGGGCGACAACACGCGCGTGTCCAAAAACAGCCTGCGCGTGCACGCGATGGGCGACGTGGACGAGCTCAACTCCCACATCGGCCTGCTGCTGTGCGAGGACATGCCCGCCGCGGTGCGCGAGTTGCTGGTCGAGATCCAGCACCAGTTGTTCAACCTCGGCGGCGAGCTCAGCATCCCCGGCTTCGAGCTGCTCAAGCCCGAGGCACTGCTGGCGCTGGACCAGGCGCTGGCCGAGCACAACGAAAACTTGCCGCGGCTGCAGGAATTCATCCTGCCGGCCGGCACGCGTGCCGCCGCGCAGGCCCATGTGTGTCGCACCGTGGCGCGCCGCGCCGAACGCGCCGTGGTGGCGCTGGGCAGTGAAGAAACGCTGAAGGAAACGCCGCGCCAGTATCTGAACCGGCTGTCTGATTTGATGTTCGTGCTCGCGCGCGTGCTGAACCGCTATCGCACGGACGGAACGGTGGGTGACGACGTGTACTGGAAGAGCGAGAAGCTGGCCAGATCGCAGGCGCAGTAGATCAGGCGCATTCCGATCGCTTCGGGCGTGCGGCAAGGCATGCTAACGCAGCAGAAGGCCGCGGAGCCTTTCGCTCCCTCCCCCGCTGGGGAGGGCAGGGGTGGGGGCCAGCAGCGACCGCACCGCGTCTTGTTTCGTCTCAGATCCAGTTACCCGAGCTCGGCATCTGTATCGTCGTCGCCGGGTTGCCTGTGCCGAGCAGCGAGCCGATTGCCGTACTCAGGATCGAGATGAACAGGCTCGCGAACAGCGCGGTCCAGAAGCCCGAGATGCGAAAGCCGCGCACCATCGCCGCGACCAGCAGCAGCGTCAGCGCATTGATCACCAGCAGGAACAGCCCGAAAGTCAGCAGCGTCAGCGGCAGCGTAAGCACGATCAGCAGCGGCTTGACCAGCGCGTTCACGAAGCCGAGCAGCAGCGCCGACGCCGCGAGCGCCGAGCGGCTCTCGAAACGCAGCCCCTTGAACACAAGGCTCGCAACCCACAACGAGAGCGCGATGATCGCCCAATAGAACAGGAACGGGATCAAGTTGTCAAGCATGGTTGCTACTCAATTCAGAGCGTAATGTGCATATTTCATAAGGGCTTGCGCGTGATTTTGCTTGAAATTCAGGGCGACGCCAGCAGCGCAAGCCGCGCCAGCACATCCTCTTTCGTGCGCCAGCGGCCGAACGCCTGCTCGTCCTGTTCGCGCACGATCGGGAAGCTGTCCATGATGTACGCCGCATCAAAGGCGCCGAGGCCGTAGAGCCAGAAGAACACTGCGTCCAGCGCGGCCAGCCGCGCGCAAAGGGCGCGAGGTCGTGCGCGGTGTAGCTCAAGGCCAGCATCTGCGGCACCACAAAATCGGCGACGCTGGGGTGGGCGTGGTGGCCATTCATGAGCTGGGCCTGGCGCATCGTGGTGACGGACTTGTAGGCAATGCACCACTGACCACTCCACGTCTTGTCTACATCGGCGGCGCTGACCCAGTACGGTGGAGCGGGATAGCGATCGGGCGAGGTTTTGCTAGCAGCATCGATTGCTTCCTGCTGCGCGGCTTCGGCGCCCGCGGCGTTGCGCCAGCGGTTCAGCGCGGCCGCCTCGAAGCCTTGCTGCTTCAACTCCGCCGCCTTCAAGAGCAGGCTGGAGTCGTTCGTCATGTGGAACATGGTTGCGTACCTGACAGGCCACACGCGCGCATCCGGCTGTTGTCCCGTCGAGGCGCTCACCTCGCCGTGCTTCACCAGCACCGGATGCTGCGCATGGAGGGCGAGCGTGATGTCGGCATCGCGCCGGCTGCGGAAGATGGGGGCCGCACCGGTGTTGGGGTTCACGCGCAGAAAGTCGTCCGCCGTAAGCGTGAGCGTGCGCGCCGGGTTGTCCAGCTCGTCCAGCCCGCGGAAGATGCCTTGCAGTGTCGCCTTGAAGGCGGCGAAGGCGCTGTCACCCAGTTCCTGCCAGGACGGGGTTCCGGCAACGCCGCGCGTCAAAAAATTCTGGGTGAAAAGCTGGCCCTGCATGGTGCGGAATGTTCCCTGTGAATGCGCTGCCGCACAGTGTAAGGGCGCCCGCGGCCTGGCTTGCGCGGTGGCGGCTCAAGCGCTATTGAAACAATAGTGAAAGGTGAAGACCGGGCAAGGGCTGCAGCTCGATTTGATGCTTGACGACCGCAGCGAAGGGCCGCCCCGAACAAGGTCAGCCCCCTCGGGGGGCAGCGCAACACACGCAGTGGCAAGCGTGGGGGCTCTACCTCGGCGCCAGCACCGCCATCGTGATGCGCGACACGCAGGTCAGCTCGCCGGCGGCGTTGGACAGGTCGATCTGCCAGACCTGCGTGGTGCGCCCGATGTGCACCGGGCGCGTGATGCCGGTGACCCAGCCGCTGATGGCGCCCTTGAGGTGATTCGCGTTGATGTCCAGCCCGACGGCGCGGTAGCCTTCGGGGCAGCAGTAGGCCGCACCGCACGAGCCCAGCGTTTCGGCCAGCACCACGCTCACGCCGCCGTGCAACAGCCCGTAGGGCTGGCGCGTGTGGGTGTTGACCGGCACGCGGGCACGGATGAAGTCGTCGCCGACCTCGAGAAATTCGATGCCCAGATGCTGCACCGCCGTATCCACGTGGATGGCGGCGAGTTCTTCGACCGAGATGGGTTTCTTCCAGATGCGCATGGGAGGGTGTTCAGGTTTTGCGATTCAGCAAAGCGTACAACAGAATCGCGCCGAAGGTGGCGGTGCCGATGCCGCCCAGCGCAAAGTCGCCGAACCTGAGCGTGAAGTCGCCGGTGCCGATGATCAGCGTGATGGCGGCCACGATCAGGTTCTTGTTCTGCGAAAAGTCCACCTGGTTGGTGACCCAGATCCGCGCCCCTGCGATGGTGATCAGGCCGAACACCACGATGCTGACGCCGCCCATCACCGGCAGCGGGATGGCCTGGATCACGGCGCCGAACTTCGGTGAAAAGCCGAGCACGACGGCGATCAGCGCGGCCGTGACGAACACGGCGGTCGAGTAGATCTTGGTTGCCGCCATCACGCCGATGTTCTCGGCATAAGTCGTCACGCCAGTGCCGCCCACGCTGGCGCTGAGCACGGTGGCAATGCCATCGCCCATGAAGGCGCGGCCCAGATAGGGGTCGAGGTTTTTGCCAGTCATCGCGGTCACGGCCTTCAGGTGGCCCAGGTTCTCGGCGACCAGAATGATGACCACGGGCACGATCAGCAGCATGGCGCTGGTGCTGAACACCGGCGCGGTGAAATGCGGCAGGCCGACCCACGCGGCGTTGCCGATGCCCGACAGGTCCAGCGGCTTGCCCAGGCCCAGGTCGTTGGTGAGCAGCGCGTAGATCAGGCTGGCCACGATCAGGCCGACCAGGATCAACAGGCGCTGCACCATGCCGCGCGTCAGCACCGCGACCAGGCCCACGCTGACAAAGGTGACCGCCTGCATCCACGAGTCGAAGTTGCTGGACGCCATGTTCTTGATCGGCACGCTCGCCAGGTTCAGCCCGATCACGGCCACGACGGCGCCGGTGACGACGGGCGGCATGACGCGCTCGATCCAGCCGGTGCCGACCGCCTGCACGATGGCGCCGATCAGGGTGTAGACCACGCCGCAGGCGATGATGCCGCCCAGCGCGACCGCGATGTTGGCGTTCGGACCCTTGCCGGCAAAGCCGGTGGCCGCGATCACCACGCCGATGAAGGCAAAGCTCGAACCCAGGTAGCTCGGTACCTTGCCGTTGGTGATGGCGAAGAAAATCAGCGTGCCGATGCCGCTCATCAGGATCGCGATGTTGGTGTCGAAGCCCATCAGGATCGGCGCCAGCACGGTGGCGCCGAACATCGCGATCACGTGCTGCACGCCCATCGCAGCGGTCTGCGGCCAGGGCAGCCGCTCATCGGGGCCGATCACCCCGCCTTGTTGCAGAACCGCCGCGCTTTTCTCTGTCCAGTCGAACATACTCATGCCTCACTCCTCGTTAAAGTGCCGCGATGCTAAGGGCAACGGGCGTGCCGCACAAGCGGCGTTGCAGCAGCCACGCGTCCCGGCCGGGGCACTGCCGGCGCTTCAGGCGATGCGGAAGAAGCTCATCTCGACGCGGTCCGGATAGCGGGCACCGGTGCCGACGAACAGACTTTCCGTCAGCCACGCCAGCGCTGGCGATGACACCTCGAACGCCGGCACGCAGCGGAAATAAATGGCGGCGGGATCGACCGGCTCGCCGCGCACCAGCTTCGCGATGTCGTCGGCCGCGCCGCGGCGCAGCGCGTGGTTCTGCACAAAAATGTGCTCGCCGCCATACTCGGGCCCTTCCAGCGCGAGCAGGTAGCGCGCATCGAGGTCGGCGGTTGTGCTGGAGACCACCAGCTGGAAATCGGCACCGCCCGGCAGCACCCGGCCGCGCAGTCGCGGGCCGGTCAGCAGGCCGCCCGTGATCGGAATGATGCGGCGCCGCCCGCGGCTGTTCAGTCCGGCCACCTGGCCGGCTTCGATCGGCGCGGCAACCTGCACGATGAGGTCGGCGATATGTTCGAGCTCGGGGGCTGGCAGTGATGTCATGGTGATTTTGGCCGATGGGTACTTCGTGCCATTATGGAGGCCATGAGCGAGACAAAAACACCCCCCTACACGCCCCAGATCCGCCTGTACCAGAACTGGCTGCGCGAGCAGCGCGGCCTCATCTTCGACTCCTATGACGCGTTGTGGCGCTGGTCGGTAAGTGACCTTGATGCCTTCTGGCAAAGCATCTGGGACTACTTCGAGTTGCGCTCGCCCACAAAGCACCGCGCCGTGCTGGGGGAGCGCAAAATGCCGGGCGCCCAGTGGTTCCCGGGCGCCCAGTCCAACTATGCGCACCAGGTGTTCCGGCACGCAGATGCCGCGCATGCCGCGGGCATGCCGGCCATCATCAGCCACAACGAAAAGGGCATGCCGCGCGAGCTGAGCTGGCCCGAACTGCGCCGCCAGGTTGCCTCGCTGGCGCTGCACCTGAAGGCGCTGGGCGTGCAGCCGGGCGATCGCGTGGCGGCGTATCTGCCGAACATCCCCGAGGCCATGATCGCGTTCCTGGCCGTGGTCAGCATCGGCGGCGTGTGGAGCATCTGTGCGCCCGACATGGGCACCCACGCCGTGCTGGACCGCTTCAAGCAGATCGAGCCCAAGGTGCTGATCGCCTGCGACGGCGTGAGCTATGGCGGGCGCGATTTCGACCGCACTGCGGTGGTGGCCGAGCTGCGCGCGGCGCTGCCCACGCTGCAGCACGTGGTCGCCCACAACAACCTGTCTGCTACCAATGTGATAGCTGACAGCGAAATGTTCACGCGGGTTACAGCGCGAAATGACGCCGAAGTGATGGCGTTCGAGCCGATGTGGCTGGCGTTCGACCATCCGCTGTGGATCGTCTATTCGAGCGGCACCACGGGCCTGCCCAAGCCCCTCGTACACGGCCACGGCGGCCTGGTGCTGGTGGGGCTGCTGCTCAACGTATTGCACAACGACGTGGGCTGCAGCTACGCGGCCAATTCATGGGGCGAGCGCTTTCATTGGTACAGCTCGACCGGCTGGGTCATGTGGAACGCACAGATGGCCGGCCTGCTGAACGGCACCACGCTGTGCCTGTACGACGGCAACCCGGGCGGCGCCAACAAGACCAGCGAGGGCGGCCCCGACTGGGCCACCCTGTGGCGCTTCGCGGCCGAGACCGGCGTCACCTTCCTGGGCGCCGGCGCCGCGTTCTACGCCAACTGCATGAAGGCCGACCTCGACCTGCGGGCCTGCGGCGACCTGAGCCGTGTGCGCGCGCTCGGCAGCACCGGCTCGCCGCTGAGCGAGGACGTGCAGCGCTGGGGCACGGCGCAGTTCCGCAAGCTGCACGACCGCAACGGCGAGGAGGTGCGCCGCGCCGGGCCGCCCCAAGCAAGCACAGCCCCCCCGGGGGGCAGCGAGCCACGCGAAGTGGGCGAGCGTGGGGGCGACATCTGGTGGTGCAATATCTCGGGCGGCACCGACTTTGCGGGCGCGTTTATTGGCGGGAATCGCGAACTGCCGCAGGTCCCGGGCGAGATGCAGTGCCGCCAGCTCGGCTGCGCGGTCGAGGCCTGGAACGAACAGGGCCAGCCGGTGATTGGCGAGGTCGGCGAACTGGTCTGTACCCAGCCGATTCCGTCCATGCCGCTGTACTTCTGGGGCGACGAGGGCAACCGGCGCTACCTGTCGAGCTACTTCGACACCTACCCGAACGTCTGGCGCCACGGCGACTGGCTCAAGATCGGCGCCAACGGCGGCTGCATCATCTATGGCCGCTCGGATGCCACCATCAACCGCCACGGCCTGCGCATGGGCACCAGCGAGCTGTACAGCGCGGTCGAAGCCTTGCCCGAGGTGCTGGACTCCATGGTGGTCGATCTCGAATACCTGGGCCGCGAGAGCTACATGCCGCTGTTCGTGGTGTTGCGCGCAGGCGTGACGCTGGACGACGCGCTGCACGCCAGGATCAACAGCGCCATCAAGACCGCACTGAGCCCGCGCTTTGTGCCGAACGATATTTTTCAGGTGGCCGAGATCCCGCGCACGCTCTCCGGCAAGAAGCAGGAGCTGCCGATCAAGAAGCTGCTGCTGGGCCAGCCGATCGAAAAGGTGCTGAACCGGGACGCGATGGCGAACCCGGGCTGCCTGGACTGGTATGTGGCGTTTGCGGCGAAGCGGCTGGCGTAACCGAACAGCGTCGGGCCAGCCGCGCTCCCATTACATTTTGTGATGGGCGGGGCGATGGTGCTTCATATGACGCATGTGCTTGGCGGGGGCGCGATGTTGATGCATGTCTCGCTCCATCGACTGCATGGAACGATCGTTGCGGGCTTCGGGGTGGCCGTACGGGCCCGCGTCTTGAGCTTGCGCGAGTGGCGCAAATGCGAGGATGAAGGCGGCCAGAGCAAGTAGTTTTTTCATTTTAAATCTTTCGAAAATAGATTAAGTCAGCCGATGGAGGTGCACAGGCACCCATGGCACAACGCCTCCACCGGGTTTTGGTTGACGCCCTTTACCTGCGCTTACGTTGCAGGTCGTACTTGCGCCAGTACTGGAATTCATCCTCATGCACCTCAATGTCGATCTCCATGATGCGTGACTGCAGGCGCTCTTGCACATCGGCGACGGCCCGGTTGTAGACGAGGGGGCCCAGCTCTTCCAGAAAGAAGCCGAGGAGTGCGCCCGCGGTGACGTTGCCGATCTTCTCGTCCATGTTCTCCTGGAAGTAGCGTTCGATGGAAGCGAGCACCGTCTTGCGCGCCTCTTTGGAGATTTCAATCGTCATGGGCAATCGTTCCTCGTGGGTGGAATGGGTCGGGTTGGCTGGCGTACGCAGCGCCACGCGAATCCGCACGCACCAAGAGTAAATCATGGTGTATCGCGAACGCGGCGGCTTCCGTGCGGTTGGCCGATTGGGTCTTGCTCAGAATGCTTCGAACATGGTTCGCGACCGTGTTGGGGCTGACGAACAGTTCACTGGCAATGTCCCTATTGCACCTTCCTGCCGCCACGAGTCGCAGCACCTGCGCCTCGCGCTCACTCAACCCTGCCGGGTATGCCTCGTGAATGCCGGCGCGCTTCATGTCCCGGCGGCATGTCTCGATCTGCGCACGCAGCGATTGCATTCCCAGCGCGACGGCATCGGCAGAAGCGGACTCCAGCAGCGACGCAGCCATGTCATGGTCGCCTGGCGCATGTCGGGCCAGCAGCATCAGTGCGTACTGATGGCGCGTGCGCGCCAGTGCCGGACGCGCGCCCTGGCGCTCATTCATGGTCAGGGCTGCCCTGAAGTGGCGCTCGGCATCCACGTCCAGTCCCCTGGTGGTGGACAACATGCCCAGGACCAGGTCGGCCGCGCCAAAGCAGGCGATCGAGGTGCCGGCCAGAAGGTTGCGCCCCGCGTAGGGCGCCAGCAGTTGATAAAGTGCGGCGGCCCTGTCCGCATCGTGCAACGTGCAGCACACGTGAGCAAGGTAGGCCAGACTCGCCACCCAGACGCCATCGCGAGCCAGCCTCCTGAAGCCATCCGCGGCCAGCACATTGAACTCGCTTCGCGCCGCGTCCAGTTGGCCCAGTTCGGCGTAGATCAGCGCCAGCCCGGGCCGCCAGACGTTGGCGTGCCCGGTTACCTTGACGAAGTGCTGCACCAATGGTGCCACCTCGTGCAGGCGGCCCTGTTCGCGGCGCAGGGTGAACATCTGCACACCGTACACGCCTGCGGCGTCCAGGCCGGGCATGCGGTCGCCGATCTGAAAGGTTCGCTGCGCGAGCGCCTCGACCTGCGCGAAACGTCCCTCGAACAGCGCATGCATGGTGCGCGAGCAGGCTCCCACATACTGAAGGAAGGGCTGGCGCAGTTCTTCGGCATCACGCTCATAGGCCTCCAGATTTGCCCGCCAACCCACCATGTCGCCCAGCTCGAACTGGTCGAAGATGCGCCACGCGGCGGCCTGGGACATCAGCAGCCGGTCGCCGGTTTGCGTGGCCAGGCGCAATGCCTCCTCGGCGTTGGCCATGCGCTCGGAGGTGCGTTCGTGCTGCCACCGTGCGGACAGCGTTGCGATCAGCGTGGTGGCCAGAGTCAGCGGATCGCTCGTGCGCCTGGCCATCGCCACGGCCTGTTCGAGCACCTTCATCGCCTGCGCTTCCTCGCCGCTGAAAATCAGGGCCCGCGACAGCGCACTCAGCAACTGGACCATCAGGGACAGCTCTTCGCCATCCAGCGCATCGAGGGCCTGGCGCAGCAGGCGGGCGGCGGCAACGCCGGGCAGGCCCGGCGCCCAGCTCGCGGTCTCGAACCCGAGCGCGGCACGCGCCAGCTCGTGCGCGCAGTTCGCGTCCGTCGCCAGATGTGCGGCCTGCTCAAAGACCTCGCGCGCCTGCAGGTATTCGCCGCCCCGGGCATGAGCCTCACCGAGCGCGTTGAGGACCCGGCAGTGCGACAGGGCGTCGACGCCGGTGTCCGCATCCATGCCCTGCAGCGCCAGGCCGTAGTAGCGCACGGCCTCTTCATGCGCCAGCAGCTTGTCGGCCTGCTCTGCCGCTCGCAGGGCGTACGCGACCGCCAGCGCCGCGTCGCCGCCCGGCAGCGCGGCCCAGTAGTGGTGCGCCAGGGCCGGCAGGTGGCGCCCCATATCGTGCCGGTGTGCGGCCTCCAGCGCACAAGCCACCTTTAGGTGCAAACGCCCGCGCTTCGGCGGTGCGATCTCGTCGTACAGGATTTCCCTGAAAAGCGCATGCCCGAAGTGATAGCGGCCAGGCATTGTCTGCAGCGCCTCGATCACACTGGCTCGCAACGCCTCCTCCAGCGCTGCGCTCAACGCCTCCTCGTCCAGATCGTCCGCCAGACGGGCAAGCAGCCCGATATCGAACGAGCGTCCGATCACCGCAGCGCAGGCGAGCACGTGATTGGCTTGCAACGACAGCCGGTTCAGGCGTTGTCCGATGACTTCCTTGATCCCCTCCGGAATGCGCAGCAGCCGGCCCGCCCGCGAAGCGGTTGAACTGCCGCCCGGCCCCGCATCGAGTGCCTTTTCCTGCAGTAGCAGCCGCGTCATTTCGCTCACGAACAGTGGATTGCCCTCTGTCTGTTCATGGACCCTGTCGAGAAGGGAGGGCGGGACCGCACCGCCCACAGCGAGTTTCATCACAAGGGCCGTTTCGTCCCGACTGAGGCCGGACAGGCGCAGGCGCTCAAAGGGCCGGTGCCGGGCCAGTTCGCCCAAGGTGCCGGACAAGGGGTGTTGGCGCGACAGCGCCATGTCGCGGTAGGTCACGAGCAGCAGCATGCGGCAGGCGTCCAGGTCCGGTGCGAGAAACTCGAGCAAGCGCAGTGACGAGGCGTCCGCCCAATGAAGATTGTCCAGAATCAGCAGCAGCGGCTGCTCCAGGGCCGCCCGCTTCCAGAACTCCGTGATCGCATTGAACAGCCTGAAACGTGTCTGCAATGGATCGGTGGTGGGCAGAAGCGGCGGGAGATCCGGGAAGCGCCGGGCGACGTCGGGGACGATTTCTGCCAGCGCCGGCGCGGCATGCAGCAGCGTGCGGCGCACCACCGCATCGTCGTGCGAATCGAGCCAGCCCTGCATCACCTCCAGCCAGGGCCAGTACGAGGGCGCTCCCGGCTCCTCGTTGCAGCGCCCCCAGAGCACCTGCATGCCGCGCGCCGCGGCCCGGCGGGCCAGCATTTGCGCCGTATAGGTTTTGCCGATGCCGGGTTCGCCGGCCAGTGCCGCCGCGCCGCCCGAGCCAGCCAACGCGCGCGTCAGCAGGGTGTCCAGGACGGCCAGTTCCCGCTCGCGCCCGACAAACGGCTCGGACGCGGGCGGGAGGCTGCTCTGCGCAGCGGAGGACGCAACATCCATGTCCGCGCGCAGCGCCGCGCCACAGCCATCGCAGAAGAGCGCGGCAGGCCGATTGTGGCGGCCGCAGATGGCGCATTGCGTTTGCATCGTCGGGGTCGATCGCGGAGGTGAAGCGTCAAATGGAAGGGCGCCGGGTCGGGCCGCCCGCCAAGCCGTCAGGCGAACGACTCCGGACGAATCTGGCTGACCTCGACCACGACGTCGGCAGGCAGGTGAGCCAGTCGCGCCGCTTCGCGAATGGCGTCAGCGCTGGGCGCCTCGTAGAGACAGTAGGTTTTCTTGCGATCGGCCGACAGGAACGAGATCAGCCAGTTGACGCCGACATCGGCGTTGATCTGCTTGATGGCTGCGACGCCTGCATCTTCAAGCTGCAGTGTGTCGGCGAATTGGCGCTCGATCAGGAACAGTGGCATGACTTGCACCTCCTCTATGGCCGCCGCCGGCCGTCCAAAAAACATTCTGCGACGAACCGGAACCGCGGTCAACGAGCCGTGCCGCCCCGCGGGCTCGGAATAGTCAATTCTGACCATTTAGCAGGGCGCGGAATGCCCTGAAAAAATGATCAATCCAGCGGATTGTCAGGCTGGCCTTCGTTTCCTAGAGTGAACTGACGTCGGGGCACTAAATCCGGCCGAAACCCTTGATCTTCACTCAGCAGGAGTTGTCATGTTCAACGAAACCCAATTGCAAGCCTACAAGGCGCAGCTGCGCGGTGCCCTCATCGAGCCGGGCGACGCCGCCTACGACGCTTCACGCAAGGTCTACAACGCCATGATCGACAAGCGGCCGCGGCTGATCGCCCGCTGCGCCGATGTGGCCGACGTCATCGCCACGGTCAACTTCGCGCGCGAGCATGCGCTGCTGCTCGCGGTGCGCGGCGGCGCCCACAATGGCGCCGGTCTGGGCGTGTGCGACGACGGCCTGGTGCTCGACCTGTCGGCGCTGCGCGGCATTCGCGTCGATCCCAGGGCGCACACGGTTCGCGTCGAGGGCGGCTGCACTTGGGGCAATGTCGATCACGCCACCCATGCCTTCGGGCTGGCGACGCCGGCCGGCATCATCTCGACCACCGGCGTCGGTGGCCTGACCCTGGGCGGCGGCATTGGGCACTTGGCGCGCCGCTTTGGCCTGACCATCGACAACCTGCTGGCGGTCGACGTGGTGCTGGCCGACGGGCAATTGGTGACGGCGAGCAGCAAGGAGAACGAGGATCTGTTCTGGGCGGTTCGCGGCGGCGGCGGCAACTTCGGCGTCGTGACCTCGTTCGAGTTCAAGCTGCATGCGGTCGACACCGTGGTGGCCGGCCCAACCCTCTGGCCGCTGGAGCGCGCGGCCGAGGTCCTGCGCTGGTACCGCGATTTCATCGTCGGTGCGCCGTCGGAGCTCAACGGCTTCTTCCTGTTCCTGACCGTGCCGCCCGCGCCGCCCTTCCCCGAGGCACTGCACCTGAAGAAGATGTGCGGCGTGGTGTGGTGCTACACGGGCGACCCGGCCCGGGCGGAGCAGGTGTTCGAACCCGTGCGCGCCATGAGCCCTGCGCTCTATGGCATTCACGCCTTGCCCTACCCGATGCTGCAAGGCGCCTTCGACGGCCTGTATCCACCGGGCCATCAATGGTATTGGCGCGCCGACTTCGTCAACGAACTGCCGGACCAGGCGATCGCCCTGCACGTCGAGCACGGCCCGCGCGCGCCGACGATGCAGTCCTCGATGCATCTTTATCCGATCGATGGCGCGGTGCACCGGGTGGGCCGCAATGACACGGCGTTTTGCTACCGCAGCTCGAAATGGGCCATGGTGATCGTGGGCGTGGATCCCGACCCGGCGAATCGCGAGCGCATCACCCGCTGGTGCAAGGACTACTGGGATGCGCTGCACCCGTATTCCGCCGGCGGCGCCTACGTGAACTTCATGATGGACGAGGGCCAGGAGCGCGTGCAGGCGACCTACCGGGAACATTACCCGAAGCTTGCCGCGATCAAGCAGAAGTTCGACCCCGGCAACCTGTTCCGTGTGAACCAGAACATCAGGCCGGCAGGCTGACAGGGAGGGCAGAGCCGTCAGGCCGGCTTGCGGCTCACCAGCACGATACCCCCCGCCACCAGTACCAGGGCTGCTATCAAATTCAGAGTCACCGGCTCCTTCAGCCAGAGTGAGCCGAACAGCAGCGCGAACAGCGGCGTGAGAAACACGAACACCGAAATCTTGGTGGCCGGGTAGCGCCCGAGCATCCACATCCAGGTCAGGTAGCTGACAAAGGCGCCGATCACCGTCTGTATCGCCAGCGAGGTGATGGCAAATGCGCTGAAGTGCCAGACCCAGGGCTCGCCCAGCGCCAGCGACAGGCAGGGCAGCGCCAGCGCGCTGACGGCGACCTGGTAGAACAGCAGCTTTTCGGCCGACAGCTTGATCAGCGGGGTGGTGCGGATCACCACCGTGGTGAGTCCCCACGCCATGCCGCCCCCCAGCCCGAGCAGATCGCCCAGCCATAGGTCGGGCGTGCCGGAGTTCAAGCCGCCCGCGAAGGCAAAGACCACCGCGGCAAACGCGCAGGCCATCCCAAGCCATTGCAGGGACCGCAACCTTTCGGTATGAACCCAGATCGGCACCAGCGCCGCCACCCAGAACGGCGCGGTGTAAAGAAACACCGTGAGCCGCGACGCGGTGGTGTACTTCAGGCCGACATAGATGCCGGCAAATTCAAGCGCGAACAGCACTCCCGCCAGCAACCCGGCCCACAAGCTGCCGTCGCGCTCGAACAGCTTGATGCCGCGCCCCGCGCACCACAGCCACAGCAGGACGGTGGCGCCGACAAAGCGGATGCCGGCCTGAAACACCGCCGGCACCTCGGGCAGCGTGGCCTTGAGCAGCACCTGCTGAAAGCCCCAGAACACGCAGCAGCCGAGCAGCAGGGCAATGGCGAGGGTGTCGAGATGGTCTTTGCGTGAAATCATGGGGCGAGGGCGGGTCAAGGTTGGCGCACGTCATAGTGAGGTTTGTCGGTGGTGCCGATCATCAGCATGGGCACGACGATTTCAACATCGGGCACGGCCTGGGCGGCCCGCTCCAATGCCGTGATCTGCTCCTGCGTCGTCACGCAGCCTTGCAGGAACACCCAGCGCCGCTGGATGGTGACCCAGACGCTGCCGGTTTGCACGCCGGGCACGGCGGCCAGCGCGGCCGCGACCGGCGCCGCCAGGCCCTTGTCGTACAGGTAGGAATTGGGCAGCCGGCACTTGCCGGCTTGATAGCAGCTGGTGCCGCGTTCGACGCGCCAGTGTTCCACGGCGCGCGCCTCGTCGTGCGTGAGCAGCGGGCCCTCGGGCACCGGGCAGGCGGCCAGCCCCGACGAGACCTGAAAAAACGGGTCGTCGAACCAGTTCTTCTTCTCGGGCGGCGCCTGCGTCTGTGTCTGTGCGTGCGCCAGGCCGGCCCAGAAGCCGATCAGGCAGAGCAGGGCCGGCGCGGCTTTCATGCCAGCTTGCCCAGCAATTTCTTGAGTGCTACGGTTTCAGTAGCGCTCAGTGCACGCAGCGTCTGGGCTTCGTGCTGTTTCGCCTTGTCAATCAGGGGCTTGACCACGACCTGGCCGGCGGCCGTGATGGCCACCAGCGTGCGGCGCTGGTCGCCCGGGTCGGCGGCCAGCCGGAGCCAGCCCTGCTCGCTCATGCGCTGCACCAGCTTGGTCACGGTGGGCTGCTTGCTCAGCACCTCCAGCGCCAGCTGGCTCACCGCCAGTGGCGCGCTGTCGTGCAGCGTGGCCAGCACGCGCCACTCGATCGAGCTCAGGCCCGCCGCGCGCACCTCGCGGTCGAAATCCTTGTACACGGCGTGATTGGCCTGGCCCAGCAGATAGCCCAGGTAGCCGTCGACAAAGCGCCGCGCCGTCATACCAGCCCTACAAGGGGTGTTCGGTGTAGTACCGGGCACCGTGAAACAGCAGCGGCGAGGCGCCCGCGCGGTGCGTGCAATGCTCCACCTCGCCGACGAAAATGACATGGTCGCCTTCTTCGTAGCGGCTGCGGTTGAAGCACTCGAAGGTGGCCGCCGCGCCCGTCAACACCGGCGCACCGCTGACGCCCTCGGTGAAGGTGACGCCGGCCCAGCGGTCCACGCCCTTGCTCGAAAAACGCTCGGCCAGGATTTTCTGGTCGGCGGCGAGGATGTTGATGGCGTAGTGCGAGGCGTTGCTCAGCACCGCCATCGCGCCGGCGGTGCGGGCCAGGCTCCACAGCACCAGCGGCGGCTGCAGCGACACCGAATTGAACGAGTTGGCCGTCAGCCCCACCAGCTCGCCCGTGGCGGTGCGCGCGGTGACGATGGTCACGCCGGTGGCGAACATGCCCAGCGAGGCGCGAAACTCACGCGGGGAAAAATTGGGCGGAGAGGCTTTGCGCGGTGCCATGGTTGGAATTTACATGAAAATTCATGAATAATGGATTGCTATGTTGCAACAGCGAACCGAGCCCGTCTGGATCGATGCCTTCGAGGTGGTGCTGCGTCGCTGCGCGCTGCAGGCTGGCGATACCGTCGCCATTCTCTGCGAAAGCCAGAGCCGGCCGGTGCTGCCCGAGCTGGCGCGTCTCGCGGCGGCGCGGCTCGGTGCGCGCAGCTTCACCCTCACGCTGCCCAGCGTATTTGAATCAAAACAGCCGGTAGCCCGCTCCACAGGGGCGTCCAACGCTATTCAAAACATAGCGCCCGTGATCGCGGCGCTGGCGGGCAGCACGCTGGTGGTGGATTGCACGGTGGAGGGCCTGATGCACGCCCCCGAGCTGCCGGCCATCCTGCAGGGCGTGAGCGGCCGGCAGCCGCGCATCGTCTACGTCAGCAACGAACACCCCGAGGCGCTGGTGCGGCTGCTGCCGGACGAGGCGACCGAGGCGCGTGTCAAAGACCACGTCAAGCGCCTGCGCGCCGCGAGCACGATGCACGTGACTTCCGCTGCCGGCACCGACCTGGCCATCGCGCTGCAGGGCGCGCACGGCAAGGCGGTGGTCGGCGGCAACTGGGGCAGCACCACGCGGCCCGGCACCCTGACGCACTGGCCCGGCGGCCTGGCGCTGGCGTTTCCGGCGGCCGGCAGCGTGAGTGGCCGCCTGGTGCTGGCCGAGGGCGACGTCAACCTGACCTTCAAGCGCTACATCGAGCGCCCCATCACGCTGACGATCGAGCGCGACTACATCACGAAAATCGAAGGCGCGGGCGTGGATGCCGAGCTGATGCGCAGCTACATCGCGGCCTGGTCCTCCAAGGAGGGCGACCGGGACGCGTATGCCGTGAGCCACGTCGGCTACGGCCTGAACCCGGCCGCGCGCTGGGACAGCATGGCGCTGTACGACAAGCGCGACTTCAACGGCACCGAGCTGCGCGCCTTTGCCGGCAATTTTCTGTACAGCACCGGCGCCAATGAAGTGGCCGGGCGCTACACGCAGGGGCATTTCGACCTGCCCCTGCGCCACTGCACCGTTGCGCTGGATGGCGCCATCGTGGTCGATCAGGGACAGGTGGTGGCATGACCCCGATACCGACCTTCGCCACGCTGGGCGCCGGCCCGACGCTGCTCATGCTGCACGGCATTGGCGGCGGCAACCTGGCCTTTGCGCCGCAGGTGGAAACCTTCGCCGCCTCGGGCTACCGTGCCGTGGCCTGGGACATGCCCGGCTACGGCCACAGCGCACCAATCGAGCCCTACACCTTCAAGGGGCTGGCGCAAAGCTGCATCGCGCTGATCGAAGGCCTGATGCATGGGCAAAAATCCGCGAGCGTGATTCTTTTGGGTCACAGCATGGGCGGCATGGTGGCGCAGGAGGTGGTGGCGCGCCGCCCCGAACTCGTCAACCGGCTGATCCTGTGCGGCACCTCGCCCGCGTTCGGCAAGCCCGATGGCGACTGGCAGCGTGATTTCGTCGCGCAGCGCACGGCCCCACTCGATGCCGGCCAGAGCATGGCCGAGATGGCCGATTCTCTGGTGCCGCAGATGATCGGCCCGGGCGCGCTGCCCGAAGGCGTGAAGCTGGCCACGCATTGCATGGCGCAGGTCAGCCCCGCCACCTACCGGCGCGCGCTGCAGGCGCTGGTCACGTTCGACCGCAAGGCGAACCTGCCGAACATCCATGTGCCCACGCTGCTGGTGGCCGGCGAGTTCGACAAGAACGCGCCGCCCGCCGTGATGAAAAAAATGGCCGACCAGATTGCCGGCAGCCGCTATGTCGAGCTGGCGGGCGTCGGCCACTTGCAGAACCTGGAAGCCCCCGATGATTTCGATGCGCTGGTGCTCGACTTTCTCGCCAGCTCACATAAAAACCTTCACTAGCCCTTATGAGGCGGGAACTGTCAGCTATGAATGTTGTAGCAAACCTGTCTTTCACACCGGCCGTGGGCGACCTGCCCTTTACCGCCCAGCAACGCGCGCTGCTGACGCTGGCGCACGAGCTGGGCCGCGACAAGTTCGCGCCGCGCGCGCCGCAATGGGATGAATCGGCCACCTTCCCGTTCGCCAATTACGACGACCTGCGCGAGACCGGCCTGCTGGGCCTGTGCATCCCCGAAGCGCATGGCGGCCTGTGCGCGGACTACGCCACCTACATGATGGTGGCGGCCGAGATCGGGCGCTTTTGCGGCGCCACCGCGCTCACCTACAACATGCACATCTGCTCAACCCTGTGGACCGGCGTGCTGGCCGACGGCATCGACATGACCGCGGCGCAGCGCGCGGAGCATGTGCGCCGACGCGACCTGCACTTCGCGCGCGTCGTGAACGACGGTGCGATCTACGCGCAGCCGTTTTCCGAAGGCTCGGCCGCCGCCGCCGGGCGCGCACCGTTCGGCACCACGGCGCGCAAGGTCGAGGGCGGCTGGCTGATCAACGGCAAAAAAATCTTCGCGAGCCTGTCGGGCGCGGCCGATTACTACGGCGTGCTGTGCACCGAAGACAAAGGGGACCAGCACCCCGACGCGCACGACACGCTGTACATCTCGGTGCCCGCCACGGCCGAGGGCTTTTCCATCAGCGGCGACTGGAACCCGCTGGGCATGCGCGGTACGGTCAGCCGCAACCTCGCGTTCAAGGACGTGTTCGTGGGCGACGACGAGCAGCTCATGCCGCGCGGCATTTACTTCAAAGGCGCACAGACCTGGCCGGCGATGTTCTTCACGCTGTCGCCCACCTATCTGGGCATCGCCAACGCGGCCTATGACTTCACGGTGCGCTACCTGCGCGGCGAGGTCCCCGGCGAGCCGCCCGTGAAGCGCCGCCAGTACCCGACCAAGCAGATCGCCGTGGCGCAGATGCGCATCCAGCTGGAGTCCATGCGCAGCCTGTTCACGCGCGCCATCGCCGAGGCCAAACCGAACCCGTCGAAGGACGAGAAGCTGCGCCTGTACGCCGCGCACTACAGCGTGATGGAAGGTGCCAACGACATCGCGCGGCTCGCGCTGCGCACCTGCGGCGGGCAGGGCATGATGAAGCACCTGCCGCTCGAGCGCCTGTACCGCGACAGCCGCTGCGGTGCGCTGATGCTGCCCTGGACCGCCGAACTGATCCTCGACCGCATGGGCCGCGAAACCCTGTACGAGG
>JARLJI010000181.1 GCA_031291295.1 Rhodoferax sp. | reverse complement strand
CAGCTTGCCGCTGTCCAGCTCGCGCAATCCCTGGCCGCTCAATGGTGGGGCATCGTCCTGGTTCAGGGCCATTTGGCTGAAGTCCTGGTGCAACAGCGCCGCGACCACCTGCCCGAGCTTGTCGACGTTGCTCTGCAATTCCAGGGCACCGCTGCTCTGTTGCCGCAAAATGCCCTGTTCCTCATCGCTCTGTTCCAGCCAGCGATCGTGAAAGGTCCGTTTCGAGTTGTCGGCATAACGCTCGACCTGGTCGACTGCAACGCTGCCGATCAATGCGCTTTGCCGGGCTTTTTCCAGCCCCTCCTGATAACCGGGCGCCAACTGCGCGCCGTTGCCCTGGCCCCATGCCGCATTGGTCAGGGCCAGCAACTGGCGCAGTTGGACGATGGTGGTGTCCAGTTCTTCAAGCTCGGCGAGACTGTTGCGCTGGCCCCCCTGCAAGGCACGCAGTTGGCTGTTCAGGGCTCCGGCCGTGGCGCTGAAGTCGGAACTGGCGAACAGGCTGTCGAGCCACAGGCGCATGGTATCGACGTAGCGCGTGGCAATTTGCGGTTTGAGCGGGTCCAGTTGCACGGGGCTGGCCAGTGGCACTTCGGTCGTGGCCAGCAGGTTGTTGTAGTCATCGCTCAGCGGCAGGCCCTTGGTCTGGAAATTGAATCCGAACAGCTCGTTGGCCAGGGCGATGGCATCGTCCAGCGGCCGTTGATCGCCTTGCACGCTCAGGGCGAAACGTTTGTTGTGCCGCTCCACCGCCAGGGCCTGGTCGAGCACCTGCATGGCTTGTCGATAGGCTTCTTCATTGTTGCTGCTGCCGACCCTGGGACGCGTCGCCACGCGAGGCGCAATCAGGGTATTGATCTCGTCCTGCAGTTTGCCCTTGAGTGGCGTGAACAGTTGCACCCGGGCCCGGGCCCGCAACTCCTGGGCCAGTTGCTGGTCCAGTGAAGAGAACCACGAACCGGGCAGGAGCGAGGTGCGCATGTGCCAGCGCGGTGCGGCCTGGAGCAGACGCCAGAAACTGGCGATGCGCTCGCGCGCGGCGTCGTCGTCGCCGGTCACCGGGTTATGCGTCTGGTCTTCGTGCAGCAAGCTACTCAACTGCGTCGCGGCATCGCTACGGCCATTCCAGGCCCAGAGCATTCCGATCACCCACACCAGCCCGATCACGCCCACGGCCAGCGCCGTCAGGCGCTGCCAGCGCTGGCGCAATTGCAGGATGCGTGTGATCGGCTGTGCCAGTCCCTGTTCGGCGATGATTCGTTGCCGCCATAGGCGCGGGGTGAACAGCGGCGGCGCGGGGATCGGCGCCGGGCCTTCGGCAAAGGGGTCGGCATCGGCCGCCGGGGTAGCGGGGCTGGCCTGGGCGCTGAAATACAGGCCGCGCAAACGCGGCGCTTCGCCCATGGCATTGCCCTGGAACACCGGATCGCACAGCGAGCGCAGGGGGTCGTGCAGGGCTTGTAATTGCCGGGGCAGCAGGTACAACTCGGCGTTCACCTGGCCGCGCAACGTACCGATTTCCACCAGCAGGTCGGCCAGGGTCTGTTCGACCAGACCCTGGCCCTGGTTGATCCAGTCCGGGTGCCAAGGGGTTTGCGCCGTGTGGGGCGAGGTCCAGCCAAACGGTGCATCCTTCGCCGCCGTCGGCAGCACCTCCAGCAACTGGAGGGTACCGGGCAGGCTCTCGAAACCACTCAGGAGCATATACACCGGCAGGCTCAGGCCCAGACGCTGTTGCAGATCGATGAACTTGCGCCGCACCGCCAAGCCGGCCGCGGCGGTATCCTGATCGGGCGCCAACTGTTCCAGGTCGCAGAGCCAGATAATGCCGTCCGCCGGCCGATTGGCCCGGGCTTGCAGCAGCAACTCCAAGAGCTGGCGCCAGAGCTTGAGCTGCACGCTGGCGCGCTCGCCAAGGCTGAACAGAGCCGCGGGCACCACCAGGATCGCCCCGTCTGGGCCGTACCACCACCGTCCGAACCAGGCCGGTTGCGCCGTGGCGGTCAGTCCCCAGCCGCTGAGCAGGGCCTCGATCTGTGGCGCATCGCCGAGCATCAACAACCACGGCGTCTCATAGCGGTCATGCACGCCCAGCGCCTGCTCCCACTCGTTCACTGCGGCATAGAAGCTGCGATTGGCACCGTTCAGTCGCGCGGAATACTTCCACAACAGCGCTACCACCACCACCAGCAGGAGCAGGGCCGCGAGTATTTCACCCAGGTAAGCCATCAGCGCTTGAGCTCCGTGACCAGTATTTGCCGATCCTGCTCAAGAGCAGGCTGCACCCGGTATTGAATATTCAACCAGAACCCCTGGCTGATGCCGAGCAACAGCAAGAACCCCAAGCTCAATGCCAGGCCCAGACGGTAACCGTCGGGCAGGCTGCGGCGTACCGGTAGCTGTTGCGGGTCGAGGGCACTCGGGCGTTGCAGTTGCAGGGCGATATCGTTGGGTGTGGCGCCGCGTTGACGGACGAAGGTGAACAAGCTGCGCCGCCACTTTTCGTGCAAGGCCGGGCCGCTGCCGTTGCGCAGCCGGCCCTGGAAACCGAGGATCAGGCAGTGCAGGTAGACGCTGCCCAGGTCGCGCAGGGCCGGGTCGCGGGTTTCCAGGAGCTTCTTGATGGCGACCGGAATCCGGTCGCCCGCCGAACGCGTGCCGAACATGCGGGTTTCCATCGGCAGGTCCTGCCAGGTGGATTGCCCTGGCCAGTCTTCGAACAACAGGTGTTCGTCGACCAGTCCGACGAAAGCGAAGAGCGTCGCCTTGGCTTGCTGGCCCTGGGCATCACCGACAGCGGCGAAAGTGCTGCGCCATAACCGTCGGGCAATCTGACTGATCTGCTCGGCCACTTGTGCGACCTGCACCTTGGCCTCGGTGGTATGTGGCAGGGCCTGCCAGAACACCAGCCATTCATTCCAGGCCCGGTTGAAGGCGCTGCTCAGGGGCGCGGCCTCGAAAGTGTCGAGCGTCGGCAGTGCATCGTTATCCAGCATCGCTCATCAATCCCTGATCAGGTTCAGTCCCGCGTGGCGTCGAATATCATGATTTCAACCGGCTCGACCCTGGCGCTGCCCGGTGGCATGTACAGGCACAGATCGGCATCGGGTACGAACCACTCACCAGCGGCCTGCAAGGTGAACAGGCGAATATCCTCGGCAACACCGTAGGCGACCTGGTCATTGCGCCCCAGCACGTTGAATGCCAATCCATGGGAGCGCTGCTGGATCAGGGGCGGCAATTGTGCCCGTGAAGCCCTGAATGCGTTTTGCAGCCAATCCCCCGCCGCCTGTGGCGTGGCGCCGGAAGGCATGCGCAGGCCGATGACCAGCTGCTGCACCGGCGTGTGGCGGTCCAGCAGGGCGATGGAAAAGTGCTTGTCCTTGTAGTCGAAACTACGTCGAGTGTAGCTCGCGCGAATATTGTTGAGCTGACCTTCGATCCACTCGAGCACCGGGCTGAACCCCGAGAGAATATCGTCGAAAAGCAGGGGACTGAAACGAGGCAGCGGCTCCTCCGGTTGCAGTCCATATAGAGCGCCAACCAGGCCGGTCAACTGCAGGTACAACGCTATCGGTGAAGCAACACCGGTATCCAGGGTGGCCTGCAACTCCGGCAGCCGCGAACCGATCGCCACCAGTTGCCCGCGCAGTTCGGCGCCCTCCAGGGTCTTGCCGGCGTCCTGCGCCAGGCGCCAGCGGCCTTTGAGGAAATCGCATTTGCTTCGGGCCAGCAGGCACACCTTGCTGATCCTTTCGCCGATCATCGAGTCCGCAGTCAGCACAGGGCTGGGCGCCACGTAGTCGAGCTGGCTGAACACACCGCCCGAATGGCTGATACGCAACAGTGGCAGGCAGATCGAGTCGGAGAGTTGATTCTCCGTGACCAGTCTCACAATGGGACGCCAGACACACACGGTGTCAGGCGTCGGGACATCACTGCCGTTCAGGTCCACGGCGTTGATGTTGAGTGAACGCAGCCGGCCACTGATTTTGCCCAGTAGTCCGGAACGCCACAGCGGATCGACCGCCAGGTAAACCATGACGGTGCTCTGCTGCTGGAAATCATCGGCGCTCAGCTTGAGTTCGAGCGGGTAGTGCTCCTTGTCCCTGACGGGGTCCAGGTCGACTACCAGGCCATCGGGCATCACCGCTTCGAGTGCCTTCAGGGTGATCTTGCCGCTGTCCACCACCTCTACTTCGATGTACTGAACCCCCCAGTACCAGGGCCTGGCATTGGCCGCGAGCCTGGCACTTACGCCTTCGGCACGCAGACTCTGCAACTGGAAATGCTGTGGCAGCAGATGCATGCCCTCACTCCAGCAGATCGCATCCGGTATAGCATCCGGTATAGCGCGCATCCTTCACTCCTAGCCTTCCTGGAATACGATTTTCACTGGCCTTGGGCATCGAGCAGGCGCATTTCGCGGGCGCCGACCTTGAGCCAGATATCCGGT
>JARLJI010000180.1 GCA_031291295.1 Rhodoferax sp. | reverse complement strand
GCGCCCAGCGCTGTACGGTGGCTTCTGCCGGCTGGGCATAAAAGGTGGTGTTGCCTTCCACAGCATTGAAGACCTGCGCATACAGCTGGAGAAAGTCAGCGGGCCGGGCGTTTTCCGGGTACAGGTGATCGCGCCAGGCCAGCTCGCTCCAGGAAGGGCAACCGATGAAATAGGGAAGAAGGGGCACGGTCAGATATGAAGGTCCAGGCCCATTACTTCGATGTCCCAGTCAACGAAACTGGCGGTGGTCAGGTAGCTGGACAGCGCCGTGGCGACACGCCTGCTAACCGAACGCGGGAAGATCATGTCCTGCTGGCGCGCGGGTAACTGACTGACCTGACTGCCCGAGGCACGAGTCGTGACCGTCACTTGCGTCTCGCTTTCTACCTCATCGACATCATCGTCAGCAACGCGGCCTTTGCGCGGCTTTCGCTTGATGGGGTATGAATGCGAAGAAACTCCGTCTATACGCATAACGGCTGACTCTTGAATCGATGATGGCAATTTAGCGGCACTTATAGAGGTAAGCAAATGCCGAGTGATAACTAGACCACAGTTCTCGGAAAAGGTTTACCTGTACGTCGCCTGACCGATGAACTGCTCGAAAAGCACGCAGTTAACGGCGCCATCATCCTGTCGCCTGAGGTTTAACGGGCTTTTGGCGTCGCTACTTTGTCGCGCAGATACACCGGTTGCGCCAGGTCCGCGACGATGCCCTCGCCTCGCGCCCAGGCGCCTTGGGCCAAGGTCAGCAGATCGAGGGCATGGGGCAGCAATGTCGCATCAAAGGCAGCCACCTTGGCCCCCAGCCGCTCGCCATAACCCCAGCCGGTACCCGCTCCGAACCAGTCGCCCGACGCCTGATCCGGCAGCCGCGCCAGTTCAGGGGCCAGCACAGCTTCGTTACCGAGCAGGCACATTTGCCCGTCAACCTCGTGATAGCAGCCCCAATAGACCTCGTCCATCCGTGCATCGATGGCCGCCGCCACTTGCCGTGCGCCCTGCTCGTGGTAAGCGCGCTGAGCCAGCAACGCCAGGTTGGACACTGGCAGCACCGGCCGATCCAGGCCGAACGCCAGGCCCTGGACCACGCCAATGGCGATGCGCACGCCAGTAAAGGCGCCGGGGCCGCGGCCAAAGGCAATCGCATC
>JARLJI010000023.1 GCA_031291295.1 Rhodoferax sp. | reverse complement strand
CCGATGCTGGAGGCCCGGCCGTGGTAACCAATCGGAATCCACTTGAAATTGGGCAGCAGCGGGTTATCGGGGCGGAACTGGCGGCCGATATTGGTGGCGTGATAGACCGAGGTGTAGAAGTCGGTGTAGTCGCCGATGCGCGCCGGCACGCCGTATTCGGCCTCTGACTGCGGCACCAGGCAGGCGGCCAGCTTGCCTTGCTTGGGCGCGCCCTCGCGCAGCGCGCGCGACAGCGCCAGGCGCAGGGCACTCCAGGTGTTCGCGCCCAGCGCCATCAGGGCGTTGAGCTTGTCCTGCGCGCCGGCCTGCACCGCGGATGCGGCCTCGCCACTGAACACGCCGGCGGCCGCCGCAGCGGCCAGGTCCAGAATCTGGTCGCCGATGGCGACGCCGCCGCGGAAGCCTTCAGCGCTGCCCTTGCGACGGAAGACCGCGAACGGCAGGTTCTGGATAGTGAAGTCACTGCCCGCCGCATTGGCGGACGCCACCCAGCTGTGCAGCGCCGGGTTATGGGTTTCGTTGAGTCGCGTCACGGGCGTCATTCTCCGGCATAGCTGCCGTCATGCATCCATCGCGCATGCTGGGGTGCTTTTTTGGTTAAGGCCCATTCGTTGAGCATGTCCCACTTGGCCTCGTCGAGCATCCTGGCCATCTTCGGCGTGCTGGTGTTGGCGCACAACTCGAGACGGTGCCCGCTCGGGTCAAAGAAATAAATGGACTTGAAGATGGTGTGGTCGGTCGGCCCCAGCACGTCAATGCCGTCGGCTTCAAGCCGGGCCTTGGCCTGCATCAACGCATCCATCGATTCGACCTGCAGCGCCAGGTGCTGGGTCCACTCCGGGGTGTTGGGGTCACGGCCCATGGGCGGCTGGGTCGGCAGCTCGAAGAAGGCCAGCACATTGCCATTGCCGGCATCGAGAAAAACGTGCATGTAGGGATCGGGCGCTTTTGTGGAAGGCACCTCGTTCTCGGCAATCGCCAGAATGAATTTCATGTCGAGGTACTTGCCGTACCACTCGACCGTTTCCTTGGCGTCCTTGCAGCGATAAGCGACGTGATGGATTTTCTGGATTTTCAT
>JARLJI010000179.1 GCA_031291295.1 Rhodoferax sp. | reverse complement strand
TCAGCCAGGCCCTTGAGCAGCTCACGGGCCCGCTGCACCAACGCCCGGCGGTTGACCATGCCCAGGCGCGAGGGCATATGCCCCAGCAGCAGGTTTTCGGCCACGGTCATTTCCGGCACCAGTTGCAGTTCCTGATGGATCACCGCGACGCCGTGGGCAATGCTGTCGGCCGCCGAGCGGAAACTCATGACCCGCTCGCCAATCTGCAGGTTGCCGCTATTGGGCGAATAGAACCCGCCGAGGATCTTCAACAGGGTCGACTTGCCGGCACCGTTCTCGCCCATCAACGCATGCACGCTGCCGGGTCGGGCCTCGAAACTGATCTGCGCCAGCGCCCGCACCCCGGGAAACTCCTTGCCGATACCATTGAAGCGCAGGCTCGCGACCGCCTTCGATTGTTCCAACATAGCCTATCTCCCGCACCGGGCCGCGCGCTGCGCGACCCACAGGGTGGACGTCAGGTGCAAGGTCCAGCCCTTGCGGCGGCGCAGAGTCATTTCCACAACCCGATCTTGGTCAACTCTTGCTGGAAGTTGGCGCGGGTAATCAAGGTCACGGTGTCCAGAGCGGTGTACTTGGCGGGCTCCTTGCCGGTACTGACCCAGGTGAACATTTGGCTGGCGGTTTCATAACCCGAGGTATCGGGGCTCAACAGCATCGAACCGTAGAAGCCGCTGTCGGTCTTTTTCAGTTCGCCGATGGCGTCGGTGCCATTGATGCCGACACCGATCACATTCGCCGCCTTGAAGCCGGCGCTTTCGGTAGCCCGCACGCCGCCCAGCACGGCACTGTCGTTCATGCCGCCGACGATCAGGTTCTTCGCCGCCCCCGGAAGCTTGACCAGGGCCGAGTTGGTGGAGTCCATACTGCCGGGGACATCGAGGGTTTTCTGCGCCGTGAGGAGGATATGGTCCGCCGGCAGGCCCGCGGCCTTGAGTGCGTCCACCGAACCGTCGGTGCGCTTCTTGCCGGTGTCCAGTTCGTCGAAGGTGTTGATCACCGCGTAGGTGGCGCTCCAGTCCCAACCACGTTTTTTCGCTTCAGCGGCCATCGCCGCGCCTTGCTTCTGACCGATCTTGAACGCCGCCAGGCCGACATAAGGCACGTCCTCCATGGGCTTGCCGTGGGCGTCGACAAAGCGGTCGTCGACGGCCAGGACCTTGAGGTCGTTGAGCTTGGCCTTGGCCATGATCGCCGGGCCCAGCGAGGTGTCCGGCGGGCAGATGACAAACCCCTTGGCACCGCTGGCGGCCAGGGTGTCGATGGCCGCCAGGGTCTTCTCGCCATCGGGGACGGCGATCTTGATCACCGTGAAACCCTTGTCCTTGCCGGCCTTTTCGGCAAAGGCCCATTCGGTCTGGAACCAGGGTTCCTCGGCCTGCTTGACCAGAAAGCCGATCTTCACTTCTTCGGCCGAGACCCAACCGCTGAAACTGCTGGCCGCGACCAGCGCCGCGGCACAGGTCAGAGAGCGGATGTTGCGTTGAATGAACATAAGTAACCCTCTTGTTGTTATTGGTTCGTTACGTACGAAAAACTGTCCGGCCTCGCGACCGGCTGGGTGTCACTCGTGATAAAGCACTGAACGGCCACCATCGATCATGATGCAGGTGGCATTGATGAACGGCGCCTCGTCGGTCGCCAGGAACAGCGCCGTCATCGCCACCTCGACCGGCTGGCCGATACGGCGCGGCGGATGCAGGTCGAAGGCGCGCTGGCGCTCGGCGTGGGGATCGTCGAAGCCGTTCCAGTAGTCGACATTGAGCTGGGTTTCGATGTAGCCCGGTGCAATGGCATTGACCCGAATGCCCTTGGGCGCGTACTCGATACCCAGCGCCCGCGTCAGCCCGAGCAGGCCATGCTTGGCCACCGGGTAGGGAAAGCAGCCCGGGATGATGTGGCTGGAATGGGTCGAGGCGATGTTGATAATGTTGCCGATGCCCTGCTCGATCATATGTGGCAACACCGTGCGGCAACCGAACCAGGCGCCGTCCAGGTCGATGGCGAAGCAGCGGCGCCAATCCTCGTCGCTCATCTCCAGCGGGTCGCGAAACACATTCACGCCGGCACAGTTGACCAGCACGTCGACGCGCCCGAAACGCTCGATCGCCAGGTCCACCAGGGAGCGCCATTGCTCCTTGGACGTAATGTCCACGGCCTGGGCATGGACCTGGGCGCCGTGTTCACGCCAGCGGGCCGCTACTCGCTCGACTTTCTCGCCCTGGATATCACCTATCACCAGCCGCGCCTGCTGCGCCTGGAAGCAGGCGACAATCGCCTCGCCGATACCCTGGGCCGCACCGGTCACCACCACCACTTTGTCTTTCAGCCGGTCGCCGTAGGTGGGCTCCGGAACCTCAGGTAAAGACAGCGCTTCAGCCATGTCAAATACTCCTGTAAATAAAGTGTTCAGCACTTTGGGCACGTCGTGCTTCAGCCCGCAAAGCGCTGGCAGGCCAAGCCTTTCACCCCGACATCGGCGCTCAACAGGGCACCGTCCAGCGCCGCCCCACTACCCGCCGGCCGGGCGCTGGTGACGTAAAGCGTGGACAGATCGGCGCCGCCGAAAACACAACTGGTGGGGTACCGCACGGGTAATTCGATCACCCGGTCGAGCGTACCGTCGGGGGCATAGCGGATCAGGCAATGACCATCCCAGCGGGCATTCCAGACATAGCCCTGGCTGTCCATGGCCGAACCGTCCGGCACACCGCGGCTGGACGGTTGCGCCCAGGGGCTGCGCATGCCCAGGGAACCATCGGCCTCGATGGCATAGCGATAGAGTTGGCCATCGAGGCTGTCGGCGCAGTAGAGCTGTGTGCCCGTGGCATCCCAAAGCAAGGTGTTGACGATGCCCTGCCCCTCCAGCAACGGGGTGACATGCGCATCCGGGTCGACCCGGAACAGTCCCCCCGAACGCCGGTTGATCGGCAAATCGCCGCCATCGGCCGCCAGGTTGTTTTGCATGCTGCCCAGCCACAGCCGTCCCCGCGTATCGCAACGGGCCTCGTTCGCCCGGTTGCCGCTCACCGGGTCGGCCACGCAAAACAGGCTCAGGGCCGGTTGCTGCGACGGCGAGTCGAGGTCAAGCCGATAGACCCCACTGGCCAGGGTCACCAAGGCATCACCGCGCTCGCACGGAATGAATGCCGACACGGCTTCAGGCAGCTGCCATTGCTGGTAACGCCCGCCACTCAGGCGGCAGGCCAGCCGAGCGGCAATATCCACCCAGTACAAGGCCTGGGTGGGGCCGTCCCAGAACGGGCCTTCGGCCAACATGAAGCGCTGTTCGCTCAGCGGCTGCCATTGCATGATGAATCCTCCTGTCTGATCCATGGCCTTACCACTCGGCAAAACTGCCGTCGGCATGGCGCCAGATCGGGTTGCGCCAGCGGTGGCCGATGGCTGCGCGTTCGATGACGTACTCCTCGTTGATCTCGATGCCCAGGCCCGGGCCGTTGGGGATCTTCACGAAGCCCTTGTC
>JARLJI010000178.1 GCA_031291295.1 Rhodoferax sp. | reverse complement strand
GCGCGGAAATGGCTAAGCGGGCGTTGAGCTGGAGACGGGCGGCGGCCATTGCCTGGCGGGATTTGAAGTCCGCGCCGGGCAAGTTCGGGTTTGTGGTGCTTTCAGTGGCCGTGGGTGTGGCGGCGCTGGTGGGGGTGCGCGGATTCAGCGAGAGTTTCAGAAAAACGCTGACAACCGAGGAGCGTTCGCTGATGGCCGGGGACCTGAGCGCGCGTATCTTTCGCGAACCGACCGAAGACGAACAGATAAAGCTGGTGGTGTTGGAGAAGCAGAATCCCGGAACCCAGGCGACGTGGGTGACCGAGACCATTTCAATGGCGTCGGTGCCACCGGACCCGGTGCCGCTGCTGGTGTCATTGAAAGCTGTTGATGCGAATGCCTACCCATTCTATGGCGAGGCAGAACTGGAGCCGGCGATGCCGCTGCGGCAGGCGCTGGAGGGCGATTCGGCAGTCGTGGCAGAGGAGTTCCTGATCCGCCTGAACGCGCATGTGGGAGAGACGCTGCGGCTGGGGGGGAGGAATTTCAAGATCGCGGCGGTACTGAAGCAGGAGCCGGACCGCATCACAGCGGGCGCGGGCATGGGACCCCGGGTGATGATTTCGCGCGCCAGCCTGGACGAGACAGGCCTGCTGGCTCCGGGGAGCCGGGTGAGTCAGCGGTTGCTAATGAAGCTGGCGCCAAAGACGGACCAGGTGGCACTGCGGAAGCAGGTTGAAGCGGCACTGCCGGATGCGCAGGTGATGGATTTTCGCGAAGGCAACCCGGCTCTGAGCCAGGGGCTGGATAACGCCACCGCGATCCTGAGCCTGATCTGCCTTGTGGCCATGGTGCTGGGCGCTATCGGCGTGGCGATGGCGATGCACGCGCACCTGGAACAGCGCATGGACATGCTGGCCATTCTGAAAGCGGTGGGTGCGCGCTCTGCGGACCTGCTGCGCATTTTTCTGCTGCAGACGCTGGGGCTGGGGCTGGCAGGCGGGTTGTTGGGTACAGCCGCGGGCCTGGGAGTGATGGCGGCGCTACCGGCGGTATTCGGCAAGCTGTTGCCGGTGCACACGGTGATGGAGTTTCCCTGGCGCTCGGTGCTGGCGGGGCTGGGCACGGGCCTGCTGACGACGCTGCTATTCTGTCTGCCGCCGCTGCTCGATGTGCGGGCGGTGCGGCCGGTCCTGGTGCTGCGGCGGCTGGTGGAGGCGGGGCCACAAGGGTTTGGCGGATGGCTCGCGCTCTGGTGGAGCCGGCGGCTGCAATTGGCGTTGTCGATCATGGTGGTGCTGGCGCTGGGCGGGATTGCTTGGGCGCTGTCGGATTCCGCGAAGGTGGGCGGCTGGTTCGCGCTGCTCTTCTTCATTGCGCTGGTGGTGCTGCTCGTGCTGGCGGCTGTTGCGCTGCGTACAGTGCGCTTTGTGCTGAACCGGGTGAGGCTGCGGTTGCCTTCGTCGCTGCGGCATGGGTTGGCAAATCTTTACCGGCCGGGGAACCAGTCGGCGGCGGTGCTGGCGTCCCTGGGCACCGGCGTGATGCTGATTCTGGCGGTGTACCTGATGCAGGGGGCGCTGCTGCGCGACTTGAGGGAGACGGCTTCACCCAAGCTACCCAATGTTTTTCTTATCGACGTAACCACCGATGAAGTTGCGGGGGTGAAGGAGTTCTTTCAGCATCAGCAGGGAGTGTCGCAGACGTTGGACCTTATGCCCGTGGTGTCGGGGCGATTTGTGTCGCTGAACGGAAAGCCGGTGGAGCAGTTGAAGGAGCAGCATTTCCCGCGGCGGATGCTGGAGAATGCGGAGTTGAGCTGGGCGGATGCAGCTCCGGCGGGCGACAAAGTGACGCGGGGCAAGTGGTGGACGGATGTTGGCGCCGCGGAGCTGGCAGTGGGCGAAGGCGCGGCTAAGCGGTTGAACCTGGGTGTAGGCTCGGCGGTGGAACTGGATGTGGGCGGCACGGTGCACAAGCTGAAGGTAGCAGTGGTGTATCGCGCGGATGGGCAACACCTGGGCGCGCGCGTCCAGTTTGTGCTGCCGTCAGCATGCCTGAAGGACCAGCCGGCGACGTGGTACGGCGGGGCGCACATCGACCCGAAGCAAGTGGCGACGATGGAGCGGGCGCTGTTCGCTTCCTATCCGACGGTGACGGTGATCAACATTGCCGATGTGCTTGACCGCATCGAGAG
>JARLJI010000022.1 GCA_031291295.1 Rhodoferax sp. | reverse complement strand
TTTCACCGGTGTGATTCATGCCCATCTCGATAACCGCGTATTCGTTTTCCGGCTCGAGGCGCAGCAGTTCAAGCGGCAGCCCGAATGCATTGTTGAGATTGCCCCTCGATTTCAGCACGTTGAACTTGGCGCCCAGCGCAGCGGCAATCGCTTCCTTGGTGGTGGTTTTGCCGGCCGAACCGGTCACAGCCACCACGCGGCGGCCCCACTGGCGGCGCACATGCGCGGCGAGCACCTGCAAAGCAGCCAGCGTGTCCTCGGCAATCAGCAGGGGTACGGCCAGGGCGGCGTCAGGCAGTGTGGCCACACGGGCGCGCGAGACCACAGCCGCAATCGCTCCGCGCTCCAGCGCGGCGATCACAAAGTCGTGTCCGTCATGACGCTCGCCACGCACTGCAAAAAACAGTTCGCCGGGAGCCACGGTGCGCGAGTCGATGGAGCAGCCGGTCACGGTGAGCGCTCCGGGCTGCGCCACGCTGGCCGGGGCCTCAAGCACCGCACCCGTACTGATTGCCGCTTCTGCCAGGGTGAGTTTCATTGCCCTTCACCGTATCCCAGTTGCCGCAGCGTGGAAAGTGCAATCTCGGCATCGTCAAAGGGAATCGCGCCAGTGGCCAGAATCTGTTCTTTCTCGTGACCCTTGCCGGCGATGAGAACGACGTCGTGCGGCGCGGCGGCTTGCAGAGCTGCGTGGATAGCGGTGGTGCGGTCGGGCTCGACGGTGTAGCGAACGCCGGTAGCTTTGAGTGCGGGTTCAATTTCAGCAAGGATGGCGAGTGGATCTTCAGAGCGAGGATTGTCGCTGGTGGTGACCACGAAGTCACTGCCTTCGCCTGCGGCCTGACCCATCTTCGGGCGCTTGGTACGGTCACGGTCACCGCCGCAGCCGAACACAGTGATCACATGGCCACCGGATTGCGTGGCCATCTGTCGCGCCAGGGCGGTCAGGTTGCGAAGCGCGTCGTCGGTGTGCGCATAGTCCACAATCACTGTGAAGGGCTGGCCCGCATTTACAGGTTGGAAGCGGCCGGGAACCGGCTTGAGGCGCGGAACAAACTCCACTAGGTCGGTGAACTCGACACCGCGCGCATGAGCTGCGGCAAGAGCGGCCAGCAGGTTCAGAATGTTCACCTCGCCCGCCAGGTGCGACGTAACGCGCGCCGAGCCTACCGGACTTTCGAGCTCCAGAACTGCGCCAGCGGGCGTGAGCTCGTAGCTTGCCGCGCGCCAGTCGCCCTGGCCAATGCCGTAGGTGCGAATCTCTGCGCCGGCTTGGCGTGCCACCTCGGCAAGTTTCTCACTGTACGGGTCGTACGCGTTCACTACGGCCACGCGCGGAGCCGCGTAGACACTACCATCAAAAAGCAGGCGCTTGGCGGCGAAATATTTTTCCATCGTCTGGTGATAGTCGAGATGGTCGCGGGTGAGATTGGTGAAGACAGCCACGTCGAAGTGGACTCCCGCGGCGCGGCCCTGGTCGAGCGCGTGGCTTGAAACCTCGGTGACCAACTCGGTGGCGCCACGGCCTACGCCTTCCGCCATCAGTTCGAAAAGATCGCGCGACTCCGGCGTGGTGTGAAGCGAGGGGCGCACCTCGCCGGCCACGTGATACTCGATGGTGCCCACCAGCACCGTGGTGCGGGCCGCCTCGTTGAGCAGCGCTTCGGCAAGGAACGCAGTGGTAGTTTTGCCGTTGGTGCCGGTGATGCCGATGACCGCAAGGCTTCGTTCGGGATGGCCGAAAAATGCCGCGGATGCCTCTGCCAGCGCATGCCGTCCGTGCTCGACCTCCAGCACCGGCAGGCCTGCCTGATACACGAGCAGATGGTCAAAGACCGGGGAGGAGTCGGTGATGATGCCCAGTGCACCCGCGGCCAGGGCCTTGTCCACGTAGCGGTTGCCGTCGGTCGAGCCGCCCTTCATGGCCACAAACACCGCGCCCGGCCGCACCCGCCGCGAGTCGTACTCCACGCCCGTCACCGGCTGCACAGAGTCTCCGCTCGCATCCACCGCCGTCACTTCGCCAACCAAATCTCTCCACATCATCTGTGTTCGATTGTAGATTGCTGGACGGTGTGGCTGCAGTGACAGGTTGACCGCTTAGCGCCCGCAGCGCACGACGATCTTGGTGCCGGTTGGAACCTGCGTGCCGGGTGCGGGAGCCTGCTCGCGCACTGTGCCACTGCCCTTGATCTGCACCTCAAGGCCCGCAGCGGCTGCCGCCTCAATCACCTTGCGCACCGGCAAGCCGACCAGCGAGGGAACCGTCAGCCTCTTCCCGTCGCTGATGATGACCTGCGTAGACATTGCTTTCGGCGGCGGTGGCTGCGCGTGCGTCGCAGTGGTCGTCGGAGGGTTGGATGCGGCCACGCCGTGCAGAGTGGCCAGCTTCATCGCGGAATCTGCCGCGGGTGCGATCGGCGGCGGTGGCTGGCTCGCGGGCGCGCGCAGCGGATCGTCCGCCGGTAGATCGTTGACCGCCGCAAACAGCGAGTTAATATCTTCCTGGTTCGATCCCGAGTCGTCTTCGGCCATCACCTTGTCGGGCTTTGCAGGTGCCTTGGACGGTTTCACGTCAATATCGTGCGGCACCTGGAGATACTCAAGCACCTGCTGAGCC